>NZ_JAHYBX010000019.1:0-4913 GCF_020208145.1 Massilia hydrophila | reverse complement strand
CAACCGGCTGAAGGACTTCCGCGCCGTTGCAACGCGTTACGACAAGCGCGGCCATAACTACCTCGCCGCAGTCATCGTGGCGACAATAATGTTATGGCTTCCCTGAACTCAGTCAGACAGACCCTAGGCAAGACAAAGCAAGGCAAGGCCGCGCCTTATTTGGCGCGGCGCTTGAAGTCGCCCGGCCGGAAGCCCAGCGTCAGCAGCACGGCGAAGTAGGCGGCGCCGGCCGCCGCGATGATGCCGGCCAGTGCGCCGGCGCGCAGCAGCGGCGTGGCGCGCATGGCGATCCAGTCGAACTGCGCCTGGCCGAACCAGCATACGGCGCCCAGTACGCCCGCCGCCACCAGCAGCCTGGCCAGGAAGGTGCCCCAGCCCGGCTGCGGCACGTAGATCCGGCGCCGACGCAGTCCCGTGTATAGCAAGGCCGCATTGATGCAGGCGCCGATGCCGATCGACAGCGCCAGCCCGGCCACCCCCAGCAGCGGCACGAAGCCGATGTTCATCAGCTGGGTCGCGACCAGCACGCCCACCGCGATCTTGACCGGCGTACGCACTTCCTGGCGTGCGAAGAAGGCCGGGGCCAGGGTCTTGACCAGGATGAATCCGAGCAGGCCGGCGGCATAGGCCATCAGCGGCAGCGAGGCCTTGCGCACGTCGGCGTCGTCGAACGCGCCATAGTGGAACAGGGTGGTGATCATCGGTTCGGCCAGGGTCGCCATGCCGACGGCGGCCGGAATCGCCAGCAGGAAGGTCAGGCGCAGGCCCCAGTCCAGCAGGGAGGCGTATTCCTGGGTGTCGCCATCGGTGTTCGCCTTGGCCAGGCCGGGCAGCAGGATGGTGCCGAGCGCCACGCCGAGCAGGGCGGTAGGCAGTTCCATCAGGCGGTCCGCATACTGCAGGGCGGAGACCGCGCCGGGACCCTGCCAGCCGGCGATGGTGGTGTTGATCAGGAGGCTGATCTGGGCCGCCGCCACGGCGAACACGGCCGGCCCCATCTTGCCCAGCATGCGGTGCACGCCGGCGTCGCGCAGGCCGGTCAGGGGATTGAGCGACAGGCGCGGCAGCATGCCCAGCTTGAGCAGGGGCGGGACCTGGATCGCCACCTGCAGCAGGCCGCCGATGCAGACGCCGACCGCCATCGCATAGATCGGCTGCTCGAAGTAGTCCGCCATCACTACCGCGGCGAAGATGAACGACAGGTTCAGCAGCACCGGCGTGAAGGCCGGGATCTTGAACTGGCGCCAGGTATTGAGGATGCCGCTGGCCAGGGCCACGAAGGCCATGCAGGCGATGTAGGGGAACATCAGGCGGGTCATGAAGACGGCGGCGTCGAAGGCCGCCGGTTCGCTCTGCAGGCCGCCGCCGATCAGGTAGATCAGCACCGGGGCCGCCAGGATGCCGGCCAGGCTGGTGAGCAGCGTGGCCCAGATCAGGACCGTTGCCACGTGGTCGACCAGGGTCTTGGTCGCTTCCTGGCCATGCTTGCCCTTGTACTCGGTCAGGATCGGCACGAAGGCTTGCGAAAAGGCCCCTTCGGCGAACAGGCGGCGCAGCAGGTTGGGCAGGCGGAAGGCGATGTTGAAGGCGTCGGTGAAATACGAGGCGCCGAAGGCGGCGGCAAACAGGCTTTCGCGCAGCAGGCCGGTGACGCGCGACACCATGGTCATGCTGGAGATGGCAGCGAGAGTACGGAGCAGGTTCATGGGCGGCAATTATACGTGGGCAACAGTCTGGAAAGTGCGGCCGCACGTGCCCGCGGACGACAATGTTTGAATTATGAATTGCCCTAAATGCTTTCGTTCGCTATAATCGTGGGCTGTACTGAATTCTGTTAGCAGACACTAATCGTTGGGCAGGCACCCGTCGTACACAAATGAGGAGCGCCGGTTTCACTCGCTAATGTTTGCAAACGCAACTTGACCCCGATTTAGGAAATTTCATGGCAAATACCGCACAAGCGCGCAAACGCGCTCGTCAAGCAGTTAAGCAAAACGCACACAACTCGGCACAGCGCTCGACCCTGCGTACCGCAATCAAGGCAGTTCGCAAGGCCATCCAGGCTGGCGACAAGGCCGCTGCAACCACCATCTTCCAGCAGTCCGTGTCGACCATCGACAGCATCGCTGACAAGAAGATCATCCACAAGAACAAAGCAGCGCGCCACAAGAGCCGCCTGGCTGCTGCCCTGAAAGCACTGTCCGCTTAATGAGCGAGGTGCGTGCGGCTGGCTAGCCGCAGCAGGCAGTTCTGTGCAGAGCAAGACCCGCCCGACTTCGGTCCTGGCGGGTTTTGTCGTTTGTCGTTCCGGATGCGCGCGCGGTCGCCGCGGCGGGCCCCGGTATCCTAAAACCGTGGCGCACAGTAAAATACTGGTGCATAATGTGAAACGCCCGTCTTATGTCTTATAGAAGACTTCGCAAAGCGCGGCCTTCGGCACAAGACCCGAGCCAGACCGTTACCACCGTTTTCAGCCATCGCGCCAGTGCGCGATCATCGAGGAAAAAGCGAATGAGCAGTGATCCGACCATCATCTACACCCTGACCGACGAGGCGCCGCTGCTGGCGACCCACGCCTTCCTGCCTGTCGTCAGCACCTTCACCAAGCCTGCCGGCATCAAGGTCGAGCAGAGCGACATCTCGGTCGCCGCCCGCATCCTGGCGCAATTCCCCGAGCGCCTCACGCCGGAACAGCGCGTGCCGGACGCCTTGAGCGAGCTGGGCAAGAAGACCCTGGAACCGGACGCGAACATCATCAAGCTGCCGAACATCTCGGCCTCGGTGGGCCAGCTGACCGCGGCCATCAAGGAACTGCAGGCCAAAGGCTATGACCTGCCGGACTACCCGGCCGACCCGAAGACCGACGAAGAGAAGGCCGTCAAGGCGAAGTATGGCAAGTGCATCGGCTCGTCGGTGAATCCGGTCCTGCGCGAAGGTAACTCCGACCGCCGCGCACCGAAAGCCGTCAAGGAATACGCACGCAAGAACCCGCACTCGATGGGTGAGTGGTCGCAGGCATCGCGCACCCACGTGTCGCACATGACCCACGGCGACTTCTACCACGGCGAAAAGTCGATGACCCTGGATTGCGCCCGCGACGTCAAGATGGAACTGGTCACCAAGAGTGGCCAGACCATCGTGCTGAAGCCGAAGGTCGCGCTGCAGGCCGGCGAGATCATCGATTCGATGTTCATGAGCCGCAAGGCCCTGCTGGACTTCTACGAAAAGCAGATCGAAGACGCCAAGAATACCGGCGTGCTGTTCTCGCTGCATGTGAAAGCGACCATGATGAAGGTCTCGCACCCGATCGTCTTTGGTCACTGCGTGCGTATGTTCTACAAGGAAGCGTTTGAAAAGCACGGCGCCCTGTTCGACAGCCTCGGCATCAACGTCAACAACGGCATGGCCGACCTGTACAACAAGATCGCCGACCTGCCGGCCTCGCAGCGCGAAGAAATCGAACGCGACCTGCACGCCTGCCAGGAGCACCGTCCGGCGCTGGCCATGGTCGATTCGGCCAAGGGCATCACCAACTTCCACTCGCCGAACGACGTGATCGTCGACGCCTCGATGCCTGCGATGATCCGCGCCGGCGGCAAGATGTACGGCGCCGACGGCCGCCTGAAGGAAGTCAAAGCGGTGATCCCGGAATCGACCTTCGCGCGTATCTACCAGGAAGTGATCAACTTCTGCAAATGGCACGGCGCGTTCGACCCGCGCACCATGGGTACCGTCCCGAACGTGGGCCTGATGGCGCAGCAGGCCGAGGAATACGGTTCGCACGACAAGACCTTCGAGATCCAGGAAGACGGCGTGGCCAACATCGTCGACCTCGCCACCGGCGAAGTGCTGATGTCGCAGAACGTCGAGAAGGGCGACATCTGGCGCATGTGCCAGGTGAAGGACGCCCCGATCCGCGACTGGGTGAAGCTGGCGGTCACCCGCGCGCGCAACTCGGGCATGCCGGCCGTGTTCTGGCTCGATCCGTACCGCCCGCACGAAAATGAACTGATCAAGAAGGTCAAGACCTACCTGAAGGACCACGACACGAGCGGCCTGGACATCCAGATCATGTCGCAGGTGCGTGCCATGCGCTTCACCCTGGAGCGCGTCTCGCGCGGCCTGGACACCATCTCGGTGACCGGCAATATCCTGCGCGACTACCTGACCGACCTGTTCCCGATCCTGGAACTGGGCACCAGCGCGAAGATGCTGTCGATCGTCCCGCTGATGGCCGGCGGCGGCATGTACGAGACCGGCGCGGGCGGCTCGGCGCCGAAGCACGTGCAGCAGCTGGTCGAAGAGAACCACCTGCGCTGGGATTCGCTGGGCGAGTTCCTGGCGCTGGCCGTGTCGCTGGAAGACCTGGGCATCAAGACCGGCAACAACCAGGCGAAGGTGTTGGCCAAGACCCTGGACACCGCTACCGGCCGCCTGCTGGACAACCGCAAGTCGCCGTCGCCGAAGACCGGCGAGCTCGACAACCGCGGCAGCCAGTTCTACCTGTCGATGTACTGGGCGCAGGAGCTTAGCGCGCAGACCGAGGATGCCGCACTGGCAGCCAAGTTCGCGCCGCTGGCCCAGCAGCTGGCGGAAAACGAGCAGAAGATCGTTGCCGAGATGCTGGAAGTGCAGGGCAAGCCGGTCGACATCGGCGGCTACTACAAGGCGGATGACGCCAAGGTGAAGGCCGTGATGCGTCCGAGCGCGACCTTCAACGCGGCGCTGGAGTCGTTCGCGGCGTAACTGACTGCCCGCTCCAGACAGGAACGCCGGCTTCATGCCGGCGTTAATGAGATGGTCACCCTCCACCCTACAAGTTACTAAGCTTGTAGGGTGTTTTCATTTTGGACGGAGGCCATCATGCAAGACGTTATGCTTATCGGCATCGACCTGGGCAAGCACAGCTTTCA
>NZ_JAHYBX010000018.1:0-5109 GCF_020208145.1 Massilia hydrophila | reverse complement strand
ACCAGGCCGAAGCCCGTGCTGCCGTTCGACTTGCATGTGTAAAGCATGCCGCCAGCGTTCAATCTGAGCCAGGATCAAACTCTTCAGTTCAATCTCTGTTTGTTGACTCTTTCGAGTCACCGGCATTACTGCCGGGTCGCTCACTCAAGATACTGACCGTTATCCCATTGCTGGGACAACGCTTAATACTTTTGTGAACATTTGATAATTTAAGTATGCGGCTGAGCGAACCCAGCCGGCACCTTCATCAAACGCCCACACTTATCGACTGTTGATTGTTAAAGAACCAGTGTTCCGTACTACCTTGCCGCACTGTGCGAAGCGTTGTGTTCGTCAGCAGCAGAGAAGTGAGATTATGCAGTGTTTCGCTAAAACCGTCAACCCCTCGTTCGCTTCGTTGCAGATTTCTCTGCGGACTCTGCTAACGTAAGCACTTGATTACGTTAACGTTTTCGGTCCTTGCCGAAGCGGAGGCGAACTATAGCAAATTCTCACGGTACTCCGCAAGCCCTGCGCACCACACAAATGTTACGCCTGTCCTCATGCTCGAAACCGATCTCGACTGGCAGGAAGCGTGCGATGACGTCGGCGTTCGTCAGCGCATGTCTGCTTACCGTCGATGCGCTGAAGCAGCCTCCGCCAGCAAGCGCGAAAGGCAGCAGCAACTGGTCCGCCAAGTGTTCGCCCACTGCCGCGCCTGAGCCGATATAGTCGTGCATTTCCTTGAGCGCGTGCCCGGCCACGACTTCCGCCCTCACCATTTTCGCGCCAAATCCGGTGAAGACTTCCGTGACGTGCTCATGCTCCAGCGTGATCAGCACGGCATTGCCCGGGCCTTGATCCCCGGGCAGGACGTGCGCCATCAACTGCGCCTCGTTCAACCCCATCTTTGCGCCGATGAAAGCCAGTTCGCGCTGCCCAACACCGGGGGAGATTCCGGCAGTAAAGGCTTCCGCATAGCCGGCGCGGCGCGCGCCACGCTCCTGCAACATGATCGGATTCATGCCCTTGCATGGCTCCACACGCGCGACGACGGCCCCTCCGCCTGCCGGGTAGAAGCCATAACGTTCCAGCCTGAAATCGACGCAGGCACCCATTGCCCCCAGCAAGGGGCCATAGGCACGCTGTAGAAACTGCACCGGCGGCGCCATCTCGTTGTGGGTACCTCCAGTGATCCTTACGGTAGATGGCGTTCGGGCATGGAGCAAGGCCAGGGCCAGCGTCTGCAGCACCAGGGTGCAACTGCCCGCACTGCCAATAGCGAACTCGTAGTCACCGGCCACGATATCGCCCGGCTCGAAGCTGAGTTGCTCCGATCCGAGTTCAGCGTGGGAGACCGTGGCCCCACTGATGCGCGCGGCTGCCCTCACCGCAGCCAGGTGCTGACGCATCAGCCCCGGCGTCGAACGATTCGCGCGAATGCGGGTGATGCGGAAGGGCTGGCCGGTGACCATGGACAGTACCAGCGCGGTGCGCAATATTTGTCCGCCGCCTTCGCCGGCGGACCCATCGAGGTCGATCATGGTGGCCCTTTCCTCTTCCGCGTCATCCCTTCACGCACACGACCTGCTTCAGGGTATGGACCACCTCGACCAGGTCGCGCTGCGCGTGCATGACCGCGTCGATATCCTTGTAGGCCATCGGAATCTCGTCGATCACGTTCGCATCCTTGCGACACTCGACGCCTTCGGTAGCGCGCACCTGGTCGTCCAGCGTAAAGCGGCGCTTGGCCTCGTTACGGCTCATGGTACGCCCCGCACCGTGGCTACAGCTATGAAAGCTGTCGGGATTTCCCTTCCCGCGCACGATGAAACTCTTCGCCCCCATCGAACCCGGGATGATCCCCAGCTCGCCTTCGCGCGCCGACACCGCTCCCTTGCGGGTGACCAGCACATCGCGTCCGAAATGCTGCTCCTTCTGCACATAGTTGTGGTGACAGTTCACCGCCTCCACATGCGTCTCGAATGGCTTCTTGATCACCGTGCGCACAGCGGCGATCAGATTCTGCATCATTACCTCCCGGTTCATGCGTGCGAATTTCTGCGCCCAGCTCACGGCCTGAACGTAATCGTCGTAATGCTCGGTTCCCTCTTCCAGGTAGGCCAGGTCCTGGTCAGGCAGGTTCATCACGTGGCGGCGCATGTCCTTCTTGGCCAATTCGATGAAGTAAGTACCGATGGCGTTGCCGACGCCGCGTGATCCGGAATGCAGCATGAACCAGACGAAGCCCGCCTCGTCGAGGCAGACCTCGACGAAGTGGTTGCCGCTTCCCAGCGTACCCAGGTGGCGGTAGTTGTTCGTATGCTTCAGCGACGGCGTGTTCAGGCAGATGGCATCGAATTCGTCCTTCAGGGTCAGCCAGGCCGCATCGACCGGCGCCGGTGGCGTGTTCCACGACCCCGCGTCGCGCCCGCGGTAGCTGCGCGTCTTCGGCGACATCCCGTGCGGAATGGCGCGCTCGATCGCACTGCGCACGCCGGACAGGTTGTCGGGCAGGTCCCTGGCCGATAGCGTGGTCTTGGCCGCCATCATGCCGCAGCCGATGTCGACGCCAACCGCCGCCGGGATCACTGCGCCGAGCGTTGGGATGACACTGCCGATGGTCGAACCCTTCCCAAGGTGGACGTCGGGCATGACGGCGATGTGCTTGTAGATGAAAGGCATGCGTGCGGTGTTGGCCAGTTGCTGCTTCGCGCTTTCCTCGACTGGCACGCCCTCGGTCCACATCTTGACGGGACGTCCGCCGTCGATATTCATACTTTGGTAATTGTTTTTATCCATGTGCTCCTCTTGTTTTAAGCAATCGAGTAATTCGACGAGTGGCGCGGCGACTTGGCATCGGCGCGCGCACTGCGGCGTTCACGGTATCGGTCGGCGCCAGATGGCGACTTTGCTCGTATTGAAGAGCCGAGGGTTGATCTTGATGCTCTCCTTGCTCTCTTCTATTGCAAGCAGCGTGCCAGCTTAGCGACACTGCCGCTTCTTGACGCTAAGTGATTGATTTCCAGAGAATTATCGATCCCAAAAAAGATCTGCCTAACATTGTCCTGCAGGGACATGCGTGATAACTTATACGGAGAGATAAGGATTTATAAATGAAGAAAAAAACGGTCGTGATCGGATTTGTCGGTACCAAGCTCGATAGCGGGAAAGGTAGCCGACGCTGGGAAAAGTGGCGGCCGAGTATCGCGCTGACACAGCATGACAACATCCAAGTCGACCGCTTCGAACTGCTGCATGACGCCTCGGCCCACGACCTGGTCGAGCAGGTAGTGGCCGACATCGCCTCCGTATCTCCAGACACCACCGTCGAGCCGCGCCAGGTCAACCTGCGTGACGCCTGGGATTTCGAAGAGGTCTACGCCGCGCTTTTCGATTTTGCCAAAAGCTATCCCTTCGATCTCGAGCGCGAGGACTACTGGATCCACATCACGACCGGCACCCACGTGGTGCAGATCTGCATGTTCCTGCTGACCGAGGCGCGCTTCTTCCCCGGCCGCCTGGTGCAGACGTCGCCACCCCGCCGGCATGGCCCCGGCGAACCTGGTACTTATGTGCTGATCGACCTCGACCTGTCGCGCTACGACCAGCTGGCCCAGCGCTTCTCGCGAGAACAGGTAGAAGGCGTCGCCTTTCTCAAGTCGGGCATTGCCACCCGGAACACGCGCTTCAATGCCATAATCGACGAGATTGAACGCGTAGCCATCAAGTCCAAGGCTCCTATTCTGCTGATGGGCCCGACCGGCGCCGGCAAATCCTTCCTGGCGCGCCGCGTGTATGAGCTCAAAAAGGCGCGCCACCAGATCGACGGCAAGTTCATCGAACTGAACTGCGCGACGGTGCGCGGCGATACGGCCGCCTCGACGCTGTTCGGCCATGCGAAGGGCGCGTTCACCGGTGCCGGCGCGGACCGGCCCGGCCTACTCAAGAGCGCGCACAAGGGCCTGCTCTTCCTCGACGAAATCGGCGAACTCGGCCTCGACGAGCAAGCCATGCTGCTCAACGCAATCGAAGAGCGGCGCTTCCTTCCCATAGGCAGCGACTCCGAGGTCCGCAGCGACTTTCAACTGATCGCGGGCACCAACCGTGATTTGTCGGAAGAGGTCATGGCCGGGCGTTTTCGCGAAGACCTTTATGCAAGGATCAATTTGTGGACCTATGTCTTGCCAGGCCTGCGCGAGCGCGCCGAGGACATCGAACCGAACCTGGACTACTTGCTGGCCGCATTCAGCCAGGAGAATGGACAGATGGTGCGCCTCAACCGGGAGGCCAGGAATTGCTACATGCAGTTCGCCATGTCGCCCGAAGCCCTGTGGAAAGGCAACTTCCGCGACCTGCTCGCTTCCGTAACGCGCATGGGGACCTTGGCCGATCGCGGCAACATCACGGAAACGATCGTGCGCGAGGAAATCCGCCGCCTGCAGGAGCTATGGCAACGCCTGGGTCGCCCGGCCCATGGCGCGAGGGTTGAGCTTGCCAAGGCCATGGGTGCCGAGGCCGCCGCTCAACTGGATTCCTTTGACGCGGTACAGCTGGCGCACGTTATCGCCACATGCCGCCAATCAAAATCGCTCTCGGACGCTGGCAGGAGACTGTTCAGCGTCTCTCGGGAAGCAAAGGCAAAACCCAACGATGCCGATCGGCTCAGGAAATACCTGGCCCGCTTTTCATTGGAGTGGGAAGCGATTTGCAAAGAGGCATCCTGAGCGGAGACAGCCCGTCATCGCGTGACGTGGTCGCGATTCAACCTGGCGCAGGCAGCCGATTGTCCCTGGCACGAGCAGACCGGTAGCCGAGGAGAGCGAATACAGAGACAAAGCGTTCGTCCAGCCATGTAGCGTCCAGGCGGCGATGGCGAAAAGCGAGCGTCTGCAATACCGCGCCGCGATGACGCGCTGCTGGAGCCATGGCCAACTATTCGCGAACTAGAGTTGGGCGCGTTTATTAGGCTACCAAAGCAAAAAAACCCCGCAGAGATCACCCTGCGGGGTTTTTCATATAACTAGCCTGACGATAACCTACTTTCACACTGGTTGCAGCACTATCATCGGCGCAAAGTCGTTTCACGGTCCTGTTCGGGATGGGAAGGGGTGGGACCGACTTGCTATG
>NZ_JAHYBX010000017.1:0-8905 GCF_020208145.1 Massilia hydrophila | reverse complement strand
GCCCACACTTATCGACTGTTGATTGTTAAAGAACTGTGGCTTCCGCCGAGGATTCTGTACTACCTTGCTGCCTGGTTGCGAAGCGTTGTGTTCGTCAGCAGCAGAGAAGTGAGATTATGCAGTGTTTTGCTAGAACCGTCAACCCCTCGTTCGCTTCGTTGCAGATTTCTCTGCGGACTCTGCTAACGTAAGCACTTGATTACGTTAACGTTTTCGGTCCTTGCCGAAGCGGAGGCGAACTATAGCAAATCCTGACGGTCGATAGCAAGGCCTTTCGACACTGGTCCGTGCTAAACGAACAGCCATCATAGACCAGCACGGCTATGATGGCGATCTGTCCACTCTGCATTATCGTCATGCCCCGCCATCTGCCTCGTTCCCCACTGCTTGCTGCCTTGTTTGGCCTTTTGACGGCTCCGGTCCTGGCCCAGTCCGTACCGCCTATGTCGGTTGTCGTTGTCAGCGGCTCGCGCACGGAGCAGGAAAGCTTCGATCTGCCTGCCGCGGTAAGCGTGGTCGATGCCGGACGCATCCAGGCGGGCCAGCCGCGCATCAACCTGTCGGAATCGCTGGTGGCGGTGCCCGGCATTGTGGTTCAGAACCGCCAGAACTATGCGCAGGATTTACAGGTATCCTCGCGCGGCTTCGGCGCCCGTTCTTCCTTCGGTGTGCGGGGGGTACGCCTGATCGCGGATGGCATTCCCGCGACCATGCCAGACGGACAAGGCCAGGCGGCCACTTTCAATCTCGACATGGCCGAGCGCATCGAGATCCTGCGCGGTCCCTTTTCCGCCCTGTATGGCAACCATTCTGGCGGCGTCATCCAGCTGTTTACGCGCGATGGCGAGGCTCCGCCTTCGGTCGAGCTGTCCGTCACTGGCGGCAGCGACGGTTTGCGCAAGCGCGAAATCAATGCCCAGGGCAAGACCGGCACGCTCGGCTACGTCCTCGACGCTTCGCGCTTTGAAACCGACGGCTACCGCCAGCACAGCGCCGCGGTCCGCGACCAGGGGTATGCCAAGCTGACATTGCCAACCGGCCGTGACGGCAAGCTGAGCATCGTTGCGAATGCGCTCGACCAGGACGACACCCAGGATCCGCTCGGCGTCACCTGGGACAGTTTCTCACGCGATCCGCGCGCGGGCGAGACCGATACCACCGACACCGCGTCGCCGCAGCGCAGTTTCGCGCAACGCTACAACACCCGCAAGAGCATCGCCCATCGGCAGATCGGCCTGAACTGGCAGCAGCGTTTCGGAACCAGCCGCCTGCAATTGACTGCCTATGGCGGCCAGCGCCAGGTGATCCAGTACCAGTCATTCTCGCGCGCCTTCCAGCAGCCGGCCAGCCACTCGGGCGGCGTCATCGATTTCGATCGCGAGTTCCGCGGCATGGACCTGAATTGGCAGGATGTCCGTGCGCTCGGTCCGGGCACGCTGCGCACTACCGCTGGCGTGGAATATGCCGATTCCGAAGACCTGCGCCAGGGCTTCGAGAACTTCCTCGGCCCCCAGCTCGGCGTCAAGGGCCGGCTGCGCCGCGACGAGAGCAACCGCCTGACCAGCATCGATCCGTATGTGCAGACCGAATGGGAGTCCGGTGCCTGGGTACTGACGGGCGGCCTGCGCCATACGCGCCTGAAAGTGGCCGTGCGCGACCGTTTCCTCGACAATGGCGACGACAGCGGCGGCACCGTCTACCAGGGAACGGCACCGGTGCTCGGCATCCTGCGCAAGCTGGCGCCCACGCTCAATCTGTACGCAAGCGCGGCGCGCGGTTTCGAAACCCCGACCCTCAATGAACTGTTCTACTCGGCCAGCGGCGCCGGTTTCAATTTTGACCTGGAACCCGGCCGCAGCCTCCACCTCGAAGTGGGCGCGAAGGCGATGTTCGGCCAGCACACGCGAGCCGAACTTGCCCTGTTTCAGGCCCGCACCCGGAACGAACTCGTGGTCGAGGCCTCGAACGGCGGCCGCACCAGCTACCGCAATGCCGGCAGCACCTTGCGCCAGGGGATGGAATTATCACTGGCCTCGCGTTTCGCCGGCGGCTGGAACGCCCTGGTCTCGGCCAGCCTCCTGCGCGCCATCTACGATGAAGGTTTCGGCAGCATCCCGTCCGGGAACCGGCTGCCCGGCGTACCGCGCGCCAGCCTGTTTGCGGAACTGGGCTGGACGGCGAAGGACGGTGCGCTCAATGCCGCGCTCGAGGCCCAGGCCGCGAGCCTGGTGCATCCGGACGATGCCAACGCGGCGGTGCCGGCGCCCGGCTACGGCATCCTCCACTTGCGCCTGCAGGCGCGCCAACAACTGGGGCGCTGGCAGCTGAAGGAATACCTGCGCGTCAATAACCTGCTGGACCGCGACTATGTCGGCTCGGTCATCGTGGCCGAAGCGAACCGCCGCTTCTACGAAGCCGCGCCAGGGCGCAACTGGCTGCTCGGCATCAGCGCGCAATACCGGTTCCAGTAAGCTGGGACGGCGCCGGTAGCGCGGCCGCCGGATAGAGCTGCGCCAGCACGGCGTCCGCCGCTGGCACCAGCGTTTTCTCGGCCAGTGCGATGGCCGCCTCCCCATCCGGCGCCGCGCGCAAGGCGCGCCACAAGGCCGGCAGGTCGCCCGCATGCGCCGCGACCGCCCGCTCCACCTCCGCCTGCCAGAAGGCAGGCGCCTCGCTTTCCACATAGTTGCCGCGCCCGCGTCCAAAATGGGCCACCGCCAGGTAACGCAGCAGGCCGCCGGTCAGCAGTGTCTGCAGGAAGGCATCGGCAAACTGCACCGTGTGCTGGTTGCGGTCGGTGCCCACATTGAAGCCCCAGGCTGCGCCAGCCATGGTCAGCGCGCCGACGATCGCCCCCAGCAGCGCCCCGCCGCCGAGGGTAAGACCACCCGCCATCAGATCGGCCGACAAGCCGGTGGCCGCGCCCGAGACCATTGCGCCCAGCAGGCCGGCCTGGGCTCGGTCCACCGGCGCGCGCACGGCGAAGTTCTCGCGCACGCGCGCATTGATCGCGCCCGCTTTGCCAGGGTCGAGCTTGTGCAGGACCAGCATGCGTGCGGTGGTGCTGCCGATTTCGTCGTTCAGGCGTTGGACCAGCGTGGCCATCGCCAGTTCCTGGCGCTTCTGCTCGTCCTTGCCCAGTCCGACGGCCTTCAGGGCGGACCTGAACAGCCCCTGGCCTCCTTCCGAGGAAACCTCCTGGCGGTCGCGCGCGGCAAAGGCGAGCAGCTCCGCCACCAGGTGCAGGGAATTGCGGTAGCGCCGCTGGTTGGCGTCTTCCCAGGTAGCCAACAGGCGGGCATAGCCTGCCTGCCTTGCAGGTTCGATGAGCTTGCCGATCGCATCGTAGAACACGTGTTCGTGCACCCAGCAGCGGGCGAAGGCGTCCAGTGGCAGTACTTCCTTTACGACAGGGAAGCTGGCCAGGTGCTGCTTCCAACGTCCCTGCTCGGCCGCCTCTTCGCTGCCCGGGCGCGGCGGCCCCATCTGGTTGAGCAGCACCGCGACCGGTTTGCCCAGCCATTCGAGGATCTTCATCTCGGACGGCAGGTAGCCGGCATCCTGGGGCGCCTCGGACGAGTTCACCAGGTAGAGCACGACGTCGGCCTCTTCCTTGGCGGCGCGCAAGGCCTGCTGGCTAAGCCAGAAGGGCTTGTCGCGGTAACGGTCGAACACTTCCCGCAGGAACCAGCCGATCGGATTGCCCGACATCGACAGGCGCTTGAGCAGGCGTACCGAGTCGCCGAAGCCCGGCGTGTCCCACAACACGAGGCTGTCACCGGCCGCGCTGGTCTGCAGCAGGTGGGCCTCGGCGAACTGGGTTACGTGGGCGGCATCGCGCACTTCGCCCACATCCATGCCGACCAAGGTGCGCGCCAGCGTCGTCTTGCCATTATTCGTGTGCGATACGAGCGCGAACTGGATCTTGACCGGATCGTCCATCAGCGCAGCTCCGGCAGGCGCAGGCCCGCGCCGAGTTCGGTTGGATACTTGCCTGGCTCGAGCAGGTTGACGAAGGTCGCCGAGGTGCCATGGAAGCTGCAGAACTGGCGCCACAGCGTACTGCGTTCAGCCACGCGCTCGGCGCTGCCGGACTGGCTGCCGATACGCTCGGTGAGCGGCGATTCATCCACCAGCACGGCCACGCCGCGGCGCACGTGTTTCGTCAGGTAATCGAGGAAGGCGCCATGGTTTTCCTTTTCCGGTGTGGCGGACAGGCTGAACAGGACCGCAGTGACGGTGACGCCTGCTTCATCGAGCTGCAGGTCGCGCAGGGCCTCCTTCGCGTCGATGCCATACGCGCTGGCCGGACGCAGCTGGACTCGCGCCTGGGCGCCAAGCGCCGCAGCCGCGATCGACCACAGGCCGCGATCACGTGCTTCGTCCAGCGTGTAGCTGTAAGGAAGGACACGCAAGAGCGCTGGAGAACCGGCGCCGATGCTATCCGCCAGCTTGCGGAAATACGGCTGGTCAAGGTCGAGCGGGAAGCTGTTTGCCAAGCGGCGCGCCTGCCAGGCGGAGAACCCTGCCAGCAGCACACGCGGCAGCACTACCAGCAGCAGCAGGGTTGCGCCGTAGAGATGGACCCAGCGCTCGCCGCTGGCGGCAGCCACGACGCGCCCGAAACGCAGCTGTTCTATCTCGGCCAGGGAAAAACCCTGGAGGAAGGGGAACACATTCATTACCGGCATGAATAGCCAGGACAGCAGTGTATGGACCTGAGAAGCATCCAGGAACGTGCTTTCCCAGCCGACGACGTATTGGGTCAGCAAGCCGCGCGCATACAGTGATGCGATGGCGCCGAGGGCGAAGCAGGCTGCCGCCAGGTGGACCGTGCGGCTCAGCCGTGCACGGGTGAGCGGTGCGCTCAGCACCGCCCACTCGCCCATGAAGCTGGTAATGCCGGCGGCCAGCGGCGCGGGCAGCTTGCGCGGGACGGCCAGCTTGCCCAGGCTCAGGCGGCGCAGCAGGCCCGGACCGGCCCAGCCGCGGGGCTTGCCGGGAATGCAGGCAAGGACAAGCACGGACAGGTAGACCAGCAGGTTCCAGCCTATGATCAAAAGAAAGGGGGCGGAGAGCAAATCGACCCGGTGCGGATCGGCGATGCGGTCGATCAGGGCGCCGCTGACCAGGGCCAGGAAGGGCAATGCCAGCCAGAAGCCCGACAAACCGAGGCGGCGTTTGGCAAAAGCGCCAAAGGCCGGTATGCGTTCCCCGAGGCGTTTCAGGATCTGTTCCGAGCGCTGCTCCAGAAAATGGTGCTGGGTCATGGCGGACTTGGCGTCGGCTGCCTGCCAGGCAGCCAGTTCCTTTGCACTGCGGCTGGCATACTTGCGATCGTCCTCGCTCAGCACCTCGTACTGGATGTCGGCGGATTCAATGGCGCGCACCAGCACGGCATTGCGTGCGACCTGTTCTTTCATGCTTTTCCTGTCATGGTTGAAATGGCAAGGCTGACAGGTGCATTGTGCCCCAGATTCCGATCGCAGGCAGGAGCGACGGCAGTGGACACAAAAAAGCCCGGACATGCCGGGCGCTGGGCGGGGTGGCGCAGCTCAGCTGCGAGGCGTTTTTTGGTTCGGACGGCTAGCGTAGTCCGACGCCGGCTGGTCTGGATGTCCCTGCAGGCCCCGGGCGCCACCTTGACCCGAATCCGACTGTTGCGAGCCGGCATGTTGGGATTGCTCCATCCCACCCTGGCCGGATTGCTGGATTTCGCCGACACGGTTCATCTCGGCCTGCGCCTGCATGCGCTGGCCACGCTGGCGCGCACTCCAGCCGCCGCCTTGCGAACCGCCGACACCACCCCGCGCATTGCGGCCGAGGTCGGACTGCTGAGAGCCCGTATGTGCCACGGGGAATGGCGATTCGGGGCCACCGCGCATCACCGCTCCCGGTGCGCGCGATTGCAGGCTGCCCTCGGCAACGCTGACGGTTTTGGGTTTATGGATGCCGCGCGAACGGTTCACGCCACCCAGGCTCTTTTCCTTCGATTTCATGGTCCATCCTCCGCTTTGCTGACGCAATGGATTGATCATGCTCGTGGAAAGTGATGTGCTGTATAGGATAAGTCTCCGATCCGATGTAGGAATCGCCGCACGAATACCGTTCAGGTAGCGAAGAAATGGCGGCACCGTCGTGCTCAACGTCAACATCGTGACAAGGTGCCCCTCCTAGAATGGCATACGGCTTTCTTCGGAGAACACCCATGTTGAGCACACGGCTTGCCTTGCTTGAACTGGCACGACAGCAACGGCTGTCCGCAACTGCCTACGAGGAGTTGCGGCACATTGCGTCCTTGCGCGAATCGATGCACTTGCCGGAAGCGAGCGTGCGCCAGCGGGTACGCATCCTGGCCGCCGCGCTCGCGGGCCTGGGGCTGATTTTCTTCCTTGCCGCAAACTGGGAAGCCCAAAATCCTTTTGCCATGTTCCTGTTATTGGAAACATTGCTTGCGGCAGCATGCTATGGCGCTGCGCGCTTCGTCCGGTTTCGGATAGGGCTTGCCTTGTTTGGGCTGCTCACGATCGGCACGATGTTCGGTTTTTTCGGGCAGCACTATCAATCGGGAGCAGATCCATGGCAGTTGTTTGCCTTGTGGACTGTCCTGGCCCTGCCTCTCGCGTTGGCCAGCCGTTCCGATCTCCTGTGGTCGGCCTGGGTGGTTGTCGCCATGTGCGGCGTCTCGACCTGGCTCGCGGCACACGGCGGGAGAAGCTGGTTTGGGCCGACCGTGCTGCATATCCAGTTGACAGCCATGCTTGCGGTCCTGGCGATTCCTCTGGCGCTCTCCGCCCCCTGGCGCGGCTGGAGCGGCGCAGGAACCTGGGCGCAGAACCTGGCCCTGTTGTCGGCGGCCGGCCTGACCACGACCCTGGGAGTGACGAGCCTGTTCGGTTCGGATAGCCCGATGTTCTGGCTCGCGCTCCTGGCGCTGTGCCCGCTGTTCATCTTCTTTACCAGCCGTGCCGCCTTCGACACCTTGTCGCTATCGATCACGGCCTTGGCGATCGACGTTCTACTGGTATGCGGGGCGGTCAGGCTTGGGCTCGAATTCCGCTCATTCGGGGCCTTGCTCGTCCTTGTCGGACTTACCGCCGTCGCGGCACTCATGTCGAGCGCGATGCTGATCATTCACTTGTATCGCAATCAGTTCCGTGAAGGACAAAACCGTGACCAATCGAATTGACGCGATCGTACGTGACGCCCTAGCACGTGGACTGGTCGATGCCACACTGCTCGATGCGGAGAAATCCGGGCCTCCCTGGCCTGTCGTCGTGCTGACGGCTGTCGGTGCCCTGCTCGCTGCCCTGCCTATTTGCGGCCTGTTTGCGCTCCTGTTTGTCAACAGCAGCAGGGGTACAGAATTGTATGTCCTCGGTCCCGTCGTACTCGGCTGTGCTGCCGCTATGCTGCGCGTTCGCAAATTGCCTTTGTTTTTGGAATACCTCGGCGTGTGCCTGTTGGGCAGTGGGTTGTTCATGGTATGGGTGCCGCGCGGTGCTTACAACGACGACGCGATATGCGCCGTCGCAGCGCTTGCCGTGTCGCTTGCCGTACGCCAGGTATGGATACGGACATTATGCTGTGCTCTTGCTGTTTTCATGCTGGACAGGGCCTTGCTCGCCGTCGATGCAGCCACGTCGTTAGCGCAGCTCATCATATGGAACAGATGTTACCTCTTGTTAGGCGTATGGCTGGCGGGACATGCACTCTTGCGCAGTGCCGAGCGTAATGGCAAATACAGCATTGCATCCGGCGTGGAATCGGTATTAATCGGCCTAGGAGTCGTCAATGTTCTGATGCTGGCTTATCAGTCAGGTCAGTCATTTCTCATCAGCCAGATATTGCCTGACCATAACTGGCTCAGCCTTGGCGGCCATGATGTGTGGTTCGGGTATGCGCCGCCGTTTCTTTCTGCTGGCGCCGCGCTTGCGGCCGGCGTCTGGCTCGTTACACTCAAGCGCTTCGACGGGCGATTGCTGGGAGTATGCATTCCGGTCTTCGTCCTGGTGAGCTGGTTTACGACCTCGCTTGGCGCCCTGTTGCTCATGGCCGCCGCCTGTCTCGTCTGGGGCCGGCCACAGCTCGCAAAGCTGACGGGCCTTGCCGGACTATGGACCATCGGATCGCTCTATTACTGGCTGGGATGGCCATTGCTCTACAAAAGCGTCTTGCTGTTTTCTGCTGCCGGCGTGCTGCTCTTCGCCAGCCCATGGCGCGAGCGCAGGATCGCAGGCAAAGCAGAGTGCGATTCTGACCTGCAGACCGATCGGCGCAGGTGGACGAAAGCGGGCCTGATCGCGCCTGCGGTAGCGGCCCTCCTCATCGTCAACGTCGGTATCTATCAAAAGGAACAGATCATACGGCAGGGCCAAAGCATTTTTGTCGAGTTGGCACCCGTCGATCCACGTTCCTTGATGCAAGGTGATTACATGGCGCTCAACTTCGCCCTCTCCGGCGATCTGGATGCGAAGCTGGATGGCGGCGATATCGAAGCGCCCTATTTTGCCGTTGCGCAGCGCGGCGAGAACGGTGTCGCCACGATCACGCATATCCACGATAAGCGCTCTCCATTGAAGGATAACGAAATTCTTATCGAGGTAACACGTCAACGGGAAAGATTCACCTTGCCAGCCAATGCATGGCATTTCGAAGAAGGCGATGGAGAACGATGGAGCAAGGCGAAATACGGTGAATTGCGCGTGGATGGGCACGGTCGAGCCGTGCTGGTCGGCTTGCGGGGCGCTTCGCTTGAAAAACTATAAGCACAAAAGCAAAAAACCCCGCAGAGATCACCCTGCGGGGTTTTTCATATAACTAGCCTGACGATAACCTACTTTCACACTGGTTGCAGCACTATCATCGGCGCAAAGTCGTTTCACGGTCCTGTTCGGGATGGGAA
>NZ_JAHYBX010000016.1:0-9480 GCF_020208145.1 Massilia hydrophila | reverse complement strand
AGCTCCTTGAAGGGTCGTTCGAGACCAGGACGTTGATAGGCTGGGTGTGGAAGTGCAGTAATGCATTAAGCTAACCAGTACTAATTGCCCGTACGGCTTGTCCCTATAACCTTGGTAGGCTATAGACAAGTCAAGAATACAGCTGCAGTTTGTTGATACTGCTACCCAAGAATAAAAAGAACGATACTTCTTCCCGGATTGCGAGCAACGCTGCAAGGCGAAGCTCGGACAAGTCAAAGCCTGATGACCATAGCAAGTCGGTCCCACCCCTTCCCATCCCGAACAGGACCGTGAAACGACTTTGCGCCGATGATAGTGCTGCAACCAGTGTGAAAGTAGGTTATCGTCAGGCTAGTTATATGAAAAACCCCGCAGAGTGATCTCTGCGGGGTTTTTTTCGTTCGGCTTCCCAATACAGCTCAATAACTCTCATGGGCGCCAAGATCAACGCCTCCTCCGCGCGGACGTTTGATGCCGACGATGTCCTGTAGCGGCGCATGAGCGCGCATCCCCCTGTCGATGGCCGGGGACGTGCTCTTCAAACCATAATTGCCCGCAGCTGAATCTGGTGCATAGCGCACGAATTGCGGATCCGCCATGATCGTCCCACTTGCCTTGCCCACTTTCATCACGAGATTGACGCCATTGCCATAGATGAGATTATTGGTCACGGTGTTGGTCTCGCCAATACAATTCTGACCCCGGTAGCAGTACTGGGTAATCCCGAAGCGCGGGTTCTGTACGACGATATTGTTGGAAACGTGCGTGTTGTTCACCACGATTTTGCCTGGCTTGTCACCCGCTCCGATTACGATGCCACCTCCCATGCGTTTCGAACCATTCTGGAAGGTGGTGTTATTCGAGATCACCACATCGGTCGCCGCATGCCACAGGTGAATCCCGAAGGATGACGCGCGATAGACTACGTTGTTCTGAATCCTCCCACGTTTGTTCGAGTGGTAAATTCCCTGCACGCCATTGCAGGAACCGGGTGTCCCGATATCGTGGACCAGGTTCCCGATGATGTCGGCATCGGAGCCAGCATAGTCCGCATTGACGATACCGGCGCCTCCAGCGGAGGTACAGCCTCCGGACACTTTGATGTCGTGCACATGGTTGCCCGAAATGGTGGTCTGCGAGCCGAGGTTTGCGATCCCGATGCGTCCTGTCCCACTGATATCGAAGCCGACGATATCGACGTAGTTGCCGCGGTTTGTCCATGCCGCTCCAGTGCCGCTGCCGATAATCTTCGCCGCCCCGGGTGTACTGGATACGAAACTGACGCGCCCTGCGGCGTTCGTCCTGGGGCGGGTAAGCACGTTTTCCCGATATGTCCCTGGCGCGACGTAAATGGTGGTCGAGGGCTTGGCCGCGCGCGAGGCTTTGGTGATGCTCATGAACGGCAGATCCTTCGTCCCCGGATTCCTATCGGACCCATCGCTTGCCACATAGAGTTGGTATTGCGTGTCTGCGAGCGCATCGTAGGCAGCTTGCGCGGCTTTTTCAATCGCCATATCGCCCTGTGCGGGTACGCTCTGTTCAGGGGCGCCGACGGACGGAGGCGGTGCAGGCAAGGAGCTGGCAGCGATCTCTGCCGCATACGCACCCCCATCATCCTTCACTGATATTCCCTCATGGGCAGTGGACAGTTGCTCTGGCTCGTCCGCGCTTGCTGCACCCGTAACGATCACTGCGTCCACGGCGGAATCGTCCTCTATGGCCGCCGCTTGCGCAGATGCCTTGGCATCGTCCGCACCGCCGTCACCGCCACCGCATGCATGCAGGGCAAGGACAGCAGCGCAGCACAGCAAAGACTGCACGCTTCGTTTCGATCTGGAGCTAACTGGCTTTCTCATCCGATGATTCTTTCAATAACATTAAATGGAATCACTATGACCACCTCCATTGCTGAAGTTGCATACCAATGACGAATGCTTGAGTCTGATTAAAAGCGTACTCGTCCGTGAGTGGCGACGCGCGAAATATGCTCCTGCCTTGATTTTGCGCAAAAATCACACCCCGCCACACACGCGGCCCGTGGCTACACTTAACGAGTTGCAAGTAACGAAGTGCAACGACAAAGTGCAACGACAAAGTGCAATCCACTCAGTGCAGGCAAACATGGCCGCGATATTTCCGTTTTTTGATACCGGTGTTCGGATCGCGATGGCCAGCCTGGTCTTGTACGGACTGCTCGCGACAAGCTCCCTTTCCGTCACCATCAGGGCGAGCGCATCGGCCCCGGGCATGTTGCGCCACCAGGTCAATGCGTGGTGGCGGATTTTCCCGGCCATCAGTCTGGCCCTGCTGACCTATCCCTTCGGCCCCCCTGTGCTGGCCTGTGCTGTTTTCCTGCTGGCTTGCCGCGAACTTGGCCAGCACTATCGTGGCAAGCTTGCCTTTTTCCGGCTCGGCGCCGCCATGCTTGCCACCTTTGTCCTCCTGCTCGGCTGGCGGCAGCCCGCCCTGGCGCAGATCCTGATCTCCGGCGCAATCGCCCTGCAGGCCCTGCGCTGCCGCTTGCATTTTTCGCCATGCAGGGTCGTCTGGCTGCTGCTGCTCGCCACCACAGGCGCGATGTACGTGCTCACCCTGTTTTCCGCATTGCCTTTCGGGCCGCGCGCGAACCTTGGATGGCTCTTCTATCTGTTTACTCTCACCGCCCTGAACGACATTGGCCAGTTCGGCGCCGGAAAGCTGCTCGGCCGACGTCGGATCGCACCTGCCATCAGCCGCAACAAAACCTGGGAAGGCCTGGCGGGCGGCCTGGTGATCTCGCAGTTCGTGAGCTGGGCACTTGGCACCTACTTGTCGCTGGCGGATGCAGGCACGCTCGCCCTGTACGCGGCCTTGCTGTCACTGGCAGGCTTCCTGGGCGACCTCATGTTTTCGGCGGTCAAGCGCGCTCTCGCGATCAAGGATTTCTCGGCATTGATTCCCGGCCATGGCGGGATTCTCGACCGCGTCGACAGCCTGGTGTTGACCGCGCCCCTGCTGTACTGCCTACTTCGCGGCATCGCATAAGGACAAGCATGAAGCTCGAGCACCCACGAACCTGGAGCACCATCGAGTCGGGATTCGACAGCGCCGATGGCACCCGCCTGTTTTACCGCGCGTGGCAGCCGGCAGCTCCACCGGTCGATCGTCCGCCACGGGCACTGATCTTCCTGCACCGTGGCCACGAGCATTCGGGACGGATCGGCGGATTGGTCGAGCGCTTCGGTCTGCACCAGGACTGGGCATTTGCCTATGATGCACGCGGCCATGGCTACTCTCCCGGCCGGCGTGGTGATGCGCCCGACGTCGCCACCCTCGTCGCCGACCTCGATGCCTTCGTGCGCCACGTGGAGGCGCGTCATGCGATCTCACGCGCGGACATGATCGTGGTCGCCAACAGCGTCGGTGCGGTGGTCGCTGCGACCTGGGTGCACGACTACGCGCCGCGGATACGCGGCCTGGTCATGGCGGCGGCCGCCTTCCACATCAAGCTCTATGTACCGCTGGCCAGGCCCGCGTTGCGCTGCGCACTGCGCTTCAGGCGCACGCTGTTCGTGAGCAGTTATATCCGCCCCGGCATGCTCACCCATTGCGCCGACGAGGCTCGCGCGTACGCCGCGGATCCCCTGATCGCAAAAAGCATCTCGGCCAGGCTGCTGCTCGAACTGGCCGATACGGCACAGCGCATTGTTGCCGATGCCGCCGCCATCGATCTGCCGGTGCTGATGCTGGCCGCCGACAAGGACTACGTCGTCAGCGAGGCGCCGCAGCGGCATTTCTTTACGCGCCTGGCCTCGCCACTGAAGCGCTACCTCAGGCTGGAAAACTGCTATCACGCCGTGTTCTATGAACGTGACGCCACGACCGCGGTGCAGGCGAGCGTCGATTTCATCGAAGCCTGCTTCGGGGCGCCGTTACCGGAGCCGGCGTCTTACGCCGCTGCCGATCGGGACGGAGCGGCGGCACGCGCCTATGCTGCGCTCGGGCGCGGCGGCGGTATTCCAGCGCGCCTGTACTTCGGCATCCAGCGGCGCATGCTGCGCGTGTTCGGCCCGCTCAGCGAGGGCATGCGGATCGGCCTGGCGCATGGCTTCGATTCGGGCGAGTCGCTCGACTATGTGTATCGCGACCAGGCCGCGGGCCGCCTGGGAATCGGCAAACTGATCGACCGCGCCTATCTCGACGCGGTCGGATGGCGCGGCGTGCGCGTGCGCCGCACGCAGCTGCAGCGCATGCTGGCCCAACGCATCGCCGTTCATCCGCCCCAGGAAACGCTGCGCATCCTTGACATCGCAGCGGGATCGGCGCGCTACCTGCTGGAGACCGTCAAGCGCTTCCAGGACCACCGCATCGAGCTGACCCTGCGCGACTACCTGGGCCATAACGTCGACAATGCGCGGCGCCTGGCGGCCGACTTGCAGCTGCGGGTTCCGATCGCCTTTGCTGTGTGCGACGCGTTCAGCGAAGCCAGCTACCAGGGGCAGGAAAACCTCTACGACATCGCGGTCGTCTCCGGGCTCTATGAACTGTTCAGCGATAACGGGCAGGTGAGCGCGTCCTTGCGGGCTGTCGTGCGCTGCCTGAAGCCAGGCGGATACCTGATCTATACGGCGCAGCCATGGCATCCGCAGCTGGAAACGATTGCCCGCACGCTGACCAACCACCGTGGCCGACCCTGGACCATGCGCCCGCGCCCCCAGGCCGAGATGGATGCCCTGGTGGACCTGGCCGGTGCGCACAAGCTCGAGACAGTGATCGGCGTGGACGGGATCTTTACGGTGTCCTTGGCGCGCAAGGGCGGAGCGCCCGCCGTAGACGGTTGAAGATGGTCAGCAGCGAGAGGAGCAGCACCAGCAGCAGCAAGCCGTTGAACCAGGCTGGCGCAGCGCCCGCGGCGAGCAGCAGGGCGGCCAGCCCGAACGCGACGGCGCGGTCGCTCTTGCCCATCGGTCCATCGTAGGCGCGGGCTGCGCCGGTCGCCTGGGCCAGCACGCCGGCGAATTCCGCCAGCAGCGCTGCCACCACGACGATCACGACCAGCGGCGCCGAAGCGCCGGCGGCCAGCGCGAAAGGCAGGTACAGGGCAGCATCGGAGACCTGGTCGCACAGTTCATTCAGCAGCGCGCCCAGCGCGGTTTGCCGGCCGGTGGTGGTGGCCAGCATGCCGTCGAGTGCGTTGAGCGCCATGCGCAACAGCAGGACCAGTGGTAGCGCGTACCAGAGGGCCATACTGGCAGGCGCGATGGCGAGTGCCGCGCCGTAGACCAGCGACAGCGCCATCGCACCGAGCGTGAGCTGGTTGGGCGTCACACCCATGCGCCCGAGTGCGGCCAGCGCAGGGCGCAGGAGCTGCTGGAAGCGCGGTTTCAGCTGGTAGATCGAATAGGACATCGGCGGCGTTTTCTCATGTAAAGGCGGGCGATCAGATGGCAGCGGCTGTAGCCCATGGCGCAATGAAGGTAGACCGGCACACCATTCTCATGCAGGCGGGCGAGCGCCGCCAGCACCTGGCGCAACTGCCCTGGCCGCGGCGCTTGCAAGTCCAGCAGCGGAAAGTGGCTGTAGCCGTGGCGCCGCAGTGCCGGCGCTTCCGCCAGCTCGCCGGACAGGTCGATGACATGGCATCCCTGTGGCAGGCCCGTGGCCTCGGCGTCGCTGAGGCGCCGTCCGGTCCACAGGCCGGGCGCCTGCCGGACGAAGGGCGGCCGCCGCCGGTCGCGCAGGCGCACCAGCATCCAGGTCAGCCAGTACCCGGCGAGATAGGGCCAGAACAGCAGCCAGGCGCGCAGCGGGTGGCGCCCGCCACGCTTGCGCAGGAAGCCAGCGCACTTTTCGTGGTAGGCAGCCGCGATCAGCAACAGCGAGACCGCCGCATACGCCGCGATCCAGCTGCGCAGTGCGCCGACACCAAGCAGCACCAGGAGCGCGGCCATGATCGCGTAATGGAAGGCGACCGTGTGGCGGCGCGTTGCGCCCGGACGGATCGCCAGCACCGTCGCGGCACCCCACAGCAAGCCGCCGGCGACATCGGGCAAGTGGTGCTGCCAGGTGAACAGCGTACTGGCAGCCACCAGCAACAGCCACGCCGCCAGCAGCGCGCGGACGACACCATGGCACAGCGGACGCAACGCGCACCAGATGATCACGCAATAGGCGACGTGCAGCGAAGGAAACTGGTTGAAGGGCTGGTCGACCAGCTCGAGCCAGCGGAACAGCGTTGCCGGGACGGCATCCGCCACCACGGGGCGCGCCAGCGAAAAGCGGGCGGGGAAGAAGACGAACACCAGGCAGGCGGTCACGGTGGCCAGCGTCAGGCGCCGGCTGGCAACCCGCAACTGCTCGGCGCTACGCACCAGGAAGAACACTAGGGTGAAAAGCAAGCCCGCGCTGGCGTAGGGCAGCCCCATCCAGGGGAGGAAGGGGATAGAAGCATCCAGGGCGATTGCGAGGCTGCGCTGCACCTGCCTTTGTTGCTGTTGTGCGAGCAGGTTCGCGATTGGATAGCACAGGCCGAAGACGAGCCAGTTCAGCAGCAGGTGCCGGATGCGCTCGCGCACCGGCAGCTGCGCTGGCGGCAGCCTTGATTGCCCTCCCTGTGTTCGCTCTCGCATGTGGACATTATGCAGACATTGAAAAATACTGAACAGTACCGGCGCTGCCTGGTCCTGGCTGGCGGCGGGTTTCGTTTCGGGTGCTACCTGGGCGTGCACGCGGCGGCGGTAGACTGTGGCCGCGCGCCGGACCTGCTGCTGGCCAGTTGCGGTGGTGCGATCGCCGCGGCGGTGATCGCCGGGCTGCCGGACGCGCAGGCGCGCCGCGACTGGCTGGCATCGCCGGAGATGTACGCTTACCTGCGCGGGATCGCCCCGGTGCCGGACATGTCTCTCGTGCGCGTGCTGGGTGGCGCGGCCCGGCGCTGGCTGGCGCGCGCAGCGGCGCCGCGTGCCGCCGACCTGTTCCGCGACCATCTGTTTGCGCTGCCGCCGAGCATGCCGTTGCCGTTGCCGCTGCCGGCTGCCGCTGCGGGATGCCCGCCCGCATTGGCTATTGTCGGCGGCCAGCTGCTGTATCGGGCGGACGCCGTGGGAAGCACGCGCGGCACGCGGCGGCTGTTTGCCCAGGTGCTCTTCTGCCCTGAACGCGCGGCGGCGCTGCTGGAAGGGATGCCGGCGCCGGCGGCCGATCCACGCTGGAGCGGCGGTGCCATCGCCAGCGACTTGCGGGTGGAATGCGCGATGCCGCTCGCCGATGCGGTGCGGGTGTCGATCGCCGATATGTTCTATTTCCCTGTTCACGCCTGGGCCGGCCGGGCTTACACCGGCGGGGTGATCGACCTGTTTCCCATCGAGCTGGCGCAGCGGCTCGCGCGCGAGGTGCTCATGGAGCGCAAGATGCCGTTCAACCGGTGGTTGGCCCTGCCGGCGCTGCGGACTGTATTCGGCATCGATGGCGCGGCGCGCCTGCGGCACGTGCATGCCCAGCGTGCCGATGCCTGGTTCGACACGCGCGACGCCGCCCATGCCTTGCGTGGGTCCGGCACCGGCAAGCGCATCTTCTGGCGCCGGCAGCGCATCGAGCTGGCCGTGCCGGACAAGCATGCAGCCTATGCCGCGCAGGTGCGCGCGCAATGGGAGTATGGCTACCGAAAGGGCATGCTCGCCTTCGGTGGGAGGGACGCATGAAAGTCATGGTCATTGGCGGCGCGAGCGGCATCGGGCGTGCGCTGGCCCTGCATTACCTCGCACAGGGCGCGCAGCTGGCCGTGTGCAGCCGCAGGCTTGCAGGGCCGGGCCACGACTGGCTTACCCTGCATCCGCAGGTGCGCAGCTATGGATTCGATATCGCCGACCGCGTGGCGCTGACGGCCGCTATCCGGCATTTCGGCATCGGCGGGCTTGACGTGCTGATCGTGACAGCGGGTCAATATGCCGACGCAGCCGCGTTGGCTGCGCAACCTGACGCGGGTATCGGCATCGTGCAGGCCAACGTCCTTGGTCTGGCCCAAGCCTTCGATACGGCTGCTACGCTGATGCGGGAGCAGGGCCATGGCCAGCTGGTCGCAGTAGCGTCGATCGCGGGACTGCTGGAGGAGTATCCAGGCGGCTCGCTGTACAGTACCAGCAAGCGTGCCGCGATCGGTATCTGCGACGCCTACCGTAAAGCCCTGCGGCCTTTCGGAATCGCTGTCACCACGATCGTGCCCGGCTATGTCGACACCGCACGCCTGCGCGAGCTGAATGGCGGCGACGCCGGCAGCAAACCTTTCCTGCAATCCGAAGCTGCCGCTGTCAGGCGCATGGTCGGAGCCATCGGGCGCCGGGATGCACATTGCATCTTTCCGTGGCAGCTGGAGCTGCTGGCGCGGCTGTTCAATCTCCTTCCAGCAAGCCTGAAGCGACTGCGCCGGAAGTGATCATGCCAGAGCAGCGGGAGAACTCATCGGTCGTGCAAGTCTGTCCCAGAAGCGATCGTGGACGGGCAGCAAAAGTACATTGCACAATGGCTCCAGCACGGCGGCCAGGCCGCCAAATGCGAGCGAGCCGGTCGCCGCATACATCACGCCGAAGGCGACCGCCATGTGCAGTAGTGCTTGGCTCAGCTTTTCCGCCGCGATGGCGATGGAGGGCCCGAAGCGGGACGACGTGCGGCGGCGCCACACGAACCAGGCACGCTCATGAAAGGGAAGCAGCAGCACATTCATCACGGGCTCGACAAGGATCGCCAATCCACCGACGAGCGGTGAGCCGGTCACGGCGTAGGTGATCGAAAATGCGATGATCAAGTGAGCTGCTACCTGGCTGGTTTTCTTTGCGATGGCGACCATGGTTGCATTCCTCTACTTTGCTAACTCTACAGAGAGGATGATAACGATTCGCATTAATAGCCAAAAGAAAATTAACTTGAACGTTACGATAGTCTCTGGCTATCGATATTTCGTCGTGGAGCCCGTTGCTGATCCAAGAAATCGAGCGACGCCCACTTGCCTCGCATATCTTCGTTTGCTATAGTCTCGTTTCTCCGACGCGAAAGCAGCTTTGAAAGCAGCGACAAGCGAAAGAGGCGAGGGGTTGACGAGTTAAGCGAAACACTGCATAATCTCACTTCTCTGCTGCTGACGAACACAACGCTTCGCAACCAGGCAGCAAGGTAGTACAGAATCCTCGGCGGAAGCCACAGTTCTTTAACAATCAACAGTCGATAAGTGTGGGCGTTTGATGAAGGTGCCGGCTGGGTTCGCTCGGCTGCATACTTAAATTATCAAATGTTCACAAAAGTATTAAGCGTTGTCCCAGCAATGGGATAACGGTCAGTATCTTGAGTGGGCGACCCGGCAGCAATGCCGGTGACTCGAAAGAGTCAACAAACAGAGATTGAACTGAAGAGTTTGATCCTGGCTCAGATTGAACGCTGGCGGCATGCTTTACACATGCAAGTCGAACGGCAGCACGGGCTTCGGCCTGGTGGCGAGTGGCGAACGGGTGA
>NZ_JAHYBX010000015.1:0-15160 GCF_020208145.1 Massilia hydrophila | reverse complement strand
ATCCCATTGCTGGGACAACGCTTAATACTTTTGTGAACATTTGATAATTTAAGTATGCAGCTGAGCGAACCCAGCCGGCACCTTCATCAAACGCCCACACTTATCGACTGTTGATTGTTAAAGAACCAGTGTTCTGTACTACCTTGCCGCACTGTGCGAAGCGTTGTGTTCGTCAGCAGCAGAGAAGTGAGATTATGCAGTGCTTCGCTTAACTCGTCAACCCCTCGCCTCTTTCGCTTGTCGCTGCTTTCAAAGCTGCTTTCGCGTCGGAGAAACGAGACTATAGCAAACGGTGGCGCGACTTACAACGCCTGCGACTATGTTATCGTCGCGTTTTTTCCACCTTATCTTTCCTGCAATGCAGATCCCCCATATCACGCCGACCGCCGACGCGGCCCTGTCACAGGCCTTGCTTGACGCTATCAATAACAAGACAAAGCCGCTCGGCAGCCTCGGCCGCCTGGAGACGCTGGCGTCTCAGCTCGGACTGATCCAGCGCTCGACGAAACTCAGCATCAGTGATCCGGCCGTTCTCGTATTTGCCGGCGACCATGGGGTGGTGGCGGAGGGCGTCTCGGCTTATCCGCAGGATGTGACCTGGCAGATGGTGGAAAACTTCCTGGCGAACGGCGCCGCTATTAATGTGTTCGCCCGGCAGAATGGCTGCGCACTGTACGTCGTCGACGCCGGCGTGAACCATGTATTTGGGGAGCGCCCCGGCCTGCTGGACCGCAAGGTCGGCAACGGCACCCGCAATTTCGCGATCGAACCGGCGATGTCGCGCTCGGAACTGGACACCGCGCTGGAGCATGGCATGGCCCTTGTGCGCGACCTGCCCGGCAATGTCGTCGGCTTTGGCGAAATGGGCATCGGTAACACGACCGCGGCGGCGGCCATCATGCACAAGCTGACCGGTCTGCTCCTGACCCAATGCGTTGGCGCCGGCACTGGACTGTCGGCGGAAGGCATCCAGCGCAAGCAGCAAGTCATCGC
This sequence comes from Massilia hydrophila, assembly GCF_020208145.1. Lineage (NCBI taxonomy): Bacteria > Pseudomonadati > Pseudomonadota > Betaproteobacteria > Burkholderiales > Oxalobacteraceae > Massilia > Massilia hydrophila. Next base: position 14,167 of record NZ_JAHYBX010000015.1, on the reverse strand, counting down.
CGCAGCAGTCGAGCGCCATGCAGCTGCGGACAGTCCACTCGATGTACTGGCCACCTTCGGCGGTTTCGAGATCGCGATGATGGCCGGCGCCATGCTGAAAGCGGCCGAGCTGCGCAAAGTGCTGCTGATCGACGGCTTCATCGTGACCAGCGCCCTGCTGGTCGCCGCGCGCCTGCAGCCGGCCATCCTCGACTACTGCGTCTTCGCCCACTGTTCGGATGAAAACGGCCATCGCCTGATGCTCGATGCGCTCGGCGCCCAGCCCCTGCTGCACCTGGGCCTGCGCCTGGGGGAAGGTACCGGCAGCGCACTGGCCCTGCCCCTGCTGCATGCCGCCGCCAACTTCCTGAACGAGATGGCGACCTTCGCATCGGCGCAGGTCAGCACCAGCGCGTAACAGGAAGGACAAGAGATGCAGCAGCTGCGCCTGTTCTTCATCGCGCTCCAGTTCTTCACGCGCCTGCCGATCCCGCGCTGGGTCGGCTTCGAGCAGGAGTGGCTGCACCATGCCTCCCGCTACTTCCCGCTGGTCGGCATCGTGGTGGGCGCGATCGGCGCCAGTGTGTATGCAGCGGCCGCGCTCTTCCTCCCGGCCCCGGTTGCCGCCGTGCTCTCGACCGCCGCCACTATCTACGCCACCGGCGCCTTCCATGAAGACGGCTTTGCCGACAGCTGCGATGGCCTCGGCGGCGGCATGACGCGCGAGCGTGTGCTCGAGATCATGAAAGATTCACGCGTGGGCGCCTACGGGGCCATCGGCGTCGTGTGCATACTGGGCGCGAAATGCACGGCGCTCGCGATGCTGCCGCCAGCCAGCGCCATGGGCGCCCTGCTGCTGGCCCATCCGCTGTCCCGTCTCGCTGCGACCTCGCTCATCTGGCGCATGGAATACGCACGGGAGGAAGGCAAGGCCAAGCCGCTGGCCGAACGCATGACGACGGCGGAATTCGGCATCGCCTCGCTCACCGTGGCGATCGCTGCCTCGCTGCTGCTCGTTAGCGGCACCCTCGATGTGTATGCCCTGCTCGCCGCCCTGGTCGCCGCCGGCTACGCGACCTGGTGGCTGGCTCGCAAGTTCGCACGCCGCATCGGCGGCTATACCGGCGACTGCCTCGGCGCAGTGCAGCAACTGGCGGAAGCTGCCATCTACCTCGGGGTACTGGCCACCCTCGGCCACGGCGCTTTCGCCTGAGCGATGCGGCTGGTCCTGGTACGCCACCCACAGCCGGATATCGCGCCCGGCATCTGCTATGGCAGGACCGACGTCGTAGTATCCGCAGCCGCGCTCTCCCTGGTTGCGGGCAAGCTGCGCCAGGCCGGTTTGCCCGGCACGCTGCCGGTGTATGCCAGTCCGCTGACACGCTGCACTGCGCTCGCAGGCAGGCTGGCCGTTCTCCCTACGCTCGACGCCCGCCTGGCCGAGATGGATTTCGGTGCCTGGGAGATGCAAAGCTGGGAGGCCATCCCGCGCGCCGAGGTCGATGCCTGGGCCGCCGACCTCCTCCACTACCGTCCCGGCGGCGGCGAGAACGTCCTCGAGGTAGCCGATCGCGTCGCTGCCTTTCGCGATGAGCTGCAGGCTTCGCATCATCCCGAAGCGCTCCTCATCTGCCATGCCGGAACGATCCGCCTCCTGCGCGCCCTCCACGCCGGCGGCAGTGTCGAACAGGCTGCGCAGCGCGCCGCCGCCAGCGCCCATCGCATCGGCTACGGCGAAGTCATCGTGCTGAAAGACTGACAACGCCGGACGTCCGTGCGTATAATGGCGGCGTTTTGGTGCTCGCGGTTGTGTTCACGACCGCAGTTAAACGGGAAACACGAAGCCCTTCAACAAGGCCAATGTGTGCTGCCCCCGCAACGGTAAGCAAGTGCCGCGCTCGATGAATGACAAGCGCGGCGAACCGTCTTCCATGACCACTGTGCACATGCATGGGAAGGTCGGACGGCCATACTTGCCAGCCCGGATACCGGCCAAAAGGTGGAAGTGCACTCCTGGTGCGCTTCTGTTCAATCTGGCCTACGGGGACGTCGGCTGGTTGTCTTGATGTGAACATTTCATGAACTTTCCTGTAACCCGGCAGGCGGCAGCGTATTCGCTCGCCACTTCGCTTGCATTGGCTTTCGTTTCACCTTCCTTCGCCCAAACCCTCGATGCCGACACTGTCGTCGTCACCGCCAAGCGCATGCCGCAACGCGCGGCCGACCTCATCGCCGACACCACCGTCATCCACGCCGACGAGATCGCACGCTCTGGCGCCGGCTCGGTGGCCGACGTGCTGCAGCGCCAGCGCGGCATCGAGATCAGCCGCAACGGCAGTGCCGGCGCGTCGACCAGCGTGTTCCTGCGCGGCGCCAACAGCAACGCGGTCGTGGTCTTGCTCGACGGCGTGCGCATCGGCTCGGCCACCAGCGGCGTCGCGGCCTGGAACGCGATACCGCTCGGCGCCATCGAGCGTATCGAGGTCGTCTACGGACCGCTCAGCACCCTGTACGGCGCCGACGCGATCGGCGGCGTGATCCAGATCTTCACCCGCAAGGGCGACGGCGCCCCGGTGGTCACCGGCTCGGCCGGCGCCGGCAGCAACGCGACGCGCCAGCTCGACGCAGGCGTGCACGGCTCGGCCGATGCCCTGCGCTACGCCCTCAGCGCCGGCCACGAAGAATCGGACGGCTTCTCGGCGACACGCCCGGGCGCTTTCGGCTTCAACCCGGACGAAGACGGCTACCGCCGCCGCAGCGCCAACGGCCGGCTTTCTTATACCGTGGCTCCGGGCACGGAAGTCGGCGCCCAGTTCCTGCACAGCGACCTGCGCGCCCAGTACGACAGCGGCAGCGCGGCCTACGACGTCCACAACAAGCAGGACCTGGACACCGCGGCGGTCTACGCCAGCAGCCAGCTCGGCGCCAACTGGCGCAGCACCCTGCAATACGCACGTTCCAACGACAAACTGGGCAGCTTTACCAGCGCGGCGGCATCCGGCGCCAGCCAGATCGACACGCGCCAGGACGAATTCACCTGGCAGAACACGATCGCGCTTGGCCTTGACACCCTGCAGCTGCTGGCCAGCCGCCGTGAGGAAGATGTCGAATCCAGCTCCACCGCCGACCTGTCGCGCAGCCGCAGCACCAATTCCTACGCGGCGGCTTACTCGGCCACGCGCGGCAGCCACCTGTTCGATGCCAGCGCGCGCCACGACCGCTCCTCGGTGTATGGCAGCAAGAACACCGGCGCCGCCGGCTATGGCTACCACTTCGGCAACGGCCTGCGCGCCACCGCCAGCGTCGGCACCAGCTTCCGCGCCCCGACCTTCAACGAGCTGTACTTCCCGAACTACGGCCTGCCGAGCAACCGTCCGGAAAAGGGCCGCAACCAGGAAGCCGGCCTGCGCTACGACGCCGGCAGCGTGCAGCTCGATGCGACCTGGTACCGCAACCGCCTGACCGACATGATCGTATCGAGCACGCCTTGCCCGGGCCGTGTCGGCAGCTGTGCCTACAACGTCAACGAAGCGAAACTGGAAGGCTTCACGGTGGCAGCCCAGACCCGCCTCGCAGGCATCAAGCTGCGCGGCAGCCTGGACTGGCAGGACCCGACCGACGAAACCACCGGCAGGCAGCTGGCGCGGCGCGCGAAGAAGCACGCCAGCTTCCAGGCCGACAGCAGCTGGGGGCAGGTCAAGGCCGGTGCCGAACTGCAGCTGTCAGGCGAGCGCTTTGACGATGCGGCCAACCGCAACCGCCTGGGTGGCTACGGCTTGCTCAACCTGTACACTAGCTGGCAATTCACACGCGAAGTGTCGCTGCTGCTGCGCCTGAATAACGCCGCGGACAAGCAGTACGAACTCGCGCGCAACTACGGCACCAGCGGACGCACCTGGTTCGCCGCCCTGCGCTACGACACCCGCTGAACCGGCGCCTGCAAGAAGGAGACGCATGCATCACCCCGCCCACCCGAACCGCCAGCGCGCCATGCTCGTCATCGGCGCACTGCTGCTGTGCGCCGTCGCCAGCCTGCTGTTCGCCGGCATGACCGGTTCGATCGCCGTACCGCTGGCCGACATGCCCAACGCCCTGCGCCAGCTGGCGCGTGGCGAAGGCAATTCGCTGGCGACCTCGCTGATCGAGCTGCGTGCCGGCCGCGCATTGACCGCCTTCGTCACCGGCGGTGCGCTGGCACTGGCCGGCGTGATGATGCAGGCGCTGCTGCGCAATCCGCTGGCAGATCCCTATGTGCTCGGCATTTCGGCCGGGGCCTCGGTCGGCGCCTTGCTGGCGCTGCTGTTGATGGCGAGCGCCGTCGTGGTCGACATGGCGGCGCTGGGCGGTGCGGTGGCGGTGTCGATGCTGCTCTACCTGTTTGCCCGGCGCGACATGCGCGGCGGGCTGGCGGCGGAAGGCGGTACGGCGATGCTGCTGCTGACCGGCGTCATCCTGTCCTCGGCCTGCATGGCCCTGGTGACACTGATGCTGTCGATCGCGCCGGAAGGCCGGCTGCGCAACATGATTTTCTGGATGATCGGCGACCTGGCAGGTGCGCCGCTGCGTGTCGCGCCCTGGCTGGTGCTCGGCGCCGCCCTGCTGTATGCCCTGCGCAGTGCGCGCGCCATGAACGTGGTTGCCTTGCACGCAGAAGCGGCTGCCACGCTCGGCATCCGCGTTGGCAGCCTGCGCAAGGGCCTGTTCTTCGTCTCAGGCGTGCTGACGGCCAGCGCCGTCACCAGCGCCGGTTCGGTCGGCTTCGTCGGGCTGATCGTGCCGCATGCCTGCCGTTTCGCCTTCGGTCCCGACCACCGGCTCCTGATCCCGGCGGCGGTGCTCACCGGCGGCAGCTTCCTGGTGCTGTGCGATACGCTCGCGCGCACCATCATCGCGCCCCAGCAGCTACCGGTCGGCGCGATCACCGCGATCATCGGCGCGCCGGTGTTCCTCTACCAACTGCACCGCCTGAGGAGGTGAGATGATCCGCACCGAAGAGCTCGACCTCAAGGCTGGCAGCCGCAGCCTGGTCCACCGCCTCGACTGGGCGGCCCGTCCCGGCGAATGCTGGAGCATCATCGGCCGTAATGGCGCCGGCAAGAGCACCCTGCTGCGCACGCTGGCCGGCCTGCACCGGCCGGACAAGGGCAAGGTCTTCGTCGGCAGCCGCCCGCTCGACGCCTGGGCGCCGGAAGAGCTGGCGCGCGAACGCGCCTTCCTGGCGCAGTCGCGCCACGATGCGTTCTCGTACAGCGTGATCGAAACCGTCCTGTCGGCGCGCCACCCCTACCACGCCAACCGCTATTGGGAAGGCAGCGACGACCACCAGGCAGCCATGAATGCCCTCGAAGCGATGGAAGTGGCGGACCTGGCCGGCCGCGACGTGCGTACCCTGTCCGGCGGCGAGCGCCAGCGCGTCGCCATTGCTGCGTTGCTGGCGCAGGACACGCCGCTGCTGCTGCTCGACGAGCCGGCCAATGCGCTCGACCTGGCGCACCAGGTCAGCATCATGGGCCTGCTGGCCAAGCTGTGCCGCGAGCAGGGCAAGGTCGTGGTCATGATTGGCCACGACCTGAACCTGGCGTATCGTATTTCCACCCACGCGCTGCTGTTGATGGGCGACGGCCGCTGGCAGGCCGGCCCGGTCGACGCGACCATGCAGCCGGCGCTGCTGGGCGACTATCTCGGCCACCCGATCGACATGATCGACCACGGCGGCCGCCGCATCTTCCTCCCCTATGAGGCCACGGCATGAACGACATGACACCAGAAGACACCGAAGCACTCAACGAACGCCACCGCCAGCGCATGGAGCGCAAGAAGGCCATGATCGATGCCAAGATTGCAGCGGCCGACAAGGAGATCGGCATCCTCATCGTCAACACCGGCAACGGCAAGGGCAAGAGCTCGAGCGCTTTCGGCATGGTGACGCGTGCGCTCGGCCATGGCATGAAGGTCGGCGTGGTCCAGTTCATCAAGGGTGCCATGTCCACCGGCGAAGAGAAATTCCTGCGCCGCTTCCCGGACGAAGTCAGCTTCCACGCCATGGGCGAAGGCTATACCTGGGAGACCCAGGACCGCGAGCGCGACATCGCCAAGGCGGGCGAAGCCTGGGAACAGGCGCGAAGCTTCCTGCGCGACCCGGCCTATGGCATGGTGGTTCTGGATGAGCTGAACATCGCACTCAAGTACAAATACCTCGACCTGCATACCGTCATCGCCGACCTGCTCGACCGCCCGGTAATGCAGCACGTGGTCGTGACCGGCCGCGCGGCACCGCCCGAACTGGTGGCAGTGGCCGATACCGTCACCGAGATGAACGTGGTCAAGCACGCCTTCAAGGCGGGCATCGCGGCCCAGGCCGGGACAGAGTGGTGATGGACAGGGATGCGGGCGCCCGTGCCGTGCTGGTCGCGGCCATGGCTTCCGGGCAGGGGAAGACCAGCGTCACCGCTGCCCTGGCGCGCAAGCTGCTGCGCGACGGTCTGCGCGTGCGGGTATTCAAATGTGGGCCGGACTTCATCGACCCGATGCTGCTCGAGCGCGCATCCGGTGCGCCGGTCCATACGCTCGACCTGTGGATGGTGGGCGTGGATGAGTGCCGGCGCCGCCTGCACGACGCGGCGCGCGAAGCCGATGCGATCCTGATCGAGGGCGTCATGGGCCTGTACGACGGCTCGCCCTCGGCAGCCGACCTGTCACGCGAATTCGATGTGCCGGTGCTGGCCGTCATCGACGCCTCGGCCATGGCGCAAACGGCCGGTGCGGTAGCGCGCGGCTTGCGCGACTATGGTCCGGTGCAGTTGGCCGGGGTCGTTGCCAACCGTATCGCAAGCGAGGGCCATGCCAAGATGGTGGCCTCGTCCCTGCACGATATTCCCCTGGTCGGCTGGCTGCCGCGCCAGGACCAGCCGCTGCCGGAGCGCCATCTCGGCCTGGTCCTGCCGGACGAAGTCGACGGCCTGGATGCATTGCTCGACAAACTCGCGGATGAACTGCACTTCGACGAGAAGACCTGGGAAGCGCTGCCCCTGATGGCACAGTCGCCGCCGGAGTGGCCGGAAGTGAAGCGCATGCTGGACGGTAAGACCATCGCCATCGCGCGCGACCCCGCCTTCTGCTTCCTCTACCCCGCCAACCTCGACCTGCTGCAGAAGATGGGCGCGCGCCTGCGCTACTTTTCTCCGCTGGCGGACGAACCGGTTCCACAGGATGCCGACGCCGTATTCCTGCCGGGCGGTTACCCGGAATTGCACTGCGCAGAGCTGACGCAGGCCGGCCATTGGCAAGCATCGATTCGCGCAGTCCACGCCCGCAAGGTGCCGATCCTGGCCGAATGCGGCGGCATGATGGTGCTTGCCGACGGCCTGACCGACAAGGATGGGCAACGCTGGCCGATGGCCGGGCTGTTGCCGGGTGAGGTGCGCATGCAGCCGCGCCTGGCGGGCCTCGGCGCCCACGCCATGCCGACCGAACAGGGGCAGGTGCGCGGCCACAGTTTTCATTATTCGTCGCTGCAGACGCCAGCCCCGGCGCAGCTGCATACCGTCAAGACCAGTACCGGTGCGGCAGGCGAAGCCGTGTACTGCATCGGTTCGCTCACTGCCTCCTACTTCCACGCCTACTTCCCCTCGAATCCGCCGGCTATCGCGGCCCTGCTCGGAGGCGTGCCTTGAGCGCCACGCTGGTACTGGGTGGAGCACGCTCCGGCAAGAGCGCCTACGCCGAACGGATGGCGCAGGCGTCCAATAAGGAAGTCGTGTACGTCGCCACCTCGCGCGCGGGCGACGCCGAAATGGCGGCGCGCATTGCCCATCATCGCGAACAGCGCCCGGGCCACTGGCGCACGGTGGAAGAAGAGCTGGCGCTGGCGTCGGTGCTGCGCGCACACTGCGCGCCGCAGCGCCTGGTGCTGGTCGACTGCCTGACCCTCTGGCTGAGCAACCTGATGTTCTGCGACGGCCGTGCCTGGCCGGAGGTCGGCGAGGTGACGCTGCCCGAGCGCTTCCACCAGGAGCGCGCAGCGCTACTGGAATTGCTCGACGGTGGCGCCGCGGGCGACATCGTCTTCGTTTCGAACGAGGTGGGCATGGGCATCGTGCCCTGGGGCGCGGTATCGCGCTGCTTCGCCGACGAAGCCGGGCGCCTGAACCAGGCAGTGGCAGCGCGCGCAGACCATGCGGTGTTCGTGGCGGCCGGGCTGCCGCTGGTACTGAAAGGGAGCGCATGCTGAGCGGATTGGGGTTGCCGCAGCTGGCTGCGTTGCTGCTCGCGGGCGTCCTGCTCGATCTGCTGCTGGGCGAGCCACGGCGCTGGCATCCGCTGGTGGGCTTCGGCAGGCTGGCGCAATGGCTCGAGGGCCGGCTGAACCATGGCCGCTCGCGCTTCCCGCGCGGGCTACTGGCCTGGATCTTAGCCGTGCTGCCATTGACGGCCCTCGCATGGCTGGCGGCACACCATGCCGGCCTGTGGCTGCATGCCGTGCTGCTCTACGCCTGCATCGGACTGCGCAGCCTGCGCGAGCATACGCTGCCGATCGTCGACGCCCTGCGTGCGGGCGACCTGGAGACGGCGCGCGTGCGCACGTCCTGGATCGTCAGCCGCGATACCGCCGACGCCCAGGAGGCGGAGCTGGCCAAGGCAGGCGCCGAGTCCCTGCTCGAAAACGGCAACGATGCCGTGTTCGGGACTCTGTTCTGGTTCCTGGTGGCCGGCGGCGCCGGCGCCGTGCTGTTCCGGCTCGCCAACACGCTCGACGCGATGTGGGGCTACCGGAACGAACGCTTCGATCTATTTGGCCGTACTGCGGCGCGCATCGACGATGCACTGAACTATGTGCCGGCCCGGCTGACCGCGCTGTCCTATGTCCTGCTGGCGGGCAGCGCCCGCGCGCGCGCCTGGCAGTGCTGGCGCAGCCAGGCGCCTGCTTGGAGCAGCCCGAACGCCGGACCGGTCATGGCGAGCGGCGCAGGCGCCCTCGGCGTGTCGCTCGGCGGCGCTGCCGTCTACGACGGCCGGCTGGAGCAGCGTCCGCCGCTCGGAACCGGACCGGCGGCCACCTCGGGCGACATCGCACGCGCCTGGCGCCTGGTCCTGCATACGACCTTGCTCTGGCTCGGCGTGGTGGGTGCAGGCGCCGCCTTCTTCCTGCTGTGGGGACACTATGCTTGAACATGGGGGCAAGCTGCGCGAGGCAGCGCGCCTGTATGGACGGGACGACTGGATCGACCTGTCGACCGGTATCAACCCGCACGGCTATCCGGCGCCGGCGCTTCCGGCCGATGCCTGGCACCGATTGCCGGAGCCGGATCCTGAACTGGTCGCCGCAGCCTGCGCCTACTATGGCGCCCCTGCCTTGCTGCCCGTTGCGGGCACGCAGGCCGCGATCCAGGCGCTCCCCCGGCTGCGAGCGCCATCGCGCGTGACGATCTCCGCTCCCTCGTATGCCGAACACGCCCATGCCTGGGGCAAGTATGGACATGTTTTGCGGCTGGCCGCCTATACGGAACTGGATGCGGCGGTCGACAGCAGCGAGGTCGTCGTCGTCGTCAATCCCAACAACCCGACCGGTGAGACGATAGCGCCCGAGCGCCTGCTGGACTGGGCCGCGCGGCTGGGCGCGCGCGGCGGCTGGTTGGTCGTCGACGAGGCGTTCGGCGATACCGACCCGGCGCTGAGCGTTGCCGCCAATGCGGGACAAGCCGGCCTGATCGTCCTGCGTTCGGTCGGCAAATTCTTCGGGCTGGCAGGACTGCGGCTGGGATTCGTCGGGGCCGATGCCGCCATGCTGCACGCGCTGGCCGACCTGCTGGGGCCATGGGCCGTTAGCGGTCCGGCCCAGGCCGTGGCGCTGCAGGCCCTGCGCGACCATGACTGGCAGCGGACGACGTACGTCCGGCTGGAGGCTGGAGGCAAACGCATGCGCGAGCTCCTGGCAGCGCAGGATATCCGGGCGGCGGGCACGCCGCTGTTTCACTGGTGGCCGGAAACCCGGCCGGAAGCATTTCACGCACACATGGCAAGCCGCGGCATCTGGTGCCGCCTGTTCCGCGAGGCCGCGCGCGGCATCCGGATCGGATTGCCCCCGAACGAAGCCGGATGGCAGCGGCTGGAAAGCGCACTCCAGGAATGGAACAATCGATGAAATGGATCATCCTTCTCGCCCTTGCGGTAGCTACGCCGTTGGCGGGCGCAGTAACGGTACGCGACGACGGGGGCAATACGGTCACGCTCGACAAACCGGCCGCCCGCGTGATTTCGATGTCGCCGCACGTGACCGAGCTGCTGTTCGCTGCGGGCGGCGGCAGCCGCGTCGTGGGGGCGGTCAACTACAGCGATTATCCGGAAGCCGCGAAAAGCATTCCGCGCATCGGTTCGAACCGCGAGATCGACCTTGAACGCGTGATCAGCATGAAACCCGACCTGATCGTGGCATGGATGCACAACAATTCCGAGCGCCAGATCGAGATGGTGCGCAAGCTGGGCGTGCCGGTGTTCCTGAGCGATCCGCAGACGCTGGAGGGCATTCCGGAGAACGTGGCGCGCCTTGGCCAGCTGATGGGAACCGAGGCTGTCGCGAACACCGCCGCGGCGAAACTGCGCGGGCGACTGGCCGGCCTGCGCACCCGCTACGCGGACCGCCCCGTGGTGCGCACGTTTTACCAGGTATGGGACAAACCGCTGTACACCCTCAGCGGCAAGCACATCATCACTGACGCGCTGCGCCTGTGCGGCGGCGAGAACATCTTCGAAAAGCTGAGCGTCACCGCGCCGATCGTATCCGTCGAAAGCGTGCTGCAGGCCGATCCGGAAGCGGTGTTCGGCACCGCCGAGAAGAATTACGGCGGCGTCAATCTCTGGAAGCCCTACACCACCTTGACGGCAACGCGCAGGGACAACTTGTTCACGGTCGACGGCGACCTGCTCAACCGCGCTGGTCCGCGCATGATCGCGGGAACCGCCGTCCTGTGCGAAAAGCTCGAGCTGGCGCGCCGGCACCGCAGCCCATGAATGCCCTGCCCTTCCGTACCTTGATGGTGCAGGGAACCACTTCGGACGCCGGCAAGAGCACGGTGGTCGCCGCGCTGTGCCGCCTGCTGCGGCGCCGGGGCCTGCGGGTGGCGCCGTTCAAGCCTCAGAACATGGCGCTCAACAGTGCGGTGACGGCCGACGGCGGCGAGATCGGCCGCGCCCAGGCATTGCAGGCGATCGCCGCCGGCGTGGCGCCTCACACCGACATGAATCCGGTCCTGCTCAAGCCCTCGAGCGACACCGGTGCCCAGGTCATCATCCACGGCCGCGTGCGCGCCGAGATGAATGCGCGCGATTACCACCAGTACAAGACCGTCGCCATGGCTGCGGTGCTGGAATCACACAACCGGCTCCTGTCGCAGTATGAAGCGATCGTGGTCGAAGGCGCGGGCAGCCCGGCGGAGATCAATCTGCGCGAGCGCGACATTGCCAACATGGGCTTCGCGGAAGCCGTCGACTGCCACGTGATCCTGGTGGCGGACATCGACCGCGGCGGCGTGTTCGCCCATATCGTCGGCACGCTTGCTTGCTTGTCGGAGTCGGAGCGCAGGCGGATCGCCGGTTTCGTCATCAACCGTTTTCGCGGCGACATCGCCTTGCTCGAGCCCGGCCTGGACTGGCTCGAGCAGCAGACCGGCAAGCCGGTGCTGGGCGTGCTGCCCTACCTGCACGGCATGTACCTGGATGCGGAAGATGCGGTGCAGCCGGCGCAATCACGCGCGGGGCGTTTCCGCATCGTGGTGCCGAGCCTGCCGCGCATGAGCAACCATACCGACTTCGACGCGCTGCGCGCGCATCCGGACGTCGACCTGCGCTTCGTCCGTGCGGGCGAGCCGATCCCGGCGGCCGATCTGGTGATCCTCCCGGGCAGCAAGAATACGCGCGGCGACCTCGCCTGGCTGCAGGCACAGGGCTGGCCGGCGCAGTTGGCGCGGCATTTGCGCTATGGCGGCAAGGTGATCGGGATCTGTGGCGGCTTCCAGATGCTGGGCCGCTGCGTGGCGGATCCGCATGGAGTGGAAGGCGCACCCGGTAGGTCCGGAGGATTGGGTCTGCTCGACATCGAGACTGAACTGGCGCAGGAAAAACGGCTGGCGCAAGTCGGCGGACAGGCAAGGCTGGGCAGCGGGGCGGCCTTCGCGCTGCAGGGCTACGAGATCCACATGGGCGTCTCAAACGGCGCGGCCATGGACAGGCCGGCCTTCCTTATCGACGGGCGCAGCGAAGGAGCCTGCTCCACCGATGGGCAGGTATTGGGCACCTATCTGCACGGCGTGTTCGACCACCCTGAAGCTGGCGCGGCGCTGCTGGCCTGGGCCGGACTGCAGTCGGACTACGTGGTCGACACCGCCGCCCTGCGCGAAGCGAGCATCGACCGCATCGCCGACGCGACCGCACCTGTCCTGGACAAGCTGCTGTCGGTCCTGTGCGCCGACAGCCCCGCTCAGTAAGGCTGCGGGATCCGCGACAGCGCGTAATTCGACGCGACCAGGCCCTTCAATAGCGCGAGGTCGCCGGCGGCGAACAGGCTGAATGGGCGGGTCTGGCGCCGGCCGCCGTGTTCGACAAGCTGGCGTGCGACGCCGGTCGAAACCACGACCGGTTCGCCGTTGCGGAGCAGGAGCGCTTCCGGCCGGGCCGTGTTCGTATTGACGTCGACGGCCCACACCTTGCCCTCATGGAGCGCAGTGACACGGTCGACCAGGGTATGTCCGACCACGATTGTCCTAGCACCGAAGTGGGCAAGCACATCACCGATCTGCTCGCCGGTCGCGCGCGCGTACCGGTCCTCGCCATCCTCCATGTAGCCGCGGTACTGCGTCAGGCCTGCCGGACCGATGACGGCATCGAGTTCCGGCTTGCCCGGCATGTCTCCCGACCAGTATCGCCGCATCGCACTATTCAGGTTATTCACGGTGAACCCGGCATCGGCCACCTTCGGGTGGACGCCACCGTGGGTAATGACGGTGCGTCCACTCTTGATGATGACGGGCTGCAGGCGCAGCCAGCGGCCGATGACGGTGTCCGGACCGAAGGCTGCCATTTGCCCGCCCATGCGCGTGAGCGCATAAAGATGGTCCCGGTTCGCGCGCGAGGTATTCCCGCGCAGCAGATACTGTTCGTGGTTCCCGAGAACGAAGTGGACGGCGCCGCCGGCATCCTGGGCCTGCAAGCTGAGCGTATACAAACGCCACAGCACGGCGAAGACATCGCGGCCGCGATCGACTGCATCGCCGGCAATCACCAGGTGGTTGTGGCCATAGCGCCAGTTGCCTTGTGCGTCGGTCACGCCGAGCGATGCGAGCGCCTTGTCGAGAAATTGTACATTGCCTTCGAGGTCGCTCAGGATCAGTGTGTCGCTTGGGGTATCGAAGACGGCATCTGCCACCGCTGGTGTGCGCGATACCGGAAACACGTGGCGCTTGCCTGCGCAATCGATCGACAGATCGGCGCTCCTGCCATTCAAATGTTGAACCTTGTCTTCGCAAAACCAGGTGGCCGTCCAGCTGCCGTCGGGCTTCCGGCGAACCGTTGGGCCGTCGAGAAAACCCGGTATGTGGACCTGGTCGCCGGTTCCGGCAAAGGTATTGATGCCGGCAGTGCCGACACCGATGGGTACAAGAAGACGCTGATGGGCACCATGTTCGGTGAGCTCGACATTGGCATTCGCCAAGGCGATAGCGAATGCCAAGAGGAGTAATGTCGTGGCGATCGCGACGCTGCGGAGAAAGTAGGTGCGTATCTTCTTCATTGCTATTCGAGTAATCAAGAACGCAAGAAGTGTAGCCCAGCAAAGCAGGCAGATGAGCAGATCAAGCCGATATTGACCGGCAAATCCGTCATTACATGCAGGCCGGATAGGACTCATTCAGTCAGACGGATTCACGCCCAGTCCGCGACTCCTGAACCGTCGCCTCGGCGGAAGTCGGGCCCAATTCCGCCGCTCAGTGAGACGCGCGCTGCTTAGCAAACGGTAGAGATGTGAAGAGTGAAATGCAAAAAAGCCCGCTCAGATCACTGAGCGGGCTTTTCTTATAACTAGCCTGACGATAACCTACTTTCACACTGGTTGCAGCACTATCATCGGCGCAAAGTCGTTTCACGGTCCTGTTCGGGATGGGAAGGGGTGGGACCGACTTGCTATGGTCATCAGGCTTTG
>NZ_JAHYBX010000014.1:0-55955 GCF_020208145.1 Massilia hydrophila | reverse complement strand
AGCTCGAAGGCATCAACAACCGCATCAAGGTGATGAAGCGGATGGCTTACGGTTACCGAGACAGCAGCTTCTTTTTCCTCAAGATCAAAGCCGCGTTTCCCGGGAATCCGTGAAGAACCTTTTTTTTTGTCTTGGCGAGGAAGCTTCCGGTCTTTGCCACCTACTTGGGCTCGTAAGTATTCGGCTCGCCACATTGTGTAAATACTTCTATTCATTTTGTAGGATCAGGCTTACGAAATGTGGCGAAGCCAAGCAGGCCAGCTTGCGTTCTCCTAGGAGCAGCAGGCCCCGGCCATCGCGGCGTTTTTCCTCTGTCACGCCTGGTCATTGACTGCCGGAAAATGCATGCGTGCTACAAGGAAAATGTGGCGAAAACAGCATGTTAGGATCGGTTTTGCAGACCGCGAGGCGCCGGAGATCGGTGCTTGCTCGCGTGCATTTAATTAAGCGTTTCATACCTGTATTTGCCACCGATTTGCCACCTTTGGACGACACTGTTTGGATGCCATGCACAGCCAAGATCTCAAGAAGCCGGACGGACGCAACCTCACCCTGTACAGCAACCAGCCGATCCCGGAAGGCATCACCGCGCCCAGTCCGTTCGCCGATCCCCAGCATGCCAATCCGCACCTGCGCTGGCATCCTCTGCGCGGCGAATGGGTGACCTACGCCGCCTTCCGCCAGAACCGCACCTACCAGCCGCCGCCCCAGTACAACCCGCTGGCCCCGATGAGCGACCCGCAGCACCCGACCGAAATGCCGGCCGGCGATTACGAGATCGCCGTGTTCGACAACCGTTTCCCGTCGCTGGCGCTGGAGTCGCACGATCCGCCGGCGGTGACGGTGCCGACCGCGCCGGCCAACGGCCATTGCGAAGTGGTGGTATTCACCCAGGACCCGAACGCCTCGCTGGCCTCGCTGCCCCTGTCGCGCATCGAGCTGCTGCTGTACGTGTGGGGCGACCGCACGCAACGTATCGGCAGCCACCAGCACATCCACTACGTGCTGCCTTTCGAAAACCGTGGCGCCGAGGTCGGCGTGACCCTGCACCACCCGCACGGCCAGATCTACGCTTACCCCTTCGTGCCAGCGGTGCCGGCGCGCATGCTGGCGCAGGAACGCGAATACTTCCTGCAGCACGGCAGCAGCCTGCTGTGCGACATGGCGCGCGACGAAGCGGCCGACGGCAAGCGCGTGCTGTACCAGGACGAGCATGCGATCGCCTTCGTACCGGCCTGCGCGCGCTATCCCTACGAGGTATGGGTGATGCCGACCGCGCCGTGCAAGGACTTCGCCGCGCTCACGCCGCCGCAGCGGGCCGGGCTGGCGCGCGCGCTCAAGACCGTGCTGCTGAAGTTCGAGGCGCTGTGGAACCGTCCCTTCCCCTACCTGATGGCCTGGTACCAGGCGCCCACCGACGGTGCCGAGCACCCCGAGACCCAGCTGCACGCCCAGTTCTACCCGCCTTACCGCACCCGGGACCGCCTGAAGTACCTGGCCGGCACCGAACTGGCGGCCGGCATGTTCGCGATGGACGTGCTGCCCGAGACCACCGCCTACGAGTTGCAGCAGGTGGAAATCAAGCTGGAGGAGGGCGGCGCATGACCGGACTCCAGCCACGCGCCCGCGAGGTCGCGGACAAGCTGGCGGTCCTGCGCGCGCACCTGGCCGCGGCCAATGCGGGGGCGGTCCGGCTGCGCGGCGTCGACTGGTTCGCCTGGGTGACGGCGGGCGGCTCCAGCGCCGTGCTGCACACCACCGAGCTCGGCGTGGCCGAGGTGCTGGTGACGCTTGAGGAAGCCTGCATCCTGACCGATGCCATCGAGGCCGAGCGCCTGCGCGCAGAAGAACTGCCCGAAGGTTTCACCTTCCACGTCGAACCCTGGGCCGAGCCCGAGCTGCGCGAGCGCTACGTGCAGAACGCCGCGGCCGGACGCGCCATCCTGTCCGACCGGCCGCAGCCGGGTGGCGTCCTGACCGAGCACGCACTGCCCGCGGCGCTGCGCCAACGCCGCCTGGTGCTGGGGCTGGAAGAGCGCGAACGCTACCGCCTGCTGGGCCGCGAGGCGGCCGAAGCGATGGGCGAGGCGCTGCGCCAGGCGCGTCCGGACTGGACGGAATATCAGCTGGCCGGTGCCGGCGCCCAGGCGCTGTGGCGGCGCGGCATCCATCCGGCCCTGGTGCTGGCCGCCGGCGAGCGCCGCCTGCCTGCCTGGCGCCACCCGACGCCCACGTCCGCGCCGCTGGGCGCGCGCGCGATGCTGGTGTTCTGCGCGCGCCGCCACGGCCTGTATGCCAACCTGAGCCGCTTCGTGTCGTTTGGTGCGGCGCCGCTCGACGAGCAGCGTGCCCTAATGGAGGTCGAGGCCACCGGCCTGGCCGCCGTCGCGCCTGGCAACTCGCTGTCGGCCGTGTACCACGCGTTCGACGCGGCCTACCGCCACGCCGACCGCGAGGGCGCGATCCGCGAGCACCACCAGGGCGGCATCACCGGCTACCGGGCGCGCGAGATCGTGGCCGGGCCCAGCACCGCCACCCAGCTGGAAGAAGGCATGGCCTTCGCCTTCAACCCCAGCTTCGCCGGCGTGAAGATCGAAGACACTTTCCTGCTCGGCCCCGACGGGCTCGAGAACCTCACGTTCGACCCCGGCTGGCCGGCGGCGGATGTACATGGCCGCAAGCGGCCCCTTTGGCTGGAGGCGCAAGGATCATGATGAACACCGACACCTTCTTCGGCGGCGCGCCGGAAGTGAACGCGTCGGCGCCCGGGCGCGTCAACCTGCTCGGCGAGCATACCGACTACAACGACGGTTTCATGCTGCCGGTGGCGACGCCGCAGCGCACGATGGTGGCGATGAGCCGCAGCGGCGACGAGCATTTCCACTTCTATTCGCCGACCTTCGACCACACCGTCACCTTTGCCCAGGACGGCAGCGCGCCGCAGGGCTACGGCAGCTACATCGAAGGCTGCATCCGTCTGGTACAGCTCGAAGGCGTGCAGGTGCCGCCGCTGCGCATCTACGTCACGACCACGCTGCCGGTCGGCTCCGGCCTGTCGTCCTCGGCGGCGCTCGAGGTGGCGACCCTGCGCGCGCTGCGCACGCTGCTCGGCTTCGAACTCGACGACGTCAAGCTGGCCCGCATCGCCCAGCGCGCCGAGATCGAATACGCCCACGTCAACTGCGGCATCATGGACCAGATGGCGTCCAGCCTGGCCGATGAAACCAACATGCTGTTCATCGACGCGCGCACGCTCGAGCACCGGCTGGTGCCGATGCCGCCCGATACCGAACTGATCGTGATCGATTCGGGCGTGGCGCGCAAGCTTGCCGCCAGCAAGTACAACGAGCGCCGCGCCGAGTGCGAGGAGGCGTCGCGCAAGCTGGGCGTACCGGCGCTGCGCGACGTCGCCGACCCGGAGGCGGTGGAGAGCCTTCCGGCGCCGATGCGCGAGCGCGCGCGCCACGTGGTGCGCGAAAACCTGCGCGTGCTGGAAGCGGCCGAAGGCGTGAGCGCAGAGCGTTTCGGCGAACTGATGAACGCCTCGCACGTCAGCCTGCGCGACGACTACGAAGTCTCGATTCCCGAGCTGGACGCGCTGTGCGAAGCCTTGCGTGCCCAGCCCGGCGTATTCGGCGCGCGCCTGACCGGCGCCGGCTTCGGCGGCGCCTGCGTGGCGCTGTGCCGTGCCGGGCAGGCGGAAGGAGCGGCCGCCGCCGCGCTGGCGGCCTACAACAAGCATGGACGACAGGGCCGGATCCTGGTTCCGGTTCCGACTGAACAGAAAGGACAACAATGAATCAGTTTGAGTATCCCCGTCCCCAGCTGGTGCGCGACAACTGGATCAACCTGAACGGGAAATGGCGCTTCTGCTTCGACGACGAAGCGCGCTACCGCCTGCCCGAGGACGTCGAGGAGTGGACCCACGAGATCAACGTTCCCTTCGCGCCCGAGACGGAACTGAGCGGCATCCACGACACCGGCTTCCACAGCGCGGTCTGGTACCAGCGCGAGTTCGAGCTGATGCCGGGCGACAAGCGCACGATCCTGCATTTCGGCGCCGTCGACTACGAGGCGCGGGTCTGGGTCAACGGCCGCCTGGTGGCCGAGCACGAGGGCGGCCACACGCCGTTCTCGGCCGATATCACCGGTTCGCTGAACCCGGACGGCAAGCAGGTGGTCACCGTGTTCGTCGAAGACGACCCGTCCGACCTGGCTAAGCCGCGCGGCAAGCAGGACTGGCTGCTGGAACCGCACTCGATCTGGTATCCGCGCACCACCGGTATCTGGCAGACCGTGTGGGTGGAACAGGTGGCGCCGACCTACATCCAGTCGCTGCGCTGGACCCCGATCTTCGAGACCTACGAGATCGGCTGCGAAGTGTTCGCCACCGGCGACACCCACCAGGAGCTGTTCGTCGAGGTCAAGATCTGGCACGGCGAGCAGCTGCTGGCGGACGACTACTACAAGCTGCTTGCCGGCGAGGCGAACCGCAAGATCGCCCTGTCCGATCCCGGCATCGACGATTCGCGCAACGAGATCCTGTGGAGCCCGGAGCGGCCGACCCTGCTCGACGCCGAGGTGACCCTGCGGGCGGGCGATGTGGTGCTCGACCGGATCCGTTCCTACACGGCGCTGCGCTCGGTCTCGATCAACCGCGACCGCTTCATGCTCAACGGCCGTCCCTACCAGCTGCGCCTGGTGCTGGACCAGGGCTACTGGCCGGAATCCTTCATGACGGCACCCTCGGACGCGCACCTGAAGCGCGACGTGGAACTGGTCAAGCTGATGGGCTTCAACGGGGTGCGCAAGCACCAGAAGATCGAGGATCCACGCTTCCTGTACTGGGCCGACCGGCTCGGCCTGCTGGTATGGGAAGAAATGCCATCGGCCTATCGCTTCAGTTCGCGCGCGATCACGCGCATGGTGCGCGAATGGACCGAAGCCATCCAGCGCGACTACAGCCACCCCTGCATCATCGTGTGGGTGGCCTTCAACGAATCCTGGGGCGTGCCGAACCTGACGCTCACCCAGGCCCACCGCAATGCGGTCGAGGCGCTGTACCACCTGACCCGCACGCTGGATTCGACCCGGCCTGTGATCGGCAACGATGGCTGGGAGGCCTCGGCCACCGACATCCTCGGCATCCACGACTACGACTGCGACCCGGAAAAGCTGCAGGCGCGCTATGCGGTGACGGATCCGGTGCGCACCCTGTTCGACCAGCGGCGTCCGGGCGGGCGCATCCTGACCCTGGATGGCTTCCCGCACCGCGGCCAGCCGATCGTGCTGACCGAATTCGGCGGCATCGCCTACGATCCCAAGCAGGACCCGGACGCGGACAAGACGACCTGGGGCTATTCGCGCGCGCATTCGGCCGAAAGCTACCTGGGCCTGTACCGCGACCTGCTGCGGGTGGTGAACGAGACCTTCATGTTCAGCGGCTTCTGCTATACGCAGTTCACCGACACCTTCCAGGAAGCGAACGGCCTGCTGAACGCGGACCGTACGCCCAAGCTGCCGCTGGAGGTCATCAGCGCGGCCACGCGCAACGTGGCCCTGCAGCGCAAAGAAGTGGAGACGGAAGGGGACCGCATCCCGGGTGGTACCGGCGTGCCGAAGACCGATCCCTGAGCCGATGCAGGAGGCTCGGGCGGCCGACAGCGCGGGAGCGCACCGGCCAGGCGCGCCGCGGCCGGATGCGGGTGCGCTGCCCTGTTCAGCGCTGGATCAGGCCGCCCGTCACATTGACCCGGTCGCCGCTGCGGAAGTCCGGCGTGCGGTCCTGGATGATGACCTGGTTGCTGCCGTCGTCCATGCGCAGCGAGATGCGGTAGGTGTTCGATCCGCCGCTGGTGCCGGTGCTTCCCGAGGCGCCGCTGCTTCCCATGCTGCCTGAAGCGCGCGGAATGACTTCGATCGCCAGCACCGTGCTGTTGGGCGCCGCCGCGGCCTGGGATGCGGTGGCGCCCGCGCTGCCCGAACCGCCCGACTGTTCCGCGCCGGATGCGGTACCGCTGCTGCCGCTGCTGCCGGTGGGATTGCCGGCGGCATCGGTGGCGCTGCCCGCGCCGTAGCTGCTCGAGCCGCCGCTGCCGGTCGCCCCGGCGGTACCACCCGATCCGCCCGAGGTGGCGTCACTGCCACTACCAGTGCCCGCCGCGTCGTCGCCGCGCATGCCGGCGCATCCGGACATGGCCAGCGCCGCCGCCAGCACGCCCGCCAGGATCATGCTCTGCTGTCTTTGCTTCATGATGGACTCCTTTGGTGGATGTCGATTGTCGATGTTCAGTAAGGATCTTCAACGAAAGCGTGACGATGCCGCGTGCCACCGCAGTGAGAGGGGAGAAGCGCGCCAGCGTTCCAGTTCACCCGGTTGAGGCTGAGCTGGATCAAGCGGCTCATGGGGAGCCGGGATCTTTCGGCCGCGCGCGAGGTCAGCGCTGGCGCGCGGATCTTGGCCCCGGTGCCAGCAGGCCCAGCAGGGTGGCGCTCACGAGGGCGGCGCTGACGTCGATCATCCAGTCGCGGATGTCGCCCGAGCGGTAGGGCAGGAAGCTCTGCACCAGTTCGTCGCCGGCGCCCATCAGGGCCACCGCCAGCACGGCCTTTGCGGCACGCGCCGCCGCGCTTCCCGTACTGCCGAAAAACCACAGCACGGTCAGGACTGCATAGGCCAGGCCATGCAGTACCACGCCCGGCGCGAACTGGCCCACCTCGGCACGTGCCCCGGGAATCGAACCGGCCACGATGATGCCTGCATACAGCAGCAGGGCGGTCTTGATGCGGGCGGAACGCAGGCGGGGATCAAGCAGCAGGAGGGTCAGGAAGTCAGGCATACCGGCAACCATAGCATGCCGGCTACCTGTTCCGCCACACCGCCACTAGATCGAGAGCGCGGGAACGCCGTTGGCGTAGTGGGCGTCGAAGCAGCTTTCGCAGTCGGCGCAGAACAGGTGGGCCATGCGCACGCTTTCCTGGCGCAGCACCAGTTTCAGGTGGCTGCGCCGGCACTTGGGGCAAATCTCGCGCAGGTTGCCGAAGGTGAGCAGGTCGAGCGGCGCGTTCTCTGAAGCAAGTCCGTCGACGACGGCCAGGGGATCGAGTTCGCTCAGTACCAGGGTACCGCCGGCATGGCGGCGCCGCGCGGCGCTGTCGGGCGGGTGGGCATGGGTCTCGGATGCACGCAGGTTCATAGGACAGGCTCCCATTATCGTGTGGTCATCGCAGCCTGTGGGTGGTTCAAAACGCAGGCTGGAGCTTCATCATAGCCAAATCCCGCCTGGCTGCAAGCTCTACCGGACATTTTTAGCGGAAGGTTTCTGCGGAGATAAAAAAATGCCCACCGAGAACGGCGGGCACAACCCAAATCGGGCCAAGAGACGTATTCGTCAAGTATAGAAACTCATTGTGACGACGACGTGACGCGAATCAAACGGCGTGCAGCTAGCTGAACTTCGAGAAAAAAGCATAGTTCAGGCGCAAGCAAAAAAAGCATAAAAAAAAGCCCGCTTGCGGCGGGCTTAAAACTATTTTCTTGGAGGAGAATAGTGGAGACAGGTGAGATTATGTTGCGCCGCGAAATATATGTCCAATTTAGTTATCGGATACCAGACATTGATTTTAGTGATATCTCATGTGACAAGCGTTCCGCTTCAGTCGCGTACCGGCACCGTATAGTTCAGCGCCATCCGTCCGCCATCCGCATACAGCGTCTGGCCGGTCATGTAGGACGCATCATCGCTGGCCAGGAAAGCGCAGATGGACGCCACTTCCTCCGGTTCGCCGCAGCGCCCGAGCGGGGTGCGCGACAGGATCGTGTGGCGCGCTTCCGCGCTGTCCAGCACCGCCTTCTTCGCCAGTTCGGTCAGGATGGTGCCCGGGCCGATGGCATTGACCCGGATGCCGTGTTGCGCCAGGCCGATCGCGGCCACGCGCGTGAGCTGGTTGACGCCGCCCTTGGAGATCACATACGGCACCTGGTTCGGGATGGTCAGCTCGGCGTTCACGCTGGACATGTTGATGATGCAGCCCGACTGGCGCTTGACCATCTCGCGCGCCACCGCCTGGCTGCACAGGAACATCGATTTCAAGTTGATGCGCAACACGCGGTCGAAGTCGTCTTCTTCGAGCTCGAGGAAGCCGGCGGCATGGGTGACGCCCGCATTGTTGACGAGGATGTCGATCCCGCCAAAGGCGTCCAGGGTGGCGGCCAGCATGGCCTCGACTTCGGGTTTGAGGCTGACGTCGGCCTGGTGGAAGCGGGCCGACTCGCCCAGCGCCGCCGCGGCGGCCTGGCCTTCAGGGCGGATGTCGACCAGCATCACGCGCGCGCCTTCCTGCACCAGGCGGGTGGCGCAGGCCAGGCCGATGCCCTGGCTGGCGCCGGTCACGATCGCGGTTTTGTTGGCTAGTCTCATGGCGGGCTTTCGAAAAGGGAAAGCCGCCATTGTATCGGCTGCCGGCATGGCCGGCAGCAAGCGGTCTACAGCACCAGGGGCCGGTCAGGCAGTTCGTTGGCGCGGCTGCCGCTGGCGGGGAAGTGCTGGCGCAGCAGGCCGTTCACCTGCTCGACCGCGTCCAGCGTCGCCTCATGGAAACGGCCCTGCCTGAAGCCATCCGTCATGGTGCGGCAGACCGCCTGCCAGGTGGCGCTGTCGATCCTGCGGTCGATGCCGCGGTCGGCCACGATGTCCACCTTGTGTTCGGCCAGGTTGATGTAGATGAGGACACCGCAGTTCTCTTCGGTGTCCCAGACGCCATAATCGGCGAACAGGGCCAGCGCC
The DNA here is from genome assembly GCF_020208145.1 of Massilia hydrophila. Classification (NCBI taxonomy): domain Bacteria; kingdom Pseudomonadati; phylum Pseudomonadota; class Betaproteobacteria; order Burkholderiales; family Oxalobacteraceae; genus Massilia; species Massilia hydrophila. Next base: position 47,169 of record NZ_JAHYBX010000014.1, on the reverse strand, counting down.
CGCTCGCGGTTGCTCACGCCATGCCAGGCCTCTTCGAAAGGCAGGGACTTTTCGACGATCAGGCGCACTTCACCGCGGTGGGTCTGTTCGCCATCGGTGATCGCCTGCGCGATCGCGCCCAGCGTCGTTTCCGGGAACGCCCGTTCGGCCTCGCCGCGGCGGCTGCTCAGGTGGCGCCAGGCGCGCCGGATGCGTTGTCCGATATCCATTACCAGTCTCCCGAGGCGCCGCCGCCGTCGAAACCGCCCCCGCCGCCGGAAAAACCGCCGCCGCCGAAGCCACCGCCACCGCCGAAGCCACCGCCACCGCGCCCAATGCCGCCCAGCACATTGCCGAGGATGATGCCGGTCGCGACGTCACCCAGGCCGCTGCCGCGCCGGTGACCCCAGTGGTTGGGCGAGAGCCGGCTGCGGCGTGGCCGGAAAAGCGAGCGCAGCATCGCAATGCCGAAGAACAGCATGACGATCGCGAACACCGGGATTCCGCCGGACTCCTGCTGCGCCTGGCGCTGCTGGCCCTGCTGGGCCGGCGCGGGGAAGCTTTCCTCGTTCAGCAGGGTGGCGATGGCGCCCACGCCGGCCACCAGGCCCTCGTAATAGTGGTTCTGGCGGAAGTGCGGGGCGATCACATCCTGCAGGATGCGTTTCGACTGGGCGTCGGTCAGCACGCCCTGCACGCCACGTCCGGCCTCGATGCGCAGCCGGCGCAGCGCGCTCGGATTGTCGCGCGCCACCATCAGGAGCACGCCGTCATCGACGCCCTTGCGTCCCAGCTTCCAGGCATCGGTAACGCGGATGCTGTACTGCTCGATGGCCTCGGGCTCGGTCGATTTCACCAGCAGCACGGCGATCTGGCTGCCGGTGCGCGCCTCGTAGTCGGCCAGCACCGCCGTGAGGCGTTCGCGCTGGGCCGCGTCGAGCATGCCGGCCTCGTCGACCACGCGTCCGCTCAGGGGCGGCACCGGCTTGAGCTGCGCAAAAGCGGGCGCCGCCTGCATGCAGGCCAGCATGCAGGCCAGCAGCAGGATCCACAGCGAACGCGGGAGTGTGCTTCCGATCGGCATCGTCGCGGGCCGCTTACTTGCCGAAGTCGACCGTCGGCGCCGTCGAGATCGCCTTTTCGTTCTCGACCGTGAACGAAGGCTTGGTCTCGTAGCCGAACACCATCGCGGTCAGGTTGGTCGGGAACTTGCGCACGGTGACGTTATAGTCCTGCACCGAAGCGATGTAGCGCTGGCGCGCCACCGTGATGCGGTTTTCCGTGCCTTCCAGCTGCGACTGCAGGTCGCGGAACCGGCCGTCGGCCTTCAGGTCGGGGTATTTCTCCGAGACCGCCATCAGGCGCGACAGGGCGCCCGACAGTTCGCCCTGCACCTGCTGGAATTTCTGGAAGGCGGCCGGGTCGTTCAGCACTTCCGGCGTGATCTGGAAGCTGGTCGCGGCGGCGCGGGCGCGCGTCACCGATTCCAGGGTCTCGCGCTCGTGGGAAGCATAACCCTTGACGGTGTTGACCAGGTTCGGGATCAGGTCGGCGCGGCGCTGGTACTGGTTCACCACTTCGCCCCAGGCCGCCTTGGTGGCCTCGTCCTTGGACTGGAACTCGTTGTAGCCACAGCCGGACAGCAGCGAACCGGCCAGCACGGCGACGGCCAGGGTACGGGTCCAGCGCGAGAAGAGGGAAGTCGTCATGATCGTATTGTCGAAGGCAAGTTGTCGAATGGTCAAAATATACATGATGTAAACATTTTCCGGCGCACCATGGCCACGCCCGCCACCGGTTTATCGTGGCTGGCGGGTACAATATTGGGTTTGCAATGCCTGACTGACAAGGGGCCCGACGTGACTTTCATCGACAAACTCTCCGCGGCCTGGACCCGCAACGATTCCCTGCTGTGCGTCGGACTCGATCCGGACCTGGCCCGTTTCCCGGCCGAACTGGCCGGCCAGCCGGACGCCATCGTACGCTTCTGCAAGGCGATCATCGACGCCACCGCCGACCTGGCCTGCGCCTTCAAGCCGCAGATCGCCTACTTCGCGGCGCTCGGCGCCGAGGCCCAGCTGGAGCAGATCTGCGCCTACCTGCGCGAACGCTATGCGCATATCCCGCTGGTGCTGGACGCCAAGCGCGGCGACATCGGCGCCACCGCCCACCAGTACGCGCGCGAAGCCTTCGAGCGCTACGGGGCCGATGCGGTAACGGTCAATCCCTACATGGGCTTCGACTCGGTCGAGCCCTACCTGGAATGGGCAGACCGCGGCGTGATCGTGCTGTGCCGCACCTCGAACGCGGGCGGCTCGGACCTGCAATTCCTCGACGTGGGCGGGCGCCCGCTGTACCAGCACGTGGCCGAACTGGTGGCGCAGAAGTGGAACCGCAACGGCCAGCTGGCGCTGGTGGTGGGCGCGACCTTCCCGGATGAGATCGCGCAGGTGCGCCAGCTGGTAGGGGATATGCCGCTGCTGATTCCGGGCGTCGGCGCCCAGGGCGGCGATGTGGAAGCAACCGTGAAGGCGGGCCGCACGGCCGGCGGCGCCGGGATGATGATCAATTCCTCGCGCGCGATCCTGTACGCGGCGCCGCTGGCCGGCGAGGACTTCGCGGCGGCCGCGCGCCGGGTGGCGCTGGAAACGCGCGACGCGATCAACGCCGCCCGCGCCCGCGCCTGAACGCCACGCGCATCGGGCAAGGCGGCCCGCCGTGGCCGCCATCGCCTCACATCCGGCTGGGCGCGATGCCTTCCGCGTAGTCGTACAGCGCGCCGAGGATCTCTTCGGCGCGCTCGTCCGCCGTCTCCGACAGCGCATCGATTTCCCCGAACAGCTGGTCGATCGTGCGGGCTCCGCCGTCACCGTCGAACAGGCGCGCGGCGCGGTGTGCTTCCCAGCGCCCCATGTCCCCGGGCGACAGGCTGTGCGGGAAGTTGCGCGCGCGGTAGCGGAACAACAGTTCGCCCAGGCGCTCGTCCTCGAACGCAGGACGCATGCCGGCGAGGGCTTCCGGTTTCTCGTGGCGCAGCGATTCCAGCTTGCGCCGGTCGCCGCTGCCGACGAAACCGCCGTACAGGTCTTCGTCCACGTCCACGTCAAGCGGCGAGGCCGGCTTGCGGAATACCTCGGCCCAGATCGACCCCATGTCGCGTGCGCGCACGCCCTCCAGCGCCAGGGCGGCATGGGTGCGCGCCTGCTCGACGTCGATGCCCCAGCGCGCCGCCATCGCAGGGTGCAGGGTCTTCAGGTTCCCCACCAGCATCGGCGACTTGTTCAGGTGCACGCTCTTGATCGGCAGCCGCGTCATCCCTTCCGGCATCTCGGCGCTGCGGGTGAACAGGCGGGTGCGGATGGTGTCGACGTCCAGGCCAAACAGTTCGGAAGGATCGTGGCGGCAGTCCCAGACCAGGACCTCGTTCTTGTTGGTCGGGTGCTGGGCCAGCGGCAAGACCAGGCCCAGGCAGCCGTGCTCGACCGGGAACATCCCGGAGACGTGCAGGAAGGGCTGGCGCTGGCTGGGGTCGAGGTGCAGGCCCATCTCGGCGGCGACCCGGTCCTTGCGCCGCAGTTCCAGGCAGAAGTCGAACAGCTTCGGCTGCCTGTCGCGGATCAGGCGCGCCAGGGCGATGGTGGCGCGCACGTCCGACAGCGCGTCGTGCGCCGCCTCGTGCACCAGGCCATTGGCCGTGGTCAGGTCTTCCAGGCGGAAGCTCGGCTTGCCGTCTTCCTTGGACGGCCATTCGATGCCGTCGGGACGCAGCGCGTGAGTCATGCGCACCACGTCCAGCAGGTCCCAGCGGCCGCAGCCGTTTTGCCATTCGCGCGCATACGGGTCGATCAGGTTGCGCCAGAACAGGTGGCGCGTGACCTCGTCGTCGAAGCGGATGGTGTTGTAGCCGACGCCGATGGTGCCCGGCTCGCTGAAGGCGGCCTCGATGGTCCGGGCGAACTCGTGTTCCGGTACGCCGTGTTCCAGGCAGTGCTGGGGCGTGATGCCCGTGATCAGGCAGGATTGCGGATCGGGCAGGAAGTCGGGCGCCGGCTGGCAATACAGCATGATCGGTTCGCCGATCTCGTTCAGCGCCGCATCGGTGCGGATCGCGGCGAACTGGGCCGGGCGGTCGCGGCGCGGGACCGCGCCGAAGGTTTCATAGTCGTGCCAGAGGAAGGTATGCGTGCTCATGTATTTTTGCTGGTGTCGCAGGGGCGCCGGACGGCGGGCAGGCGCCATGGTGGCACAGAATGGGCGCGCCGTCAGCCGCCGCCGTCAGGCCCCGGCACCGGGAATGTGCTAGATGCTGACCCGGTCGCGCCCGGACTGCTTGGCGCGGTACAGGGCGGCGTCGGCCGCCGCCATCAGCGCCTGTTCGTCGGCGCCCGGAACCAGGCTGGCCACGCCGAAGGAGCCCGTGATGTGGGGCAGGGGCAGGCGCATGTCGGGAAAGACCATGGTGGCGCGCAGGCGCTCGGCGAGGCGCTCGGCCACGATCTCGGCCAGGGCGGTCTGGGTATCCGGCAGCACCGCCATCAGTTCTTCGCCGCCATAGCGCACTGCGAAATCCGAGGGGCGCAGCGATTCGCGGATCACCCCGGCGGCGCAGGACAGGGCGGCGTCGCCGGCCAGGTGGCCGTGGGTGTCGTTGAAGCGCTTGAAGTGGTCGAGGTCGATCATGATGACCGACAGCGGGCTGCCGTCCTGGCGCGCACGCGCCGCCAGCTTGGGCAGCATGTCGTTGAGCCAGGCCCGGTTGTACAGGCCGGTGAGGCTGTCGTTGAGCGAGAGCTGGCGGTAGAACTCGCCCAGCTTCTGGCGCCGCCTGAGCTGGGCGTTGGCGGCGCGCACCCGGAACGACAGCAGGCGCAGCAGGTTGCGGGCCAGTACGTTCGAGCGGTCGATCAGCTGCCAGACCAGTTCCGGTTCGATCACCAGCAGTTCGCAGTCTTCCAGCGCGCGCATCGCGGCCAGGTTGACGGCATCGTCCAGCACTGCCTGCTCGCCCACGCTTTCGCCAGGCAGCACGCGCGTGACGCCGCTGTCGTCGCTGCCGCTGTGCGCGTCCGGCGCCACTTCGAGGGAGCCGGACAGCACGATGTAGAGCCGCGCGCGCAACCCGTCCTCGATGCGCTGGCCGGCGGCAACCCGGACCAGCGCGCAAGGGGCGAGCGCCGCCATGACGCCGGGATCGTCGGCGTCGCGAAACAATTGCAGGTCGCGCAGGCTATAGCGCGATGCACCAAAGGTGCCGATCTGGTCCACGGTAGTCTCGTGCGGGAAGTGTCATTACAGGATCGTCGATCCGGGAATGATAACTCATCGCAACTCGTGCGCGTGCGCGGCATTTCCAGAAACCGGGTTCGGCCGCCATAATGGCGTCCATGACAGCGCCCCCGACACTTCCACCGATACCAGCTTCCGACCTGGTCGACGCCCTCGGCCACCAGCACCATCCCGCCAGCGCGCCGCGCATCGTGTCGCTGGTGCCTTCGATCACCGAGCTGCTGTGCGAGCTCGGCCTGGCCCCCTACCTGGTCGGGCGCACGGGGTTCTGCATCCATCCGCGCGCGCTGGTCGAGGCCATTCCGAAAGTGGGCGGCACCAAGGACGTGAACATCGACAAGATCCGCGGGCTGGCGCCGACCCACCTGGTGGTGAACATCGACGAGAACGAGAAGCCGACCGTCGAGCAGCTGGCGCAGTGGGTGCCGCATATCGTGGTGACGCATCCGCTGGTCCCGCGCGACAACCTGGCGCTGGCGCGCCTGATGGGCGGGATATTCGGGGCGGAAGAAGCGGCGGCCCGGTGGTGCGCCGCCTTCGAGCAGGAATACGCGGCCCTGCGCGCCCTGCCGCCGGCGCCACCGCGCACCGTGCTCTACTGCATCTGGCAGGACCCGTGGATGAGTGTGTCGCGGGATACCTATATCGCCGCCATGCTGGCCGAGATCGGCTGGCACGTGCCCGTGCTGGACGGCGCGCGCTATCCGCGCTTTGCCTGGTCGGATGCGCTGGTCGGCCAGCTCGACGCGGTGCTGCTGTCCACCGAACCCTACCGTTTTACGGAAGCGCATGCGGATGCGCTCGAGAAGCAGCTGGGCATCCCGGTGTTCCTGGTCGACGGTGAGATGATGTCCTGGTACGGCAGCCGCGCGCTGGCGGGCCTGAGCTACCTGCGCACGCTGCGCGCGATGCTGGAAGGCGGTGGAGGATAGAAAACGCGCCCGGAGCCGGGCGCGCACAAGACAGCGCAGGCCCAGGAGCAGGGCCTGCGCGGGACGGAATCAGGAGTCGGTCAGGTGCTTGTCGGCCAGCGGGTCGATGACCGGCGCGGTATCGTGCTTGTTCTTGTCCTGCAGGCGGCCGATCGCGCTGTCGAGGGCGCGCGCCAGCTTGCCGCCGGCATTCTTGATCGACTGGCGCAGGTCGTCCGAGTGCTCGTGCACGACGATCGGCTGGTAGCCGCGCACGCGCGCTTCCATCATGCAGGAATTGCCGCCGTCGGCGCCTTTTTCGCGGTTTTCATTGCTCAGGTGAACTTCGACGCTGGTGATGTGGTCGTTGAAACGGTCGATCGCGCCGCGCACCACGCTTTCCACGTGTTCGTCCAGGCCCTGGCGGTTGGTGATGGTGCGGTCGGTATTGACATTGATCTGCATATGCTTGCTCCTGTTGTCATAACGCTTACATCGTACTCGCGGCTGCGTCGCGGCCGCGTCCTATGATGGCAGATATGGGCCAATTGGCAAGTTGCAAGCCCAACATGAGGCCGCGGCTGGAATTCAGGGCTGGGCCAGGTCGGCTTCGGTGGTAAAGGCGTCGGCGAAGAATTCGTCCTCCGGCAGGCCGCATTCGGCCACGTAGTCGCGCCGCGCCGATTCGACCATGACCGGCGCGCCGCAGGCGTACACCTGGTAGCCGGACAGGTCGGGCAGGTCCTGCATGACGGCCGCGTGCACGTAGCCGGTGCGGCCCTGCCAGGCGTCTTCCGGCAGCGCGTCCGACACCACCGGGATGTAGCGGAAGTCGGGCAGCGTGGTTTCCCAGGCGCGGCACAACTCGTCCATGTACAGGTCCTGCGGGCGGCGGCCGCCCCAGTACAGGCGGACCGGGCGCGTGGACTTCAGGTGCATCAGGTGCTCGACCAGGGCCTTGACGGGGGCGAAGCCGGTGCCGGAGGCCAGCAGCACGATCGGCTTGCCCGATTCCTCGCGCAGGAAGAAGGTGCCGAGCGGGCCCTCGAAGCGCAGGATGTCGCGCTCCTTCATGGCGCTGAACACGTGGTCGGTGAACAGGCCGCCCGGCAGGTGGCGGATGTGCAGTTCCAGCGGGCCGCTGAACGAGGGTGCGCAGGCGATGCTGTAGGCGCGCCGCTTTCCGTCCTTGAGCAGGAATTCGATGTACTGGCCGGCGCGGTAGGCCAGCGCCTCGTTGGCCGGCAACTGCAGGCTGACGATGGCGACGTCCGGCGCGGCGCGCTGGATGGCGGCGATCCGGGTCGGCATCTTGCGCACCGGGTATTCCGAGCTGCCGCCCACTTCGCGCGCTTCGATCACCAGGTCCTGCTGCGGCACGGCGCAGCAGAACAGCGACATGCCCTCGGCCTTCTCGGCTTCGCCCAGCGCGCGCTGCTGGTGTGGCTTGTGGACGACCTCGCCCTCGGCGATCCGGCCCTTGCACGAGCCGCAGGCGCCGTTCTTGCAGCCGTAGGGCAGGCCGATGCCGGCGCGGATCGCGGCGGAGAGGACGGTTTCGTCGGCCTCGCAGGTGAACTGGTGGCCGCTGGGCTGGACGGTGATCTGGAAAGTCATGCAGGCGAAAGGATGGTTGCGGTTGCGGATAGGTGGCAGGCGCCGGTTGCGGCGGTGGCCGCTATTCTACACCGGCCCTCCAGGCCCCGTGAAACGCCTGGCGGCGTGCTAGAGTAGACGGCTTTCAGACAGCCCTGCCGTGCATGAACCGTGCACGATCCTTCCATGATCCAGCCTTCCGCCTTCCACCGTCCGCGCCTGCTCATCGTCGGCTGCGGCGACGTCGGCATGCGCCTGCTGCCCCTGGTGCGCGACCGCTTCCGCGTGTTCGCGCTCACCAGCCAGCGCGAGCGCGTGCCGGTCCTGCGCGCGGCCGGCGCGGTGCCGCTCGTGGCCGACCTCGACCAGCCGCATACCCTGCGCCGCCTGCACCGGCTGGCCGACTGGGTGGTGCACCTGGCGCCGCCGCAGGCCGAGGGCCGCCAGGACCGCCGTACCCGCCACCTGGCCGCGGCGCTGGGCCGCGCCACCGGCATGGTGTATGTGAGCACCAGCGGCGTGTATGGCGACTGCGCCGGCGCCCTGGTCCCCGAGACCCGGCCGGTGGCGCCGCGCAATGCGCGCGCCTTGCGCCGCGTCGACGCCGAGCGGGTGCTGCGCGCCTGGGCGCGCGCGTCCGGCACCCGCCTGGCGATCCTGCGCGTGCCCGGCATCTATGCCGCCGACCGCCTGCCGCTCAGGCGCCTGGCGCAGGGCACGCCGGCGCTGCGCCCGGAAGACGACGTGTACACCAGCCATATCCACGCGGACGACCTGGCGCGCATCGTTGCGCTGGCGCTGCTGCGTGGCGGCGGGGGAAGGGTAGTGCATGCAGTGGACGATACCCGCCTGAAGATGGGCGAGTACTTCGACGCGGTGGCCGACGCCTGCGGCCTGGCCCGTCCGCCGCGCCTGCCGCGCGCCGAACTGGAGAAGGTGGTGACGCCGGTACTGCTGTCCTTCATGTCCGAGTCGCGCCGCCTGGATAACGGACGCCTCAAGCATGAATTGGGCGCGCGCCTGCGCTATCCCGACGTGGCGGCGGCGCTGGCGCAGCTGCCCGCGCCTCCCGTACAATCGGGCCTTCCGAAAGAGAGGCCAGCATGACCTACGAAGAATACCTCGACGAAGTGACCACCCTGATCGTCGAAAAATACGGGGTGGCCGATGCCGCCGCGATCAAGATCGTCGTCGACGCCCAGGACCGGGAGTACTTCGTCGCGCACGACGACAAGCCGGAAATGCGCACCCTCGAGCGCGCCCACGCCGACGCGCGCAGCCTGTACCAGGCCAGCGCCCAGGCCAAGGCCGGCGCCGGCAAGAAGAAGTAGCGGCAGCGCTGCCGCTGCCGGCACCTCAGGCCCGCACCTCAGGCCGGCACCTCAGGCCGGCACCGAGAGCGGCATCGCGTCCGCCTGCCGGGGAAGCGTGGACGCTGCGTCCGCCTGGCCGCAGACCGGCACGCTGACGACGACGGTGGTGCCGCCGCGCGGCCCGCTGTTGATCGAGAAGCTGCCGCCGAGGATGTTGATCCTTTCCTCGATGCCCACCAGGCCGAAGGACCCGCTGCGGTTACGGCTGCCCGGGGCGATGCCGATGCCGTTGTCGCGGATCGTCATCGCCAGCGTGCCGGCATGCTGGTGCAGGTCGATCCATACCCGGGTCGCTTGCGCATGCCGGGCCACGTTGCTGAGCGACTCCTGCAGGATGCGAAACAGCGCGGTGGCGCAGCTGTCGTCCAGGTGCTGTCCGGCTTCATCCGCATCCCTGTCTACATCCTCGTTCAGCTCGCAGGCGATGCCGGTGCGGCGCGCGAACTCGGCCACCTGCCAGTCCACCGCCGCGTGCAGGCCCAGGTCGAGCACGTTGGGACGCAGGTCGATGATGATCTGGCGCACGCTGCGGATGCTCTGGTCGATCTGGCGCACCGTGGCCGCGGCCCGCTCGTGCAGGTGTCCATGGCTGCCGTGGCTGCGCCGGGCCAGCATCTCGGCCTCGATCTTCAGGGCCAGCAGGTTCTGGGCCAGCTCATCGTGGATCTCGCGTGCGATGCGCTTGCGCTCGTTTTCCTTGATCTGTTCGGCATGGGCCGCCAGCTGGCGCAGCTTTTCGTTGGTGGCCTGCAGCTTGGCCTGGCTGGCGCGCAGTTCGCGCGTCATGTCCCCGGCCATGCGCAGGGCGCTGCGGCGCGACGAGGCCATGGTCTGGAACAGGGCGTACAGCAGGGCGGTGCTGAGGGCGCCGGCCAGGGCCGCCATCCACGGGTAGTACTGGTCGAAGCGCGAGTGCAGCGCACTGCGCTCGATGCTGAAGTCGGCGCGCCATTCGCGCTGGTTGAAACGCACCGGCAGGCTGGCCGTGAGCAGGCCGGCCGCATCTAGCCGCGGCAGCGCGCTCCCGCTGGCGGCGTGGCTGTCGTGCAGGACCGGACTGGGAGGCGCTTCGCCCGGCGCCACCGGCGGGGCCTCGACATCGGTCAGTACCAGGCGCACGCCCTTCACGGGAAAGCCTTCGAGCACGCCGCCGACCATCCGGTCCACGCCGAAGTTGATGCCGACCGACCCGAGGTAGGCGGCACGGCGCTGGTCCACGGTCTCGATCGGCATGCCGCCGCGGTACACGGGCAGGCGCATGCCGAGCACCGTGCCGCCCTGGACGTACCGGCCGAAGCCGGAAACCCGGATGCCCGAGGTAGTGATCGTGTTGCCGTCGCGCGAAGCGTGCAGGAGGCGACGCAGATGGCCGCTCTCCTCCAGGTCGGTGCCGAGCTTGGCGAGCGTGTGCGGATTGGCCGGCTCGATCCGGACGATCACGGTATGCTTGTCGCGGCCGGGGACGGGAACCAGGCCGCGGACGGGTGCCGGCATGCCGGCCGCGCGCAGGCGCTCCCGCAGTTCGGCATCGAGCGCCGCCAGTGCGTCGGGTCTGACGCTGCGCGCGTAGTTCAGGGCGACGATCCCTGGGAAGTTGCGCGGCGTGTCGAGCTGCTCGACGTATTCGCGGAACTCGCCGGCGCTGGTGTCCGGCTTGGCGTGGAACAGGCCGGCCGCGCCGCGCAGGACATCGGTGTAGCTCTTGATGCGGGCGTCGATCGCATACTGGGTGGCGCGCGCCATGCCGCGAAAGCGCGCCTCGGCATCGCTTTCGATGGCCTCGGCGGTCGCCAAGTAGAAGCCGGCGCCGATCGTGATCGACAGCAGGGCTCCGGTGAACACCACCGCCGGCGTGGCGGGCGGACAGGTGGATCGACGGGAGAAAGGCATGGTGCTTCGTCTCGCTTCCTGGGTTGAATGTGCCGCGTCCCGGCACATCATGCATACGCTAAGCGTGTTCTAGGAACAAGGTACCTAGCAGAAATGATAGTTTTGCATATAAGCAACAGTCCAGGGAGGGTGGACTGGCTTCTCAGGCCGGCACGGATAGCGGCGCTGTGCTGTCCTGCGCGAGGGCGGGCGTGGCTGCCCGGCCGCGGACCGGCACGCTTACGACGACGGTGGTGCCGCCGCGCGGCCCGCTGTTGATCGAGAAGCTGCCGCCGAGGATATTGATCCTTTCCTCGATGCCCACCAGGCCGAAGGACCCGCTGCGGTTACGGCTGCCCGGGGCGATGCCGATGCCGTTGTCGCGGATCGTCATCGCCAGCGTGCCGGCATGCTGGTGCAGGTCGATCCATACCCGGGTCGCTTGCGCATGCCGGGCCACGTTGCTGAGCGACTCCTGCAGGATGCGAAACAGCGCGGTGGCGCAGCTGTCGTCCAGGTGCTGTCCGGCTTCATCCGCATCCCTGTCTACATCCTCGTTCAGCTCGCAGGCGATGCCGGTGCGGCGCGCGAACTCGGCCACCTGCCAGTCCACCGCCGCGTGCAGGCCCAGGTCGAGCACGTTGGGACGCAGGTCGATGATGATCTGGCGCACGCTGCGGATGCTCTGGTCGATCTGGCGCACCGTGGCCGCGGCCCGCTCGTGCAGGTGTCCATGGCTGCCGTGGCTGCGCCGGGCCAGCATCTCGGCCTCGATCTTCAGGGCCAGCAGGTTCTGGGCCAGCTCGTCGTGGATCTCGCGTGCGATGCGCTTGCGCTCGTTTTCCTTGATCTGTTCGGCATGGGCCGCCAGCTGGCGCAGCTTTTCGTTGGTGGCCTGCAGCTTGGCCTGGCTGGCGCGCAGTTCGCGCGTCATGTCCCCGGCCATGCGCAGGGCGCTGCGGCGCGACGAGGCCATGGTCTGGAACAGGGCGTACAGCAGGGCGGTGCTGAGGGCGCCGGCCAGGGCCGCCATCCACGGGTAGTACTGGTCGAAGCGCGAGTGCAGCACACTGCGCTCGATGCTGAAGTCGGCGCGCCATTCGCGCTGGTTGAAGCGTACCGGCAGGCTGGCGTGCAGTACCCCGTCGCCTTCCCTTGTCGGCCTTGCCGCGGGTCGCGCGGTCCCTCCATGGCTGTCGTACAGGATCGCGCTGGGCGGCGCTTCTCCTGGTCCGTGCGGTATCGCGTTCAGGTCCCTCAGCACCAGGCGTACGCCCTTGACCGGGAACTCGTCGAGCACGCCGCCCACCATCTGGGCAACGCCAAAGCCGATGCCCGCGGTGCCGATGAACGCGGCACGGCGCTGGTCCACGGTCTCGATCGGCATACCGCTGCGGTAGACCGGCAGGCGCATCGCCAGGTGATAGGGATTCGGACCGGGCTGCATGCTGAGCCGGGTACCCGAGGCCGCGATGCTGTTGTTGTCGCGCGTGGTGGCATGGATGCTGCGGACGTGGGGTAGCCGCTCGAGGTCCGTGCCGAGTTTGGACAGGGCTTGCCGGCTGGCGGGTTCGATATAGGTAATGATCGAGTAGCTGTCGCGGCCGGGTACCGGCACCAGGCGCTGCGCCGGTTCGGGCATGCCATGCTGGCGCAGTCGCTGCCGGATCTCGGCGTCAATTGCCGGCAAATCGGCGGCACGCACGGTCCGCGCGAAATTGATGACCGACATGCCGGGAAAGTTGCGCGGTGTGTCGAGCTGCTCGACGTACTGGCGAAACTCTTCGGCACTGACGTCCGCATTGGCATGGAACAGCCCGGCCGTGCCGCGCAACACGTCCGTATAGCTCTTGATGCGCGCATCGATCGTGTGCTGGGCGGCGCGCGCCATGCCGCGAAAGCGCGCTTCGGCATCGCTGTCGATGGCCTTGGCGGTGGCCAGGTAGAGCGCCGTGCCGACCGCCAGGGACAAGAACAGTCCTGCCAGCATCGTCGCCGGTGCGGCTAGCGGCTGATGGGAAGGAGAGGGGAGATGCATATACCGTAATCTCGCTTGCGCAGTGGAAGCGTTTCTTGCACGCTTAAAACACTCATACGCTAAGCTTGTTTACGATAGGAGGGTCCTATCAGAGCTGATAGGTTTTGTTGCCATGCAACGAAACCCGGGCGCGGGTCTGGAAAGCGATCCGCCAAATGGAAGAGGGCAGACCACCGGCCTGCCCTCGCGCCTGGGACGAAGCGGATTACTTGCCCCAGCTATCCTTCAGTGTGGTCACGCGGTTGAACACGGGCTTGCCGGGCGTTGAGTCCACGCGGTCGGCCACGAAGTAGCCATGGCGCTCGAACTGGAAGCGCTGATCGGCCACGGCGTCCTTCATGCCCGGCTCCAGGTAGGCTTTGACGGTCTCGAGCGCATTGGGATTCAGGGCGGCCTTGAAGTCCTTGCCGCCGGCGTCCGGCTGCGGTTCCGTGAACAGGCGGTCGTACAGGCGCACCTCGGCCTCGAGCGCGGTGGCGGCGCTGACCCAGGTGATGTTGCCCTTGACCTTGTAGTTGTCGGCGCCCGGCGTACCCGACTTCGAATCCTCGAAGTACTTCACGTGCACCGCCGTGATCTTGCCATTCTCGTCCTTGTCGTAGCCGGTGCACTCGACCACGAAGCCGTACTTCAGGCGCACGCGCGAACCCGGCTGGTCGCCCACGGGCGGTGTGAAGCGGTGATAGCCCTTGGTCGGGGTTTCCATGAAGTCTTCCTGCTCGATCCACAGCTCGCGCGTGAACGGGAAGCTGCGCATGCCCATTTCCGGGTGGTGCGGGTGGACCGGCGAGGTGCATTCCACCGATTCGCCTTCCGGGAAGTTGTCGACGATGAGCTTCAAAGGACGCAGTACGGCGATCGCGCGCGGCGCCTTCGGGTCGAGGTCGTCGCGCAGCGCCCCTTCCAGCGTGCTCATGTCGATCCAGCCGTCGGCCTTGGACACGCCGATGCGCTCGCAGAACAGCTGGATCGATTCCGGTGTATAGCCGCGGCGGCGCAGGCCGACGATGGTCGGCATGCGCGGATCGTCCCAGCCGGTGACCACGCCGGTATCGACCAGCTCGCGCAGCTTGCGCTTGGAGGTCACGACATAGGTCAGGTTCAGGCGCGCCATCTCGTACTGGCGCGGCACCGGGCGCGGGAAGAAGCCGCCGTCGGCCAAGGTAGCGACCAGCCAGTCGTACATTGGGCGGTGGTCCTGGAACTCGAGCGTGCAGATCGAATGGGTGATCGACTCCAGCGCATCCGAGATCGGGTGCGTGTAGTCGTACATCGGGTAGATGCACCAGGCGTCGCCCGTGCGGTGGTGGTGCGCATGGCGGATGCGGTACAGGGCCGGATCGCGGTTGGTCATGTTCGGCGACGACATCGCGTCTTCGCTCATCTTGGCGCGCAGGATGTGTTCGCCGTCCTTGTACTTGCCGGCCTTCATGTCGCGGAACAGCTGCAGCGATTCTTCCACCGGACGGTTGCGGAAGGGCGAGTTGGTGCCCGGCGTGCTGAAATTGCCGCGGTTCTTCGCCATTTCTTCGGGGCTCTGGCTGTCCACGTAGGCCTTGCCTTCGCGGATCAGGTACTCGGCCATCTCGTACAGCTTGTCGAAATAGTCGCTGGCGTAGTGCAGGTATTCGCCGTCGCCGTATTCCCAGCTAAAGCCGAGCCATTTCACGGAATCCATGATGGTGTCGACGTATTCCTGGTCTTCCTTCTCCGGATTGGTGTCGTCGAAGCGCAGGTGGCAGCGGCCCCCGTAGTCGCGCGCCAGGCCGAAGTTCAGGCAGATCGACTTCGCGTGGCCCACGTGCAGGTAGCCGTTCGGCTCCGGCGGGAAGCGGGTGATCACGGGCGGCATGCCTGGGCGCGCGTGTGTGCCTGCCGCCAGGTCGTTGTCGATGATGGTGCGCAGGAAGTTGGGGGAAGGCGTCGCAGCCGGCGCCGTCCTGGCGTTGGCCGCCGGGTTGTTCTTCTCGTTGCTCATGAAAAAGGAGTGTTGAATGGTAAATTGCGGCCATTTTACCGTAAGCCCGGGGCTGGCCGGCCCGGTATGTGGTGGAGCGCACGGTAAGCCACACCTGGTAGACACATACTGTGGGCAACAGCGGCCGTTCGCAAGGTCCGGCCACGTCCGTCGTATCGGATCGGAAGCTGGCGACACGCTGGGCAAGCTGCCGTCTTATAGTGGATAATCTCGTTTTTTGCCGTTTCGCGTTTGCCGTGCGGCCACCATGTGCGGCCTTTGCCGGGAGAATTTCTTTGGAAAACTTATACGCGATCCTGGGCGTCGCCCCGAATGCCAGCGACGACGAGATCAAGAAGGTCTACCGTTCGCTGGCGATGCGCTACCACCCGGACCGCAACGGGGCGCCGGGCGCCGAAGCGCGCTTCAAGGCCGTGACCAAGGCCTATGAAGTCCTGTCCGATCCGGTCCGGCGCGCCGAGTACAACCAGAGCGTCAACCACCGCATCGTGCTCGACGCCGAGGCCGAGGCCTTCGAGCTGTGGCGCTCGCTGTTCGCGCTGCATGGCGTGAACGTGCAGGCATGACGCTGGCGGCCGGTGGCCGGCGCGCCCAATCATGAATCAACAGGACACATAATGAAAAACGTACATCCGGAATTCTCGTTCCAGTCGCGCGAACTGGAAGGCCAGATCGAGGGCACGCTGGGCGATCCGCCCAACCGCAAGAACTACGACATGATGGTCGGCGCGCTGGTGTCGGAATACGCCAGCGGCTCGGGCCTGGACGACGTCAACCTGATGGCCTTCGCCCTCGTTGACTGCATCCGCTTCAAGGATCCGAAAGGCCTGATGCGCGAAGCCGCGGACTACGAGGGCGGCGATACGGCGCGCGTGTTCGCGATGGCCGAGTGCGAAGGCGAGCAGGGCAGCGCCATGTATGCCGCGATGACCGCCAACTACCCGGAACTGGCGCGCCAGGCGATCATCACCGCTTTCCTGTACAAGAACCAGGCGCGCTGGGAAGACGAAGACCGCTCGCTCGACCGCCTCGGCGAGGGCGACGACGGCGACGAGGACGAGGACATCGACGGCACTGCCGCCAGCGACGACTTCACCCAGCTGTTCGATCCGGAAGGAGAACGCGAATGAGCGACCAGGAATCCAGCGACGCCGGCAAGGCCAATCTGCCGGCCCTGACCAGGCAGGTCAGCGAACTGGTGCTGGCCGGCTCGCTCGAGCACGCCGAGGAGGCGTTCTCGCAGGCGGCCGACGAGCACGGCGACTACGCGGTGGTCGAAGTGCTGTCGACCCTGCCACCCCAGGTCACGGCCCTGCACCTGTCCGGCTTCGACGGCGCCAAGACCTCGCTGGCCACCATGCTGGTGCCGCCCAAGGCCTGGGCCGACAGCCTGGCCTACATCGCGGCCACCTGGCCAGACAACCTGATCGAGGACGATCCGGAACGCATCGCCGAGAATCTGTTCAACCACGTGCACGGCATCGTCTACGCCAACGACGACGAAGAGCGCCGCATTGAGCTGCTGCAGGAAGCTTCGGCCACCGACCATGGCGCCACCGTGTTCGCCATCCTGTGGTCGCTGGCGCCGAAGGAAATCCTGGAGCTGGCCGGCGAGATCCTGTCCAAGGGCCGCTACGTGACGGCCCAGACCAGCGGCGACAGCGATATCGCGCCGCTGGCGGTCGACCTGGCCAAGGCCAGCGAGGACGGCTGGGAGCGTTCGCTGCTCGAACTGTTCCCGGAATTCCGCCACAGCGCCGAGATGGCCGACGTCGAGCTGCCGGACGATCCCGACGAGGAGTCGCCCTTCATGCAGCGCAGCACGCGCGAACTGCTGTACCGCCTGCGCAAGCAGGTGCCGTCGGTGCGCAGCATGCCGCGCCGCAGCGCCCGCCGCAGCCTTGGCACGGACATCTTCTCGTGAGCGGAGCGCCAGGATCCATGCTGCCCGCGATCGTCATCGAGAAGCTGCCGCGCCTGGTGCGCGCCATCAAGCTGCTGCCGGAGGAAGCCTCGGCCGAGGAAGCCGCGGTGCTGGCTGACGAACTGGCCGGCATCACCGCGATGGTGGCCGAGAAGTTCACCAACGACCGCACCGCGGAAGGCATCGGGCGCGCGCTGCTGCTGACCGTGGGCGGGGTCTCGCTCGGCCTCGAGCACCTGCTCGACACCGACGACGACCTCGACGCGCTCGATCTCTTGATCGAGGAGGGCCCCGAGCTGGTGTTCCAGCAGGGCTTCCGCCTGGTGAAGGAGCTGGCCGCGCTGCCCGAGGACAGCCTGGTGGGCGAGTACGACCTCGATCCGGTGTATTCGCAGCGGCGCCTGAAGGAACTGTTCATCGACCTGTGCACGGCCGACCCGGGCGAGAGCTGGACCGGCTACGAGCGCTACGTCGGCCAGCTCAGGCAGCGCCAGGGCGTGCAGGCGATCGTGCGCGCGGCCCAATGGCTGCGCCGCCACCACTACGAGGGCCCGATCAACGATCCGGACCTGAATGCCGAAGGGGTGATCGCGCTGGCGATCATCTTCGCGGTGGAGGGCGGCGGGCGCATCACCGCGCGCACCGGACAGAAGGAGTTCGAGCGCCTGGTGAAATCGGTACGCAAGAACAAGCCGGACTTCGAGGCCGGCTGGGCTGCGCTGATGGAGAACATCCCGGCGGCGCACCAGCCCATCATCGCCGAGCGCATCGACACCTACCGCCAGCACTGCACGGTGCTGCAGCACATCGGCACCCGCGCCAGCATGGCGCAGCTGTTCACCGAGCTGGAAAACTACGCAGGCTCCGAGCTCGACCCGGACCTGCCCTGAGCCGCGCCCGGGGTCAAGCCGCGCAGGCCCTCTCCAGCGCGCGCACCCGCAGCCACAGGCGTACCAGCGTATAAGGCATGACGAGCAGGTAGAAGGCCAGGGCGCTGCAATACGCCACCAGGAAGGGCACGGACAGTTCGCCCAGCCTGCGGGGCATGTCCAGCAGGACGAACGTGACGAACAGGGGAATGGCGCTTGCCACGAACATGGCCAGCCGTTGCCTGAACTTGTTGGCCTTCGAGGCATTGTCGGTAAACAGTGCCGGCGCCTTGCCCCTGACAGCCGGGGTGCGCCAGTAGTGCCAGCCGACCGTGCTGGCGGCCAGGCGCCAGCCGGCATCCTGCATGAGCTGCCGGAAGGCCGGGTCGTGGCTGGCGTTCGGGAAGTCGACGCGGTACACGATGTCGGCCGGCTCGCCGCGTTCGAAGGTCCAGAAGCACAGCGGGTTGACCTTGAGCAGGTGCAGTCCCTGCCGCGCCATCGCGCGCAGCCAGTCTTCCTGCGCCTCGTCCTCGTGGGCCCAGAACAACTTGAAAATCCGTACCGTCTTGCTCACGCTGCTTCTCCTTTGCTCGAGTGGGGCAGCGCGAACTGCCCATTGCGTACCATGATGGCGAGCCGGCGCACCTGCTCGGCCAGTACCAGCCTTCCCTTCTCCGTCAGCCCATAGGTCTTGCGCCGCTCGACTTCACTCAGTTTCTCGATCAGGCCCTGCTTTTCCAGGGTGGTGAAGGCGCCGTACAGCGTGCCCGGTCCGATCACGACCTGGCCTTCGCTCATCGCTTCCACCTTCTGCATCAGCGCATAGCCGTGCAGCGGTTCGCTCAGGGCGGCCAGCACGTAGAAGGTGGCTTCCGACAGGGGCAGGTAGGTCGCATAGTTGAGGTCCAAGCCGTCTCCTTTGACTATCGTCAGTCGCTATATCGGCAATCGACATATCGCGTGTCGATATAATAGCCGTCGCCTGAACGTTGTCAACAGTCGTAGCGATCTTTATGCCAGCCAGGTAATTGCATGGAAGAACCGATGCGCCAGGCGCTGCACGGCACACTGCCTGGCCTGCACCGTTCCCGCGAAACGGGTGGCGGGCGACCCAGGCTTGACGCGCGCACGGCTGCAATCCGGGCTTGCTATCCCTGGCGGGAAGACTAAAGTGGTGGATTCCAGCGGATACGCCGCGCTACTTTCAGGAGGTCAATCATGTTGCAAGCCGCCGAAATCCAGCAGCGATTCAGCCAGATCCAGCAGACCATCAACCAGGCCGAGGAAGTGACCCGCAATGACCAGGGTGCACCGAGCGAAATCCGCGACTGCATCCAGAAGATCGCCCACGAAATGCCGGAAGCGCAGCGCGTGATGCAGTCGAACGACCAGTCGCGGATGGTGCAGTGCATCGACCGGCTCGAGGAAATGGGCGACGAGGCGAAACGGATGTGCCGCAACGGGCAGCCTTCGCCACAGGTGGCGTCGGTGGTGACGCGGGTGCATGACGTGCTGTCGGACCTGAAACACCAGCTGCATTGAAGCCGGGTGGGCGGCGCGGCCGCCCACCACGGAACATCAGACGACGCCCTTGTCGCGCAGGACGGCGATCGCCGCCTCGTCCAGGCCGAGCATCTCGTGCAGCACCTGGGCGGTGTGCTGGCCCAGCAGGGGTGGGGCCTTGTCGCTGGTGGCAGGCAGGGCCGACATCCGGATCGGATTGCGCACCAGGGTTACCTTGCCGGCGGTCGGATGCGGGAGTTCGATCGCGACTTCGCGCGCCCGCACCTGCTCGTTGGCAAACACTTCGCCGATGTCGTTGATCGGCCCGCAGGGCACGCCGACCGACTCCAGCAGGGCGATCCACGCGTCGCGCTTCTTCTCCCTGACCATCTCCGCCAGGATCGGCACCAGGAGGTCGCGGTTCTGCACGCGCAGCGGATTGGTGGCGAAGCGCGGGTCGCTGCCCAGCTCCGGCCGGCCACCCGCTTCGACGAACTTGCGGTACTGGCCGTCGTTGCCGGTGGCGACAATGATGTGCCCGTCCGCGCAGGCGAAGGTCTGGTAGGGCACGATGTTGGCGTGCGCATTGCCCCAGCGCCTGGGCGGCTTGCCGCTGTTGAGGTAGTTGCTGCCCATGTTGGCCAGCATCGCCACCTGCGTGTCGAGCAGGGCCATGTCGATGTGCTGGCCCTGGCCCGTGCGGTCGCGGTGGGTGAGCGCGGCCAGCACGGCCACGGTCGCGTACATGCCGGTCATCAGGTCGGTCAGGGCCACGCCGGCCTTCTGCGGGCCGCCGCCCGGCAGGTCGTCGCGCTCGCCGGTCACCGACATCAGGCCGCCCATGCCCTGGATCAGGAAGTCGTAGCCGGCGCGGTGCGCATACGGCCCGTCCTGGCCGAAGCCGGTGATCGAGCAGTACACCAGGTCGGGCTTGATCGCCTTCAGGCTGTCGTAGTCCAGGCGGTAGCGCTTCAGGTGGCCGACCTTGAAGTTTTCCAGCACCACGTCGCAGTGCTTCACCAGTTCGTGCAGCAGGGCCTGGCCCTCGCTGCTGGCGATATCGACCGTTACCGAGCGCTTGCCGCGGTTGGCCGCCAGGTAGTAGGCGGCTTCGCCCGTGTCCTGGCCCTCGGCATCGCGCGCATAGGGCGGACCCCAGGCGCGGGTGTCGTCGCCGCTGCCGGGACGTTCGATCTTGATCACGTCGGCGCCGAGGTCGGCCAGGTTCTGCGCACACCAGGGGCCGGCCAGCACGCGCGACAGGTCGAGTACGCGGATGTGGCCGAGCGCCTTCGGCGCGGAAGGAGTAGTGGCTTGCGTCATGTTGTTCCTGCGGATGAGCGGGAGGTGAAAGGACAAGCCCCGGATTATAGCTGCCCGCGCGCAATGGTCTGCACCGTGCGCGTGGCGGGCCTGAATGCGGCCTCGATCAGCTCCAGCGCGCGCTCGGGCCGGGCCGCGCCGCACATGAAGATGTCCGCCGCGGCGAAGCCATGCTCGGGCCAGGTGTGGATCGAGATGTGCGACTCGGCCAGCAGCAGCACCCCCGTCACGCCCTGGCCCGGACCGAAGCCGTGGAAGTGGCTGTGCAGGATGCAGGCGCCGGCCGCCAGCGCGGCCGCGCGCAGCAGCACGTCGATCGCGCCGGCATCGGCCAGCAGCGCGGCCTCGATGCCGCCCAGGTCGGCCAGCAGGTGGATCCCGGCGGGACGGTGCACGCCGCTCATTTGTGGCTGCCGCCGCCGCCGTAGCCACCGCCGCCGTAGCTGTGGGAGCGCCAGCTGTTGCCGCCGCCGGAGCGGCTGGAACCGGCCATGCTGGTCCAGCATACGATGGTGGTGACCAGGGCCACCACGATGGCGTAGAGGAGGAACTTGGTTCTCATGAAGGCAGCGTCATTTGTCCGGCGCCAGCAGCAGGGGCAGGAACAGGGCGACGATCCCGACCAGCATCCAGGCCAGGGTCGTGCCGAAGTTGAAGATCAGCGGAATGGCGTTCAGGCCCACCATCCACAGCAGGGCTTTCCAGGCGATGTCGCGGCCGGTCAGCGGCTGCTTTTCCGGCTTCGCCTGCTGGGCCAGCCCGAACCAGGCGCGCAACTGGTCGTAGGCCACCGGCGTCGAGTGCGACCAGCTCAGCTCCTCGGCCGTGTATTCAGCCGACAGACCGTTCTGGCCGTGCTCGTATTCGACCACCTGCACCGTGTCGCCGGCCGCCACGCGCCAGGTGAACGCCCCGGCCGCGGCCACCACGCGCGCCGGGTAGTCCCAGGTGCGCGTGTAGTCGGCGCCGGCGCAGCGCACCGTTTGCTGCGAGGGCAGGGGCGGCGCGGGCCAGTCGTCCAGCACCTCGGCGCGCGACCAGCCTTCGTCGGTCTCGACCAGCCAGAAGAAGGGGCCACGGGGCGCGTACATCAGGTATTCGTTCCAGGCCTCGCCCTCGTCGTCCTCGCGCCGCATGGCGCCGAGCACGCGGTACTCCTGGCCGCTGATCTTCGCCGTCGCGCCCAGCTCCAGGGTGAAGGGCAGGCGCGCCACCTGTTCGCCCTGGCGCAGCACCTCGACCTTGGGCGAGGAAGCATCCACGCGCGCGCTGCAGGCAGGGCACACGCAGTTCGCCGCCAGGCCCGGGAGATAGCGGATCGCCGTGCCGCAGGACGGGCACGCCAGCGTGTCGACCTGGCCGCGGTAGCGCCCGGCGCTGGCCTTGATCTGTTCCTCGTCGCGCAGCAACTGGCAGCGCATCGCTTCCAGCGTCACCGCGGTGCCGGCGTAGAGCATTGGCGGGTCCGCGCTCGTGGCCGCGTCGGAATAGTCGAGCGTGGCGAAGCTGGGTCCGCGCCGGAAGTCGGCCACGCGCGCCTCCCAGCCCTGGCCTACCCGGAACGGCAGCTCGCCCTGGCCGCCGCTGCAGCGCGCGACGCGCTTGTCGGCCGCGACGAAGGGGCCGAAGCCGATGTCGACCTGCTGCCCGATCCGGATCGCGTCGAAGGCCGGCCAGCCGGGCGCCAGTTCGCGCCGGGTCGTCATCACGTACTGGCCGGCGGACTCGCCCAGCCAGCCGTCGCCGCCGTCGTCGAACAGGATGTACCACTCGTTCCACATGCCGGCATCGAAGCGCAGCTGGATGCGGCCGATGACGGTGAAGCCGCGGCCGCCGTGGCTGCCGGCGGTACCGAGCTGGATGCGCGAATAGTCTTCCAGCACCTCGGACATCTTGCCGAGGTCGCGCACCGCGTCCGCTTCCTTGAGCACGGTCGCGCGGCAGTACTCGCACACCGCCACGACGGAAGCGTGCGAGCGGAAACCGACCGGCGCGCCGCAGGAAGGACAGTCGACGGTCTGCATCAGCCGATCAGTTTCTTCAGCAGCTCGGCCTTGGTGCTGTCATAGTCGCCCTGCGAGATCAGGCCCTTGTCCAGCAGGCCCTTGAGCTTGGCCAGGCGGTCCTCGATCGACTCGCTGGCGGCCGGCACGGCCGGCGGCTGCGGGGGCGTGGCGACGCCCGGCGAGAACGCCCCCTGCATGCCCTGCGCCATGGCCTGGCCGATCGCGATGCCGGCGCCGGCACCGGCGCCGATGCCGGCGATGCCGCCCTCGTTCTGGGCCGCCAGCGGGATGCTGCTGGCCACCTGGAACTGGGTGAAGCCGCCCATCTTGTCGGCGCCCAGGCTGGCCTTCATGCCGGCCGAGATGCGCTCGTCCAGCGCTGCCTGCAGTTCTTCCGGCAGGCTGACGCTGGCCACGTTGAACTCGTCCAGCTTGACGCCGTAGCGGCCGAATGCGGAATCGAGGTCGCCACGGATCTGCTGCGCCATCAGGGTCTGGTTGGCGGCCATGTCGAGGAAGGCGATTTTTGACGCGCCCAGCGAATTGGCCATGGTGGCCAGCATCAGGCCGCGCAGCTGGTCCTCGACTTCCTCGCGGGTGTAGGCGGCGCGGGTGCCGCTGATCTCGGTGAAGAACAGGCGCGGATCGGCGATCCGGTAGGAATACATGCCGAATGCGCGCACCCGGATCATGTCGAAGTCCTTGTCGCGGATCGTCACCGGCTGCGGGGTGCCCCACTTGCGGCCGGTCTGCACGCGGGTGGAGAAGAAATACACGTCCGACTTGAAGGGCGAGGCGAACAGCTTGTCCCAGTTCTTCAGGTTGGTCAGCAGCGGCAGGGTCGAAGTGGTCAGGCGATGCGTGCCGGGGCCGAACACATCGGCCACCCGGCCCTCGTCGACGAACACGGCGACCTGCGATTCGCGCACCACCAGGGTGGCGCCGTTCTGGATTTCGAAATCCTCCATCGGGTGGCGCCAGGCGAGAACCCCTTCGCCTTCCTCGTTCCACTGCAGGACGTCGAGAAACTGCTTCTTGATGAATGAGCCGAGCGACATGGTGCTTCCTCTTTATGCGGGTGGGTGGATCAGGAGATGCTGCCGGCGTTGACCAGGCCGATCGACAGCGAAATGGCGCCGAGCAGGATGCCGAAGCCGATGTTGTTGTGTTCGATCTGGTCCTTGGACATGCGCAGCAGGCGGGTGGCGACCACGAACACCAGCACCTGGATCAGCATCGCCAGCGCCGCCCAGCCGCAGAACGCGTAGTAGTCGGCGGTGTGCATCAGGGCCGAGGCGATGGTCACCGAGAAGCCGAGCAGGGTGCCGCCCAGCGACAGCGCGGCGGCGCAGTTGCCCTGGCGGATCAGCAGGATTTCGTCATAGGGCGTGATCCGCGTGTACACCACAAAAAACGCGAGAACCAGCGCGATCGCCGTCGCAAGATGCAGCACATAGTTTAGGATGGCGGGCACAAGTTTCTCCAGAATAAATAATCGAGGTCGTCACACTGCGGCAGCACAGCGATCTTAGAACAAAAGTTGTTCAATGACCAAAAAAATTCTGATCCTGTCGGTCTTCGTCGTCGCCTCCTGCGGCCTGGCCTATGAGCTGGTCGCCGGCGCCCTGTCCAGCTACTTGCTGGGCGACTCGGTGCTGCAGTTCTCCACCATCATCGGCTGCTACCTGTTCGCCATGGGCGTCGGCGCCCACTTCTCGAAGTACGTGCGCGACGAGGACGTGCTGGGGCGCTTCATCGACATCGAACTGGCCGTCGGCCTGGTGGGCGGGATGTCGGCCGCCGTGCTGTTCATGACCTTCACCTGGATGGGCGCGCCCTTCCGCACGGTGCTCTACCTGACCGTGTTCCTGATCGGGATGATGGTCGGCATGGAGGTGCCGCTGGTGATGCGCGCGCTGAACGAGCGCCGCACCGGGTTCGCCGAGATCGTCAGCCGCGTACTCACCTTCGACTACCTCGGCGCGCTGGCCGTGTCGCTGCTGTTCCCGCTGGTGCTGGCGCCGCAACTGGGCCTGGTGCGCACCGGCTTCCTGTTCGGCATGCTCAACGTCGGCGTCGCGATGTGGACCCTGTACGTGTTCCGCGCCGAACTGGAGGCCTTGCGCGGGCGCGCGATCCGCGCCTGCGCGGTGCTGTTCACGCTGGTGCTCGGCTTCGGCCTGTCGGACCGCATGGTGGAGTGGGGCGAGCACGGCCTGTTCGGCGACGAGGTCGTGTATTCCACCACCACGCCCTACCAGCGCCTGGTGATCACGCGCTGGAAGGACGACCTGCGCCTGCACATCAACGGCAACCTGCAGTTTTCCTCGCGCGACGAATACCGCTACCACGAGGCGCTGGTGCATCCGGCCATGCAGTCGCTGCCCTGGGCGCGGCGGGTGCTGGTGCTGGGCGGCGGCGACGGGCTGGCCCTGCGCGAGGTGCTGCGCTATCCGCAGGTGGAGGAGGTGACCCTGGTCGATCTCGATCCGGCCATGACCGCGGCCTTCGCCAACCGTCCGGAACTGGTGAAGCTGAATGCCGGCGCATTGAACGACAAGCGGGTCAAGGTGGTCAACGCCGACGCCGGGATCTGGCTGCAGAAGGACGCCGGCATGTACGACGTGGCCATCGTCGACTTCCCCGACCCGTCCAGCTTCGCCCTCGGCAAGCTGTACTCGGTGCCGTTCTACGGCCTGCTGCGCAAGCACGTGGCAGCCCAGGGCCTGATCGTGGTGCAGTCGACTTCTCCGTTCTTCGCGCCGAACGCCTACTGGACCATCGAGGCGACCCTGCGTGAAGTGGGCCTGCGCACCTGGCCCTACCACCTGTACGTGCCGTCGTTCGGCGAGTGGGGCTTCGTGATGGCCTCGCCCGAGGGACGCTTCGCGCCGCCCGCCAGCTACCGCCTGCCGATGCGCTTCCTTGACGGCGCCAGCACCCGCGCCATGTTCGAGTGGCCACCCGACATGCCGCGCCGGCCGATGGCGCCGAACCGGCTCGACACCCAGTCGCTGGTGCGCGCTTTCGAGGAAGACTGGCGCCAGGTGATCCGCTGATGCAGCGCCGCTCCTTCGTGCTCACGGCGCTGGGCGCCGCCGGCGCCGCGCTGGCGGGCGGCGCCGGCTTCGCGCGCTGGCAAGAGATCGCGCCTGCCGTGCATGCGCCTGGCCGCGACGAGGGACATTACCTGCGCGACCGCGGCCGCCTGCCGCCGCCTGCGCAAGTGTTTGAAACCGATGTGCTGATCCTGGGTTCCGGTGTCGCCGGCCTGAGCGCGGCCTGGCAGCTCGGCAAGCTGGGCCACCAGGACTACCTGCTGCTGGACGGCCCGGAAGCGTTCGGCAACGCCGCCGGCAGCCGCTACGGCGAGCTGGCCTGCCCGACGGGCGCGCACTACCTGCCGCTGCCGGGGCCGGAGTCCGGACACGTGCGCGCCATGCTGGCCGACCTGGGCATCCTGCGGCGCGGCGCCGACCAGGAGCGGCCCACCTACGACGAGCGCTTCATCCTGCATGGCCCCCAGGAGCGCCTGCTGCGCGACGGTGCCTGGCACGAAGGCCTGGTGCCGGCCGATGCGGGCGACGCCGCCGAACACCGGCGCTTCTTCGCTGCGATGGCGCGCCTGCGCCACGGGCGCGGTGCGGATGGCCGGCGCGCCTTCGCCTTCCCACTGGTGCTGGCTTCCAGCGATCCGGCCTGGCGCGTGCTCGACCGCATCAGCTTCGCGCAGTGGCTGGACCGGGAGGGCTACCGTTCACCGACGCTGCGCTGGTACCTCGACTACTGCTGCCGCGACGACTATGGCGCCGGCACCGGACGCGTCTCGGCCTGGGCCGGCATCCATTATTTCGCCGGACGCTGGGGCCAGGCCGCGAACGCGGACGAGAACGCGCTGCTGACCTGGCCGGGTGGCCTGGCGCCGCTGGCCGAGGCCCTGGCCGCGCGCGCGGGAGCGCGCCGGCGCGCCGGCACCGCAGCCTCGGTGCGCGTCGTGGACGGCAGGGCCGAGGCGCTGTGCTTCACGCTGGAAGGCGGGCAGCCGCGCAGCTTCCTGGTGCGCGCGCGCCGCGCGATCATCGCCATGCCGCTGTTCGTCGCCAGCCGCGTGGTGGAAGGCATCCAGGCCTACGGCTTCGATCCGCGCCGGCACCTGCCGGAGTACGCCCCCTGGATGGTGACGAACTTTCTGATGCGCGACTTCCCGCGCGAGCTGCCCGACGCCCAGCTGGCCTGGGACAACGTCGTGTACGGGGGGCGCGGACTGGGCTACGTGGTGTCCACGCACCAGGACATCCGCTCGCGGCCGCCCGACAAGACCGTGTTCACCGCCTACACGGCGCTCTCAAACCGTACGCCGCAGGAAGCGCGCCGCTGGCTGCAGTCGGCCAGCCCGCAGGCCCTGCTGGAGCTGGCCGCCAGCGACCTGGAACAGGCCTATGGCTGGGCCTTCGCGCCCTGCGTGGAGCGGGCCGACATCACGCTGCGCGCGCATGCGATGGCGGTGCCGCGGCCGGGTTTTCTTGCCAACTCCGGCCTGGCGGCCCTGCGCGAGGCGGCCGGTCCGGTCCTGTTCGCGCATGCCGACCTGTCCGGCCTGTCGGTGTTCGAGGAAGCCGCCTGGTGGGGCTGCCGGGCGGCGCAGCGCGCGCTGGCCTGAAGGCGCGCGAGGCGGCCGGCAGTCCGGTACATCTTTCCGTCATTTGCGTGACAATTTTGCACAAGTTGGCGACCGGCCGCTGGGTAGACTGCACTGCATGTCCAACGCGCGCCCGCAAGCAGCTTCCATGAATCGGCCAGTCCTCCGGGGCCGGCTGGCCGCGCTGCTGCTGGCCGCGGCAGCCGCGGGATGCGGCACCGGCAGTCCGGCCGTCACCGCCGTCATCGCCACATCGCCCCAGGGTGCGACGGCGGACTGCGTGGCGGGCGAGGCGATGGCGCCGCTGGCGCCGCGCCGCGCGTCCGGCCACGCCACCTACTGGGAGTTCCTGGTGTCTGCCCGGAACCAGACGGTTCTGGCGCGGCGCTAGCCAGGCGCGAGCCGTGCACGGCGTTCGGCGCAGCCGTGGCATGCTGTGCGCCTGGCCCGGATGACCGGGCGGCACGGCAAGGAGGGCGCATGGCACGGCATCCCGGAATCTTCCCGACTTTCTTCCTGTCCGGCTTCGAGTGTTCGAACTTCCTGTGGGGCGAGGACTGCGTGCGGCGCAACCTGGTGGCCGAGACGGCGCACGACCGCCACGCCGCGGCCGACTACCGGATGCTGGCGCGGCTCGGCATCGCCGTCGCGCGCGAAGGCATTCCCTGGCCGCTGGTGGACCGTGCCGGCCACTGCGACTTTTCGCTGATCGACCCCTACATCGCGGCGATGAACGCGGCGCAGGTGCTGCCGGTGTAGGACCTGTGCCACTACGGCTATCCGGACGACCTCGATCCGTTCTCGGACGCCTTCGTGGCGCGCTTCGCGGCCTACTGCCGCGCCGCCGCCAGCTACGTGCTGCCGCGGGTGCGCGGACCGCATTTCTTCACGCCGGTCAACGAGATCACCTTCTTTTCCTATTGCGCCGGCGAATGGGGCTGGGCCGCGCCCTACCGCCGCAGCCGGGCGGAACGCATGCGCCTGCGGGTGGCGCTGTGCCGCGCCGCGATCGCCGGCGCGCGGGCGATCCGGGAAGTCGATCCGCAGGCGCGCCTGGTCCACATCGATCCGCTGGTGCGGGTGGTGGCGCCGCGCGACCGTCCGGACCAGGCCGAGGCCGCGCGCCACGAGACCGAGGTCGATACCTTCCTGGCCTGGGACATCATCGCCGGGCGCGCGCATCCGGAATGCGGCGGCGCGCCCGAACTGCTGGACATTGTCGGCGCCAACGTCTATTCCTTCGGCCAGATGGAGTACCGCGAGAGCGGACCGCATGCGCCGCTGCCGCCCGGCGACGAACGCATCGCGCCGCTGTGCGACATGCTCGGCACGGTCTGGGAGCGCTACCGGCGGCCGATGATCATCGGCGAGACCAGCGGCCTGGGACACGGCCGCGCCGACTGGCTGCGCGACGTGATGGGCGAATCGCTGGCGGCGGTGCGGCGCGGCATGGACTTGCAAGGCATCTGCCTGTTCCCGGCGGTCGACATGCCGGACTGGCATACCGGGGAGTGGGTCAACAACGGCATCTGCGACCTGGCCGAACAGGACGGCGACCTGAAACGGGTGCCGCACCAGCCCTATGTCGACGAGCTGCGGCGCTGGCAGAAAGCGCTGAACCGCGTCACGGAGCTGGATGCCGACCCTTTCAGCGATCCGGTCGAGCTGCAGGACGTGGTCGATGCCGCGCACCGGCTCGATACCCAGCCCGACAAGGACTGGCACTGAGGAGCGCGCCGCGCCAGGCGCCCGCCTTCAGGGTGCGTGTCCGGGCGCCAGCAGCTTGGCGTTGACCAGCTCGCGCTCATGGTTGACGATGCCGTCCACGGTGCGTTCGTCCAGGCCCATCGCTTCCAGCACGAAGGCCGACAGTTGCAGGCTCGCTTCGAGCGTCTCGGGTACCACCACGCTGGCGCCAGCCAGGCGCAGGGCGCGCGCGTCCTTCTCGTCGCGCGAGCGCACGAACAGGCGCACGTGCGGGAAGTCGCGCCGGATGCC
Organism: Massilia hydrophila; assembly: GCF_020208145.1. Lineage (NCBI taxonomy): Bacteria > Pseudomonadati > Pseudomonadota > Betaproteobacteria > Burkholderiales > Oxalobacteraceae > Massilia > Massilia hydrophila. Next base: position 17,874 of record NZ_JAHYBX010000014.1, on the reverse strand, counting down.
GCGCACCGCCCGCATGGCCGAGGCAGGGTGATCCATGGTCAGCACGATGGCCGGCGCCTCGTCGGCGTGGACATGGTGCAGCAGTTCCGGACGCGCGGCATTGCCGAAGTAGACCGGCTTGCCTTCGGCATGCAGCCTGGACACCAGCTTGGCGTCGCATTCGAAGGCGATGAAGGGGATGTTCTGCTCGCCCAGCAGCTTGGCCAGCTGCTGGCCAACGCGTCCGAAGCCGGCGATGATGATGCGGCCGCGCGCCGAGGCCAGCGCCCCGTCGCCGAGCTCCTGCAGCTGGTCGCGGGCGCGCTCGTGGCGCTGGCCGATGGCGCGGCCCAGGCGCGCCAGCATTGGGGTGAGGAACAGCGACAGGCCGACCACCAGCATGACGCGCGCGCCCAGCGCCGGCTCCAGCACCTGCATGCTCATCGCGTAGCCGATCGCGACGAACACGAATTCCCCGCCCTGGCCCAGCAGCAGGCCGCCTTCGAGCGCGCGGCTCCATGGGTGGCCACCGACGCGCATCACGGCCGCCACCACCAGCGCCTTGAGCAGCACCAGGCCGGCCACCAGCCCGGCCAGCAGCAGCGGCGCCTCGAGCATCTGGCGGGTGTCGATGCTCATCCCGACGGTCATGAAGAACAGGCCCATGAGCAGGCCCTTGAAGGGCTCGATCACCAGCTCGACTTCGTGCTTGAACTCGGTCTCGGCCAGCACCACGCCGGTGAGCAGGGCGCCCAGCGCCATCGACAGGCCGGCGCTGGCTGCCAGGCCGGCGATGCCGAAGGTGCAGAGCAGGATCAGCGCCATGAAGACGTCCGGCTGGCGGTGGTCCGCAAAGGAGCGGAACAAGGTGTGGACGACGCGTCCGCCGACCAGGTAGATCAGGCCGATGGCAAGCGCGGCCTTGCCCAGCGTGAGCACGGCCAGCAGCGCGACATCGTCGCCGCCGCTTTTTCCCCCGAGGGCGCCGATCAGGAGCAGGATCGGCACCACCGCCAGGTCCTGCAGCATCAGGATGGCGAAGGCCGCCTGGCCAAGCGGGCTGCCGGTGGCCCGCTGCTGGGCGAGCAGCTGCATCACCACCGCGGTGGACGACAAGGACAGCACCAGTCCGACGATCAGGGCGCTGCGGGTGTCGAGCCCGGAGGCAAGCAGCAGGCCGCCGCCGAGCAGGAGGGCGCTGGCCAGCACCTGCACGGTGCCGGCCCCGAACACCCAGCGCCGCAGCGCCCACAGGCGCGCGGCCGAGAGCTCGAGGCCGATCATGAACATCAGGAACAGTACGCCGATCTCGGCCAGTGCAGCCGTGCCCTGGTCGCGTGGCAGGGCAAGGAAAGCCAGCCAGGGCACATTGTCGGCCAGCAGGGCCAGCCCGAAGGGACCAACCAGGGTGCCGACGGCCAGGAAGCCGACCACCTGGTTGATGCGCAGGCGCTGCAGGATCGGAATCAGGATGCCCGACAGCACCAGGAACAGGAGGATCTCCCGCAGGAAGGGAAAGGCGTGTTGCTCTTGCACGGTATCGACGAAGAAGTGGTGGCTGGGCCGGATTGTAACGTGGAAGGGGGCGGTCCCCGGCGCTAGCTGGCAGGTGCGGGGGAGCAGGCATAGGCCGGCTGGCGCGCCGGCGCGAGGAAAGTCTCGAGGATGGCGAGGATCGCTTCCTTGAGCCGGGCACTGCCTTCGTCCTGCATGTCGTTGTGGCGCGCGCCTTCGATGCGCACGATGCAGCTGCCGTGGCGGCGCTGTTCGCCTTCGTCCGGCAGCACGCCCGGATCGGCGGCGGTGTCGCTGGCGCGGATCGACAGCACACGGATGCCGTCGGTGCGCGGCAGGGCGACGCGCCGGCTGTCGAGGCTGACCAGGGCCGACACGCGCTGCGGGTGGTCGGCGGCGAATTGGGCCGAGCTGTCACCGCCGAGCGAATGGCCGACCAGCAGCACGCGCCGCCAGTCGAAGCGCCGGTCGCGGGCCGCGCCTTCGTCGAGCAGGGCGGCGATGCCGCGCGCGGTGGCGCGGGCGATCGCCTGCACCTGGGGCGTGATCGGCGCGCCGCGGTCGATCGTGGCGCCGCCGGCGCTGTCGCGCAGCGCCAGGACCAGGTAGCCCATGCCGTTCAGCTGGCGGGTCAGGAAACCATAGTCGGTGCCAGCCAGTCCGTAGCCGGGGCTGAGCACGGCGACCGGGCAGGGCGCTGCCGCGGTGCAGGCGCCGATGTCGGCCGGCAGGTGGGTGTCCGCCGGGATGGCGGCCAGCGCGGCCGGCAGCGTGAACAGCAGAGGGAGCAGGGCGGACAGGCGGCGCATGGGATCCTGGTTGGTGTGGACGGTCCGCCTGGCGGCGGGATCGCGCAGTGTAGGGTCTTCCCGCACTGGCGGCGTGGTCGCGGACGCGGGCGCAGGAAAGCTAGGCCGCGTTCGCGGCCTCGAAGGCGCGCAGCCAGCGAATGGCCTGTTGGACGTCTTGGCCAACACCGCGTCCGTCCCGGTACATGTTGGACAGGTTCATCATGGCCGGACCGAACCCTTGCTCCGCCGATGCCAGATACCAGCGCGCCGCCTGCGGCAGATCGACGGGAACGCCGCGTCCCTTTTCACAACGCAGCGCGTAATTGAATTGACCGGCAGGATCGCCGCCTTGCGCAGCGCGCGCATACCAGGCCACCGCAAGCGCATCGTCCGCAGCGACGGCGACGCCGGTTTCATATAACCAGCCCAGCGCCGCCTGCGCCTGCGCATCGCCTGACTCGGCCTGCCTGCCGAGCCAAGCAACGCCGGCGCGGCCGAAATCGAGGGTATTGCGCTCGACCAGCGTCAGGTCCCAGAGGTCGGCATTGGCGAAGGTCCTGCCAGGGCGTTCCGCATCTTCCAGCCAGACGGAAGCGGGATCACCCTCGAAGGCGTCAATGATGCGTGCAGGTACAACCCCGGAGCGGAGTACGGCGTCGCCCTTTTCGATCAGTGTGCCGTCGGAATAGCGCGGTTCATTCATGTTGGATGGTCCCGAGACTGAAAGCGTGATGGATTCCCCGGGAGTGTCGATCCTGCTTCCGCACTTCGGAAAACGGCGTCACCGGCCGAGTCAAGACAGGCTGGCGATTCACGTCAGTGTATAAAGAATATTTCGGATTAGCAACAAGGACCTGGGTTCAAGATGGGAAGCGCATTCATGCCTGGGACAGCAAGCCAAGCGATGGGCCATATCGGACTTTCCAGTCCGCGATACTGCCCAGGCACCCGCAGTGCGTGCAGCGCACGCCGACGTAGATCCAGCGCACGGCGCCCCTGTCCTCATCCAGGGAAAAACAGACGCCCAGGTTGGCCTGGTCTGACTTGCATTCGACGCAGCGGAATTTCCTTGGTCGCCCCGTCCAATGCTCCTCGCTATCGCAGACGAACTGCTGCTGCCGGCAGTGGGCGCAGGTTCGGCGCACGGCGCCTTCGTCGGGAATCCAGTGAACCAGGAAGCTTTCCGATCCACATATGCAGATACAGGGACGATATTCGTGAATAGGGGACGATTCGGCAAATAAGGCTGCCAGGTACTCGGCGATATCATGCGGGCAGCTGCCTTTCCACCATTTACCGGAAGTGTCGATACTCATGTGGGCTCCGTTTGTCGATCTTGGCCTCGCCGTACAGGTCTGGCGGCTCGACCCCTGCTTTGTGGCAACATAGCAATTGCAGCCAACGACACACAAGAACGACACGACGATATGGCAAGGATACTCGTACTCAAGAACAGGCTACCGACCTGGCTGGGACAGATCGACATCGTCAATGAGGATGGGAAGCTGGCCTACCAGGCCGTCAGCGCATGGCGCTGGGGCGCGAACCGCTGGCGCCTGCGCCGGGGCGGGAGCGAGCTGGCCGTGCTGGAGCGTCCCTGGTTCACGTGGACAGCGGCCTGGCACGTCAGCGGCGCACTCGGGAACATCGTCCTCGAGCGCACTCCATGGGCGATGAAGCGCCGCTACACGGTCATGGGAGGGAGCTACGACGGCACCGTCATCAGCGGCAGCCTGTGGGACCGCAGTTTCGCCATCGAAGCACCAGGCCGGACGCTGGCACGCGCCAGCAATGCGCTGCTGTCCCTGCGCGACCGGCACCAGGTCGAGATTCTGGAGGAGTCCGCCGAGCTGCTGTGCATCGTGGCGATGCTGGTAATCAAGGCCGACCGCAATAGCGAAGCAGCTGCTGCAGCCAGCTGAGCGCTGGCGGCAGGAAACATTATTCACCCAGCGGAACAAGCATCGTTCATTGTCCGACCGGGGGAACAGCTCAGGCACTGGCCTCAGCAGTTCCCCGCCTGCACCGCATCGAACGGCGTTTCTTCCTGCTGCCGGTGGCCGCTGGCCAGCGGCTGGCGGCTCTCGGCGGTGTGCTGGAGTTCCACGATTTCCGGATCGTCCTGGTTGCGCAGTTCCAGGTAGCGGTCCAGCGCCTGGTCCAGGCGCGGCAGCAGGATGCCGCGTTCGCTGCCCAGGGCGCAGTAGCGCGGCCGCGCGGCCGGGTAGTCGATGGCGCGCGCCTCCAGCCGGCTGGCGTCGATGCCGGCCCGTTCCGCCGCCTTCAGCGCCAGCTCGGCCCAGGTGAGTTCGCCCCCATTCGACAGGTGCCAGATGCCGGCCTCGCGGTCGATCGCCAGGTCGAGGCAGGCGTGCACCAGGTCGGGCACGTAGGTCGCAGTGATGGTGAGATCGTTCGAGGCCGCGAACGGCTCGCCGCGCTCGAGCGCGCCCAGCGCCAGGGTGACGAAGTTGTAGGCGTCCCAGGGGCCGAAGAAGGCGCTGGTGCGCACCACCAGCGCGTCCGGGTTCGCGTCCAGCACCGCCACCTCGGCCTCGGCCTTGCTGCGCCCGTAGACGTTGAGCGGCGCCACCGGGTCGGATTCGACGTAGGGGCGGTCCTGCCTGCCGTCGAACACCAGGTCGCTGGAGAAGGTGGTCAGGTGGATGCCGTGGCGCGCGCAGGCGGCGGCCAGGATCGCTGGCCCGGCCGTGTTCTCGCGCAGGCAGCGCGCGGCGTCGCCCTCGGCCTCGTCCACGCGCACGTAGCCGCAGGTGTTGATCACGGCCCAGGGCTGGTACTGGGCCAGGGCGCGCTCGACCGAGGCGGCGTCGGCGATGTCCATCTCCTGGCGCGACAGCAGCCGGTAGGACAGGTTGCGCCGGCGGCAGACACGGGCGAAGGCGCGGCCGAGGGTGCCGGTGGCACCCAGGATCAGGATCGGCGCCGCCTGCGTGCCCACCAGGCGCGCGCCGTCGGCCGCGATCGAGGTGAGCGCGGCCGGGGTGGCCACCGGCGGGTGGCACAGGAAGCGCCCCGGACGGCGCCACCAGCCCTGGCCGCGCAGTACCGGGTGCGACAGCGGGGCGCCCAGCGAGAGTTCCTTCATCATGCGTGCCAGCGCGGTCGGGCGCGGGGTGGGCGAGCGCACGTCGAACGGGCCCGGCTCGTAGTAGCCGCGGTTCTGGGTGACCAGGCTGTTCCAGTCGAAGGAGCCGAGCAGCGACCACACGGTGACGGCGCGTACGTCGATCCCGTTGCGCTGCGACTGCTGGGCCGCCTGCCAGATCTCGAGCAGCCAGCGCAGCTGGTCTTCGCGGTTCGCGTCGATATGGGCTTCGGTGATGGCGAGCGGGATGCCGTAGCGATCCCAGATCTCGGACAGCAGCGGGGCGATGCCTGGGGTCGGCGTGGCCAGCACGCGCGAGGCCTCGATGTCGGCGCAGGGAATGCCGTCGGCGACACCGCGGTGGTGTTCCGGGAAGCGCTCGGGACGGTGGTCGAGCCAGCGCTCGGACGTCACGTAGTAGTTGACACCGATGATGTCGGGCGGGCAGGGGTTGTCGCGGAACCACAGGAATTCTTCGGCCGCGATGCCGGTCTTGAGCAGGTAGTCCCACAGGGCATGCCCTTCGTCGACCATGCCGCACAGCAGGTCCCAGGCCAGCCAGCGGCGCTCGTTGTAGAACTCGGCCACGTGCCCCAGTTCCGGGGTGCCGTAGGTCTTGCCGAGGTCGTCGGTCTGGACCAGCTTCGCCTGCGGGTTGACGGCGCGGATGGCGCGCATGGACAGCACCACCGCGCGGCACTGGTTCAGCAGGGCCTGGACGAAGCTGCGGTCGTCGCGGCCGTGCGGGTACCACACCCCGTACAGGCCGGCGAAGCGGGCGGTGGTGCAGGGTTCGTTGACCGGGGTGTAGTAGGAGATCCACGGATAGCGCGCGGCCACCGCGCCGGCGTAGGCGGCCAGCTGGTCGGCGAAGCCCGGGTCGAGCAGGCTGGTGTGGCGCGGGCCGCTGCCATGGTGTACCAGGCCGGCGATCGGGGTGATGCCGGCGTCGCGCAGGGCGTGCAGGCGTTCGTCGGGCCAGGACCAGTCGGCCGCGTCGATGCCCTCGGGGGCGGTGCGTTCCCACAGCACGGGATAGCGGATGGCACGGATGCCGGTGGCGGCGAAACGCCCGATGTCGCAGGCGCGTCCGGCGTGGCCGTTACGGTCCAGCTGGCTGAAATACTCGTCGCGGACACGGTTGACCGTGCATTCGAGGCCGCCCCACAGTTCCAGTGGGGGGCGTTGGCTGTTCGTGCTCTTTTCTGGATTCATCACTCACCATATTAGTTTTATAACAACAAAATCCCCGCAACGCAGCCTCCCAGGCGTAAAAGTGTCGAAAGGGGGGCTGGCCAGCGGGCCATGGGACGGGAAGCGGTTGACAGCGGCGCGCCAACCTGCAACCATGCAGTCCATGAATTTTCCGAAAGCACATCAATTTTTGCTGACCTGGTGGCGCCGCTCCTGACGCGCGGCCCCAGGAATGATTTGCATTTCGATTAACGCCGCCTCGATCCAGGTGGCGTTTTCATATCCAGCGCAGGAGGATCGGGGCACAGACAAGGAAACCCGATGAGCTCCCCCACCCCTGCAACGCCGACTTCTCCCTCCATGCCGGTCATCCTCACCGGAGACCGTCCGACCGGTCCGCTGCACCTCGGCCACTTCGTGGGCAGCCTGCGCAACCGCGTCGCCTACCAGGACAGCTACCGCCAGTTCGTCATGCTGGCCGATGCCCAGGCGCTGACCGACAACATGGATGACATCGGGAAGGTACACCGAAACGTGGTCGAAGTGGCGCTCGATTACCTCGCCTGCGGCATCGATCCGGCCCGCACGACCATCCTGATCCAGTCGCAGATCCCGGAACTGACCGAGCTCACCTTCTATTACCTGAACCTGGTGACGGTGGCGCGCCTCGAGCGCAACCCGACCGTGAAGCAGGAGATCATCCTGCGCGGCTTCGAGCGCGACATCCCGGCCGGCTTCCTGACCTACCCGGCCAGCCAGGCCGCCGACATCACCGCCTTCAAGGCCACCGTGGTGCCGGTAGGCGAAGACCAGATCCCGATGATCGAGCAGTGCAACGAGATCGTGCGCCGCTTCAACCGCACCTATAGCCCCGACCGCGACATCCTGCTCGAGTGCAAGGCGATCGTGCCGGAAGTGGGCCGCCTGCCCGGCATCGACGGCCGTGCCAAGATGAGCAAGTCGCTCGGCAACACCATCAACCTGGGCGCCAGCGCCGACGAGATCCGCGCCGCCGTCAAGCAGGTCTACACCGACCCGCTGCACCTGAAGGTGTCCGACCCCGGCCACCTGGAAGGCAACGTGGCCTTCATCTACCTCGACGCCTTCGACCAGGACAAGGACGGCCTGGCCGAGATGAAGGCCCACTACGTGCGTGGCGGCCTGGGCGACAGCGTGGTCAAGAAGCGCCTGGAAGGCATCCTGCAGGAGCTGCTGGCGCCGATCCGCGCGCGCCGCGAGGAGTTCGCCAAGGACCGCGGCCAGGTGCTGCAGATCCTGAAGGAGGGCACCATGAAGGCGCGCGAAGTGGCGGCCCAGACCACCGACGAAGTGAAGAAGGCGCTGGGGCTGTCCTACTTCTGACGGGCCGGGCCCGCGCCGGGTAGCGTGCGCCGCTACCCGGTGGCGCAGGGCGCGTGTCCTTGTGCGCGCTGCTGGAATGCAATTTCCTTTCGTGGCAAGCTGACTCTTCCATCGACACCGGAGGACAACATGGGCAAGGGCTTGCGCTTCACCGAAAAATGGCTCCAGCGGGCCTTGTGGCTGGTCGCGTTCGCGTTCGCGGCGTTCCTGGTCGGCCTGGGCAGCGCCGTCATCGGCAACCTGGGCGACGTCGAGCCGGAACTCACGCTCGAGCAGTTCATGGACCCGGCCCAGGTGGCGCGCCTGCGCAGCGAGCAGGCCGAGGCCAAGGAAAGGCATGCCGCCGCTGGCCTGGCATTCGAGCAGGCCAGCCACAAGCACGAGGTGGCACAGGCGAATACCCGCACCGCGCGCGAGACCCTGGACAACTGGCTCGCCACGAGGCGCGCCACCGCGCGCCCCGACCAGGACCCCGAATTGATCGGGCGCACCCGCGCGCTCGATGCGCTCGAAGCGCAGGAACGCGCGGCGCTCGCCGCGGTGCAGGCCCAGCAGCAGATCCTGCTCGACGCCGACCAGGCCCAGCGCAAGGCCGACGCGCGCTGGGAAGCGCTGGAAGCGCCCGCGCGCGCCGCCGTCCTCGAGGCCCAGCGTGCGCTGGAGCTGCGCGTCTTCCTGTACCGCCTGGCCCTGACCCTGCCCTTGCTGGCGGTGGCCGGCTGGCTGTTCGCACGCAAGCGCAAGAGCACCTACTGGCCGTTCGCCTGGGGTTTCATTTTCTTCGCCCTGTTCGCCTTCTTCTTCGAGCTGATGCCCTACCTGCCCAGCTATGGCGGCTATGTACGCAACCTGGTCGGCATCGCCGTCACGGTGCTGGCGGGACGCTATGCGATCCAGTCGCTGCAGCGCTACCTGGCGCGCCAGAAGGAAGCCGAGGCACTGCCGGACGCGCAGCGCCGCCAGACCCTGCGCTACGACACGGTACAGGCCCGGCTGGGCAAGGGCGTGTGCCCGGGCTGCGAGCGTCCGCTCGACCTGAAGGACGCCAGCCTCGACTTCTGCCCCCACTGCGGCATCGGCCTGTTCGACCGCTGCGGCTGCTGCAACAGCCGCAAGAACGCTTTCGCCCGCTTCTGCTTCTCGTGCGGGACGGCGGCGAATACGGCGCTGGCGGATTGACGGAGGAAATCGTAGGGTGGGCGGCTCCACCGTGGAACGTGGACCATCCGCGGCATGCGCGCCGCCCACGCGGTGGTCGTTGACGGCTCCGTTCCCGCGCCGGATGATCTTGCTGCGATTGATCACCGCGTGGGCGGCGCACGGGACGGCAGCCGTTTTACTTGCCGGGTACAGCCGCCCACCCTACGGCGGACGGCCCGTGGCGGGGACTACCTAGTCGCGCAGGTCGGCCGGCACCTTGCCGCCGTTGGCCGCCAGCTTGTTCATCACCTGGCGGTGCAGCCAGATGTTCATCTTGGCCGAGTCGCTGGTGTCACCCGTGTAGTGCAGCTCGGCGGCCAGTTCCTTGCGCGCCTGCAGGCTGCTGTCCAGGCCGAGCAGCTTCATCAGGTCGACGATCGACGTGCGCCAGTTCAGCTGCTGGCCCGAGGAGGCCTGCATCTGGGTCAGGATGGCCTCGACGTCCACCTGTTCCATTGCGGCAGGCGCGGCCTGCGGGGCGGCCTGGGGCGCTGCCTGCGGCTGGGCCTGCGGTGCCGATGGTGCCGATGGCGCCGGCGCCTGTGCCTGGGGCTGGGCCGCCGGTCCCTTGTTGGCGGCATGCGCTTTCGGGAAGATCTTGCCGAAGATATTGCTCAGGATACCCATGTTATCTCCTTCATTGCTGTTGGTGGATGGAGGACGCATGCGCTGCGCCACGTGGCCCAGCGCCAGTGCCAGCGCGGCGCCGCCGATGGCCTTGACCAGGGTCGGGTGCTCCGCATAGAAGGCGCTCATGCGGTCGACGATGCCGGGATTCTGCTGCTCGGCCTTCTCGGCCAGCTCGCGCACCTGCTCGGGCGAGACCTGGGACGCCTGTTCCGGGCTGAGCTGCTTGCCGCCGCCGAACATGTTGCCGAACATGCCGCCCGCCACCGAGGACAGGACGGCCGGGTTTAGCGAGCCCAGCAGCTGGTTCAGCATGCCCGCGCGGCCGTTCGCATCGCTCTGCCCGAACAGCTGGCTGACCACCTGCGGGAAGGGCGGTGTCTGGTTGGAACGCAGCGCGCTGGCCACGCCCTCGGCGAGCGTTTCGCGCGGAGCGCTCCGGGCCACGCGGTCGAAGTCTTCCGCGGCCCGGTCCTGGTTGCCTCCGCCCAGGTATTGCGACAACAAATTTCCCAAATCAAATGCCATCTCATTCTCCTGGCTGCATACGGTTGAATGACGAGCGTAGGCGCTTTGCGCGCCTGTCTTCTGTTCGCTATTCAACCCTTGCCGTCAAAAGCGGCCCGGCTCAGCCGCGCAACAGCCCGTCGATCCCGGCCCGGTAGCGCCGGCTGCCCAGCACCTCGCTGTCGCCGTCCAGCAGCAGCACGAAGTCGCCGCTGGGCTGCGGCTGCAATTCGCGGATGTCGCGCGTGTTGACGATGCAGGAGCGCGATACCCGCAGGAAAGCCTCAGGATCGAGCCGCGTCTCCAGGCCGGACAGGGTCTCGCGCAGCAGGTGCATGCGTTCGCGGGTGTGCACTTCGATGTAGTTGCCGGTGGCCTCGAAATGGGTGACCTCGTCCACGTCGAGCAGCAGCACGCGGCCGGCCTTGCGGATCGGCAGGCGGCGCAGGTAGCGCCGCGCCGGGCCGGCGCCCAGTTCGCCCAGCACCGCTGCGACGCGCGCCGCCAGATCGTTCGTCGTGTCCGTCCTGTCCGGCCCGGCCAGCCGGCTCCTGGCGCGCGCCAGCGCGTCGCGCAGGCGCGCAGGCTCCACCGGCTTGAGCAGGTAGTCGAGCGCCTGGACCTCGAAGGCGCGCACCGCATACTGGTCGTATGCCGTGACGAAGATGGTGGCCGGCATGCAGTCGCCGCCGACCGCCGCGATCACGTCGAAGCCGTCGGCCTCGGGCATGGCGATGTCAAGGAAGACCAGGTCCGGCTGCAACGCGGCGATGGCCTCGATGGCGGAGGCGCCGTCGGCGCATTCGCCCACCACCTCGATGCCGGCGTCGCCTTCGAGCAGCTGGCGGATGCCGCGCCGCGCCAGCGCTTCGTCGTCGACGATCAGGGTGCGGATGCGCATGCACCCTCCCGCAGCGGAATCGCGAGCGTGGCCACGGCGCCGCCGCCGGGCCGGGCGCCGATGGCGAAGTGCTGGCGCTCGCCGAACATGTGCTGCAGGCGGGCGCGCGTGTTCGACAGGCCGATGCCCCATCGCATGTGGCGGGCCAGGCCGGCGCCGTCGTCGCTCACCGCCAGCTGCAGCATGCCGTCTTCGGCGCGGGCGCTGACCACGATGCGGCCGGGCCGGGCGCGCGGCGCCAGGCCGTGGCACAGGGCGTTTTCCACCAGCGGCTGCAGCACCAGGCTGGGCACGCGCGCCCCCAGCAGTTGCGGCGGAATGTCGATCCGGTAGCTGAGGCGGTCGGCGAAGCGGATCTGCTCGATCTCCAGGAAGTTGCTGATGAAATCGCATTCCTCGCGCAGCGTGACCTCGGCGCTGGCGTCCTTGTCCAGCACCTTGCGCAGCAGGGCGCACAGCAGCTGCAGCATGTGGCGCGCGGCGGCCGGGTCGTCGCCGGTGAGCACGGCGATCGAGTTCAGGGTGTTGAACAGGAAGTGCGGCTGCAGCTGCGAGCGCAGCGCCAGCAGGCGCGCCTCGGCCAGCTGGGCTTCCAGCCCGAGCTGGCGGCGTTCGCGCTCATGCACCGCCTGCTGAAGGCGCAGGAACTGCACCGCGCCCAGCAGCACCCAGTACACGGCCAGGCTGGGCAGGAAGGCCGAGCCGATCAGGCGCGCATAGGTGGCGCTCCAGTCGCCCGTGAAACCGGGCGCGCCCACTAGCGGCGCGGCGGCCGCGTACAGCGCCAGGTGCAGCAGCACCGAGCCGGCGCTGGCGGCCGAGTGCAGCGCCAGCGCGCGCCAGACGTCCCGGCGGGTGACGGGCAGGCGCCTGGCCAGCCACAGCATGGCCGGCGTCAGCAGCGCCCAGGCGCCCGACCACACCGACCACGCCGCCAGGGTGCCGCCCCAGGGCAGTGGCTGCCCGCGCACCGCGGCGGCGACGTGGGACTGGGCGGCGAACACCAGCGCGCACAGGGCCCAGCCGCCCAACGTCAGGAGGAGGGGGCGGCGGTAGCCGGCGAAGCGCCGGAGCGGCGCGGTGGAGGCGACGGACACTGTGGACACTGCGGCACCGTGAAGGAAGACGATAGGCCAGCGCATCTTACACCGGCTGCGCTCACCGGCCGCCGCTTCCAGCCTGGACTTTCCTCATTGGTGGGCCGCCTTCAGCGGCGGCGCCGCCGTCGTCGACAGCAGGCCGAGCTGGCGCATGATGCCGATCGTGTCGCCCGTGGCCCATTCCTCGGCAATCCTGCCGTCCACGAAACGGAACGTGGCCTGGCCGGTGACCTTGACCGGCTTGCCGGTGGCCGGCAGGCCGTTGCCGGTGCCGGTATTGGTGCCGGTGGCGGTCCAGCGCACCGCCACCAGGTCGTTCTCGGCCAGGATCAGGTCGACGTGCATCCTGAGGTCGGGGAAGGCCTGGCGCCAGCCCCTGGCTTCGCGCATGCCGGCTTCGCGGGTAAAGGTGCCGCTGCCGGCGTGGCCGACGAAATCCTCGGTATATGGCACGGTGAAGATTCCCTGGTTCAGGCCTTCTTCATAGACGCGGCGGGCCAGCGACTTGTTCAGTTCCTCCTGGGGAGCGGCCATGGCGCTGGCGCTGCCGAGGAAGGCGGTGGCGAGGAGGACGGCGCGCAGGCTGCGCAGGACGGTTCGGTGCATGGGATGTCTCCATGTGAAGGTGAGGGCGGATGCGCCCGGGACGCCATCCTGCGCCCGCCGCGGCCCCTGCCTGCCGGATGCGTGACGGATGGCGCGAAAGCGGTGACGGGCGGCGCGAAAGCAGGGACGGCGCGGGCGCGCGAACGGCGCCGGCCGCAGTGGACAGGCGCGCGCCGGCCGGGTTAAGCTCGCCGCATGCCTTATCTGCCGCTCCTCCTGTTCGCCGTCCTGTATGCCTTCGCCACGTTTGCGTGGGCGCTGCCGCTGCCGGTCGGGGGGCTGTACCTGGCCATGAGCCTGAGCTGCTTCGCGGCGTATGCGATCGACAAGTCGGCCGCGCGGCAGGGTAATTGGCGCACGCCGGAATCGACCCTGCTGCTGCTTGGCCTGGCCGGCGGCTGGCCGGGCGCCGTGCTGGCCCAGCAGTGGCTGCGCCACAAGACGGCGAAGGCCGCGTTCCAGCGCAAGTTCCAGCTGAGCGTGGCGCTGAACCTCGGCCTGTTCCTGTACCTGGCGCGCCAGCTCGGCCAGCCGGGCGCCTACTGAATCAGGCGGGCGGGCAGGGCATGTGGCGCTATCCCCGGATCCTGGCCCACCGCGGCGGCGGTACCCTGGCGCCCGAGAACACCTATGCGGGGCTGCGGCGCGGACTGGAGTTCGGATTTCGCGCGGTGGAATTCGACGTCATGCTGGCGCGCGACGGGGTGCCGGTGGTGCTGCACGATCCCTGCCTGGGCCGCACCGTGAACGGCACCGGCCACGTGTTCGACTACGACGCGCGTGAACTGGCGCGCATGGATGCCGGTAGCTGGTTCGGCGCCGCCTACCGAGACGAAGGCGTGCCCCTGTTCACCGAATTCGCCGCCCTGTGCCGGTCGTACGGGATCTGGATGAACATCGAGATCAAGCCGGCGCCCGGCTTCGAGCGCGAGACCGGGACGACGGTGGCGCGCCTGGCGCAGGCCATGTTCGCCGACGCGCTCGCGACAGGCGACCTGGCGCGTGCCCCGCTGCTGTCCTCGTTCAGCCTGACGGCGCTGCAGGCCGCGCGGCTTGCCGCACCCGGGCTGCCGCGCGCCTGCCTGATGCGCCAGGCGCCGCCCGACTGGGAAGCGCAGGCGCGCGCGGTGGGCGCGGCCGCGCTCCACCTCGACCACCGCTTCCTGGAACCGGCGCTGGCCGCGGCCGTGCGCGCGGCGGGCTTCGGCCTGTTCTGCTACACGGTGAACACGCCGGCGCGGGCGCGCGAACTGCTGTCCTGGGGCGTCGACGCCTTCTGCACCGACCGCATCGACCTGATCGGCCCGGCCGACTGGCCCGTCTCCAGCTAGGCTATAATCGTTTTTTTATAGCGCATGCTCCCTCATTCCGCCCTCACGACATGAAATCCTCCGAAATCCGCGACAAGTTCCTCAAGTTCTTCGAGTCCAAAGGCCACACCATCGTCCGTTCCAGCCCGCTGGTGCCGGGCAACGACCCGACCATGCTGCTGACGAACAGCGGAATGGTGCAGTTCAAGGATGTGTTCCTGGGCCTGGATACGCGCCCGTACTCGCGCGCCACCACCGTGCAGCGCTGCGTGCGCGCCGGCGGCAAGCACAACGACCTGGAAAACGTCGGCTACACCGCGCGCCACCATACCTTCTTCGAAATGCTGGGTAACTTCAGCTTCGGCGACTACTTCAAGCGCGATGCGATCAACTACTGCTGGGAGCTCTTGACCCGCGTCTACCTGCTGCCCGCCGAAAAGCTGACCGTCACCGTCTACTTCGAGGACGACGAGGCCTACGACATCTGGGCCAACGAGATCGGCGTGCCGAAAGAGCGCATCATCCGCATCGGCGACAACAAGGGCGCGCGCTACGCATCCGACAACTTCTGGCAGATGGCCGACACCGGCCCCTGCGGCCCGTGCACCGAGGTGTTCTACGACCACGGCGCCGACATCTGGGGCGGCCCTCCGGGCTCGCCCGAGGAAGACGGCGACCGCTTCATCGAGATCTGGAACCTGGTGTTCATGCAGTTCAACCGCGACGAAGCGGGTGTCCTGACCCCGCTGCCGAAGCCGTCGATCGACACCGGCATGGGCATGGAGCGCCTGGCCGCCGTGCTGCAGCACGTGCACAGCAACTACGAGATCGACCTGTTCCAGGCACTGATCAAGGCCGCCGCGCGCGAAACCGGCGCGCTCGACCTGGAAAACAACTCGCTGAAGGTGATCGCCGACCACATCCGCGCGGCGTCCTTCATGATCGTCGACGGCATCATCCCGAGCAGCGAAGGCCACGGCTACGTCCTGCGCCGCATCATCCGCCGCGCGCTGCGCCACGGCCACAAGCTGGGCCAGACCAAGCCCTTCTTCCACAAGCTGGTGGCGGACCTCGACATCGAGATGGGCGAGGCCTATCCGGAACTGCGCGAAGCATCAGCGCGCGTGGCCCAGGTCCTGAAGGCCGAGGAAGAGCGTTTCGGCGAAACGCTGGAAAACGGCATGAAGATCCTGGAAGCGCAGCTGGCCAAGGATGCGAACAATCTGGACGGCGCCACCGCCTTCACCCTGTACGACACCTACGGCTTCCCGCTCGACCTCACCGCCGACATCTGCCGCGAGCGCGGCGTGACCCTGGACGAAGCGGGGTTTGCCGCCGCCATGGAGCAGCAGAAGAAGACGGCGCGCGCCGCCGGCAAGTTCAAGATGGCCGCCAAGGTCGAGTATGCGGGCGAGAAGACCAAGTTCGTCGGCTATGAATCGCTGGCCCACAACACCCACGTGCTGGCCCTGTACGCCGACGGCGTCTCGGTGCAGGAACTGAAGGCCGGCCAGGAAGGCATCGTGGTGCTCGACACCACCCCGTTCTACGCCGAGTCGGGCGGCCAGGTCGGCGACCAGGGTGAAATCCGTATGGGCGCCAATGTGTTCGACGTCGAAGACACCCTGAAGATCCAGGCCGAGGTCTTCGGCCACCACGGCGTCCTGCGCGCAGGTTCGCTGAAAGTGGGCGACACCGTGGATGCGCAGGTCGACACCGTCAAGCGCGCGCGTACCATCCGCAACCACTCGGCGACCCACCTGATGCACAAGGCCCTGCGCGAAGTGCTGGGCAGCCACGTGCAGCAGAAAGGCTCGCTGGTCGATCCGGACAAGACCCGCTTCGACTTCAGCCACGGCGCGCCGCTCACCCTTGATGAAATCGCCAAGGTCGAGATGATCGTCAACCGCGAGATCCTCGAGAACCACGCCACCCAGGCCCAGCACATGAGTTTCGACGACGCCGTCAAGCACGGCGCCATGGCGCTGTTCGGCGAGAAGTACGGCGACAGCGTGCGCGTGCTGGACATCGGCTCCTCGAAAGAGCTGTGCGGCGGCGTGCACGTCACCCGTACCGGCGACATCGGCCTGTTCAAGATCGTCTCGGAAGGCGGTGTCGCTGCCGGCATCCGCCGCGTCGAAGCCGTAACAGGCGAGGGCGCGCTGGCGCTGGTGCAGTCGATCAACCGCAAGCTGCAGGAAGCCGCCGGCGCCTTGAAGACCAGCCCTGACGAGCTGCCGACCCGCATCTCCCAGGTGCAGGACCAGGTGAAAATGCTGGAGAAGGAAGTGGCCGCGCTCAAGTCGAAGCTGGCCGCGGGCCAGGGCGACGAGCTGGTGACCAAGGCGGTGGACGTGAACGGCATCAAGGTGCTGGCCGCGACCATGGAGGGCGCCGACGTGACCGCGCTGCGCGAAACCATGGACAAGCTGAAGGACAAGCTGCAGACCGCCGCGATCGTGCTGGCCAGCGTGGCAGACGGCAAGGTCAGCCTGATCGCCGGCGTCACCAAGGACGCCACCGGTAAAGTGAAAGCCGGCGAACTGGTGAACTTCGTCGCCCAGCAGGTGGGCGGCAAGGGCGGCGGCCGTCCGGACATGGCCCAGGCGGGTGGTACCGATCCGGCAGGCCTGCCGCAGGCGCTGGCGGGCGTAGCCGCCTGGGTGGGCGAGCGCGCGTAAGCGTTGTTGACCATCCGGTAGAAAAATGACGCCGCCTTCGGGCGGCGTTTGCGTTGGCGCATCAGTAAGACCGGTGTATTCATGCATATTCGGCTGCGCGTCTTGCATTGCTTGCATGTGTAGGCGCATGCCTGTGCGGGCAGCTTGCAAATCCGCTTGTCGGGCGCATTTACCAGGTGTCGCACCAGGGTGGTGCTACCCGGTTGCCAATGTGACGCATGCTGGTGCACAGGCATGGATCAGTTCACAATCGGTTGCAGTCGTGCAACAATGTATGACTATTTTGGTGCGCTGCGTCATACTGCCGTAAAAGGAGTAGTATTCGATTCCCGAGCACCTTCTTTACTTTGCAGGCATGCGATGAGCGACACCACTATCGACATTGATACCATGGAATTCCAGCGAGACCTGGATGCGCGCGGACTGAACTGTCCGCTGCCGATCCTGAAGGCCAAGAAGGCACTGGCCGAGATGGAAAGCGGGCAGGTGCTGCGCATCGTGGCAACCGACACCGGTTCCGTGCGCGACTTCCAGGCATTTGCCAAGCAGACCGGCAATGCCCTGCTGGCGCACACCGTCGAGCACGGCGAATTCACCTTCTTCATGCGTCGCAAGTAAGCCGCCGACGCGCCGCGAGCAAGGCATGTCCAGCTGGCCTGCCAGCTTGCGGCGGCAAGGAAGGGCGAGCCGCACAGCCCTTCCATATCCGATTCCCGCCGCTCTTGAACGCAGTTTAGGTGGAATGCTCTAACTAAAAAACGCACGATCGTGCTTTAATTTCGACCTGAAGCCGAATTTCTCTTATAATCGAGACCATTTTCGTCTGTCATTCCATTCCATTTTCTAAAGGCACCCTATGAAAGTCCTGGTACCCGTCAAACGCGTGGTCGACTACAACGTCAAGGTCCGCGTCAAATCCGACGGCAGCGGCGTGGATATCGCCAATGTCAAAATGTCGATGAACCCGTTCGACGAGATCGCGCTGGAAGAAG
>NZ_JAHYBX010000013.1:0-70196 GCF_020208145.1 Massilia hydrophila | reverse complement strand
CATGAAAGCTGTGCTTGCCCAGGTCGATGCCGATAAGCATAACGTCTTGCATGATGGCCTCCGTCCAAAATGAAAACACCCTACAAGCTTAGTAACTTGTAGGGTGGAGGGTGACCATCTCATTAACGCGAACCCGTGGGTTCGCGTTCCTGTGATCGGCGGGGCGGTTTGCTTATTTCTTCGCCGCCGATGCGATCTTCTTGGCCGCCGGCTTGCGCGCCGCGGTCTTGGCAGCCGCCTTGGCCGCGCTCTTGGCCGGTACTTTCCTGGCCGCCTTCACGGCTGGTGCTGCCGTGCCCTCGGCGCCGGCGTCAGCGCCGCCCTCGGCGGCTGGCGCCTTGCCCTTCGCGGCCGGCTTGGCCTTGCGCTCCTCGAACTCGAAGCTGATCTTGCCATCCTTGCCACGCACCAGGAAGGCCTTGAAAGGCCGGCGGGTACGCTGCGAGATAAAGCCCGGCAGCAGGTCGGTCTTGCCTTCGTTGAGGAGCTTGGCCATCTGCTCCGGGAGGATCTCCTGCTGCAGGATGATGCGGCCGCTGCGGAAGTCGCAGCCTTTCGGCTTGGCGACCGTCTTCTCGCACACGTAGGCCAGGCCCATCTCGTACACGGAGCCAGCGCATTTCGGGCAGGGGCCGAGGGCGGTCTGGCCGGTGAAATCGACGCCTTCACCGTCTTCGCCTTCGTCCTGGTCCTGGCCGAAGTCGAATTCGAGCTTGAAGTTGTTGATGTCCTCGTCGCGCACGATGCGCAGGATCGCCGCGAACGGGCGCCCCATCTTCGAGCGGAAGCCCTGCAGCGGGCCGATGGTGCGCTTCTCGAGCAGTTCCTCGACCTCGTTGATCTCGAACTGGCGGCTGCCCGGCGTCTTCGACATCGAGAAGTCGCACTTGGTGCAGGCGAAGCGGCGGTAGTTTTCCTTGACCACGCCGGCGCAGTTCGGGCACGGGGTGCGCAAGGTCGCATAGTCGCCGGGAATCGTCGCGTTGTCGTATTCCTTGGCGCGCTTGACGATAATCTGCGTCATCTGCGCGATCTCGCGCATGAATTCCTCGCGCGAGATCTTGCCCTTCTCCATTTGCGAGAGCTTGAATTCCCACTCGCCGGTCAGCTCGGGTGCGGTAAGTTCGTTCACGCCCAGGCCGCGCAGCAGCGTCATCAGCTGCGACGCCTTCGCGGTCGGAATCAGTTCGCGCCCTTCCCGCACCAGGTATTTTTCGGTCAAGAGGCCTTCGATGATGGCCGCGCGCGTGGCCGGCGTGCCCAGGCCCTTGCCGGCCATGGCGTCGCGCAGCTCGTCGGAGTCGACCAGCTTGCCCGCGCCTTCCATCGCCGACAGCAGCGTCGCTTCGGTGTAGCGTGCGGGCGGTTTCGTCACCAGGCCGTTCGGCGTGACCTTGTCGGCCAGGACCTTCTCGCCTTTTTGCACCGGCACCAGGTTGGCGCCGTCCTTGTCGTCGCCCGTGGTGTCCTTGCCATACACGGCCAGCCAGCCGGGGTTGGTCATGACCTTACCCTCGGTCTTGAACTGGTGGCCCGACACTTCGGTGAAACGGGTCGTGACCAGGAACTCGGCTGCGGGGAAGAATACCGCCAGGAAGCGGCGCGTGACCAGGTCATACAGCTTCTGTTCCGGCTCGCTCAGGTTCTTCGGGATCACGCCGGTCGGGATGATGGCGAAGTGGTCCGAGATCTTGGCGTTGTCGAAGATGCGCTTGTTCGGCTTGACCCAGCCCTTGTCCAGCACCTGCTTGGCGAACTGGTGGTAGTTGTTCATCTCGCCCAGCGCACCCATCGTGTTCTTGACGGTGGCGACGTAGTCTTCCGGCAGGTGGCGCGAATCGGTACGCGGGTAGGTCAGCACCTTGTGCTTCTCGTACAGCGCCTGGGCCAGGCCGAGCGTGTTCTTGGCCGAGAAGCCGAAGCGGCCGTTAGCCTCGCGCTGCAGCGAAGTCAGGTCGAACAGGGCCGGCGCCATCGAGGTGGTCGGCTTCGATTCCTCGGTGACCACGCCCTGCTTGCCGCGGCAGGCGGCGACGATCGAATCGGCCGCCGCGCGGCTCCACAGGCGCTCGGCGCGCTTTTCCGGATCGGTCTCGTCCTTCTTGAAGTTCTGGTCGAGCCAGCGGCCTTCGTAGACGCCGGCGGCGCACACGAACTCGGCGCGCACTTCCCAGTAGTCGCGCGGGACGAATTTCTTGATCTTTTCTTCGCGCTCGACCACGATCGACAGGGTCGGGGTCTGCACCCGGCCCACGGTGGTCAGGTAGAACCCGCCCTCTTTCGAGTTGAAGGCGGTCATGGCGCGGGTGCCGTTGATGCCGATCAGCCAGTCGGCTTCCGAACGGCAGCGCGCAGCGTCGGCGAGCGGCAGCATCTCTTCGTCGCTGCGCAGGTGCTTGAAGCCGTCGCGGATCGCGTTCGGCGTCATCGACTGCAGCCACAGGCGCTTGACCGGCTGCTTGGCCTTCGCGTTCTGGGCGATCAGGCGGAAGATGAGTTCTCCTTCGCGGCCCGCGTCACATGCGTTGATCAGGGTGGTGACGTCCTTGCGCTTGATGAGCTTGTTCAGCACCTTGAGGCGCGACTCGGTCTTGGCGATCGGGTTCAGCGCGAAGTACGGCGGAATCACCGGCAGGTGCGTGAAGCTCCATTTGCCGCGCTTGACGTCGTACTCCTCGGGCACCTGGATCTCGAGCAGGTGGCCGACGGCGGACGACAGGATGTATTCGTCGGATTCGAAGTACTCATCGTGCTTGGTGAAGCCGCCCAGCGTCTTCGCGATGTCGTTCGCGACCGACGGCTTCTCGGCGATGATGAGGGATTTGGTCATAGTGTTTCTCGGGTGCTCTATATATAAGTGGCTTTTGCCCGCGCATCATACATGCTCCCGGGCGAGACGGTTGTGAAAGCCGTAGTGTCTGAATAGTAACAGTCTCGATGGAGCGGCCAATGATAAGCGCGATCTCGCGCCTCCTGCAAGTGCGCACGGGCGCGCGGGCCGGCATGCCGCGGCCATGCAGCCCCGCCACGGCCATGCTTGCGCGTGACAATGTCTGAGAATTCGGTGCTCCCGATGAAGCAGTTCCTGATCGCATCGGAGATCAAGCGCCCGACCGATGCACGCATCGCAGGCATGCCAGTGCCCGGCCTCGAGGCCGGACCACACAGAAAAGCAAACGGGGCCTTGCGGCCCCGTCGATGTGTCGGTGTATCGTGTGCTCAGTGCAGCAGGCGCGGTTCCTGGTCGTCGTCGTCGCCGAACAGGTCGTCGAACATCAGCGCATCGGGCTCCTTGCCCTGGCTCCACAGGACCATCAGCACGATGATCTTGAGCTTGCCCAGCGCCACCGGCGACTCGTCGCAGGCCAGCGCGCGTTCGATGACGATCTCGCGCTGGGTAGGGGTCAGCACCTTGGCACTCTCGAGGAACTGGATGAAACCGATCGCGGCCCTGCCCAGTTCGATGTACTCCTCATCCACGTAGTAGCGGATGCCGGTGCAGGCATCGATGGCGTCGGAAACTGCCGCTTCGGTCAGCCCGGACAGCCAGTCCAGCGCCTCGGAAATCTCGATGTCATCGAAACCGACGGCGGACAGCTTGCGTGCCAGGGCCGCCGGCTCGGGGCAGGCGTCAGGACGATAGTACGTCTCGTAGAGGTAGACCAGGATGTCGAACATAGTGACGCTACTGTAGCAGCTAAGCTCGCCGAGGCACAAGCCTGACACGTCCGGCCGTGCGCCAGGGATGGAAAACGTTGTTTCGCGGCCTTATTCGTTCATTCAGTTTTACCGTGATTTAACAAAATAGAGACTGCGCATTTCACAAAAATAACTCAGGAAGAATACTCTTTTTCGCATCCGCCCATGCGCAACGCATACGCTAGCATAGGTATGCTTCGGCCAGGCAACGCCGCATGGGGCCATACTGGCGCTTCCCTCAGCACGGACCGGCAGCGCGGGCAGCTACCACCCGCTGCACGCGCCCGTCGGGCAGCCGCTCCAGCAGCCCGGCAAGCTCGAGCGCCAGCAGCTCGCCGGCGAGCTGCCCGGCATCGGCGCCGAGCCGTCCCAGCAAGGCATCGGGGTCGACCGGATCGTGGCCCAGCGCCGCCAGCAGCAGGTCATGGCCGGCCTCGGGCGGCGGCGCGGCGGTACGCGCGAGGGGCGAGCAGCATAGCGCCGCCAGCACCTCGTCCACCGTCTCGACCAGCTGCGCCCCTTCGCGGATCAGCTGGTGGCAGCCCTTGGCCAGCGCCGAGTGGATCGAGCCCGGCAGCGCGAACACCTCGCGTCCCTGCTCCGCCGCCATCTGCGCCGTGATCAATGAGCCGGACTGGGCCGCCGCCTCGACCACCAGCACGCCGGCCGCCATGCCACTGATGATGCGGTTACGGCGCGGGAAATTGCCCGCGGCCGGAGGCGTGCCAAGCGGGTATTCGCTGACGATGCAGCCTCCCTCGGCAATGCGGTGCGCCAGGGCGCGGTTGCGCGCCGGGTAGACCCGGTCGGCCCCGGTGCCGATTACGGCGATGGTCGAACCGGGGCCGCGCAGTGCCCCTTCGTGGGCCGCCGTATCGATGCCGAGCGCCATGCCGGACACCACGCACAGGCCGGCGTGCGACAGCGCTTCGGCAAAGCCTTCCGCATTCGCCCTGCCCTGCGCGCTGGCGTTGCGGCTGCCGACCACGGCGATCATCGGCTCGCCCAGGCGTTCACGCTGGCCGTTTATATAAAGCAGCAGGGGCGGATCGGGAATGTGGCGCAGGGCCGCAGGATAGCCGGCGTCATGCAGCGTGAGCAGGTGGTGCCCGGGCCTAGCCAGCCAGTCCAGCGTGCGCGCGATGCGCTCCGTGAGCGCGGGTGGGATTGGTGCGCACAGGGCGGCGGCCTGGGCCGCCGGCACGTGGGCAGCAAGGGCCGCCTGGCCGGCCCTGAAGATCGCGGCGGGCGAGCCGAAGGCGGTCAGCAGCTTGCGCGCGCCGCGCACGCCCACCCCTTCCGTGCCTTCCAGCCTGATCCAGTCGGCGAAGGCTTGATGGTCCGCGGGGCTGGAGGGAGGGAAGGCCGTGTCTTGCACGCTAGGCTGGTTTCATTCGGGTGATTTGGCCACGTCGCCGACTTCGACCGGCGCCGACACTTGCATGATCAGCCCATACGAGACATTGCTGAACACGCGGAAGATGAACAGGCTGCCATATTGCTCGTCGGGCAGCTTGATCTGCTTCCTGCCCATGCCGAGCACGCCCTTGCTGTCCGGGTCCGGCACCGTTCTTCCGAGATGATAAAGCTGCAGCACGGAGCCGACATCGAGTCCGTCAAGGGAACCGCGATTGACCGTGACAACCTGGCTCTGGCCGGCATAGGTCACGCCGGCATAGATCGACATCACGCGCCCATCGACCGGCTGCGCCGGCGCATGCGGCATGTAGTTGCGCACTGGCACCGGCGGCATCGGCAGCAACAGGTCGCCCACGCCCATTTCCTGGCGCGTCTCGGCAACCCGGAAACTGTGCGCATCCACGCCCGGCCCGGCTTCGCGGTCGAGCGTGACGCTGCCGAGGTAGGCCGCTTCGTGCGCCAGCACCTTGCCGGTCTGCGGGTCCTTCAGCGGACCGCTGGGACGAAACACCTGGAAGGTCCGGCCGCCGCCCAGCGCGCCCTTGACGTAGACGCGGTCGCCGGTGCCCAGGTAGACCCGGCCTTCCTGCGACGCCACGATGCGCGGCGCACTGGCCATGGCGCCGGCTTCCACCAGCAGCGGCTGGGTCAGGTAGGGTTCGATGCTGCCGGACCGGATCGACTGCACGGCATCGCGTTCGAGCGGCTCGGTGCGCACCTGCGGCGACAGCTTCAGCAGCGGCGGCTGCCCTGTCCCGTCGCTGCCAGGACGGTTCAGCGACAGGCGTCCGCGCGCGCGGTCGAAATAAATGACCTGGCCCGGGTAGATCCAGTGCGGGTTGCGGATCTCGTCGCGGTTCATGCCCCATACCTGGGGCCAGCACCAGGGATTCTGCAGGAAGGTGCCGGAGATGTCCCACAGGGTATCGCCCTTGACGACCAGGTGCTGGTCGGGAGCGTTCGGGCGGAAGCTGCATGCACTTGCCGGCGTAGCAGCCTGGACCGGACTAGCCACGGCGAGCGCGGCCAGCGCCATGGCAGCAGCGCGGGTCACGACTGTGCTAAAATTTTTCATTGCTTACGTCCGTCATGTGTCCGTGGATTGCGGCTTTGACACCGGATGGCTGGCGGCGCACGCCTTGGCGCTGATCGTCCCGCTGAAATGCAGCGCGACGCTCCACTGTGATCGATAAAGTTTGCGTGCTAAAGGTTGCCGTACTGAATCAAATTCTGCACATAAATCCCTGAACTAGCAAGACAAACCGCGTCCTGCCGAGGCGCCAGTGTGTTGCATTTCCGTACGCGTGCGCGAACCTTATTGAACTGATATTTCCTCTTGATTTCTTGACCATGGCCCTACTGAAGATCCTCCGCTACCCCGATCCACGCCTGCACAAGGTGGCCAAGCCCGTGACCGAATTCGGCACCGAACGCCTGCGCCAGCTGGTCAAGGACATGGCCGAGACCATGTACGATGCCCCGGGCGTCGGCCTGGCCGCTACCCAGGTCGACGTGCACGAGCGCGTGCTCGTCATCGACGTGAGCGAGACCACCGACCAGCTGATGGTCTTCGTCAACCCGGACATCACCTGGGCCAGCGAAGAAAAGCAGGTCTACGACGAAGGCTGCCTGTCGGTCCCCGGCATTTACGACGGTGTCGAGCGTCCTGCGCGCGTGAAAGTCAAGGCCTATGACGTCGAAGGCAAGGAGTTCGAACTCGAGGCCGACGGCCTGCTGGCGGTGTGCATCCAGCACGAGATGGACCACCTGATGGGCAAGGTCTTCGTCGAATACCTGTCGCCGCTCAAGCGCAACCGCATCAAGGCCAAGCTGCAGAAGGAAGAGCGCGGCATGGAGCGCGACGCCCAGCGCGCCGGCGGCCGCCGCTGACAGGGTGCCGATGAGAGTCGTCTTCGCCGGCACGCCCGAGTTCGCCGCCTGCGCCCTGCGCGCCCTGCACGAGGCGGGTTTCGAGATTCCCCTGGTCCTGACCCAGCCCGACCGTCCAGCCGGGCGCGGCATGCAGTTGCAGGCATCCAGCGTGAAGCAGTACGCGCTGGCGCATGGCATGGAAGTGGCGCAGCCGCTGTCGCTGCGCATGGACAGCAAGGACCCGCAGCGCGGGACCGAAGCGCGCGCCGCGCACGAACGCCTGCTCGCGCTCGACTACGACGTGATGGTGGTGGCGGCCTACGGCCTGATCCTGCCGCGCAGCACGCTCGACATCAGGCCCTGCATCAACATCCACGGTTCGCTGCTGCCGCGCTGGCGCGGCGCCGCGCCGATCCACCGCGCCATCGAAGCGGGCGACCGCGAGACGGGCGTCACCATCATGGGCATGGAAGAAGGCCTGGACACCGGTCCGATGATGCTGATGGAGCGCGTGCCGATCGCCGACACCGACACCACCGGCAGCCTGCACGACAGGCTGGCCGAACTGGGCGGACGCATGATCGTCGAGGCGCTGCGCAGGATGGAGGCGGGCGTGCTGGAGGCCGTGCCGCAGCCGGAAGACGGCGTGACCTATGCCGCCAAGATCAGCAAGGAAGAAGCGAAGCTCGATTTCACCCTGCCGGCCGAGCTGCTGTGGCGCCGGGTGCGCGCCTTCAATCCCTTCCCCGGTGCGCACGGGATGGTCGATGGCGTGGCGGTGAAGGTATGGAACGCCGTACTGGCCGAAGGCAGCGGAGCACCGGGCGCGGTGCTGTCGGCCGACGCGCAAGGCGTCGTGGTGGCCTGCGGCGGCGGTGCGCTGCGCATGACCGAACTGCAAAAGCCTGGCGGCAAGCGCCTGGCGGCGCCGGACTTCCTCAAGAGTTTCCCGCTCAGCGGAAAAGTCTTCTCGTAATTCACGCAGTCGCAGCACGGCCGGCACTGGCTGGCGCTGCGACCCTCGCTCTCCACAAAAGAAAATCGGGGCATTCGCCCCGATCGCTCACTGCTGCTGCGATGCCGCAGCGCGCTGCGCATCCATGTATTCGCGCAGCACCTGGTTGATGCGGGTCTGGTAACCCGGGCCTGCCGACTTGAACCACTCCAGCATGTCCACGTCCAGGCGAATCGTCACGATCTGCTTGACGCCACTGACTGGCGACTTCAGGGCAACAGCCGGTTCTTCGATACGGTTCACCGGTTGCTCCCAATCCGGCTCATACTCTTTGTTCATGCAATCATCCCGTTAAAAGCTTCGCCAACAATGTGGCGACGAGTTAATTGTCGTCCGTGTATGTAACGTAAAGATTGCGGAAGCGCTAGGTTTTGTAACATTGTGTATCAATATGGCCGAACCATACATAAAGATACATACACGAAACCG
This sequence comes from Massilia hydrophila, assembly GCF_020208145.1. Lineage (NCBI taxonomy): Bacteria > Pseudomonadati > Pseudomonadota > Betaproteobacteria > Burkholderiales > Oxalobacteraceae > Massilia > Massilia hydrophila. The sequence goes on along the minus strand of NZ_JAHYBX010000013.1, from coordinate 61,762 downwards.
TTATTTGCGCGCTTTTTGGGTCGGCCAGAGCGTCGCGGCGTCCTGACGTATAATCGTAGACCGCCCAACAGTAAACGGCCTGTCAAGCCGTAGAAAGACGACCCATGAACGCCCCTCTTCGCACCCCCTCCCCGATCGACTCCCAGCTGCGCGACATCCTGAAGCGCCGCATCATGATCCTGGATGGCGCGATGGGCACCATCATCCAGCAATACAAGCTGGACGAAGCCGCCTACCGCGGCGAACGCTTCAAGGATTTCAGCGCGCCGGAAGGCGCCGGCCAGCGCGAGCTGTTCGTGAAGGGGAACAACGAGCTGCTCACCCTGACCCAGCCGCACATCATCCAGGAGATCCACGAGCGCTACCTCGCCGCCGGTGCCGACCTGATCGAGACGAATACCTTCGGCGCCACCCGTGTGGCGCAGGACGACTACCACATGGCGCATCTCGCCTACGAGATGAACGTGCAGGCCGCCAAGCTGGCGCGCGCCGCCTGCGACAAGTACAGCAGCCCGGACAAGCCGCGTTTTGTGGCCGGTGCCCTCGGCCCGACCCCGAAGACCGCCTCGATCTCGCCGGACGTGAACGACCCGGCCGCGCGCAACGTCAGCTTCGACCAGCTGGTCGAGAGCTACCACGAGCAGGTCCGCGGCCTGGTCGAGGGCGGCGCCGACGTGCTGCTGGTCGAGACCATCTTCGACACCCTGAACTGCAAGGCAGCGCTGTTCGCGATCGACCAGTATTTTGAAGAGCACCCGTCAATGCCGCGCCTGCCGGTCATGATCTCGGGCACCGTTACCGACGCCTCGGGCCGCATCCTGTCGGGCCAGACCGTCGCCGCGTTCTGGAATTCGGTGCGCCACGCCAAGCCGATCACCATCGGCCTGAACTGCGCCCTCGGCGCCGCCCTGATGCGTCCGTATGCCGAAGAACTGTCGCAGATCGCCGATACGTTCGTGTGCATCTACCCGAACGCCGGCCTGCCCAACCCGATGAGCGACACCGGTTTCGACGAGCTTCCGGCCGACACCTCGGCCCTGCTGCGCGAATTCGCCGATGCCGGCTTCGTCAACATCGCCGGCGGCTGCTGCGGGACCACGCCCGAACATATCGCGGCCATTGCGCAGATGCTCGAGGGCCGTCCTCCGCGCCAGGTGCCGCAGATCCCGGTCGCGATGCGCCTGTCGGGCCTGGAGCCCTTCACCATCGACGACAGCTCGCTGTTCGTGAACGTTGGCGAGCGCACCAACGTCACCGGTTCCAAGGCGTTTGCCCGCATGATCCTGAACGAGCAGTTCGACGAGGCGCTGTCGGTGGCGCGCCAGCAGGTCGAGAACGGCGCCCAGGTCATCGACATCAACATGGACGAGGCGATGCTCGACTCGCAGGCCGCGATGACGCGCTTCCTGAACCTGATCGCGTCCGAGCCGGACATCTCGCGCGTGCCGATCATGATCGACTCCTCCAAGTGGAGCGTGATCGAAGCCGGCCTGAAATGCGTGCAGGGCAAGGCCATCGTCAACTCGATCTCGATGAAGGAAGGCGAGGAAGAGTTCATCCGCCAGGCGCGCCTGTGCCGCCGCTACGGCGCCGCCGTCATCGTCATGGCCTTTGATGAACAGGGCCAGGCCGACACCTTCGCCCGCAAGACCGAGATCTGCGGCCGCGCCTACCGGGTGCTGACCGAGCAGGTGGGCTTCCCGCCGGAAGACATCATCTTCGATCCGAACATCTTCGCGATTGCCACCGGCATCGAGGAGCACAACAACTACGCGAACGACTTCATCGAAGCCACCGCCTGGATCCGCAAGAACCTGCCGCACGCGAAAGTATCGGGCGGCGTGTCGAACGTCTCGTTCAGCTTCCGCGGCAACGACCCGGCGCGCGAGGCGATCCACACCGTCTTCCTGTACCACGCGATCAAGGCTGGCATGACCATGGGGATCGTCAACGCCGGCATGATCGGCGTCTACGACGACCTTTCGCCCGAACTGCGCGAGCGTGTCGAGGATGTGGTGCTGAACCGCCGTCCGGACGCCACCGAACGCATGATCGAGTTCGCCGGCACCCTCAAGGCCGGCGGCGGCAAGCAGGAGCAGAACCTCGAGTGGCGCGCGGCGCCCGTGGAAAAGCGCCTGGCGCACGCGCTGGTGCACGGCATCACGCAGTGGATCGTCGAGGACACCGAAGAGATGCGCCAGCAGGTCCTGGCGTCTAGCGGGCGCCCGATCCACGTGATCGAAGGCCCGCTGATGGACGGCATGAACATCGTCGGCGACCTGTTCGGACAGGGCAAGATGTTCCTGCCGCAGGTGGTCAAGTCGGCGCGCGTCATGAAGCAGGCCGTGGCCCACCTGGTGCCCTTCATCGAAGAGGAAAAGGCGGAAGAAGAACGCCGCACCGGGATCAATGCCAAGCCGAAGGGCAAGATGGTCATCGCCACCGTCAAGGGCGACGTGCACGACATCGGCAAGAACATCGTTTCGGTGGTCCTGCAGTGCAATAACTTCGAGATCGTGAACATGGGCGTGATGGTTCCGTGCTCGGACATCCTGGCCAAGGCCAAGGAAGAAAACGCCGACATGGTCGGCCTGTCAGGCCTGATCACCCCGTCGCTGGAAGAGATGGCCCACGTGGCGCGCGAGATGCAGCGCGATCCCTACTTCCGCGAAAAGAAGATCCCGCTCCTGATCGGCGGCGCCACCACCAGCCGCGCCCACACCGCCGTCAAGATCGCGCCGCACTACGAAGGCCCGGTGGTCTACGTGCCGGACGCCTCGCGCTCGGTGTCGGTGGGCCAGTCGCTGCTGACCGAGGATACGCGCGAGACCTATATCATCGAACTGGCCCAGGACTACGAACGCATCCGCGTGCAGCATGCCGGCAAGAAGGCGCTGCCGATGCTCTCGCTCGAACAGGCGCGCGCCAACAAGGCCAGGCTCGCGTACGCGCCGGTGAAACCGAAGTTCATCGGCCGCCGCGTCTTCAGGAACGTCGAGCTGGGCGAACTGGCGCGCTACATCGACTGGGGTCCGTTCTTCCAGACCTGGGACCTGGCCGGCCCCTACCCTGCCATCCTCAGCGACGAGGTGGTGGGCGAGGCCGCCACCAAGGTGTTCGCGGAAGCCCAGGCGATGCTCAAGAAGATCATCGATGGCCGCTGGCTCACCGCCAACGGCGCCATCGCGCTGCTGCCGGCGAACTCGGTGAACGACGACGACATCGAGATCTACACGGACGAAACGCGCCAGCAGGTCGCCTTCACCTGGTATGGCCTGCGCCAGCAGGGCGTCAAGCCGGTCGTGGATGGCGAGCAGCGCCCGAACCAGTGCCTGGCCGACTTCGTCGCACCGAAGGACTCCGGCACGCCTGACTACATCGGCATGTTCGCGGTCACGGCGGGCCTGGGCATCGAGAAGCACGAGCAGCGCTTCGAAGCGGCCCTGGACGACTACTCCTCGATCATGCTCAAGGCCCTGGCTGACCGCCTGGCCGAAGCCTTCGCCGAGTACCTGCACGAGCGCGTGCGTACCGATTTGTGGGGTTATGCGGCGGGCGAAGACCTGTCGAACGAGGCGCTGATCAAGGAGGCCTACCAGGGCATCCGCCCGGCGCCGGGCTACCCGGCCTGCCCGGAACACACGGTCAAGGGCGAACTGTTCCGCACACTGCAGGCCGGGGAAATCGGGATGGAGCTGACCGAGTCGTTCGCGATGTATCCGGGAGCCGCGGTGTCGGGCTTCTACTTTGCGCACCCGGAATCGAAGTACTTCGTGGTCGGCAAGATCGGCGACGACCAGCTCGACGACATGGCGCGCCGCCGTGGCATGGACAAGAGCGAACTCGAGCGGTACCTGGCGCCGAACCTGTCCTGAGGTCTGGCGCTACCGCGGCTGGCAACGCGTGGGCGGCAAGCCGCCCACGCTACGGACCCGGTAGCTCAGATCGCGTAGCGCACGACCTTGTCGCTCCACTCGAAGGCAGACACCTCGAGCTCGGCGAGGTCGTCCCCGTCCATCGACAGTTCGTGGAGCGCCGGCGTCACCTCGTCCTGGGCGCCGTCGATGCGTTCGAGCGATTCCGCCAGGCGCAGCAGTTCACCGAAGAAGCCGCGCCGTACCAGCAGCGCGTGGCGCACTTCGTCGATCACCGGAATCTGTTCGACGATGTCCTGCATCGAAATGCAGAACAGGGTATCCATCAGCGACATCATGCCCACCGTGAAGGCGATGTCGGCGACATTGCGCTGCCCCGGGCGCAGGCGCTGGGCCAGCAGTTCCATCAGGCGCGCGCGCGTGGTGGCCAGCATCAGGAGCGGACTCGCGTTGTGACCGCGCATCCCCTGCTCCGCATACAGCAGGATCTGCAGCCAGCGCTGCAGCTGGCGCCGGCCCAGCAGGATCACGGCCTGGCTGACCGACTCGATGCGCCTTCCCGCACCCGCCGCCGGCGTGTTCACCAGTCGCAGCAGGTTCAGGCCGAGCGTGACGTCCTGCTTCACGGCGCGCTCGATCGCGGCATTGTCGGCATCCGACACCACCAGGTGCAGCAGGTCCATCACGGCGGCCTGCGAAGGCGAGAGCTTGCGCCCGGCGATCACGGTCGGCTTGGCAAAATAATAGCCCTGGAAGTAGTCGAAGCCGAGGTCGAGGCAGGTGCGGTATTCGCTGTGGCTCTCGACCTTCTCGGCCACCAGGCGCTTGCCGGTGCCGCGCAGGCGCGGTGCCAGCGACAGCAGGCTCACCACGGGCAGTTCGCGCAGGTCCATCTTGACGAAATCGACCACCGGCAGCAGGCGCGCCAGGCCCGGCCCATGGGCCGAGGCCTCGGCCGCGAAACGGAAACCGTGGGTCGACAGTTCGGTCATGCGCCGGATCACGGCATCGTCCGGCACCACCGAACGCACGATCTCGAGCACCGTCCGTTCGCGCGGCAGGAAGGCGAACATGTCGCTCATGAGGACGTCGGTGTCGACGTTCAGGAAGGCGGTGGCGTCGCCGATCGCGCGCGGCAGCCCGAGCTGGGAAGCATGATGCAGCACGCCGGCGCTGGCCGACAGCCCCGAGTCGATCTGCGCCGGTCCCTGGGCGCTGCCACGGAACAGCAGTTCATAGCCGAACAGCGCCTGGTTGCGGTCGAGCACCGGCTGGCGCCCGAGATAGAAATTGCGCAGCGGCTGGGAAGCAGACTGGAAAGCTGGCTGTGAAGCCCCCTCAGGGCTGGCGGCGGTATCGGTCATGTCGTGTGGTTGGGCTCGCGAACATCCCTACTTTACCGTATCCGTCAGATTTAGTGGCTTTTTGGCATTAATTTATTGCCGCGACGATAAGCCCTTGTCATGACTGTGGCATGCCATCCACGAACAACTTCAATTCGCCGGGGGCGAAAGGAATCCAGGTTTCATTCTTGGTCAGCGGCTCGGTCACGATGATGGCCACCCTGTCGTTCGGCGTGGTGACTTCGGAGAAGTCCACCGACAGGTCTTCGTCCGCCAGGTGGGCGGCGGCGAAAGGATACTGGCGCACGATGTAGGACAGCTTGGTCGAGCAGTGGGTGAACAGCGCGGTGCCGTCCGACAGCATCATGTTGAAGGTGCCGTGCGCGGCCACTTGCGGCACCAGCCGTTCCAGCGCAGCGCGCAGCGCGGGCAGTGCTGGCGCGACGTCGCCGAACTGCGCGTGCAGGTTCTGCATCAGCCAGCAAAAGGCCAGTTCGCTGTCGGTCGTGCCCACCGGGCGGAACGGGCCGGACAGCTGCGGCGCGAATTCCTTCAGGTCGCCGTTGTGGGCGAATACCCAGTAGCGGCCCCACAGTTCGCGCACGAAGGGGTGGCAGTTCTCGAGGGCGATACTACCCTGCGTGGCCTTGCGGATATGGGCGATGACGTTGGTGGACTTGATCGGATAGCGCTTGATCAGTTCGGCGATCGGCGAGGCGATGGCGGCCTGGTGGTCGACGAAGTGGCGTACTCCCCTGCCCTCGAAGAAGGCGATGCCCCAGCCGTCGTGATGGGTGTCGGTGCGTCCGCCGCGATGGGCGAAGCCGGTGAAGGAAAAGACGATGTCCGTGGGGACGTTGCAGTTCATTCCGAGGAGTTGGCACATGCGCGCAGCTTACCACGCCAGAGGTGCCGGTGGCACGGGCTAGCACCGTGCCGCCACCACCGCGCCTTGAAACCGCAGTGGTGGATGTGACGCTCAGTGCAGCACGACCGGCTGGCTCATCAGGGTATCGTAGGAACCCAGGAAGTCGTCGATTTCTTCCATGGTCGGCTCGCTGGCGATGAGGTTGTTCACATCGCGGCGGAAAGACTGAGCCAGTTTGCCGCCGATGAACGCTTCGCGCCGGCCGGCTTTGTCGACGATCTCGTACCCGCCGAAGCGCAGCGCTTCGAGGTCGCGATCAACGCCGAACTCCAGGACGCTGTACTGTTCGCTGTTATAGATCATGTTCATGATGACTCCTTCTCTCGATCAGAGTAATTGTGCAGGTCAGGCGCCTGGCGGCGGACGCTTGACTGATCACTTCGCTTAAGAGGTGGGGCTCGCTGGACCGATTTCAAGTACGTCACGACACAGCGTCAGGTGTGTAGGACCGGCTCCAGTGCCAACAGCTGATCGTATGGCGCTTGCTGCAGCCACGATCGCAACTGATCAAGGTGTTCGCTGTTCGCCACACCGATGAACAGGCGTTCAGGGCCTTGGCGTAACAGTCGATTTAATGTTACACGCAAAACCAGGTTCCCGGCACAGCACATGCACCCGGGTGCGAGTCGGACAAGTCTGACAGGAGGGAGTGCGGGGATCGGGCTGCTGCCTGAGGCGAGCCCTTCCAGGATGACGGCGATCCTGCCTTCCGGCGCTGTAGCCGGATCCGGCAGCAGCGCCGCGAGCCGCGCCGCGATGGCCGCTTCGCGCGCCGCCGCGGAAGCACCCGTGACCAGGGTGGTCGCGACGCGTCCGCGCAATCAGACGCCTTTCTTGGCGAGCTTGCCCGGCTCGACGCCGAGCTGCTTGAGCTTGCGGTACAGGTGGGTGCGTTCGAGGCCGGTCTTCTCGGCCACGCGTGTCATGCTGCCGCCTTCGCGGCCCAGGTGGTGTTCGAAGTACATGCGCTCGAAGGCATCGCGCGCCTCGCGCAGCGGCAGGTCGAAGGACAGCGTATAGCCGGTACCCTCGCCCTGCGAGATCGCATGCACCATGCGCGAGCCGTTGGCCGCCGGCGGGGCTGGCGGCGCGAACATCGGCGCGGCGGCCGCGCTCGGGACGCCGGCATCCGGCACCGGGATCGCGGCGGGCACCGGGCGCGGCGGCACCAGCGGCGCGCGCGCCACTTCCTGGGCGCGGCTCAGGCCCTGCTGCACGGCTTTCAGCAGCTTCTGCAGGGCGATCGGTTTTTCGAGGAAATTCAGGGCGCCGATGCGGGTGGCTTCGACCGCGGTGTCGATGGTGGCGTGGCCGGACATCATGATGACCGGCATCGTGAGCAGGCCGTCGCGCTGCCACTCCTTGAGCAGGGTGACGCCGTCGGTGTCCGGCATCCAGATGTCCAGCAGCACCAGGTCGGGAGCGCCGGCGGCACGCGCCTCGCGCGCCTGCTGCGCATTTTCCGCCAGTGTGATGGCATGGCCTTCATCGCCCAGGATTTCCGAAAGTAACTCCCGGATGCCCATTTCATCATCAACTACGAGTATGTTCGCCATCTGTCCGCCTTCCTGATCTCTTGCCCGCTATCGCCAACTACCCAGTGAGATTTTAAGCGTCTTTTAAGTTTCGGCCAAGTTCGCCTCGGGGGCTAACTTTAACAGCAAAATGAATACCGACGCGCCAGATCCATCGGGACGGTTCCCGATGTCGATACGGCCGCCATGTTCATCGATGATCTTCTTGACCATCGGCAGCCCGAGGCCGGTACCGCGCGCCTTGGAGGTGACGTAGGGCTCGAAGGCGCGCGCCAGGATGCGCGGCGAGAAGCCGGGGCCGTTGTCCGTGATCGCCAGGCGCACCGCGGTACCGTCGGCGCCGTCCGCGCCCTCGTAGTGGATCGCCTCGGTGGTGACTTCCACCCGTGGAGGCGGCGCGCCGGGGCTGCGGTCGACCAGCGCGTCCTGCGCGTTCTGCACCAGGTTGTGGATCACCTGGCGCAGCTGGGTCGGGTCGCCCATCACCTGCGGCAGGCCGGGCGCCAGGTCGGCGTGGATGATGTCGGAGCCGTCCCCTGTCAGGTACAGCTGCAGGATCTCGTCGATCAGGCCGTTCAGGTCGAGCGGTTCGAGCACCGCCGGAGGCGTGCGCGCGTAGTCGCGGAAGTCGTCCACCATGCGCTTCATGGCGTCGACCTGGTTGACGATGGTGGTGGTGCTCTTCTTGAGCAGTTCCGCTTCCGGCGGCGGCAGGCTCGCTTCCAGCTTCATCTGCAGGCGCTCGGCCGACAGCTGGATCGGGGTCAGCGGGTTCTTGATCTCGTGCGCCAGGCGGCGCGCCACCTCGCCCCAGGCCACCGAGCGCTGGGCCGAGATCACGTCCGAGATATCGTCGAACACCACGATGAAGCCGCTGCCGGTACCGACCGGCAGGCGCGAACCGCGCGCCAGCAGGGTGATGTCATGGTCCTGCTCGTGGTCTTGTCCATCCTGGCTGCCGCGGCGCGGGATCTCGATCTGCTGCTGCCAGTGGGCGCGCCGGCGCCGGTCGCCGCCGGCAGGCGCGCCGGCCGCGCTCTGCGCGCTCTGCGCCGAGATCGCGCGCGTGACGCAGTTGTAGAAGGTCTCCAGGCCCGCGATGCTGCCCAGCGGGCCGCTCAGCGCGCCCGGTTCCACCTGCAGGATGCGGTAGGCGGCGTCGTTCGAGTTCACTACCCGCCCTTCGGCGTCGAGCACGATCACGCCGGCTGACATATTCGCCAGCACCGACTCCAGGTGGGCCTTGGCGTTCTGCAGCGCCATGCGGTTGCGCTCGACGGCGCTGCGGGCCTCGAACAGCTGGCCGGTCATCGCGTTGAAGGAGCGCGTCAGGGTGCCCAGTTCGTCGTTGGTCTCGACCGTCGGGCGCGGCGACAGGTCGCCCTCGGCCACCGCCTGCGTACCCTCGGCCAGCACCAGCAGCGGCTGCGCCAGGTTGCCGGCGATGAGCACCGCGCTGCCGATGGCGCCGAAGATCGCCAGCAGCAGGGTCAAGGTGAGGGTCTCGATGTACATCTTGCGCAGGCCGGTGCGCTCCTGGAAGCGCGACTGGTATTCGTCGCGCGCGCTGCGCAGCACCACCGCGTTCGAGGCCAGGTTCACCGGCACCGACTGCAGCAGCTGCAGGTAGCGCGGCTCCATCCCGAGCGCCTCCGGCACCGCCAGCACCACGCGCAGGCGCAGGCCGGTGGCGGCGTCGAGCGCGTTCGGCTCTTCCCCGGCCTCGCCCCCGGCGCCGGTGCCCTCGGGGCTGGCATAGCCGCCCGGCAGCGCCGCCGACTTGAGCATCACCGGCGTCGGGCGGTCGCGCTCCAGGTCGAGCATGCGGTCCTGCGAACTGGAGGCCAGCACGGTGCCGTCAGCCGCCAGCAGCATCGCGCTTTGCAGGCCGCTGACGTCGTCCACCAGGCGCGTGAGGATGCCCTGCACCGCGACCGCGTCCTGGCCGGCCAGGGTGGCGGCCGCGGTCTGTCCGGTGGCACCGAGTTCGGCCACGGCTTCGTCCAGCGCGGCGCGGCCGAGGTTGATGCCGGACTCGATCGCAGCCTCGATCTTGACGTCGAACCAGCTTTCGATCGAGTGCGACACGAACTGCACCGAGACCATGAAGATGACCAGGCCGGGCAGGATGCCGATGCCGGCGAACAGCAGCACCAGCCTCGCCACCAGGCGCGAGCCGAACTTGCCGGCCTTGTAGCGCGCGTACAGGCGCGCCAGCGCCACGATCACCAGCACCAGCAGCAGCGCCGCCATGCCGGCGTTCAGGCCCAGCAGCCAGGTGTAGTAGCGGTCGAAGAAGCCGGAATTGTCGGATGCCGAGGCAAGCAGGAACAGCAGGATCGAGACAATGGCGCCGCCCACCACCAGCGCGTAGCGCAGCGCCTGGTTCACCGACTTACCGCGCATGCCTGCTACTCCGCACGGTAGGTGAAGGTCTTGCGGTTGGAAGCCAGGCGCCAGCTCGAATCGTTGATGGCGTTGACCTGCAGCGGCTTGGACAGGAAGTCGCGGTCCATGAACATGCGCAGCGAGACGTTGTAGGTTTCACCGCGCTTGAGCGCGTCGCGCGGCGCGATCAGCCAGCGCGCCGGGCGCCGGATCAGCGACAGCGCATCGTCGAGGGTATTGAAGGGTTGCGGCACGCTGCCGTTGATGGCCACGATGTACTGGCGCGTGAGCACGTCGTAGGAGATGCCGATGGTACGCCGCGCCAGCACCGCCTTCTCGTCGCGCCACCACCAGCGCGGACGCGTCATCTCGATCTCGGTGGTGAAGTGCAGCTTGACGCCGTTCTGCACCGCGTCCTGCAGCTCGTGGTTCAGGTCGAAGGCGAAGGCCGTATTGAGACGGTAGCCTTCCTCGGTGGCCTGGATTTCCGCCTTGGTGATGTCGACATCGGCCGCCCGCGCCTGCGTGCACGCGAAGACCAGCAGCAGCTGGCAAGCGAGTAGGCAGAAAAATCGTAACGTCACGGGTGCGCCGGAGCCTTATCTGAAGCCGAAGCCTATTCTGTCGGGATGAGCATTACGCCGCTTTTTTCTGGAACAGGGCGTAAAACAAGCCGTCATGATCCTGCCCGGCACCGCTGGCTGGCAGCAGCTGGCCCGGCGCGTCGAGGCGGAGGGCGTCATGGCGCGCCGCGAACGCGGCTGCCTGCGCCTCCGATTCCTGGGGCCAGAGCGAACATGTCACAAACAACAATTTACCATTGGGCAGTAACATCTGCCAAAGGTTGTCGAGTATTTTGCTGGAAAGTGTTGCAAGTTGGAGCGTGTCCGACTTGCGGCGCAACCAGCGGATATCCGGATGGCGGCGCACGATGCCGGACGCGGTACACGGCACGTCGGCCAGGATGCGATCGAAGGCGCGGCCGTCCCACCAGCCGCCCTCCTGGGCCTCGGCGGCGAGCAGGGTGGCCGCGAGGCCGAGACGGCCGAGATTGTCACGGACGCGCGCCAGGCGCGCCGGGTCGGCATCCACCGAGGTCAGCTCGACCTCGGCCGTTTCCAGGATGTGGCCGCTCTTGCCGCCCGGCGCCGCGCAGGCGTCCAGCACGCGCATGCCGTCGGCCAGGTCGAGCAGCGGCGCGGCCAGCTGGGCACCGGCATCCTGCACCGACACCAGGCCTTCATGGAAACCGGGGATCTGGCTGACGTTGACAGCCTGCGCCAGGCGCACCGCGCTCGGGCCGACCTGGGTGGCATCGAAGCCGGCCGCGCGCAGCATCTCCAGGTAAGCCGCGACGTCGAGCCGGCGCCGGTTCACGCGCAGGGTCAGCGGCGGATGCGCGTTGCCGGCGGTGAGGATGGCTTCCCAGTCCTGCGGATAGGCGCTGCGGGTGCTGTCGATCCACCATTGCGGATAGTTCCAGCGCGCCAGCGGCTGCTTCAGCGCTTGCTCGACCAGGGTTTCGCGCTCGCGCAGGAAGCGGCGCAGCACGGCATTGACCATGGCCTTGGCGTGCGCAAAATCGGGATGGCTGGCGGCCGCGGTGACGGCCTGGTCGACCACGGTGAAGGCCTCGTAGGGCGGCTGCCCGCCCTGCGGTGGATCGAGCAGGGCCAGCGCGGCGCACAGCAGGCCGTCCAGCATCGGCGGTTCGGGCGCCTTGCTGGTCATCAGGCCGAGCAGGGTCTCGCAGCGGCCCAGCTGGCGCATCGTGCGGTAGGCGATGTCCTGGATCGCGCCGCGCGCCTGTGGCGTCACTTCGTAGGCGCCGAATACGGCGCTCAAGGCCTGCGGCAGCGCGCTGCCGCCGCGCACCCGGGCCACGGCATTCGCCGCGCCCAGCAGGCTCAGCGCCAGCGAGTCGGCCTTCAGGTCGGGCCGGTAGTCGCGCTGGGGGGCCACCTTGACCTCATGGCTCGGCCGCAGGCGCGCAGTGTCACGCGGCGCAGGCGGCGCGGAGCGGGCCGCTGCGCGCTCGGCGGACGGGCGGTAGCTCGGTTTCGGCGCGGTCGCCTGGGCCGGCTTGCTGGCCTCGGCCTGCGCCGGCGCAGCGGCCGGACGTGGCTTGCCCCCACCCTGCGACGCAGCGGTACGCGCCGGCTTGGCTTTCGGTTTCAGGGTGAGCGTCGGGCGCTTGTCGGTCATGGCAGGTCGATACGGTGAAAAGGCTTCATTGTAACGGGTCAGGCTTTGGCGCCGCTTAAGTGTTTGCTGCATTGCAAATGCCAGCCTGATCGTATTGCATCATGCGCCAAACCAGTATAATGGGCGCTGTTTGCCTGTCCGCAGGCCCGCCTCACTATACAGACCGAAACACTCCCATGCTCGTCCAACAAAAACAACAAATCGTCGCCCTGTTCCAGGCCGCACTCGCGCCGATCGTCGCCGGCTCCGACCTCACCCCCAACGTGGTGCTCGAACGTCCGCGCGACCCGAGCCATGGCGACATCGCCTGCAACATCGCGATGCAGCTGGCCAAGCCGCTGAAGACCAATCCGCGCGAACTGGCCACCCGCCTGGTCGCCGCCCTGCTGGCCGAGCCTGGTGCCGCCGGCCTGGTCGAATCGGCCGAGGTGGCCGGTCCCGGCTTCATCAACCTGCGCGTGGCTGCTGGCGCCAAGCAGTCGGTCGTGCGCACCGTGCTCGGGCAGGGCGCGGCCTTCGGTCGCGGCACGTCCGGCCAGGGCCACCACGCGATCATCGAATTCGTCTCGGCCAATCCGACCGGTCCGCTGCACGTCGGCCACGGCCGCCAGGCCGCGCTGGGCGATGCCCTGTCCTCGCTGTTCGAAGCGCAGGGCCACGACGTCACCCGCGAGTTCTACTACAACGACGCGGGCGTGCAGATCGCCACCCTCGCCACCTCCGTCCAGGCGCGTGCGCGCGGCTTCAAGCCGGGCGACGCCGAGTGGCCGGAAGCGGCCTACAACGGCGACTACATCGCCGAAATCGCGGCCGATTTCCTGGCGAAGAAGACCGTCTCGGCCAGCGATGGCGAGCCCGCCACCGCGTCGGGTGACGTCAACGACATCGAGTCGATCCGCCGTTTCGCCGTGACCTACCTGCGCAACGAGCAGGACCAGGACCTGCAGGCCTTCGGCGTCAAGTTCGACAACTACTACCTCGAGTCCTCGCTGTACGCGGACGGCAAGGTGGAAGCGGCCGTGCAGGCCCTGGTCGACGCCGGCGTCACCTACGAGCAGGAAGGCGCGCTGTGGCTCAAGACCACCGACTACGGCGACGACAAGGACCGCGTGATGCGCAAGTCCGACGGCACCTACACCTATTTCGTGCCGGACGTGGCCTATCACATCCAGAAATTCCGCCGCGGCTTCGACCAGGCCATCAATGTGCAGGGCAGCGACCACCACGGCACCATCGCCCGCGTGCGCGCCGGTCTGCAGGCGGTCAACATCGGCATCCCGAAGGGTTACCCCGACTACGTGTTGCACAAGATGGTCACCGTCATGAAGAACGGCGAAGAGGTCAAGATCTCCAAGCGCGCCGGTTCCTACGTGACGGTGCGCGACCTGATCGAATGGTCGGGCAACGGCGACATCACGCGCGGCCGCGATGCGGTGCGCTTCTTCCTCATTTCGCGCAAGGCCGACACCGAGTTCGTGTTCGACGTCGACGTCGCGCTGAAGACCTCGGACGAGAACCCGGTGTACTACGTGCAGTACGCCCATGCGCGCATCTGCTCGGCGCTGGCCAACTGGGGGGGCGATGAAGCGCAGCTGGCAGGTGCCGACCTGTCGCTGCTTACCGAATCGCACGAAGCGAGCCTGCTGGCCAAGCTGTCGGCCTACCCGGAAATGCTGGAGCGCGCCAAACTCGAGCTGAGCCCGCACCACGTCGCCTTCTACCTGCGCGAACTGGCCGGCGAGCTGCACAGCTACTACTTTGCCCACAAGTGGCTGCTGGACGATAACGAAGCGCTCAAGCTGGCGCGCCTGGCCCTGGCCCTGGCCACCCGCCAGGTGCTGCGCAACGGCCTGGCCCTGATCGGCGTATCGGCCCCGGCCAAGATGGAACGCGCACTGGCGGACACCCCGACCGAAACCCAACAGTAAATCGCAACATGACCGCCATCCGACATCTCTCCCCGCTGCGCCAGCGCGGCAGTACCCTGACCGGGATCATCATCGGCCTGATCATCGGCCTGGGGATCGCGGTGGCGGTCGCGCTCGTGATCACCAAGGGCCAATCGCCCTTCACCGACCGCTCCACCAAGATGGGACGCCCGGCCGATCTCGAGCCGAGCCAGGCGAACGATCCGAACAAGCCGCTGTACGGCAAGCGCGACGCCGCGCGCGAGGCGAACCGCGAGCTCACCGAGCGCGCCAACCGCCCGGTTCCCGATGCCGCCCCGGCCGCGGCGCCGGCCGATGCCGACCCGCTGGGCCAGGCCATCGCCGGCATGCAGGCAACGGCGCCGGCCGCTTCTTCGGCCACTGCGCCGGCAGCGCCCGCCGCGCCTGCCCCGGCAGCCGCGGCTCCTGCAGCCCCGGTCCCCGCGAATGGCGGCGACGGCTATATCTACTACCTGCAGGCCGGTGCCTTCCGCGAGATGTCGGACGCCGAGAACACCCGCGCCAAGCTGGCCCTGCTCGGCTTCGAAGCGACGATCAGCGACCGCAGCACCGACAGCGGCGTGCTGCACCGCGTGCGGGTCGGTCCCTACGGCGGCCCGGAGGCCATGAACAAGGCGCGCGCCAAGCTGCTCGATAGCGGCATCGACGTTGCCATCGTCCGCAACCAGCGCTGATCCTTTTCGCTTTCCAGGGAACCGCATGAACCCGCTTCGCCGCCTGATCTGCTGCTCCGCCCTGGCCGCCGCCGTGCCGGGCATCGCCGCCGCCTCCCCCGCTTCGCCGAAGGATGGCACCGAATACCTGACGCTGCCCGAAGCCCAGCCGACCGACAGCGGCCGCAGAATCGAGGTGCTGGAGTTCTTTGCCTATTACTGCCCGCACTGCTACGCCTTCGAGCCGCAGCTGGCCGACTGGGTGAGGCGGCAGGGCGAGAACATCGCCTTGCGCCGCGTGCACGTGCCGGCCGGCGCCGCGGTGATGCCGCAGCAGCGCCTGTTCTTCACCCTCGAGTCGCTCGGCCTGCTCGAGCAGTACCACGGCCAGGTGTTCAACGCGATGCACGTCGAGCGCCAGAGGTTTGCCGAGGACGAGCAGGTGTTCGACTGGGCCAGCCGGGCCGGCATCGACCGCGCCCGCTTCGTCGACGCCTACCGCTCCTTCGGCGTGCAGGCCAAGCTGCGCCGCGCCCAGGCCATGATGGAAGCCTACCGCATCACCCACTGGCCGATGATCGCGGTCGACGGCCGCTTCCTCACCTCGCCCGGCATGCTGGCGGAAGCCGGCGTTGCCGGCGATGCGGCGCTGGCCGGCACGCTGCAGGTGATGGACGGACTGGTCGCGCGGGCGAAAGCGGCCCGCAAATGAACGTTGCGCCGGTGCGCGCGGAGCGGGTCTTCATCACCGGCGCCTCGAGCGGCATCGGGGCCGCGCTGGCGCGTGAATACGCGGCGCGCGGCGCCCGTCTCGGCCTGCTGGCGCGCCGCCGCGAACTGCTGGAAGAACTGGCCGCTTCCCTGCCCCATCCGGAACGCCACCGCCTGTACGCGGCGGACGTGACCGACCGTGCGGCGCTGGCGGCGGCCGCCGCCGACTTCCTGTCCGCCAGTGGCGGCACCGACATCGTCATCGCCTGCGCCGGCATCTCGCACGGCACCCTCACCGAGCGCCCCGCCGACCTGGCGGTCTTCGACGCCGTGTTCGCCACCAACGTGAATGCCACGGTCGCCACCTTCGCCCCCTTCATCGCTGCGATGAAGCAGCAGGACGGCGCGCGCCGCCTGGTCGGCATCGGCAGCGTGGCCGGCATCCGCGGCATGCGCGGCGCCGGCGCCTACTGCGCCTCGAAAGCGGCCGTGCACAGCTACTGCGAATCGCTGCGCGTGGAGCTGCGCGGCAGCGGCATCGAGGTGGTGACCATCGCTCCCGGCTACATCGACACCCCCATGACCCGCAACAACCGCTTCCCCATGCCCTTCCTGATGCCCGCCGAACGCTTCGCCGCCCAGGCGGTGAACGTGATCGCGCGCGGCGCCAGCTACCGCGTGCTGCCCTGGCAGATGGGCGTCGTCGCCAAGCTGCTGCGCCTGCTGCCGAACGCCCTGTTCGACCGCCTGTTCGCGCGCGCCCCGACCAAGCAGCGCGCCACAGACGATCAGGGGCGGCCATGAACGCCGAGCGTATCGCCGCGCTGTCGCGCGCCGGGGTGCGCGTGGAGGTGGTGCCGGAGACCGGCTCCACCAATGCCGACCTGCTGGCGCGCGCGCCCCTGCTCAGCGAAGCCCTGCTGCTGGTGGCCGAGCACCAGACCGCCGGTCGTGGCCGCGCCGGGCGCAGCTGGCTGTCTTCCAGCGAACATTCGCTGACCTTCTCGCTGGCCTGGAAGTTCGACGGCGGCCCGCAGTTGCTGGCCGGGCTGCCGCTCGCGGTCGGCGTGGCCCTGGGCGAGGCGCTGGCGGCACTGGGCGTGCAGGTCCAGCTCAAATGGCCGAACGACGTGCTCAAGGACGGCGCCAAGCTGGCCGGGATCCTGATCGAGACCCAGTCCGCGCCACCCGCGCAGGGCGGCGGCACCTGGGCCGTGATCGGCATCGGACTGAACCTGGTGATGCCGGACGAGGTGGAAGCGCGCCTCGGCCGCAGCGCCGCCGGCGCGCCCTGGCTGGCGCGCATGGAACGCGACGTCCTGATGGCCGCCCTGCTCGACGCGCTGGCCGAGGCGCTGCGCCTGTTCGCGCGCCAGGGCTTCGCGCCTTTCTGCGCGCGCTGGAACCTGCGTCACGCCTGGCAGGGCCAGACCGTGGTCATCCTCGACCATGGCCAGGTAGTGCAGGAGGGCCTGGCCGCCGGCGTCGACGATAGCGGCCGCCTGCTGCTCGATACCGCCCACGGCCGCAGCACGGTGCTCGCGGGCGACGTGTCGCTGCGCGTGAAGGAGTAGGCCATGCTGCTGCTGATCGACGCCGGCAACACGCGCATCAAGTGGGCCCTGGCCGCGCCTGGCGCCGCGCTGGGCGCCTGGACCCGCCTCGAGGCGCTCCCGCACGCCGCCCTCGACGATGCCGCCGGCGCCTGGCGCGCGGCCGGCGTGACGCGCGCGATCGTGGCCAACGTGGCCGGTGCGGCGCTGCGCGAGCGTATCGCACACGCCCTGCCGGCGGGCGTGCCGGTCGAATGGTTCGCCGCCACGGAACAACGCGCGGGCCTGCTCAACGGCTACCGCAACCCGGGCCAGCTTGGCTGCGACCGCTTCGCCGCCGCGATCGGCGCGCGCGCGCTGGCGCCCGGCCAGGACCTGGTCGTGGCTACCTGCGGTACCGCGACCACGGTCGATGCCATCACCGCGGACGGCCGTTTCATCGGCGGCATGATCCTGCCCGGCCTGGCCTTGATGGCCAGCGCGCTGGCACGCAACACGGCCCAGCTGCCGCAGGTGGTGCCGGGCGGCGCGCCGCCGCCGGTCTTCGGCGACAACACCGACGACGCCATCGTGTCGGGCCTGCTCTCGGCCCAGGCCGGCGCGATCGAGCGCGCCTGCGCGGCGCACGGCGCCAGCACCTGCATCCTCTCCGGCGGTGCGGCGCCCTACATTGCCCCCGTCCTCAAGTTCGGGCACCGGGTGGTCGATAACATCGTGCTGGTCGGCCTGCACGCTGCAGCCGCCGCATGAACGGAGAAGCCACTTGTTGAAATTCGTATTCTGGGCGCTGCTGGCATCGAATGCCGCGCTGTTCGCCCATGCCGAGGGCTACCTTGGCCGGCTCGAGGACGGCGAGCGCGAGCCGCAGCGCCTGAAGAACCAGCTGGCGCCCGAGCGCATGGTGATGCTGACGGCAAGCGAGGCGCGCGCGGCAGCCGATGCGGCCTCAACCTCAGCCTCCTCTGCGGCCCTGCCGGCGCAGCCCCTTCCTGTGGCCGCCGCCGCGCCGGTGGAAACCATCGCCTGCACCCAGGCCGGCGCCTTCGCCGCCGGCGACGCGCGCCGTTTCGACACCCGCGTCGCACGCCTCGGCCTTGGCCAGCGCGCCAGCCGCATCAGCGTGCCTTTCCAGGAAGTCAGCAGCCACCTGGTCTACCTGCCGCCCGGCGGCGGCAAGGAAGGCGCCGAACGGCGCGTGGCCGAACTGAAGGAACGCGGGATCGAGAACTTCTTCGTGATGCAGAGCGATTCGCCGCTCAGGTGGGCGGTGTCGCTGGGCGTGTTCAAGAGCGAGGCAGCGGCGCAGAGCCTGATCGCTTCGCTGGCACGCCAAGGCGTGCGCGGTGCGCGCGTGCTGCCGCGTGGGCCGCAGGGCACGCGCGCGGCCTGGCAATTCCGCGACCTGACGCAGGACGAGCGCAAGCGGCTTGCCGGCATCGCGGACGATTTCGCCGGGGTCCAGCTGCGCAGTTGCCAGTAACGCAGAACGCCACCCGCCCAGGCAGCCTGCGCACTTTGCCCCTGAAGCGGCGGTCTCGGCCTTAAACCCAGGTTCCGCCGATCAGCGCTCCCAGCACTATCAGGCCAATCGAGCTGACGAAGACAATGAATAGCGGTTTTTTCGGCAGCACATCGCGTTGGTAGCCACTTTTGAACCTGCGATCCTTCTTGGGCATCGCCGCAATGCATCCCAGGAAGCCAAGGATGCCGACGTTGCGCAGGTAGTCCCCCATGCGTTCCAGCGTGGTCGGGTCCTTTGTGCGGCGCTTCTCCTCCGCAACGCGCGCATCTTCCTTCGCGCTCACCTCCGCCGCGGCTTGCTGCTGGCGCGCCAGATCTTCCTGCTCTCCTGGCCACTCGCTGGCGATACGCTGCTGCAGCCTGGTCAGGGCCGCGGTCTGTTCATCCTTGCCGCCCACGCCCGCCTCTTCCAGCAGTCCGATACAGGCATCGATCTTTTCGTGCAGGAAGCCGTAGTCGGCATCTTCGTAAGCAGTAAACGGCTTGCCGAATACCGCATTGCCATAACCCGGCATCCCCGGACTGACGCCGGAGTCGGCATAGTCGAGCAGGGCTTCGCACGACGCACTTGCTCCGGAAATGCTGGCCGACCCTTCATGGAAACGCGCATTCCGGGCGATCCGTTCGCGCGCCAGGTTCAGGTAGCCGGGCAAGCCTTCGCGGACGCGGTCGGCGAAGCTGGAATCCCACACGGAACCCATGGAGGAGGGCCCGGTGCAGACCGACAAGGCAGCATCCAATTCGGCAAGTACGGTCTGGTCCCACTCGCCAGCGGGCACGCCGAGAATCTTGCCGTCGCCCGGCTTCGCACGCAGCGCACTGCGCGGGTCGTCCCATGGCTTGAATCCCTTCGCCGCGATCGTGTCCAATTCCTTCATGCGAAAGTAGCATGCGTCGTTGGACACGTCGAAACGGCCCGGATCAGCGCCAGTAGAAGCGGCGGATTCGACTGCATCCATATCGTCCGCGGCTTGGGCAAACGTCATCGGGCTGGCCAGGACGCAGGCCAGTAGCGCGCATTTTTGTATCAACTTCATCAAACAATTCTTCTCTTGGTTTCTCGCAGCACCAGCACGCGTTCCCGCAGCGCTTCCTTGACCCAAGCTGCCCGGGCAATTCCCTCGAAGGCAAGCGTTGGCGCAGTCCGGTCGTTCGAATGGATGCGCAGGGTGGCGACGCCGCACAGGCGTTCGACGAACGAGGCGTGCAGCTCGATATCGCGCACCCTGAACAGCTCTACTTCCTCGACCCGCCTGCTCAACACGCCCGAGGTCACGCGCATCCTCTGCGAAGTAAGTGCATAGCGTGTCGTGCGCCATTGCAGCCAGTAGTAGACCAGCACGGGAATCGGAAACAGGAGCCAGACGAACGGGACGCACAACACCAGCACTGGCAGGAAGGTCACGAAGGAAGGTGCGCCAGCCCACAAGTTTGCTTCGGCTTCAGCAGGTGGACGGATACGGGCCATGCCTTAAATGGTGAATATTTTAATGATGCCCATCATAAGACATATTTCTATCAGGAAATAGTCGATAATGGAATGTTATGCTGCTCACATGAATTTTGTCGCCAGAATAAGGCTGGAGTGATGGATACTTCCAAAACAAGCTGCGTATAATTCGCCAAACATCTTCTAGGCAATTTATCCCACGAAAGCATGTCTGGCAGCCGGCTTTTCCCTGCATACCTGAAGGCTACCCGCGTCCGGTGGCAAATCTCGCCGGCGCTGATGCTGGCATTGCTGCTGCCCTTTTCCGCCGCCCATGCGCACGGCGGCGGCCTCAACGCGGACGGCTGCCACGTCAACCGCAAGACCGGCGACTACCATTGCCATCGCGCGCCTGCCAACACGCAAAATACCCTGAGCGGATATGCCCCGGTGCGCCGCCTGGCGCCGCGCGATAATGGCGCGGGCGGTGAAACAGGCCGCACGGGCAGCTATGCCAACTGCGTCCAGGCGCGCGCGGCCGGCGCCGCGCCTGTCAGGCGTGGCGACCCGGGCTACGGCCCGCACCTCGATCGGGATGGAGACGGCATTGGCTGCGAACCCTATCGCGGCCGGCGCTGATACCTGATATGGACTGGACCGCCGCAGCGGCCTGCCGCCTCAGCGCTTGACGACGATCGGCTTCAGCCCGAACGAATCCGGCACCGCGCGCGCCGCCTCGGCCGCATCCTCGCGGCGCTCGAAGGGGCCGCCGAACAGGCGGTTCACCGATCCCGCCTTGACCACTTCCAGCTTGCCGACTTCGACGCCGGCCTGCTGCAGGCGCGCGCCCATGGCTTCGGCGGTGCCGGCGCGGCCATAGGCGCCGAGCTGCACGTAGTAGCTGCCGCGCGGGACCAGCTTGGGCACGACCTGGGCCAGCGCCGCGCTGTCGGTGCGCACCCGGTCTTCCAGCATCAGGGCGACGATCTCGGGCGGCGCCGACTGCGCTTCGGAGGCGGCACTGCGGCGCTCCGAGGCAAGGCGGATCGGGTCGTCCGGGAACAGGCGCTCGAGCTCGACCTGGTGACTGCCCTTGCCCAGCAGGCCGAGCTTGAGGGCCGCCGTATAGGAGACGTCCACGATGCGGCTGGCGTGGAAAGGGCCGCGGTCATTGATGCGCACCACCACCGACTTGCCGGTTTCGACGCTGGTGATGCGCGCATAGGAGGGAATCGGCAGCGTCGGATGGGCCGCGGTCATCTTGTACATGTCGTACAGCTCGCCGGACGAGGTCTTCTGGCCGTGGAACTTCACGCCATACCAGCTGGCCACGCCACGCTGCACGAAGGGGTCGTCGTGCAGCATCGGGGTATAGGTCTGGCCGAACACCGCGTACGGACGGTTGGCCCACTTGGCATAGGGCTCGGCCTTGACCACCGCATCGGGCAGGTCCATCAGGCCGGGGGGCGGATTGGCGCCGGGCCCGTCGTCCTTGTAGTAGCCGCCGCGGCCCGAATTGGGCGGCGGCAGCTTCGGCGCATCGCCATGCTTGGCGGCCGGATGCTTCCAGGGCAGCGGAATCAGGGGCTTATGTTCGCCGGTGGACGTGCTGCTGCACCCCGTTGCCAGGATTGCCAGGGTGATGACCGTGCCGATGGTCGTAGCAAGTTGTTTTCTTGGAACGGCCATGCGCGGTCCTTGTTAAATTACGTCTGCACTAGTTTACGATGTCTTTGAATACTCATCAATATACCTGCGCCAAGACCTAGCGTAATAAATGCGGTGCCCCCGTAGCTCATGAAGGGCAAGGGCACGCCGACCACCGGCAGGATGCCGCTCACCATGCCCATGTTGACGAACGCATACGTGAAGAAAATCATCGTGATCGCGCCGGCCAGCAGGCGGGTAAACGTGTTCGGCGCGTTCGCCGCGATCATCAGGCCGCGGCCGATCAGCATCAGGTAGACGACCAGCAGGAAGCAGTTGCCGACCAGTCCGAACTCTTCCGAGAACACCGCGAACACGAAGTCGGTGGTCTGTTCCGGCACGAATTCCAGCGCGCCCTGTGTCCCCTTGGCGTAGCCCTTGCCCAGCAGGCCGCCGGAACCGATGGCGATCTCGGACTGGATGATGTGGAAGCCCTTGCCGAGCGGATCGGAGGTGGGATCGATCAGCGTCATCACGCGCTCGCGCTGGTAGTCGTGCAGCATCGACCAGGCGATCGGCAGCGCGGCGCCGCCGGCCAGGCCGAGGCCGAGCAGCGCCTTCCACGGCAGGCCGGCCAGGAAGATCACGTAGAAGCCCGAGGCCCCCACCATCAGCGCGGTGCCGAGGTCGGGCTGCTTGGCGATCAGGATGAAGGGCACCAGCAGCAGCGCCGCCGCGACCAGGAAGTTCTTCCAGTTGGCGGCGTTCGCGCGCTGCTGGAAGTACCAGGCCAGCATCAGCGGCGTGGCGATCTTCAGGATTTCGGAGGGCTGGATGTCCACGCCCACGTGCAGCCAGCGCCGCGCCCCCTTCTTGATGATGCCGAACATCGCCACTGCGATCAGCAGCGCGACGCCAAAGGTATAGATCGGCACGGCCAGGCGCATCAGGGTCTGGGGCGGCACGTTGGCGGCGACCCACATGATGCCGAAGGCCAGCAGGAAGTTGCGGATCTGGTGCTCGACGCGGTCGGGGAAATCGGCGCCGGCCGAAGTCATGGTGATCACGCTGGTCATCATCAGCACGAACAGCACGGTGGCGAGCGGCCAGTCGAACACGGCAAAATACGGACGCAGGCGGCGCCGCAGCGAACGGCGTTCTGGGATGTGCGCCATGGCTTATTCCTTTCGGGGGGCGGGGGCGGCTGCGGGCGCGGCGGCCTGCACGATCGGGGCCGGGGCCGCAGCCGGGACGGCAACCGGTGCGCCGGGCGCCGGCGTGACGGCGCGTGGGGCGGGCACGGCTTGCCCGTCCTTCGGCTTGGGCGGCGCCGGACGCTTGCCCAGCAGGTAGTAATCCATCGCCTTGCGCGCGATCGGCGCCGCGAACGAGGCGCCGAAGCCCACGTTCTCGACGATCAGCGCGAGCGCGATCTTCGGGTTGTCGGCCGGGGCAAAGGCGACGTACAACGCGTTGTCGCGGTGGCGCTCGTCGATCGCGTTGGCGTTGTACTTCTGGCCTTTCAGCCCGATCACCTGCGCGGTGCCGGTCTTGCCGGCCGAGATGTAGCCGGCGCCCGCGAAGGCACGCCGGCCGGTGCCGGAGGCTTCCTGGGTCACGCCCACCATGGTGTGCTTGATGAAGTCGATGTTTTCCTGCTTGAGCGCGATGCGCCGCGTTTCCTTGGGCACGGTGAGCGTACGCTGCCGGGTAGCGCCGTCCTCGATCATCTTGACCAGGTGCGGTTTCATCACGACGCCGTTGTTGGCCAGGGTCGAGACCGCGTGCGCCAGCTGGATCATGCTGTAGTTGTTGAAGCCCTGCCCGATCGAGATCGAGATGGTGTCGCCGCCCAGCCACTTCTGGGTGGCGCGGGTCTTGAAGCGGCGCGCCTTCCACTCCTTGGACGGCAGCACCCCGGTCTTCTCGTGCTCGAGGTCGATGCCGGTCGGGTGGCCGAAGCCGAACTCGCCCATGAACCTCGAAATATTGTCGATGCCCATCTCGTTGCCGAGCTGGTAGTAATAGGTGTCGCAGGACTCGACCACCGACTTGTACATGTCGACGTAGCCGTGGCCGCCCGGCTTGTCGTCGTTGAAGCGGTGCCCGCCCAGCATGAAGAAGCCGGGGTCGCGGATGCCGTCGGAGGGCTTGCGAAAGCCCATCTCGAGGGCGGCCAGCGCCATGAAGGGCTTGAAGGTCGAGCCGGGCGGATAGGTGCCGGACAAGGGACGGTTCATCAGCGGCCGGTCGAGCGAGGTATTGAGCTCGTTCCAGCTCTGGGTATCGATCCCGTCCACGAACAGGTTCGGATCGTAGCCGGGGCGCGACACATAGGCCAGCACGTCGCCGGTGGACGGCTCGATCGCCACCAGCGCGCCGCGGTTCTCGCCGAAGGCTTCCTCGACCACCTTCTGCAGCTCGATGTCGATCGACAGGATCAGGTTGCTGCCCGGGACCGGCGCCGTGCGCGACAGGGTGCGGATCGCGCGCCCGCCGGCGGTGCGCTCGACCTGCTCGTAGCCGGTGGTGCCGTGCAGGTAACTCTCGTACTTCTTCTCGACGCCTTCCTTGCCGATATGTTCGGTGCCCTTGTAGTTGGCATCGAGCCCGTCATCCTCGAGCTGGGCCGCTTCCCTCTGGTTGATGCGGCCGATGTAGCCGATCACGTGCGAAGCGGTATCGCCCAGCGGATACTGGCGGAACAGGCGCGCCTGCACCTCCACGCCGGGGAAGCGGAAGCGCTGGGCGGTGAAGCGCGCCACTTCGTCGTCGGTGAGGCGGGTGCGCAGCGGCACGCTGGCGAAGCTGCGCGACTCTTCCAGCAGGCGCTTGAAGCGGCGCCGGTCGCGCGCATCGATCGCCACCAGCTTGGACAGCTCGTCGATCACGGACTCCAGGTTGGCCTGCAGCTTGGAGGGCGTGATCTCGAGCGTATATGCCGAATAGTTGCGCGCCAGGACCACGCCGTTGCGGTCCACGATCAGGCCGCGGTTGGGCACGATCGGTACCAGCGCGATGCGGTTGTCTTCCGCCTGCAGCGCGAACTGGTCGTGGCGCAGTACCTGCAGCCAGACGAAGCGCGCCACCAGCAGGCCGAAGCAGATGAAGACCAGGCCCACCATGGCGGTGAGGCGCAGGCGGAACTGGTGGATCTCGCGGTCGTTGTCCTTGAACTCGGTCACGGCAGGTGTGTCGGTATCAGATCGGGCGGGTATGGTCGCGGTCGACGGCGCGGCGCTGGGGCGCCAGCAGCAGCCAGGTGATCACCGGCCACAGCGCGACCGCGACCACGCTCTCGGCGAAGTGCAGCAGCCCCGGGAAGCGCCCGGAGGCCGTGAAGTGGACGAAGGCCTGCACCGTCTGCGCCAGCAGCAGCAGCGGGAACACGTGCATGGCCTGGGTCATCAGGCGGAACCAGAGCACGCGGCGGTGGATCATGATGGCGAGATAGGACAGCAGCGTGTAGGCGAGCGCGTTCTCGCCCAGCAGGCTGGCGTCATGGACATCCATCAGGAGGCCCATGACGAAGGCGACGCCGATGCCGACCTTGCGCGGCTGGTGGATGCCCCAGAACACCAGCACCAGCGCGACGAAGTCGGGCGCGCCCACCCAGCGGCCCAGTGGCAGCAGGTTGAGCATGAAGGCGCAGACCAGGCTGAAGGTGATGAACAGCGGGCTGACGGGCAGCAGGATGTAGTGCGGACGGTTACCTGGCATTCGGCGTGCTTCCCTGTGGGACGGTGGTCGTGGCGCGTTGCGGCGGCTGCGCTTGCGGCGCCTGCTGCTGCGTCCCTGGTCTTGCGGCGGCGGTCGCCGGCGCTGGCGCAGGCGCGGGCGCGGCCGGCTGCGGCACCGGCCGGGGCGGCAGGCCGCCGACGCCGCCGACGCCATTCACCGGCGCGGCGCCCTGGCCCTGTGCCGCACCGGGCGCACCGGCCGGGACGCCCTGCGGCGGCAGCGGCGACGGCGCCAGCGGCGGCTGCGGCACCGGCGCCATGTCGGGCAGCTTGCGGCGCGCGGTGGTCGCCGCCGGCTTGGTCTGCGCCTGCGGGCGTGGCGGCAGGTTCGACTGCGACATGATGATCAGGAGCTGGCGGTTGCGGTCGATGCCGGCCAGCGGCTGGCACACCACGCGGCCGAAGGCGCCGGCCGCGACGTTCTCGACCTGCACCACCTTGGCCACCGCCAGGCCGGCCGGGTACATGCCGTCCAGGCCCGAGGTCACCAGTACGTCGCCCACCTGGATGTCGGCATTGGCCACCACGAAGCGCAGGTCGAGCAGGCCGGACTGGCCGCGGCCGTAGGCGATGCTGCGCAGGCCGCTGCGCAGCACCTGTACCGGAATCGCCTGGTCGCGGTCGGTGAGCAGCGTGACTTCGGAGGTAAACGGGAACACGCGCGTGACCTGGCCCACCACGCCGGCATGGTCGATCACCGGCAGCCCGGCCACGACATTGTCGCGCGCGCCGCGGTCGACCACGATGCGGCGCGTGGACGGATCGCGCGCGTCGTACAGGATCTCGGTCATCTGGGCCTGTACCGGCAGGTGCTGCCTGGCATCCATCAGGCGCCGCAGCTGGGCGTTCTCCGCCATCTGGAGCTGGGCCTGCTGCAGCACGCGCGCCTGCGCCAGCTGCTGGGTCTTGAGCTCGCGCACTTCCCTTTGCAGCGTGGAGATCGAGGAAAAATAGCCGGCCATGTTGCCGAGCGCTTCACGCGGCATCAGGGCGGCCATCTGCAGCGGATAGAGGACGGTGGCGGCCACCTGGCGCACCGCGCCGAGGGTGTGGTAGCGCGCATCGACGACCAGCAGCATCACCGAAATCAGGGCGAACACGATCGCCTTGACCCGGGCCGGGGCACCCTGTTTGAAAAGCGGCGGCGGACTGTATTCCATGTCCTGGTTGGCGTCCTGTCTGGACCGTGCGGCCGGCCAAGGTCAAGGCGGGCAGACGCGCGCGGTACCGCCGCACGCCCTGCCCGCCAGCACGCTCATCGCGCCGCCAGTCCTGCTTTCTTATTCGTAGGAGAAGATCGAGCCCAGCTTGTCCATGCGCTCGAGCGCCATGCCCGAACCGCGCACCACGCAGGTCAGCGGATCCTCGGCCACCAGCACCGGCAGGCCGGTTTCTTCCATCAGCAGGCGATCGAGGTCGCGCAGCAGCGCGCCGCCGCCGGTCAGCATCATGCCCTTCTCGGCGATGTCGGCGCCCAGTTCGGGCGGGGCCTGTTCCAGGCCGTTCTTGACGGCAGAGACGATGTTGTTGAGCGGGTCGGTCAGGGCTTCCAGGATCTCGTTCGACGAGATCGTGAACGAGCGCGGGATGCCTTCCGACAGGTTGCGACCCTTGACTTCCATTTCCTTGACTTCGGAACCGGGGAAGGCCGACCCTATTGCCTTCTTGATCGCTTCGGCGGTCTGTTCGCCGATCAGCATGCCGTAGTTGCGGCGGATGTAGTTGACGATGGCTTCGTCGAACTTGTCGCCGCCCACGCGCACCGAACCCTTGTAGACCATGCCGCCCAGCGAGATGATGCCGACCTCGGTGGTGCCGCCGCCGATGTCGACCACCATCGAACCGGTGGCGTCCGACACCGGCAGGCCGGCGCCGATCGCGGCCGCCATCGGCTCTTCGATCAGGTAGACCTGCGAGGCGCCGGCGCCGAGCGCCGATTCGCGGATCGCGCGGCGCTCGACCTGGGTCGAGCCGCAGGGCACGCAGATGATGATGCGCGGCGAGGGGCGGAAGAATTTCGAGTCGTGCACCATGCGGATGAACTGCTTGAGCATCTGCTCGGTGACGGTGAAGTCGGCGATCACGCCGTCCTTCATCGGGCGGATGGCCTCGATGTTGCCCGGCACCTTGCCCAGCATCTGCTTGGCTTCCTTGCCCACCGCCTGGATGGTTTTCTTGCCGTTCGGGCCACCTTCCTGGCGGATGGCGACGACCGATGGTTCGTCCAGCACGATGCCCAGGCCGCGCACGTAGATCAGGGTGTTGGCGGTGCCGAGGTCGATCGCCAGGTCATTCGAGAAGTAGCTGCGTAAAGAACCAAACATGTGTGTCCTGATGCGCGACTGGGCGCGCGTGAATATTGGTCGGGTTGTCCTTGCCGCGCGCATCCGGGCAGCGCGGTCTTTTCCTGCGGCGGGCGGTCTCGCAGCCCGACAGCGCATTAGCCCGCCATTCTACCTTATAATTTGTCGATTACATGCTGAAAAGGGGGCGTTTTCGGCCCCATTTCCAAGGCGAGATCGACGGTGTTTCCAAGGTTTTATCGGACGTAGCGCGCCGTTTGCTGACCGTCTGCCAACATTCATTACTAGCCCACTCACATTTTTGCGCGCGGCCCGCGCCGCGCCCTTTTGCCATGTCCCTGACACTTTCAGACGTAAAACGCATCGCCAACCTGGCCCAGCTCGAAATGGATGAGGCCCATGCGGAAACCGCGCTGGCCGAGTTGAACGGCATCTTCGCCCTGGCCGAGCAGATGCAGGCGGTGGACACCAGCGGCGTCGCGCCGCTGTCACAGCCGCTCTCCGCCATCATGGCGCTGCCGCTGCGCCTGCGCGACGACGTGGTCACCGAGGAGAACCGCCGCGAGGACTACCAGGCCCCGGCGCCGAAGGCCCAGGACGGCCTGTACCTGGTCCCGAAAGTGATCGAATAATCGCCTCCGCTCCCGCCTCCGTCTTCACGAACCGACACGCACATGCATAACAAGACCATCAAAGAGCTGTCCGCGCTCCTGCAATCGAAGCAGGTATCGAGCGTCGAACTGGCCAGCCACTACCTCGACCGCATCGAAGCGAGCACCCACAACGCCTTCCTGCACCTGGACCGCGAACGTTCGCTGGCCCAGGCCGCCGCGGCCGACGCCCGCATCGCCGCCGGCACCGCCGGTCCGCTGACCGGCGTGCCGATCGCGCACAAGGACATCTTCGTGACGCGCGGCTGGCGCACCACGGCCGGCTCGAAAATGCTGGCCAATTACGAAAGCCCGTTCGACGCCACCGTGGTCGAGCGTTTCTGCCGCGCCGGCATGGTCACCCTGGGCAAGGTCAACCTCGACGAATTCGCGATGGGCTCGGCCAACGAGAATTCGGCCTTCGGCCCGGTGAAGAACCCCTGGGATCCGCTGGCGGTGCCGGGCGGCTCCTCGGGCGGCTCGGCCGCCGCGATCGCCGCGCGCCTGGCGCCGGCCGCCACCGCCACCGACACCGGCGGCTCGATCCGCCAGCCGGCCGCCTTCTGCGGCGTCACCGGCATCAAGCCGACCTACGGCCGCGTGTCGCGCTTCGGCATGATCGCCTTCGCCTCCTCGCTCGACCAGGGCGGCCCGATCGCCCAGACCGCCGAGGACTGCGCGTTGCTGCTCAACGAAATGATCGGTTTTGATGAACGCGATTCGACCAGCCTGACGGTCGAACAGGGCAACGTGCTTGAGGACTACACCCGCGACCTGAACCAGCCCTTGGGCGGCCTGCGCATCGGCGTACCGAAGGAATACTTCGGCGAAGGCCTGGCAAGCGACGTGGAAAGCGCCGTGCGCGCCGCGCTGGACGAATTCGTGAAACTGGGCGCGACCCTGGTCGAGATCTCGCTGCCGAAGACCGCGCTGTCGATCCCGACCTACTACATCATCGCCCCGGCCGAGGCCTCGTCGAACCTGTCGCGCTTCGACGGCGTGCGCTACGGCCACCGCGCCAGCGAGTACAAGGACCTGCAGGACATGTACCGCAAAACCCGCGCGGAAGGCTTCGGCCGCGAGGTCCAGCGCCGCATCATGGTCGGCACCTATGTGCTGTGCCATGGCTACTACGACGCCTATTACGTGCAGGCGCAGAAGATCCGCCGCCTGATCGCGGACGACTTCCAGGCCGCCTTCAAGGACAAGTGCGACGTGATCATGGGCCCGGTGGCCCCGACCGTGGCCTGGGACCTGGGTTCGAAAGCCAACGATCCGGTGGCGAACTACCTGGCCGACATCTTCACGCTGTCGACCAGCCTGGCAGGCCTGCCGGGCATGTCGATCCCGGTCGGTTTCGGCCAGGGCGAAAAGAATGCCAAGCGCCCGGTCGGCCTGCAAATCATCGGCAATTATTTCGCCGAAGCGAAGCTGTTGAACATCGCGCACCAGTACCAGCAGGTGACCGACTGGCACCAGCGCGCTCCAGAGGGCGTTTAAGCCGCAGGGTCGGCGGGGTAAATCAGGCCAGTGGCCTGATTTACAAACGCCCACGCGTTCAAATTACGCCAGCGCAGCCACAGAACAAAGAGAGAACAACTATGCAATGGGAAGTCGTCATCGGTCTTGAGAACCACGTGCAGCTCACGACCAACTCCAAAATCTTCAGCGGCAGCTCGATCCGCTTCGGCGCCGAGCCGAACACCCAGGCCAGCCCGGTCGACCTGGCGCTGCCGGGCGTATTGCCGGTCCTGAACCGCGGCGCCGTCGAGCGCGCGATCCGCTTCGGCCTGGCCGTGGGCGCTAGAATCGCGCCGCAGTCAGTTTTCGCGCGCAAGAACTACTTTTATCCGGACCTGCCCAAGGGCTACCAGATCAGCCAGTTCGAGGACCCGGTGGTCCAGGGCGGCACCATCAGCTTCGCCTTTGAAAAGGACGGCAAGCTGGAAACGAAGACCGTCAACCTGACCCGCGCGCACCTGGAAGAAGACGCCGGCAAGTCGCTGCACGAAGACTACGCCGGCATGAGCGGCATCGACCTGAACCGCGCCGGCACGCCGCTGCTCGAGATCGTGTCCGAGCCGGAAATGCGCAGCGCCGCCGAGGCCGTGGCCTACGCGAAAGCCCTGCACTCGCTGGTCGTGTGGCTGGGCGTCTGCGACGGCAACATGCAGGAAGGATCCTTCCGCTGCGACGTCAACGTCTCGGTGCGCCCGGTCGGCCAGAAGGAATTCGGCACCCGCTGCGAGATCAAGAACCTGAACTCCTTCCGCTTCATGGAAGAAGCGATCCATTACGAAGTGCGGCGCCAGATCGAGCTGATTGAGGACGGCGGCAAGGTGATCCAGGCCACCCGCCTGTGGGATCCGGACAAGAAGGAAACCCGCTCCATGCGCACCAAGGAAGACGCGCAGGACTACCGCTACTTCCCCGACCCGGACCTGCCGCCGCTCGTCATCGGCCAGGACTGGATCGAGCGCGTGAAGGCCGACATGCCCGAGCTGCCGGGCGCCCTGCGGGCACGCTTCACCGGCGACTACGGCCTGCCGGAATACGACAGCCTGGTGCTGACCTCCTCCAAGGCGATGGCGACCTTCTTCGAGGCCGTGGTGGCTGCGGCCGGCAAGGAAAACGCGAAGGCCGCCGCCAACTGGATGATGGGCGACGTTTCCTCGACCCTGAACCGTGAAGGCGTGGAGCTCGAGCAATCGCCGGTGTCCGCCGCCCAGCTGGCCCTGCTGCTCAAGCGCATCGCCGACGGCACCATCTCGAACAAGGCCGGCAAGGAAGTGTTTGCGGCCATGTGGGAAGCCGGGTCGCAGGACGAGAACCTGGCCGACACCGTGATCGAACAAAAGGGCCTGAAGCAGATCTCGGACACGGGCGCCTTGGCGGCGATCGTTGACGAGGTGCTGGCCGCCAATGCCAAGTCGGTGGAACAGTACCGCGCCGGCAAGGAAGCCGCGATCAACGCTCTGATCGGCCAGACCATGAAGGCCTCGAAGGGCAAGGCCAATCCGGCCCAGGTGACCGAACTGCTGAAGCAGAAGCTGGCGGGCTGATGCAGGGTGGGCGGCTCACCCGGGGCGGATCAGCCCCGGGCCTTGGGCTTGAGGGTCAGAGTCGAATTATCGGGAAATTTTCAAAAGTTTCCTGCTATTCGACTCTGACCCTCATTTGTTAACTGAGCAACAACGCAAAAACAAATGGGGTCGGAGTCAAATTGTTTGGCAACTTCAAAAAGTTTCCCAACAATTCGACTCTGACCCCGATGTTTTAGACGCCGTAGCGGCTGCGGTAGGCGGCCACCGCCTCCTTGTGGGTGCCCAGCTCGGCACCGGCTTCGTTCGACAGGTAGGTGAACAGGTCGTCCAGGTTGGCGATCGAAATCACCGGGATGCCGAATTCCTGCGACACCTGCTGCACCGCCGAGTGCGCCGACAGCGCATCGTCCTTGCCCGAACGCTCCATGCGGTCGAGCGCGATCAGCACGGCGGCCGGTTCGGCACCGGCGGCGCGGATCATGTCGACCGATTCGCGCACCGAGGTGCCGGCCGAGATCACGTCGTCGATGATCACGACCTTGCCCGCCAGTTTGGCGCCGACGATGGTGCCGCCTTCGCCGTGGTCCTTGGCTTCCTTGCGGTTGTAGGCAAACGAGGTGTTGCGGCCCTTGGCGGCCAGCGCCACCGCGGTTGCGCTGGCCAGCGTGATGCCCTTGTACGCGGGTCCGAACAGCATGTCGAATGCGACGCCCGAATCGAGCAGC
The DNA here is from genome assembly GCF_020208145.1 of Massilia hydrophila. NCBI lineage: Bacteria > Pseudomonadati > Pseudomonadota > Betaproteobacteria > Burkholderiales > Oxalobacteraceae > Massilia > Massilia hydrophila. Next base: position 29,563 of record NZ_JAHYBX010000013.1, on the reverse strand, counting down.
GTCTGGGCGTAGAACTGCGCCAGCCGGCCCAGCGTCGCGCCGTCGTGGAACAGGCCGGCGTTGAAGAAGTACGGCGACTGGCGCCCCGCCTTGGTCGTGAAGTTACCGAACTTCAATACCTCGGCCCCCACCGAAAATGCAATAAATTCCTGGCGCAAGTCGCTCACGTGCTTCTCCTGAATGGTCGAAAGCGCGTATTGTAAACCGCCCACTTCGCGGGAGCGAAGCCGCGCCCGGCCGGGACCGTTCCGAAGAGTATCGAAACAGGCTACACTATCGGCCCGGTACCCCGTGCCGGACCCTGCTTTTCTTCACCTCGAATCCCATGCCACGAATTATTTCCGCGAACCTGAACGGCATCCGTTCCGCCCACAAAAAAGGTTTCTTCAACTGGCTCGCCACCCAGTCCGCCGATTTCATCTGCGTGCAGGAACTGAAGGCGCAGCAGGCCGACATGACCGAGGAATTCCTCGCGCCGCACGGCTACCATGGCCATTTCCACTACGCCGAGAAGAAGGGCTATTCGGGCACCGGCGTGTACAGCCGCAGCGCGCCGGACAACAGGCGCATCGGCTTCGGTTGTACCGAATTCGACGCCGAAGGCCGCTACACCCGCTGCGACTTCGGCAACCTGACGGTGATTTCGGTGTACTGCCCGTCCGGCTCCTCGTCTCCGGAGCGCCAGCTGGCCAAGTTCCGTTTCATGGAAGTCTTCCTGCCGCACCTGCAGGAACTGAAGGCCGAGGGCCGCGAAGTGGTGATCTGCGGCGACTGGAACATCGCTCACAAGGAAATCGACCTGAAGAACTGGAAGAGTAACCAGAAGAATTCGGGCTTCCTGCCGGAAGAACGGGCCTGGATGAGCCGCATCTTCGACGAGATCGGCCTGGTGGACGTGCATCGCAAGGTGGCGCCGGACGCCGCCGACTACACCTGGTGGAGCAACCGCGGCCAGGCCTATGCCAAGAACGTGGGCTGGCGCATCGACTACCACGTGGCCACCCCGGGCATCGCGGCGTGCGCGAAGTCGGTATCGGTCTACAAGGACGAGCGCTTCAGCGACCACGCCCCGCTCATCATTGATTACGATCTCTAATAATTAGGCCGTACTCAGAAGCTTGTCTTCTGAATACGCGTCCGCCGGCCATGCCAGCCGGAAGCGGCTCTCGAAACGCCGTGTCTCCCCCGTCAGCGGATCGTCGAAGCTGATCGCGCGCGCCAGCAGCTGCAGCGGCGCGTTGAAATCATCCCCCTTGCAAGGCAGCGCGACCGGGTAGAAAGCGTCGTTCAGGATCGGCGCGCCCAGCGCCGCCAGGTGCAGGCGCAGCTGGTGCTTGCGTCCGGTGTGCGGATGCAGCCGGTAGTGCGCCAGCGCGCCGCGCCGCTCGATCAGCTCGATTACGGTCTCGGAATTCGGCTCGCCCGGCACCTCTTCGCTGACGAAGAACTGTTCCGCATCCTGCATCCGGCTGCGGTAGGTGAACGGGAAGCTGCGCCCTTCGATCGGCCCCGCCAGGGCCTCGTATACCTTGCGCACCACCCGCTTCTGGAACATCGACTGGTAGGCCCCGCGCGAGTCCGGATTGTGCGAGAAGATCACCACGCCCGCGGTCTCGCGGTCAAGCCGGTGGATCGGCGTCAGGTGCGGCAGGCCGTAGCGCTTTTTCAGGCGCACCAGCAGGGTTTCGTGCAGGAAGCGCCCGGTCGGGATGGTGGGCAGGAAGTGCGGCTTGTCGGCCACCAGCAGGTGCTGGTCCTGGTGGAGCACCGTTTCCTGGAAGGGAATCGGGGTTTCCGGCGATTCCAGCTCGCGGTAGTACCAGATGCGCATGCCCGCGCGCACCGGGCTGTCGGCGCGCAGCGGGGTCCCCTTCGCATCGACGATCCCGCCGCGCGCCAGGCGGCGCCCCCACGCGCCTTCGGACACGTCGGGAAAGCGTTCGGCCAAGAAGCGCAGCATGCCACCGGCGCGCGTCTCGGTCAGCCACAGGTAGCTGGGCGCGACGCCGTCGCGGACGGGCAGCGGCACGTAGGCATTGGCTTCGGCCTGGTGGCCCTTGCGGCTGCTGCCCATCGCTTAGCGCAGGGCGACGTTGCTGCGGTAGGGCGGCAGCTTCGCGGCGGTGGTCCCCTTGGTGCGCGCATACACCGGCAGCAGCACGTTCATGTGCGCCTGCATGTCGTTGATGCGGCTTTCCCCGCCCGGGTGGGTCGAGAGCAGCTCGATCGGCGCACGCTGGCTCAGGGCCGCCATCTTGCGCCACAGGGCGATGCCGGCTCGCGGGTCGTAGCCGGCGCGGGCGGCGATGTCGAGGCCGACCAGGTCAGCCTCGCGCTCGTCGTTGCGCGAGAACTTCAGTCCGACCAGCTGGGCGCCGGCATTCGCGAGCGAACCGGTGAAGCTCGGATCGACGCCGAAGATCGCCGATGCCGCCAGGCCGGTCAGGCGTGCGCCGATGTTGGTCAGGCCCTGCTTGGCCATCTTTTCGCGGCTGTGCTCGCGCAGCGCGTGGGCGATCTCGTGTCCCATCACGGCCGCTACCTCGTCGTCGGTCAGCTTCAGCGAGGTGAGGATGCCGGTGAAGAAGCCGATCCGGCCGCCCGGCATGCAGAAGGCGTTCACGTCCTTCGAATCGATGACATTGACCTGCCACTGCCAGCGGCTTGCTTCCTGGTTCCAGCGCGCGCTGTGCGGAATGATGCGCTGGGCGATGGCGCGCAGGCGCTGCACTTGCGGATGCGAGGGCGGCAACAGCACGCCTTTCTGCTGGGCCTGGCTCATCATCTGCGTGTACTGCTGCGCCGCCGCCTGGTTCACCGTTTCCGCCGGGACTACCTTGGTCAGCCGCGACAGGGGCCGTACCTCGATGCCGTCCTGGACCGTGGTATGGCGGTCGTCCTGCGCCACGGCGCCGCCGGCCACGCCGAAGGCGGCGCACAGCGCAAGGCAGCCCGCCAGATGCTTGAATTTTTTCATGTCGTCAGCGATAGGCTGTTCTTAGCAGCACTATCTCCCAAGAAATAAGCTGAATGGATCCACCAGCGCCGATCATCGCGGATCACGGCCGGCCCGACAAGCCGCCACCGCACATAAGCGCCGGGTTGCCCCGTCGATCGCTCACGCCGGCCCGCTGACGCCGGAGCGTTTGCGCAGGCGAAACACCGCCAGGCTGCCGCGCAGGTTTGGCAGGAAGCGCACTACCTTCCCTTCGGCCAGCGCCACGTACTCCAGCACTTCCAGCCCGCACTTCTCGGCCAGGTCCTGGAAGTCGTGGATGGTTGCGTAGCGCACGTTGGGCGTGTCGAACCACTGGTAAGGCAAGGTGCGCGAGACCGGCATGCGGCCCTTGAACAGGGCCACGCGATGCGGCCAGTAGGCGAAGTTGGGGAAGGATACGATCGCTTCCTGGCCGACCCGCACGATGTCGCGCAGGCGCGCCTCGACATGCTGCATCATCTGCAGCGAGGACAGGCACAGCACCATGTCGAAGCTGTTGTCGCGGAACAGGTCGAGGCCCTCTTCCATGTCGTGCTGGATCACGCTGATGCCGCGCTGGGTGCTCTCCAGCACCTTGTCGTCGGCGATCTCGACGCCGTAGCCGGTGCAGCGCTTGCCCAGTTCCAGGTAGCGCAGCATGGCGCCGTCGCCGCAGCCGACGTCGAGCACGTGCGATCCCTCGCGCACCCAGTCGGCGATGAAGGCCAGGTCGGGACGCAGCGCGTCCAGTTCGCGGGCGTTCATGCCGCCTCCCTTGCCGCGGCGCGGTGTTCGCCGGGTTCGGCGGCGATGCGGTCGTAGTAGGCGCGCACCACCGCCATGTAGCGCGGATCTTCCAGCAGGAAGGCGTCGTGGCCGTGCGGCGCGTCGATCTCGGCATAGCTCACCTTGCGCCGGTTCGACAGCAGGGCTTCGACGATCTCGCGGCTGCGTTCCGGCGAAAAGCGCCAGTCGGTGGTGAAGGAGGCGATCAGGAACTGCGCCTTGGTGGCCGCCAGCGCCTTGGCCAGGTCGCCGCCATGGGCGCGCGCCGGGTCGAAGTAGTCGAGCGCCTTGGTGATGATCAGGTAGGTGTTGGCGTCGAAGTATTCCGAGAACTTGTCGCCCTGGTAGCGCAGGTAGGACTCGATCTCGAAGTCGATGCCGAAATCGAAAGCGTAGTCGTCGCTCTCGGCGGCGTTGCGCAGCTTGCGGCCGAATTTTTCCGCCATGTCGTCGTTCGACAGGTAGGTGATGTGGCCGACCATGCGCGCCACCTTCAGGCCGTTCCTGGGCACCACGCCGTGCTCGTAGAAGTCGCCGCCGTGGTAGTCGGGATCGGTGAGGATGGCCTGGCGCGCCACGTCGTTGAAGGCGATGTTCTGGGCCGACAGCTTGGGGGTGGAGGCGATCACGATGCAGTGGCGCAGGCGGTCCGGGTACAGGATGCTCCAGGACAGGGCCTGCATGCCGCCCAGCGAACCTCCCATCACGGCGGCGAAGCAGTCGATGCCGAGGCGGTCGGCCAGGCGCGCCTGGGCCGCCACCCAGTCTTCCACCGTCAAGAGCGGAAAGGCCGCGCCATAGGGCTTGCCGGTGGCGGGGTTGGTGTGCATCGGGCCGGTCGAGCCGAAGCAGGAGCCGAGGTTGTTGACGCCGATGACGAAGAAGCGGTCGGTGTCGACCGGCTTGCCCGGCCCCACCATGTTGTCCCACCAGCCCTGGCTCTTGGGCTTGCCGGCGTAGGTGCCGGCCACGTGGTGCGAGGCGTTCAGCGCGTGGCAGACCAGCACCGCGTTCGAGCGCTCGGCGTTCAGCGTGCCATAGGTCTCATACATCAGCGTGTAGTCGCCCAGCTGGGCGCCGCTTTGCAGCGGCAGGGGTTCGGCGAAATGCATCGCCTGCGGTGTGACGTTTCCTATCGATGCCATGGGGGTTGCGTGTGCTTCTTCATCATCAGAGGGTCTGCAGCTGTTCGACGGCGGCGGCGATCTCGTTCGGCTCGACCGCGCGCAGGATGCGCCGGGTGCGGGTGGTGATCGCGGCCAGGTCGCTGTTCAGGATTTCCTGCTTCACCGCCAGCAGCTGGGCCGGATGCATCGAGAATTCGCGCAGGCCCATGCCGAGCAGCAGGCGGGTGAGCTTGGGGTCGCCCGCCATCTCGCCGCATACGGCCACGTCCAGCCCGGCCTTGTGGCCGGTGGCGATGGTCTGGGCGATCAGGTTCAGGACCGCCGGATGCAGCGGGTTGTACAGGTGCGCCACTTCGTAGTCGACGCGGTCGATCGCCAGCAGGTACTGGATCAGGTCATTGGTCCCGATCGACAGGAACTGCATGCGCTTGACGAACATCGGCAGCGCCAGCGCGGCCGCGGGAATCTCGATCATGGCGCCCACTTCCACGCCCGGGTCGTACTTGACGCCCTCTTCGCGCAGCTGGGTCTTGGCCTGCTCGATCATGGCAAGCGTCTGGTCGATCTCGAAGGCATGCGCCAGCATCGGGATCAGGATCCGTACTTTTCCATAGGCGGAGGCGCGCAGGATGGCGCGCAGCTGGGTCAGGAACAGCTGCGGTTCGGCCAGGCAGTAGCGGATCGCGCGCAGGCCCAGGGCCGGGTTCAGGGCGGTGTGCTCGGTGGGGTCGAGCGGCTTGTCGGCGCCGACGTCGAGCGTGCGGATCGTCACCAAGCGGCCCTTCATCGCGACCACCGCCTTGCGGTACTGCTCGAACTGCTCGTCCTCGCCCGGCACCTTCAGGCCGTTGGGGCCGCGGCCCATGAACAGGAATTCGGAGCGGAACAGGCCGACGCCCATCGCGCCCGCCTCCAGCGCGCCCGGGCAGTCCTCCGGCAGCTCGATGTTGGCCAGCAGCGTGACCGCGGTGCCGTCCTTCGTCACCGCCGGTGTCTTCTTGAGCTTGAGCAGGCGCTTGCGCGCCTTGATGAGCGCGGCCTGGCGCGCACGGTACTGTTCCAGCACCAGCTGGCTCGGGTTGCAGATCACCACGCCGGCGTCGCCGTCGATGATCACCCAGTCGTCCTGCTCGATCAGGCGCGAGGCCTGGCTCAGGCCGACCACGGCCGGGATGTCGAGCGAGCGCGCGACGATCGCGGTGTGCGAGTTCTGGCCGCCGACGTCGGTGACGAAGCCGATGAAGGAACGGTTCTCGCCATCGCGGTCGCGGAAGGCCAGCATGTCGGCCGGCGAGATGTCGTGCGCCACCACGATCATCGAAGGCGGCGCATGGTCCTCGCCCGCCGGGAACGGCGGCGGCATCGCGCTGGCGCTGCCCATCAGGACTTTCAGCACGCGCTCGGCCACCTGCTGGATGTCGTGCTTGCGCTCGCGCAGGTACTCGTCCTCGATCTCGTCGAACTGGCTCGACAGCTCATCGATCTGGGTCACCAGCGCCCATTCGGCGTTGTAGTGGCGGGTACGGATGATGTCGAGCGGCGCTTCCGAGATCATCGGGTCGGACAGGATCAGGGCATGCACGTCGATGAAGGCGCCCAGTTCGGTCGGGGCGTCCTTCGGCAGTTCGGTCCACAGGGCCTGCAGCCCACGGTGCACCTCGGCGATCGCGTCCTGCAGGCGCGCGACCTCGGCCTCGACCTGCTCTTCCGGCACCAGGTAGTGCTTGACGTCGAGCGCGGCCGGCGTGAGCAGGTGCGCCCGGCCGATCGAGATGCCGCGCGATACGGGAATGCCGTGGAGGGTGAACGATGCCATCGATGGTCCCGTGTGGCGGGTAGGAGCCACTTCGCGCGGCATTACTCGCCTTCGCCGAACTTGTCGTTGACCAGGCCTGCCAGCGCCGCGACGCAAGCTTCCTCGTCCGGGCCGTCCGCCTCGAGCAGCACTTTTGCGCCCTTGCCGGCGGCCAGCATCATGACGCCCATGATCGACTTGGCGTTGATGCGGCGGCCGTTGCGGGTAAGCCAGACGTCGCTCTTGAACTTGGCGGCCAGCTGGGTGAACTTGGCGGAGGCGCGGGCGTGCAGGCCCAGCTTGTTGATGATTTCCAGTTCCTGTTGAATCATGTTCTCGTTATGTGCCCGTGGCCAAATGGTATGAAGGGGTGAAAGTTCAGCTCGTCCGATCAGCTCGATCCGACGCGGATCCGGTTGTCGACCCGCACCGCGCCGTTCTGGGCGCCGGCCAGGGCCATCTCGACCACCACATCGAGGCTGTCGCGGCGGTAGGTGATCGCGCGCAGCAGCATTGGCAAACTGATGCCGGCGATGACCTCCACGTGGCCGGCGTCCTGCAGCGAATTGCAGCAGTTCGAGGGCGTCCCGCCCTTGATGTCGGTGATGACCAGCACGCCGTCGCCATCGTCGAGGCGCGCGATCGCCTCCTTGGCCAGGCAGTTCACCTGGTGCAGGTCCTGGTCGGCGCTGACGTCGATCGCCTCGAAGCGCTCGGTGGGGCCGCGGAACACGTGCGCCACCGCGGCGATGAAGGCCTGGCCCAGCGGCGCGTGGGTCAGCAGGAGGATGCCTACCATGTCAGTTCGCTTTCGATACTTGTTGTTCGACCGCGTCGATGAACATCGCGGCCACGTCGAATCCGGTCTGGTCGGCGATTTCCTGGAAGCAGGTCGGGCTGGTAACGTTGACTTCGGTCAGGTACTCGCCAATGACATCCAATCCTACCAGCAACAAACCACGCGCGGCCAGGATGGGGCCGATGGCCTCGGCGATCTCGCGCTCGCGCTCCGTGATCGGCATGGCCACGCCCAGGCCGCCAGCGGCCAGGTTGCCGCGCACTTCATTGCCCTGCGGGATGCGCGCCAGCGTGAACGGCACCGGCTTGCCACCGATGACCAGCACCCGCTTGTCGCCCTGTGTGATGGCAGGGATGAATTTCTGGGCCATGATCGAATGCCGGCCGTTGTCGGTGAGCGATTCGATCACCGAGCCCAGGTTCATGCCATCCGCCTTGACGCGGAAGATGCCGGCGCCGCCCATGCCGTCCAGCGGCTTGAAGATCACGTCGCCGTGCTTGTCGTGGAAGGCGCGCAGGCGGGCCGGGTTCGAGCTCACCAGGGTCGGCGAGGTGTACCCGCTGAACTGGCCGATGGTGAGCTTTTCGTTATGGTCGCGGATCGCGCCGGGACGGTTGAACACGCGCGCGCCCTGGCGCTCGGCCAGTTCCAGCAGGTAGGTGCCGTACACGTATTCCATGTCGAACGGCGGGTCCTTGCGCTCGATGATGGCGTCGAACACCGACAGGGCCACGATCTCCGGGGCATCGGCGCGGTACCAGGCATCCGGCTCGCCGGTCAGGTGGATGCGCCTGACCTCGGCCGTGACCGCGCCCTCTTCCAGCACCATGTCGCGCTGCTCGAAGGCGTACACGGCGTGGCCGCGGCGCGCCGCTTCGCGCATCATCGCAAAGGTCGAATCCTTGTAGATCTTGAAGGAAGAGAGCGGGTCGGCAAGGAAGGCGATGTTCATGGCGCGGGCAATGGAGGGGAATGCCTGATTTTAGCCGGAAATGCGATTTCTCGCGGGCAGTACCCGCTTCCAGCCACTCCCTGCCCCGGCGCCACTCAGTACACTTCCGGATTCGGATCGGTGCGCTCGAGTTCCAGCGAGGCCGCCAGCAGCCCCAGGCGCGCGACCACGCCGTACACGTAGAAGCGGTTCGGCGCCGCCGTGCCCGGCTTGGCCTTGAGGTCGGGCACCGCGTGCTGCTGGGCAAACGCCAGCGGCACGTATTGCGAGCCCGGCGCGTTCAAATTCTGGTCGATGCCGCGCTCGGCATGCACGCGGTAGAAGCCGCCCACCACGTAACGGTCGATCATGTACACCACCGGCTCGGCCACGGCATCGTTGATCGACTCGAAGGTCGGCACGCCTTCCTGCACGATCATGTCGGTGATGGCGACCCCATCCTTGATGACCGTCATCCGGTTGCGCTGGGCACGGCTCAGGTCGCGCACCTCGCTCGCATCCTTGATGGTCATGACGCCCATGCCATAGGTGCCGGCGTCCGGCTTGACGATCACGAAGGGCTTCTGCTCCTTCATGCCGTATTCCTTGTATTTCTTCTTGATCTTGGACAGCAGGGCCGAGACGGCGTCGGCCAGCTGCTCGGTGCCGACGTCGTCCTGCAGGTCGATCTCGCCGACCTTGCTGTGCAAGGGGTTGACCAGCCACGGATCGATCTCGATCAGCTTGCCGAACTTCTTGGCCACTTCGTCGAAAGCCTTGAAGTGGTTGCTCTTGCGCCGCATAGCCCAGCCCGCATGCAGCGGCGGCAGCAGCGACTGCTCGTGGATGTTTTCCAGGATGGACGGGATGCCGGCCGACAAGTCGTTGTTGAGCAGGATGGTGCAGGGGTCGAAGTCGGCCAGCCCGACCCGGCGCCCGTTGGGCGAGCGCACCAGGGGTTCGACCACCAGCATGTTCCCGTCCGGCAGCGCCAGCGGGGTCGGCTGGGTGACTTCCGGCGACAGCGAGCCGAGGCGCACGTGCAGGCCGGTCTGGCGGAAGATCTGCATCAGGCGGGCCACGTTCTGCAGGTACATCGGGTTGCGCGTGTGCACTTCCGGGATCATCAGGAGGTTGCGCGCATCCGGACAGTACTTGTCGATCGCGGCCATGGCCGCCTGCACGGCCAGCGGCAGCATCTCGGTGGACAGGTTGTTGAACCCGCCCGGGAACAGGTTGGTATCGACCGGCGCCAGCTTGTAGCCGGCGTTGCGCAGGTCCACCGAGCAGTAGAACGGCGGGGTGTGCTCCTGCCACTCGAGGCGGAACCAGCGCTCGATGGCGGGCGTGGCTTCGAGGATTTTCTTTTCCAGGTCCAGGAGAGGACCGGTCAGTGCGGTGGCGAGGTGCGGAACCATGGTGTGGACGTCCTAGTGATGGCTTGTTCGAATTATATCGGTACGATCATATAGGGACGAACAAGCCGATTTAAAGGCGCGATTGCCAGGCGAGCAATCATCCCAGCACGGTAACAGCGGCCCAGGCATAGACGGGAATCCCCAGCAGGATATTCAGGGGGAAGGTCACTCCCAGCGACATGCTGAAGTACAGGGACGGACTGGCCTCCGGAATCGACAAGCGCAGCGCGGCCGGGACGGCGATGTAGGACGCGCTTCCCGCCAGCACCATCAGCAGCGCCGCATTCCCCGCCGACAGGCCGAGCAGCACTGCCAGCCCCAGCGCAAGGCTGGCATGCACGACCGGCGCGCCCGCCGCGTAGGCGAGCAGCCAGCCCGACTGGCCGCGCAGCTTGCCGAGATTGCGCGCGGTGTGCAAGCCCATGTCGAGCAGGAAGAAGGCCAGCATGCCCTTGAACAAGTCGATCGAGAACGGCGCCATGGCCGCCTTCCCCGCTTCGCCGGTGAGCAGGCCCACCAGCATGGCGCCGAGCAGCAGCAACTGGGTACCGTCGGTGAAAGATTCATGCAGGATCTTTCCCAATCCGACGCGCGGACCCGGCCCACCCAGCGTTGCGGCCGCACTCCCGCCGCACGCCACCACCGGTGCGCCGGCCTGGCGCAAGGCGTTCGCCAGCACGACGGCGATCACGATGGCCGGCGATTCCATCAGGGCCATCGCGGCCGCCATGTGCCCGCCGTAGGCGATCTGCTGGACATCCAGGTACTGGGTCGCGGTGATGAAGGTGACCGCGCTGACCGAACCATAGGTGGCTGCCACCGCCGCCGCATCGAAGCCGGAGACGAAGCGCTTCAGCAGCTGGTAGGCAGCCAGCGGAATGACGATCGCCAGCAGGACGGCAGCCCCCAGGCTGGCCGCGATGTCGGCCGTGAGGCCGGATTGCGCAAGCGCGAAACCGCCCTTCAGGCCGAGCGCCATCAGGAGGTAGAGCGAGAGGAAGCGGGAAATCGGCTGGGGAATTTCCAGGTTCGACTTCAGGCAGCCGGCAAGGATACCGAAGGCAAAAAACAGGATGGCCGGGTCGAGGAAGCTATGCATGCTGGCAGGAATAGGAACGAAAGTCCTGCATCCTAGCCGCCTGCAACAATAAAGAAAAATCGATTATTCTGATGAGAAAAATAGGGAAAACTCTATGAATGCCACCTTCCGTCAATTGCGCCTGTTCCTTGCCTTTGCCGAGCACCTGAGCGTAACGGCAGCGGCGCGCGCCTGCCATGTGACCCAGCCGACCGCCTCGATGCAGTTGCGCGAACTGGCCGAGGGCGTGGGCCTGCCCTTGTACGAACAAGTCGGCAAGCGCCTGTACCTGACGGCGGCGGGCGAGGCGCTGGCGCACACGGCGCGCGCCATGATGGACGAGTGGTCGGCGTTCGAACAGCAGGTGGACGGCATCCGGGGCATGACCCGCGGCCGGCTGCGGCTGTCGGTGGTCAGTACCGCGAAGTACTTCGTGCCGCGTTTGCTCGGCAGCTTCTGCGCCGCCTTCCCGGACATCGACATCGCGCTCGAAGTGCTCAACCGCGATGGCGTGCTGAGGCGCTTGCGCGACAACCTCGACGACCTCTACATCATGTCGATGCCGCCCGAGGACCTGGAACTCGAGCGCCATGCCTTCCTGGGCAATCCGCTCGACGTGGTGGCCTCGGCCGCGCACCCGCTGGTCGGGCGCGAGCGCATCGCCCTGGCCGAACTGGCGCCGCTGCGCTTCATCCTGCGCGAAAAAGGGTCCGGCACCCGGCTCGCCTGCGACAACCATTTCAAGGCGCTCGGCTTCCGGCCCGATGTGCGGATGGAGCTGGGCAGCAACGAAGCGATCAAGCAGGCGGTGGCGGCCAGCCTGGGCCTCGGTGTCATCTCACGCCATGCACTGGGCGAGCACCCGGAAGACGAGCACTTGGCCGTGCTCCCGGTCGCAGGGTTCCCGGTGCAGTCGAACTGGTGGACCCTGTACCGGAAAGGGAAGAAACTGTCGCCGGTCGCAACGGCCTTCCTGCAGCATCTCGAGCGTACCGGCGAACGGGCTGTCACAAGTGATACGCCGACTCCCCGTGGCTGGTGATGTCCAGCCCCTCGCGCTCCTGGTCCGCCGGCACGCGCAGGCCCACCAGCACATCCACCAGCTTGAAGGCGGCGAAGGCGACCACTGCCGACCACACGATGGTGATGCCCACCGCTTCGGCCTGCACCAGTAATTGTCCCGCGATCGAATAGTCCGGCGAAGCCTTGTTGGCGACGTAGTCCCACACGCCCTGCCCGCCCAGGGAGGGTGCGGCGAACACGCCGGTCAGCAGCGCGCCCAGGATGCCGCCCACGCCGTGCACGCCGAACACGTCGAGCGAGTCGTCGGCGCCCAGCAGGCGCTTCAGGCCGGTCACGCCCCACAGGCACACTACGCCCGCCAGCAGCCCCATCACCAGCGCACCCATCGGGCCGACAAAGCCTGCGCCCGGGGTGATCGCCACCAGGCCCGAGACCGCGCCCGACACCGCGCCCAGCAGCGAGGGCTGGCGCTTGAAAGCCCACTCGCCGAACATCCAGGCCACGGCCGCGGCCGCGGTGGCCAGCAGGGTGTTGATGAAGGCCAGCGCGGCCACGTCGCCCGCTTCCAGCGCCGAGCCGGCATTAAAGCCGAACCAGCCCACCCACAGCAGCGAGGCGCCGATCATGGTCATGGTCAGCGAGTGCGGGGCCATCGCCTCGCGGCCCAGGCCGATGCGCTTGCCGATCACATAGGCGCCGACCAGGCCGGCCACCGCCGCGTTGATGTGGACCACGGTGCCGCCCGCGAAGTCGAGGGCGCCGTGCTGCCACAGGAAGCCCGCGTTCCCGGTGACGGTGGCCAGCGTGGCGGCGTCCGAAATGGCATCCGGACCGGCCCAGAACCAGACCATGTGGGCCACCGGCAGGTAACCGAAGGTGAACCACAGCACCATGAACAGCAGTACCGCGCCGAAGCGCACGCGCTCGGCGAAAGCACCCACGATCAGGCCGCAGGTGATGGCGGCGAAAGTCCCCTGGAAGGCAACAAAGATGAACTCGGGGATCATGGTCTCCTTGCTGAAGGTGGCGGCCTGGCTGAAGCTGCCGGTGCTGGCGTCGAAGATGCCGCTCAGGAAGGCACGGTCGAAGCCGCCGATGAAGGCGTTGTTCTCGGTGAAGGCCAGCGAGTAGCCGTACAGGCACCACAGCACGATGATCAGGCAGAACACCATGAACACCTGCATCAGCACCGACAGCATGTTCTTGGCGCGCACCAGGCCGCCGTAGAACAGGGCCAGGCCGGGAATCGACATCATGATGACCAGCAGCGTGGCCACGAACATCCAGGCGGTGTCGCCCTTGTTGATGGTGGGCGCGGCCAGGGCCGGCAGCGCCAGGCCGGCGGCGGCCAGGCCGCCCAGGATCTTGCCAATGGTGAGCTTCATCGCATTCCCCTTACAGTGCGTCGTTGCCGGTCTCGCCGGTACGGATACGGATGACCTGGTTGAGGTCGGCCACGAAGATCTTGCCGTCGCCGATCTTGCCGGTGCGGGCCGCGCCCGAGATAGCGTCGATGACCTGGTCGACCACGGCATCGTCCACCGCGGCCTCGATCTTGATCTTCGGAAGAAAATCGACCACGTACTCGGCGCCTCGGTAGAGTTCGGTGTGGCCCTTCTGGCGGCCAAAGCCTTTTACTTCGGTCACGGTCATGCCCTGCACACTGATCTCGGACAGCGCTTCGCGCACCTCGTCGAGCTTGAAGGGTTTGATGATGGCGGTAATCATTTTCATGTCTTGCCTCTTTATTTGCTTCTAGAAAATCTTCGACAGGCTCAGGACCGCGCCCGACTTGCCGAGGTTCTTGCCCTGCGGACTCAGGTAGGCCTCGGTATTCGCCTTGACCCAGGCCAGCGAGAGGGTCGCCCCGCCGATCTCCTTGCTCAGGCCGACCTTGTAATCGGCATACGAGTAGGCGCTGTTGTGGGCGACCCTTTGGTGCCCGGCATGCAGGTTCAGCACGAAGCCGTTGCCGACATCGAGGTCGGCGCCGACGTCCACATAGCCGCTGCCCTTGCTGTCGGCGGTGCCGAACAGGTTGGTGGTCGCATGCGAGTACTTGACGTAGGCCGGCCCGAAGCCCAGGCGCGCATACAGCTCGAAGGTGTTGGCGCGCGGCTGCAGGCCGTTCGACGGATACCAGTAGTACAGGCCGCCGATGTCGTAGGTGGCGGACTCGCCCAGGCTGCCGCGCTTGCCTGCGTACAGGTCCCATTCGATGTTGCCGTCGCCGCCGAGATCCTTGGTCCATTTGATGGTGGACAGCCAGGTGCCCACGTACAGGCCGGTCGGGCCGTGCACGTAGTCGGCGCCGCCCTGCAGCGCCGGGTCGAACCGGGTTTGCGACAGGCCGCGGTAACGGTAGTCGCTGGTGATGGCGGCGTTGTAGCTGACTGCGTGCTCCGGTGCGCCTGCCGGTGCGGACTCCTGTGCGAACGCTGGCGCTCCCGACAGGGCCAGCACGGCCCAGATTGCTGCACTTGTGTTGCACTTCATGACATTCCCCTTATATTCAACAGCCCTGCCGTGACGGGGGGCGTTGCGGTTTACAATCCTGTTTGCTACACGCCTGACAACTCTTTAGCAGGATGCGTGCCAGCCGAAAAACCGCAATGCGGCGCTTGTTTTCTCAGCCATCCGCCCCATTTGCGATTCGAACAACCCGGGCAACCCCTGCGCCGGCCATCCGGCAACGAACGGCGCACCAAAGCGGAAGCCGACGCACCATGGCGGTGCATCGTTTCGCAAAACTAGGAAATGGATATGAATACTTTCTTCAACGACTTGCAGGGCAAGATCAACCAGGCGCTGGAGAGTTCGCCGGCCAAGGACATCGAGCGCAACGTCAAGGCCATCATGACCCAGGGCTTCTCGAAGCTCGATCTCGTCACCCGCGAAGAGTTCGACATCCAGGCCCAGGTGCTGGCCAAGACCCGCGCCAAGCTGGAAGCGCTGGAACTGCGCGTGGTGGAGCTGGAAGCGCGCCTGTCCGGCCAGCCTGGCGGATCGGGCACCGCCACTCCTGCGGCCTCGGCTGCGGCGTCCGGCCCGCTGGACGGCGCCACCGACCCGGCCGCGCCGCACATCATCATCGACAAGTCTTGACTGCCTGACATGCAGGCAAGCGACCTGGCCCACGGGCTGCTCGCACCGCAGGAAGTCTCGCTCGACGTCCTGCGCGAAAAATACGCCAGGGGCGATGAGAGCGGCATCGGCGATGTGCGCCGGCGCGTGGCGCGCGCCCTCGCTGCAGTCGCCTATCCTGACGAAGCGGACGAACCCGACGCCCGGCGCGCGGAACTGGAAGCACGCTTCCTCTGGGCGCAGGAACAAGGCTTCGTTCCGGCCGGACGCATCAACTCGGCAGCCGGCCTGGACTCGCAAGCTACCCTCATCAACTGCTTCGTCCAGCCGGTAGGCGACTCCATCTCCGGCAGCGAGGACGGCCTGCCCGGCATCTACACCGCCCTGGCCGAAGCGGCCGAGACCATGCGCCGGGGCGGCGGTGTCGGCTACGACTTCAGTGCCATCCGCCCGCTGGGCAGCAAGGTCCACGGCACCCGCTCGCGCGCGTCAGGCCCGGTCTCGTACATGGAAGTGTTCGACGCCTCGTGCCGCACGGTGGAATCGGCCGGCGCCCGGCGCGGCGCCCAGATGGGCGTGCTGCGCATCGACCACCCGGACATCGAGCGCTTCATCGCCGCCAAGGACGCAGGAGGCCTGACCAACTTCAACATCTCGGTCGGGGTCACCGACGCCTTCATGCACGCGGTCGAAGCCGATGAGATGTTCGCGCTGGTGCATCGTGCCGAACCGGGCGAGGAAGACATGGCCACGGCGCGCCGCCTGGACGATGGCCGCTGGGTTTACCGCGACGTGCGCGCGCGCGCACTCTGGGACCGCATCATCGCCTCCACCTACGACCACGCCGAACCGGGCGTGCTGTTCGTGGACCGGATGAACGCCGAGAACAACCTGTGGTACGCCGAGCGCCTGCGCGCCACCAACCCCTGCGGCGAGCAGCCCCTGCCCGACTACGGCTGCTGCGACCTCGGTTCGCTCAACCTCACCGCCTTCGTGCGCGACCCGTTCGGCGCCGATCCGCAGTTCGACTTCGAACGCTTCTGCGAAGTGGCGGCGGTGGCGGTGGAAATGCTCGACCTGGTGCTGGACGCCACCGAATGGCCGCTGCCGCAGCAGGCGCTCGAGGCGCGCGCCAAGCGCCGTATCGGACTTGGCTTCCTGGGCCTGGGCAGCGCCCTGGCGATGCTGGGCCTGCGCTACGATTCCGACGCCGGCCGCGCGATGGCGGCGCGCATCGCCGAGACGCTGCGCGACGCCGCCTACGCCACCTCGGTCGCGCTGGCGCGCGAGTACGGCGCTTTCCCGCTGTTCGATGCCGAGCGTTACCTGGAAGGCCGCTTCACGGCGCGCCTGCCGGACTGGCTGCGCGAGGCGATCCGCCGCTACGGCATCCGCAACTCGCACCTGCTGTCGATCGCGCCCACCGGCACCATCTCGCTGGCCTTCGCCGACAATGCCTCCAACGGCATCGAGCCGCCCTATGCCTGGAGCTACCAGCGCCGCAAGCGCACGGCCGACGGCGGCTGGCGCAGCTACGCCGTCGAGGACCACGCCTGGCGCCTGTACCGCCAGCTCGGACACGACAGCGCCGTGCTGCCACCCGCTTTCGTCACCGCGCTCGAGATGCGCGCGCTCGACCACCTGCGCATGGTGCAGGCGGTGCAGCCCTATATCGACACGGCGATCTCGAAGACCGTCAACGTGCCCGAGGACTATCCCTACGAGGACTTCCGCGCCCTGTATACCCAGGCCTGGCAGGCCGGCCTGAAGGGACTGTCCACCTACCGTCCCAACACGGTGCTGGGCAGCGTGTTGTCCACCGGCGAACCGCAGCCGGCGGCGGACCTGCCCGACGAGGACCCGCTGCGCAAGCGCTTCGACCGCCGGCCGCTGGGCGAACTGGAATCGGTGACTTCGAAGATCGAGTACTCGACCCAGGAAGGGCGCAAGACGGCCTACATTACCGTGAGCTTCATCCGTACCGAGGGCGTGCATGAGGGCCGTCCGGTGACGATCGAGCGGCCTTTCGAGTTCTTCATGCCATCCAGCCAGCGCACCGGCGGACAGCAGTGGATCACCGCGTCGATGCGCCTGCTGTCGATGGTGGCGCGCGCCGGTGGCCCGATTGCGCGGGCGCTGGCCGACATGCGCGACGTGGTGTGGGAAAAAGGCCCGGTACGCTGCGGCACGCTCACCCGCGAGGACGGCACCCAGGTGCCGGTCTACCACGACTCGGAAGTGGCGGCGATCGCTTTCATGCTGCAGCGCGTGCTGATCCGGCGCGGCTTCCTCGACGCCTGGGGCAACCAGGTAGGGGTGCCGGAACTGGCGCGCCGCCTGGCCGAACGCAGCCACGGCACGGCGCCGGACGCCGGGCCGCAGGCGCCCACCAGCGCCGGCGCCCTGCCCACCGCCAGCGGAGCGAAGTGTCCCGAATGCGGCGCCCGCGCGCTGCGCAAGGTGGACGGCTGCACCCGCTGCGACGAATGCCACTATGTCGGGGAGTGCAGCTGAGGCATACTGAGCGGGTCTTCCACTACCCTGCCCCGTCATGTCCTACATCGCTCTCAAGCACCTGCACATGAACCTTGCCGCGCTGAGCGGCCTGCTGTTCCTGGTCCGCGGCATCTGGATGCTGTCCGACTCCAGCCGCCTGCAGGCGCGCTGGGTGAAGATCGCCCCCCACCTGGTCGACACGCTACTGCTGGCCAGCGCCATCGGCCTGGCGGTCTGGAGCCGGCAGTATCCGGGGCAGTTTCCCTGGCTGACGGCCAAGGTGGCGGCGCTGCTGGCCTACATTGTCCTCGGCAGCATCGCGCTCAAGCGCGGCCGCACGCGCGGCGTGCGCGGCGCCGCGTTCGCCGCAGCGCTGGCCTGCTTCGCCTACATCGTGGCGGTGGCGCTGACCAAGAATCCGCTGGTGCTGTTCTAGGCCGGGAAGCCTTGCGCTTCCCGGCCCATCCCCATCACTCGATGGTGATGTTCTTGCGGTTGTCGCGCGAGACGCGGTCGATCATCTTGTTGTAGGGATCGACGCCCACTTCGAAAGGCTTGTCCTTGACCGTGATGGTCAGGACCGGCTTGTCGCCGGTGAGCACGCGCTTCTCGAGGAACAGCACGCGCTCGTCCTTCTCCTTGGCGCCGTCGGCGCGCGCGAAGATGCCGATTTCCACCGGCTCGTCGTAGATGCGGGCCGACTCCTTGCCATGGCCATCGGCCTCCATCTTGGCCAGGTGCAGCTTCATCGTCACGTCCCACTGGCCGTCGCTGCGCTTGCTGGCCTTCGCCTCGGTCACGCGGTTATCGTAGAAGACGATCTTCTCGAACAGGTCGGCGATCAGGGCGTGCTTGTCGGCCGGCGCCTCGGCGCGGATGTAGTCGAGCAGCTCGCTGGAGGTCGTGAATGGCGACTCCTGGTAGCCCTTGTCCTGCAGGAAGCGTTTCAGGGCGCGGTTGAGCGGCGCCTCGCCGATCTCGTCGCGCAGGCGGTAGAACACCAGGCTGCCCTTGCGGTAGTGGATATAGTCCTGGTTCTCCACGCGGACCAGCGGCAGCTCCTCGATCCGTTCGCTGCCGCGCGAGCGCAGGTAGCGGTCAAGCTCGTAGCGCAGGAAGCGGCGCATCTGGTGGCGGCCGTATTCCTTTTCCATCACCATCAGCGCCGAGTACTGCGACAGCGATTCGATCAGCATGCTTGCGCCCTGCACGTTGGCGGCGGTCACCTGGTGGCCCCACCACTGGTGCGCCATTTCGTGCGCCGTTACGTAGAACACGTAATCGATGGCTTCCTTGTCGCGCAGGTCGGCGATGAAGCCGATCGATTCCGAGAACGGGATCGTGTTGGCGAAGGACTGGGCGAAGGACTGGTAGTTCGGGAACTCCAGGATCCGCACCTGCTTGTGCTGGTAGGGCGTGAAGTTGGCGCTGAAATAGTCGAGCGCCTTCTGGGTGCCCGCGATCATCCGGTCCACGTTGTAGGCGTGCTTCGGATCGTGGTAGACCTCGATCGGGATGCCGCGCCACGCGCCTTTCTTCACCTGCCAGTCGGCCGACAGGTAGGCGAAGAACGGCATCATCTTCTGGTCCATCTTGTACTGGAAGTAGTTGCGGCCGTTTTCCTTCCACGACTTCTGCAGGTAGCCCGGCGCCAGCGCGACCTGGTCGCCGCTGGTCGAGACCGTGGTCTCGAAGCTGATCCAGTCCGCTTCCGGCCCGAACATCGAGTGCTGGCGCGCGGCCGTGTCTTCCAGCCTGGCCATGCGCTGCGGCTCGCCCAGGCCGCGCTTGCGGCGCTCGTTGCGGTCCTGCAGTTCGAAGCCCGGCTGGTAGCCCAGCTGCGGGAAGAACTCGCGGTTGTTGAAGAAGGTGCCGTTCAGGTTGATCGTGTCGGCCCGGCCCCCGTTCGAAAAGCCCGGACGGCGCACGTCGACCACGAATTCCAGCGGCAGGCGCGCGCCTGGCGCCATCGGCTGCGCCAGCTTCAGGACGCTGAAGCCAGACTCCTTGTCCGCCACGACGACCTGGTGCGCGGGTAGTCCCTTCCAGGTGGTCTGGACATCGGCGTTGACCTGCAGCGGCAGCATGTCGAGCGGCTTGCCGGTCTTGTTCTCCAGCACGTAGCTGCCGCGGATCAGCAGCCGGCGCTCTTCCGGATAGATGTCCACCGCGGCGCGCACGTCGGTGACCTTCGCATGCGGCATGTCCTTGTACTTGCGGTAGGCCTTCTCGTACTGCGCCTGCTTGTCCATGGCGACGTTGCCCGGCTCGTAGCCGGCCAGCGTGTTCGTGTTGTGGAAGATCCAGGCGCCGGTGGCGGCGAAGGCGATGCCGCACACAGCCAGCGCCACACCCGGCGCGCCCTTCAGGCGCCGACCCGCTTCGCGTACCCGTTCACGCCAGGCGAAGGACAGGCCGCGCACCCAGAAGGCCTGGGCCACGATCAGCGCGCCCAGCATGAACAGGCTCCAGTAGGCCACGAACCAGCCCCACCCTTGCAGGAAGTGGCCGAAGCCGTTCATGTCGGAGTACGGCGTGCGCGGCAGGCCGGCGATGTTGTACAGGTTGTGGTCGAAGTGCAGGATGCCGGCAACGATCTGCGACACCATGAACAGGATCATCAGCAGGTAGCCGATGAACTTGTTGTTGGTGACGACCTGCAGTACCACGGCGAACAGTCCCATCAGGATGAAGGGAGCGGCGCTGACCAGCATGCTGGAGAGATAGACCATCGGCTCGGGCGCCGCGCCACCCTTGACCAGCTGGATGACGATCGCCGCCAGTACGCCGGTGAACAGGAAGGCCACGATCACGCCCACCAGGGCCAGGCTCTTGGCCACCAAAGGCGCCCAGTTCGGCATCGGCATGGCGTCGGTGACGTCGGCGATGCGGGCCTGGCGTTCCTTGAAGATCAGTTCACCGGCATAGAAGGTGACGATGATGAGCAGCATGAAGGTGAAGCTGCCATTGAGCAGTTCGACCATCAGGTGGGTGCGCGGATAGACCGTGGTACCGAAGATCTCGCCCATCTGCACCGAGCTGCCGACCAGGTTCAGCACGCTGAACAGCAGCATCACGAGGAAGGGCACGCTCTTGAACACGGCGGTGGCGTCGAAGGCGAGGATATGCCAGCACTGGATCCAGCGGGTGGAGGCCGGGAAGCGCGGCTCGATGCGCGGCAGCTTGAGCTGGGCCGGCGCGGCCGCGGCCGCGACCGGCGCCTTGGCCTTGCCGAACAGGCGCTTGCCGGTACCGGCGCGCTGCGGCTTGAACAGGACCAGCGTCAGGCCGAACAGCACCAGCGCGACGGCCGACCACAGCAGGCGGTTGGCCAGCAGGTAGCCCTGGACGTCCGGCAGGCCGGCGTTCGATTCGGCGGCGGAGAAGTAGCGCGTGGCGCGTCCCAGCGCACGCATGCCGAAGGGATCGGACAGCACGGCGATCCACTCGTTGTCGATGTCCGAGGTGAAGGTGCCGGCCACGATCCACAGGATGAAGAAGGCCAGCACGCCGACATACACCAACATGATCGAGCGGGTGGTCGCGGCCAGCAGCATCAGCAGCGCGCCGATCAGCAGCAGGTTCGGCAGCACCAGCACGGCCATCCCCCAGGCATAGGCGGCGCCCGCGAACGGACCGACGCGCTGGGCGTCGACCCAGGGCATCAGGGGCCCCAGCATCAAGCCGACGATGACGGCGCCGAAGATCACCAGGCAGGCCAGCAGGCCGGCCGCGAAGCGCCCGACCAGGTAGTCGCGCTTCTTCATCGGGGTGGCGAACAGCATGTCGGAGATGCCGACTTCGCTATCGCGCAGCACGGTACCGGCGATGAAGATGGTTACCACGAACATCGACATCAGGCTGAACACGCCGAGCATCTGGGCGACCACTACTGGCGCGTTGCGGTTGACGTTGCCGATGCTGCCCCCGACCTGCACCGCGTCGGTGGTGGAAGCGCCAAAGGCCAGCGCGCCGAAGATCAGCGCGCACACCCAGAGCAATGGCTGGCGCAGCTGCGTCGCCAGTTCGAACTTGAAGAATTCCCTCAACATGTCCGCTCCTTACGCTGCGACCGTGGACGCTGCGGCGCTGGCGGCGGAGGCCGCGGCCGGCGCTGCCGTGGCGCGGCCGGCATTGCGCACCTGCAGGAAGTAGACGTCTTCCAGGTCCGGCTCGACGCTGACGAAGCCGCCGTCGGGCTGGGACTCGGCATACACGTTGATCTGCGGCCGGCCCGCCACCAGGCGGGTGGACAGCACATTGAAGCGCGCCTGGTAGTCCGCCAGCTCGTCCTGGCCGACCGTGCGGCGCCAGACGCGGTTCTTCAGCGTGTCGATCGCGGCCTGTGGCTCGCCCTGCAGCAGCACGGTGCCGCGCGCGATCATCGCCATGCGCGGGCACAGGTCGGTCACGTCCTCGACGATGTGGGTCGACAGGATCACCACCACCTGCTCGCCGATCTTGGCCAGCAGGTTCAGGAAGCGGTTGCGCTCGTCCGGATCGAGGCCGGCGGTAGGTTCGTCGACGATCACCAGGCGCGGCGCGCCGAGCAGGGCCTGGGCGATGCCGAAGCGCTGGCGCATGCCGCCCGAATAGGTACCGAGCGCGCGCTTGCGCGCTTCCCAGAGGTTGGTTTGCTGCAGCAGGGCCTCCACGGCTTCCTTGCGCTCGCCCTTGCCGGTCAGGCCCTTCAGGATGGCGAAGTGGTTCAGCAGACGCTCCGCGCTCACCTTCGGGTACACGCCGAAATCCTGCGGCAGGTAGCCGAGCTGGCGCCGCAGCGCCTCCTTGTCGCGCAGGACGTCGAGGCCATGGAAATGGATGCTGCCGCTATCGGGATCCTGCAGCGTGGCGATGGTGCGCATCAGCGAGGACTTGCCGGCGCCATTCGGGCCCAGCAGGCCGAACATCCCGTTCGGGATCTCGAGGCTGACATCGTTAATGGCCTTCACGCCATTCGCGTAGGTCTTGTTGAGCTGCTTGATCGATAGCATCTACTGTTCTCCATATTCTATTGAATGATTCGCTGCCTGGTCACTGCATGAGCGAATGCAGGCAAATATTGCGTGCAGATAATGTACCGATAACCCAGGGTAATGCCAGATTTTTTGCGACCAGAAGCGGGAATTCGGGAATGAACGACGTTTTTTTGCCAAACTTGCAGGAAGCACGGGGTTGATATGTGGCGAACAGTCACCGGAGAGCAGCCTGCGCCCGAACCAGCGATAATTGGTTCATTCACCATTCGCTGGCCCGCAAGGCATACACGCACATGAACGATTTCAACAGCGTTCCTCTGGAATTTTTCCAGGACTACCCGGAACCGGGCGTCAATTTCATCGACGTTGGCTGCATCTTCGACCACCCTGAACACTGGCGCCTTGCGATTGAGACCCTGCACGCAAGGACCGATAACCTGCACTTCGACTTCATCCTGGCCATGGACGCGCGCGGCTTCATGATTGCCGGCGCGCTTGCACTGGAACACAAAGTCGGCTTCGCCATGGCGCGCAAGGCCGGTAAATTACCCGGCGAATCGATCAGCATCGATTACCAGCGCGAATACGGCAGCGCGACCATCGAGATCCAGCCGGAGCGCATCAAAGGCCAGCGCGTGCTGATCGTCGACGACGTGCTGGCCACCGGCGGCACCATCGAAGCGGCGGCCGCCCTCCTGCGGCAGATCGGAAAGGAAGTGGTCGGCGCGGCGGCCCTGTTCGATATTGTTTTCTTCAGGGACAAGCGCGCGTTGAGCATGCCTGTCGTGACCCTGCGCGACATCTGAAGTTGGCCTGGTCGACGGGATGTTATCTGGAACATGCGGTGACGCTATAAGCGGCCGGTTCTGCCAGGAGCGCACATTGAAACGCGTGGACCGACATCATCGATAAGTGGAGGCACAATGAATATAGTATTGCGGGAATACACCCCTTCAGACCGCGACAGTGTCAATGCGGTCGCGCTGGCGGCATTTGCTCAGTACGAGCATGAGTACGACGACTGGACAAGCTTTCGCGACGGAATTGGGTGTATGGCGGACCTTGCAGGTGACGCCGACTTGATCATTGCCGAGCGCGAAACGATCGTGGGGGCGGTAGTGCATGTCGGTCCAGGCAGACTCCGGAATCGAATTTTTCCCGACGATTGGTCGATTATTCGCATGCTCGTGGTCGCTCCCCAACATCGCGGTCAAGGGATAGGCAAACAACTGGTTGCCGCCTCCCTTGCGCGTGCACACGATATTGGCGCCCCAGTGGTTGGACTCCATACGAGCCCAATCATGGCGAACGCGCTATCTTTGTACCTCGCTCTTGGCTTCAAGCGCGACTGTGACCTGCCTCCCATTAAAGGGGTTCCGTATTCGCGTTACGTTTTACCTGGCACTGCCATTCCGGCGGCTCTGGACCTGTTACATAACGCTGAAAGACATCGCTGACGGCCTGTTCCGCGGCGACAGTCGGTGAATTTTTCCCCTGGGCAGGCTATATGGACTCGAACGGCGAGATTGGCGACAACCCGACAGGATGCGATGCACGCGATTTACTTTAGATGGAAAGTAGCCTCTGGTCATGAGCGAGACTTCGAGCGCGCCTGGCTCGAACTCACCGAACTTGTCCGCGATGAACGAGGCGGTCTCGGGTCGCGTTTGCATCGGTGTACCGACGGCCATTATTTCGCGTATGCCCAATGGCCATCCAAACTCCTCTGGGCCACACAACCCGAACCTACTGCACGCATGGCCGAACTACGAAACCAGATGCGTGAATTCGCTGAACTTGTAGATGGCCCACTTCAGGGTGACGTCGTTGCCGACCTCCTGATAGCGGCGACTCCCGACGAGTAACCGGCCATTGAATACGCGCTTGTCCTCAAGACTGGAGAACCGTAGGAGTACCTGGCACACGAACGCGAACTGAAAGAGCACATGCTTGGGTGCGCTCAACGAGCCTGCCGCCAGGCGATGCGACCATCCTGCGAGTCCCACCTCGTCAGGATGCCCATGAGTCTCGCCGTGTTACGAAGCCGCGCCCTCGCCGGCATGGACGCGCCAGCGGTCAATGTCGAAGTCCACCTCGCCAATGGCCTGCCAGGCTTCACCATCGTCGGCCTGCCCGATGCGGAAGTGCGTGAAGCCAAGGACCGCGTGCGCGCGGCGTTGCAGAACTCCGGCTTCACGATTCCCCCGCGCCGCATCACCGTCAACCTGGCGCCGGCCGACCTGCCGAAAGAGTCCGGCCGCTTCGACCTGGCGATCGCGCTCGGCATCCTGGCCGCCTCGCAGCAGATCCGCACCGATACCCTGGCGCGCTACGAATTCGCGGGTGAACTGTCGCTGTCGGGCGAGCTGCGACCGGTGCGCGGCGCGCTGGCGATGAGCTTTGCGATGCGGCGCCAGCAGGCCGGCAATGACGGCGAAGGGGGCCCTCGCGCCTTTATCCTGCCGCACCAGAATGCCGACGAAGCGGCGCTGGTGAGCGATGCTGCGGTCTATCCGGCGCGCACCCTGCTCGAAGTCTGCGCCCACTTCGCGCAGGGCGCCGGGCAGCCGCGCCTGGCGCGTCATGCCGCCCTGCCCGGCGCCGCGGCGCCCGAGTATCCGGACTTCGCCGAGGTAAAGGGCCAGCATACGGCCAAGCGCGCACTCGAGGTGGCGGCGGCCGGCAACCATTCGGTGCTGCTGATCGGTCCTCCGGGCGCGGGCAAGAGCATGCTGGCGGCGCGCTTTCCCGGCCTGCTGCCCCCGATGAGCGACGAGGAGGCACTGGAAGCGGCGGCGGTGCAGTCGATCGCCGGCAGTTTTTCGCCGCAACGCTGGCGCCAGCGCCCGTTTCGCAATCCACACCACACGAGTTCCGGGGTGGCCCTGGTCGGCGGCGGTAACCTGCCGCGTCCCGGCGAAGTCTCGCTGGCCCACCATGGCGTGCTGTTCCTCGACGAGCTGCCCGAGTTCGACCGCCGTGTGCTCGAAGTGCTGCGCGAGCCGCTGGAGTCCGGCCACATCACCATCTCGCGCGCGGCGCACCAGGCGGACTTTCCGGCACGCTTCCAGCTGGTGGCGGCGATGAATCCCTGTCCATGTGGCTGGCTCGGACACCCCTCCGGCAAATGCCGCTGCACGCCCGAGGCGGCGCAGCGCTACCAGGACCGCGTCTCCGGCCCGCTGCTCGACCGTATCGACATCCAGCTGGCGGTGGCCGCCATGCCCGCCGAGCGCATCGGCGCCGCGGCAGACGGCGAGCCGAGCGCGGCGATTGCCGCACGCGTCGTCGCCGCCCATGCGCTGCAGCTGGCGCGCCAGGGCAAGCCGAACCAGCGCCTGGGACCGCGCGAGATCGAGCGCCACTGCCGTCCGGACGCAGCCGGCGAACGCCTGCTGCGCACCGCCATGGAGCAGCTGCACTGGTCGGCGCGCGCCTACCACCGCGTACTGAAAGTGGCGCGCACGGTGGCCGACCTGGCCGGCGCGCAAGAGGTGGCCGCCACGCATATCGCCGAAGCGATCCAGTACAGGCGCGCGCTGCGCGAGCAGTGAACGCTGGCCGGTGCCCGCATCTGCCGGGGGCTGCCATTCGAAGCGCCTCCTGTTACCATCGTTACATGCACATCAAACAATTCATGTTAACCGGTGCGGTGGCGGTCCTGCTCGCCGGCTGCTCGCCCACCTACAACTGGCGCGACTACATCAGCCCCGACGGCAGCTTCAAGGCCCTGTTCCCGGCCAAGCCCGCAACGCACACCCGAACGGTCGACCTGGGCGGCATCCGCGTCGAGATGACGATGACGGCGGCAGAGGTGGAAGGCACGACCTTCGCGATCGGCACGGCAGTGGCGCCTGATGCGGCGCTGGCCCATGCCACCTTGCCGGCGATGCGCCAGGCGCTGTTGCGCAACATTGGCGCCGTTGACAAGGCCATGCCCGAGACCGCCGCGCTCACCATCGATGCGCTTGGCAAGGGCCAGGGAGGGCCGGTGCGGCTGGTCGGACGCTTCCTGGCCAGGGACACGCGCATGTACCAGGTCATCGTGGTGGGCAAGCCGGATGCCATGCCGCCGGAACAGACCGCGCAGTTCCTGTCGTCGTTCGCGCCGCAATGAGCGATCTCGGCATTCCTGCGCTGCGCACCGCTGGCCTGTCCAAGTCCTTCGGGCGGCCAGCCGTCGACGGCCTCGACCTGGTGGTACGCCGTGGCGAGCTGTATGCCCTGCTGGGGCCGAACGGCGCCGGCAAGACCACCACGCTGCGGATGGTGACCGGCCTCGTGACGCCGGACACCGGACGCATTGACGTGCTCGGGATCGACCTGGCGCGTGCACCGCAGGACGCCAAGCGCAAGATGGCCTATCTGCCCGACGACCCTATGCTGTATGGGAAGCTCAAACCGACCGAATACCTTGCGTTCGTGGCCGGCCTGTGGGGCGTTGGCGCGCGCGAGGCCGAACCGCGCGCGCGCGAACTGCTGGACTGGCTCGACCTGACGCCGCACGCGCATGAACTCACCGAAGGCTTTTCGCGGGGGATGAAGCAGAAGCTGGCCCTGGCCGGCGCCCTGATCCACGAACCGCAACTCCTGATCCTCGACGAGCCGCTGACCGGGCTCGATGCGGCCGCGGCGCGCCAGGTCAAGGATTTGCTGCTGTCGCACGTGGCCAAGGGCGGCACGGTGATCCTCACCACGCACATTCTGGAAGTGGCCGAGCGCCTGGCCCAGCGCATCGGCATTATCCGCGCCGGACGGCTGATCGCGGAAGGCACGCTAGCGGAACTGCGCGAACGCACGAGCGGGGCCAGCCTGGAAGACGTGTTCCTGCAGCTGACCGCGCAGCCATGAGGGTCCGCCCCGGCAGCGTCGGCTGGCTGTGGTGGCACGAGCTGCGCCTGCTGTGGTTCGCCATGGGCTCCGGCAAGCCGGGCAAGGCCAGGCGCCGTCCCGGCCTGGCCGGACTCGCGACGATTGCCGTGGCCTGGCTGGCGCTGCACGGTGTCGCCTATGTCGCGCTCAGGCGGCTCGACGGGCTGGGGGGCGCCGTCGAGGGCGATCCGCGGGTGCTGGTGGCAGTGAGCGCGCTGCTGTTCGGCTGCATGAGCTTCATGCTTTCCAGCGCGCTCAAGTCCTGCGTGCTGGTGCTGTTCGAGCGCGGCGACCTCGACCTGCTGCTGTCCTCTCCCCTGTCCTCGCACAGCATCTTTGCGGTACGCCTCGGCACCGTGGCGGTAGGAACGGCAGCGCTCTACTTGTTCTTCCTGACGCCGTTCGCCCATGCAGGTGCGCTGCTGGGCCATGCGGGATGGCTGGCGGTCTATCCCGTCATGCTCGGCATGGGCACGGTCGTGGCCTGCGCCGCCATGCTGATGACGCTGGGCCTGGTGCGGCTCATCGGGGCACGCCGCACCCGCATCGTGGCCCAGGTGATCGGTGCATTTGCCGGTGCCTCGATCTTCCTCCTGTCGCAGTTGTTCGCGCATTTTTCCTCGTCGATGGAAACGCGCGCGATGCAGGCTTTCACGCAAGCCTTTGGCGCGAACGGCGTGCTCGGGTCGGGCAGTCCGCTATGGCTGCCAGGGCGCGCTCTGCTGGGCGAGCCGCTCCCGGTACTCGGCACGACCCTGCTGGCCGCGGCTGCCTTTGTTTTCACGGCGAGGTGTACCCACCGCTTCTTCGTCCACGGGCTGCAGCAGGCGGCATCGAGCGGCCGGGCTGCGCGCAAGCCTGCCGGCGGATTGCGTTTCCAGTTCGGACACAGCCTGTTTACGAGCGTGCTGATCAAGGAATGGCGCTTGATCGTGCGCGACCCGCACCTGATTTCGCAGGTTGCGCTGCAGCTGGTTTACCTGCTGCCGCTGTTCTTCATCATCTTCCGGCGCGGCGACTTCCAGATGCCGGCCATCGCCGCGGGACTCACCCTGCTGTGCAGTTCCATCACGGCTTCGCTGGCCTGGATCGTGGTGTCGGCGGAAGACGCACCCGACCTGCTACGCCTGGCGCCAGCGCCCGCCTCCACGGTACGCCTGGCCAAGCTGGCGTCGGCGGTCCTGCCCTCGCTGGCGATCGTCGCGCTGCCTCTGGTTTGGCTGGTGCAGCGAGCTCCCGGCGCGGGGCTGCTGGTGGCGTTCACCATCATCGGCGCCGTCTGCAGCGCCGCCCTGATCGTGCACTGGTGCGGACGCCCCGGCTTGCGCAGCGATTATCTGGCACGCGGGAAGAGTGATTTCCTGACCTCGATCCTGGAAATGTTCAACAGCCTGTCCTGGGGTGCGCTGGCATGGAGCCTGGCTTCGCTGACGGGGGAACGGTCAGACAGGTTCGTCGTCGCCGTTTCTTTTTCCGCCCTCGCTCCGCTGGTCACACTGGTGTTTTCGTGGTGCCTGCGGCGTCCACAGGCCTGAGTGCGTGCGCGGGATGACCGCTATTCGAAGTCGTGTTATCGTTTAGTCACTAACAGATCAATGGGCACAGCTATGCTGATTAAATTTAAATCAAAGTCCTATCCTGAGGTGCTGATGTACCAGGAGCATGCGAAGCGCATCCTGGACTTGCTGCACAAGGATATGGAACGCGGTGTCATTACTGCGGAAGAAGCGGCCCGCGCAGTGGCGCTTCTCGAAGGCGAGATCGAGGAAAGCCGCAAGCACCAGGTGTCGGAACAGGTCGAACGCGACGTGCACGCCCATCATGGTGAAACCGAAGACAACGAGCATGAGCCGATCGAGGTCGTCAGCTTCTCGACGCGCGCGTATCCACTGCTGGAAATGCTGCGCGCTGCGCGTGATAACCATACCGATGTGCTTTGGGGGGTGTAAAGCAGGGATATGGTAGCGACGGAGCATCGGCCTGGGCCGCTCCCGCCCCGTTGCAAGTCAGGTGAAGAAAGGCAAGTGCAACGCAAAAAGCCCGCTCAGTATCAACTGAGCGGGCTTTGCTTTATAACTAGCCTGACGATAACCTACTTTCACACTGGTTGCAGCACTATCATCGGCGCAAAGTCGTTTCACGGTCCTGTTCGGGATGGGAAGGGGTGGGACCGACTTGCTATGGTCATCAGGCTTTGA
>NZ_JAHYBX010000012.1:0-131709 GCF_020208145.1 Massilia hydrophila | reverse complement strand
ACCAGGCCGAAGCCCGTGCTGCCGTTCGACTTGCATGTGTAAAGCATGCCGCCAGCGTTCAATCTGAGCCAGGATCAAACTCTTCAGTTCAATCTCTGTTTGTTGACACTTTCGTGTCACCGGCATTGCTGCCGGGTCGCTCACTCAAGATACTGACCGTCGCTCATTGCTGAGCAACGCTTAATACTTTTGTGAACATTTGATAATTTAAGTATGCAGCTGAGCGAACCCAGCCGGCACCTTCATCAAACGCCCACACTTATCGACTGTTGATTGTTAAAGAACCAGTGTTCCGTACTACCTTGCTGCACTGTGCGAAGCGTTGTGTTCGTCAGCAGCAGAGAAGTGAGATTATGCAGTGTTTCGCTAGAACCGTCAACCCCTCGTTCGCTTCGTTGCAGATTTCTCTGCGGACCTTTCTAACGTAAGCACTTGATTACGTTAACGTTTTCGGTCCTTGCCGAAGCGGAGGCGAACTATAGCAAAGCACGTCGGTGCTGCGCAAGTGGCTGGCTAAAAAATGATTACTCTTCGAAAGCGTAGCGGTACTGCCCAGGAGGCAGCATCAGCATCGGCGCTTTCTTGCCCGCCTCGACCATCACCATATCGGCAGGAACCGCTTCAGGACCGTCCTCCATATGGAAGGCCTGGATCAGTCGCCGCCCCTTCGCTGGCAAGAGTTCGCCCGGCACTGCCTGCGGCGACAACCCGGCCTGCGTCGCCATCCACAGCGGTCGTCCCGTTTCCACGATCCTGACCTCATCCGGGTGGACAACCTGCATATCGACCCTTCCGCGACTCGACCCGATCACTTCGTAGCCGCTCTCCGGGCCCGCAAGTACAAAGGGCCTGGACCGCGCAAACCGCCCGAGCACCGTGCGATAGAGCGGATGCTCGGCCGCGCGCTCGGGATAGGCGAACATCGTCGCCTGGTCGATTGTCAGGGGATCGGTTCCCAGGCGTTTCGCCAGGATCTCCGCGAGCATGGGATAGGGAATGGATCTGCCAGGGATCTGCCGTTCGGCTGCGTGGTCATAACCGACATAGATAAACACCTTCGCTTGCGGATCTCTGTCGAAGATGCGCTGGAGGAGGTTCTCCAGCCCCTCCTCTTCGCGCAGGCGCATCCGCTTCACCATGTCGCTCTCGCCTGTCGGTCCGCCCGTGTCGTAGCTGACGATCTTCCATTTGTCGAGCAAGGCGCTGCGCAGGAATTCGCCGTACATCGGCTCGCGTGAATAGAAGCCGGCATGCTTCTCGACCCTGCCATTGGCCAGCGGCGCCATCACCCCGGCGTCCAATGTCTCGCAGGCGAGGTAGTCGAATCCGAGCTTGCGCAGCTCGCGCGCCAGGCGAGCGGCAAACACCCTGTGCTGGGGTACGTGATGCGCCTCGTTGAGGATCACGACCTGATGGTTGCGCGCCTGAGCGACGATGGCCTCGATCGCGTCCTGGGCTGTGGCGCCCGCCAGGGCGCCGTTCGGAAGCTGCGCCGTGCGCTCGGCCATGAAGAGCTGGGTCCACCAGCCGAATGCACGGGCGGCGCCATCGGCGTCGCCGGCATTGGTCAGGTAGGTGCCGAGCATCTGGAGATACCGGCCCTTCGTTTCTTCGAGTGTTTTACGCTCGGCCGCCGACAGCTGGCCGAGCCTGTGGAAGTCGTCCAGCGCACCAATCTTTTCTTCCGCGGCGCGCAAGGGCGCAAGATACGTGGTCTTCTGGTCCGGCGCCGCCGCTGCGGACGCGGGTCCTGCCAGAGCGCACATCAGCGCGTTCACCAGCACGCATTTCCACAAGCGGACACCGGGCCGCATGTTCACTTTCCTTCGAAATTCGGCTTGCGCTTCTCGAGGAAGGCCGACATGCCTTCTTTCTGGGCCGGCGTTCCAAAGCCGGCGTGGAAGTAACGGCGCTCGTAGCGCACGGCTTCGCTCAGCGGCATCTGGTAAGCCTGGTTGACGCAATCCTTGATCTGCATCGCGACCGAGACCGGCATGTCGGCGATGCCCTGGGCGATCTTGATCGCTTCTTCCATCACGCTCTCTGCGGGATAGACACGTGACACCAGGCCGGTGCGCTCGGCTTCCGCGGCGTCGATCATGCGGGTGGTGAGCAGCAGGTCCATCGCCTTCGATTTGCCGATCGCGCGCGGCAGGCGCTGGGTGCCGCCGGCGCCTGGGGTCACGCCGACCTTGATTTCCGGCTGGCCGAACTTGGCGTTCTCCGCGGCGATGAGGAAGTCGCACATCATGGCCAGCTCGCAGCCGCCGCCCAGGCAGTAGCCCGACACCACGCCGATCACCGGCTTGCGGATGTTCAGGATGTGCTCCCAGTTGCGGCCGATGTAGTTGCCAGGGTAGGTGTCTGCCGCATAGGTGTAGTTCGCCATGGCCGCGATGTCGGCGCCGGCCGCGAATACCTTGTCGCTGCCGGTCAGGACAATGACGTTGACCGCCGGATCGGCGTCGAACTTGTACAGGGCGTCGCCCAGCTCGTTCATCATGTTGTCGTTCAGCGCATTCATCGCCTTTGGACGGTTCAGGCGGATCACGACAACCTTGCCGTGGTTTTCGATCAGCAGATCTGCATATTCCATGGACGTTCCTTGTGAGGTTTGAAAGGATTGCCGGGATTGTAGCGTCTCGCGCC
Source organism: Massilia hydrophila (assembly GCF_020208145.1). NCBI lineage: Bacteria > Pseudomonadati > Pseudomonadota > Betaproteobacteria > Burkholderiales > Oxalobacteraceae > Massilia > Massilia hydrophila. The sequence goes on along the minus strand of NZ_JAHYBX010000012.1, from coordinate 129,060 downwards.
ATGCGGAACACGGGTATGATTATTTGTTCAGCAATATTCTGCGCGAGACCACCATTCCAGCCTTCGTCACCCACTGGCTCCGGCAGCGCATTTCCGCCGACTCGGTAATGCGCAAGGCCGACTTCCGCCGTTTCTGGTTCAGCAGCATCCTGGCCCACTTCGGCGCCCAGATCACGCTGCTGGCCCTGCCGATCTGCGCGGTCCTGATGCTGCATGCCACGCCGGCGCAGATGGGCACCCTGGCCGCCTTCGAAGCCCTGCCCTTCCTGCTGTTCGGCCTGCCCTCGGGCGTGCTGCTGGACCGCTGCCGCCGCCTGCCGGTGATGATGGCGAGCGATGCTGTGGTAGCGTTCGCGCTGGTCACCGTGCCGCTGGCCTGGTGGCTCGACATGCTCACCATTCGCTGGCTGTATGCGGTGGGCTTCGTGATCGGCGCCGGGCACGTGGTGGGCGGCAGCGCGGAGCAGGTGTTCCTGACCTTCCTGGTCGGGCGCGACGGCCTGGTCGACGCCCAATCGAAGTTTGCGGCCACGGAATCGGCAGCGCGCGTGGTCGGCCCGGGCATGGCGGGCGGACTGATACAGCTGCTGGGCGCCCCGATCGCCATCCTGTGCAATGTAACCGGCTTCATCGTCTCGCTGCTCAACCTGCGCCGCATCCGAGCGCGCGAACCGCAGCCGCCGGCCTCGAACGCGCATCCGCTGCGCGACATCCAGGAAGGCCTCGCCTTCGTCTGGCACCAGCCGCTGCTGCGCACCCTGGCCTGGGTGTCGGCCTGCTGGCACCTGCTGTTCTATGGCTATACCGCCTTGCACATCCTGTTCGCTACCCGCGTGCTCGGGATGACGCCAGGGACCATGGGATTGGCCAACATGCTGGGAGGACTGGGCGTTCTGGCAGCATCGCTGCTGGTCAAGCCTCTGTCGAAGCGTTTCGGTACCGGCGGCGGCATCCTGGTCGGCCTGGTCGTGTCGGCGCTCGGTTTCGCCATGGTTCCGACCATTCCGGCCGCGCTGTTCGGCAGCACCGCCTGGACCGTGGCCGCCTACGCCATCGTGGTGTTCTGGCTCGACTGCGGCGCCACGCTGTTCTTCGTGCCCTACATTGCCCTGCGCCAGCGCGTGACCCCGGACGCGGTGCTGGGCCGGATGGTAGCGACAATGCGCGCGCTCACGGTGGCTGCCGCGCCGCTCGGCGCCTTGCTGGCTGGCGCACTGGGTGAGGCTTTCGGCGTGCGTGCCGGCCTGGGATGGATTGCCGCCGGCGCCGTCCTGCTGGCGGCAGGCGGGGTATTCGGAACGCGTCTGAAGGAAACGAAAGGGTAAGCGCGCCTTAGGGTGAGGATCGCGGCAACAGCACCCAGACCGTGCCGCGCTGCTTCATCTTGCCCGCCCTGTCCATCGCCTCCGGCCCGAAGCCGTAGAAGAAGTCGGCCCGCACCGCACCGCGGATCGCCCCGCCGGTGTCCTGCGCCATCATCAGGCGCTGCAGCGGCAGTTCGCTGCCGGCTTCGGTCGTCGCCAGGTACAGCGGCGCGCCGAGCGGGATGAAGGACGGGTCGATCGCCACCGAGCGCCCAGGGGTGAGCGGTACGCCAAGCGCGCCTTTCGGACCGAGAGAAGGATCGGGCAGCTTCTCTTCACGGAAGAAGATGTAACTGGGATTGACGTTGAACAGCTCCTGGCGCCGCGCCGGATTGGCGGCGATCCAGGCGCGGATGCCCTGGGCCGTGGCCTGCTCGGCGGTGAGCTCGCCCTGCTCCACCAGCCAGCGGCCGATCGTCTTGTAGGGATGGCCGTTCTGGTCGGCGTAGGCCACGCGCACGGTCTCGCCACCTTCCAACTGTACCCGGCCCGAGCCCTGCACCTCGAGGAAGAAGGCTTCGACCGGGTCGTTCACCCACAGCAGTTCCTTACCGGCGAAGGGCGCGCGCGCGATCTCGGCGCGGGTGCTGTACGGAACCACGGTCTTGCCCGACAGGCGCCCGCGCAAACGCATACCCTTCAGCTGCGGATAGACGCTGGCCAGGTCGACAGTGAGAAGGTCGTCCGGCACCCGGTAGAGCGGCGTCTGGTATGCACCGCCGCGCTTGCGGGCGCCGTACAGCATCGCTTCGTAGTAACCCGTGATCAGGCCGGTGTCGGCTCCATCGGCGGCACGTACCAGATTGGGCACGAACCAGGATTCGAAGAAACGCCGTACCGCAGCGCCATCGGCGGCGTCGGTAGCGCGCGCGGCGACGCACACGGCCTTCCATTCAGGCTTGCTGGCCAGGCCACGGCAGGATTGCAGCAGCGCCGGCCAGGCTTGGCGCAGGTCGTCCTGTTCCCACCCAGGCAGGGCGCTGAAAGTGGTCGGCGTCATCAGGGGCGCCAGCGCCGGCGGCTGCACCGGCATCACCGGCTGCGTGGGCTGCTCCGGCACATAGACCGGACCGACCGGCGCCGGCATGCGCACCGGTGCCGGCGGCGGCGTGGTCGAGCAGGCTGCCAGCAGCGAGACGAGGACAAGCGAAGCGGTTACACTGCGGCGTGTTGAAAGCATAAGGACCGATATGTGGATCTTGATGGTGGAAGCTGGGGTGGCGCTGTTCCTGCTGGTCTTTATCGTGTGGTGGACCATGTTCGCCGGACGCAAGGACGTGCCCGAGGACCCGGTACAGGAAGAGCGCGATAACAAGCAATAATCAGTGCAGCGCGCCCGGCTGCGCCAGCACGAATTCCGGGATCGGCACTTCGAAGCGGTGCCCATCCTCGGCCACGCAGAAGTATTCGCCATACATCGAGCCCTGCGGCGTGCCTACCTGGGTGCCACTGGTGTACTCGAACTGCTGGCCCGGCTGCAGCAGCGGCTGGTGACCGACCACGCCCAGGCCGCGCACTTCCTGCGTCGCGTTGCTGGCATCCGTGATCACCCAGTGGCGCGAGATCAGCTGGGCCGCGATGCTGCCCGTGTTCTGGATCGTGATGGTGTAGCTGAACACGTACTGGTCGCGGTCCGGGTTGGACTGCTCCGGCAGGTACTGGGTCCTGACCTGGACAGCGAATTCATAGGCGGGCATGGTATTCCTTGCGTGATCGTCAATGGTAGGCGGGCGCCATATGGCGCAAAGGGCAATCATACTCCGCACCGCCGCCGCGCGGCGCCGCCGGCGCTGCAGCCTGGCCCTGCATGGGCGTAGAATACGGGCTTCGTCCTTACCTGCACCTCACCATGACCACCTACCGCATCGCTCCCAGCATCCTGTCCGCCGATTTCGCCCGCCTGGGCGAGGAAGTGCGCAATGTCGTCGCCGCCGGCGCCGACATCATCCACTTCGACGTGATGGACAACCACTACGTCCCGAACCTGACCATCGGCCCACTGGTATGCCAGGCGATCCGTCCGCATGTGCAGGTGCCGATCGACGTGCACCTGATGGTCAAGCCGGTCGACCGCATCATCCCGGACTTCGCCAAGGCCGGCGCCAACATCATCACCTTCCACCCGGAAGCCTCCGAGCACATCGACCGCACCTTGCAGCTGATTCGCGACCACGGCTGCAAGGCCGGCCTGGTGTTCAACCCGCACACGCCGCTGCACTATCTCGAGCACGTGATGGATAAGATCGACATGATCCTGATCATGTCGGTAAACCCGGGCTTCGGCGGCCAGTCCTTCATCCCCCAGGCGCTCAAGAAGATCGCCATGGCGCGCCGCATGATCGACGAATCGGGGCGCGACATCATGCTGGAGGTCGACGGCGGCATCAAGGCCGAGAACATCGCCGAAGCCGCAGCCGCGGGCGCCGACACCTTCGTCGCCGGTTCGGCCATCTTCGGCAAGCCGGACTACAAGGCCGTGATCGACGCCATGCGCGCCGAACTGGCCAAGGTCGGCAAATAATGCGGGCCGGCGCAGCAGGCATCCGGGCCGCCATCATCGACCTGGACGGCACCATGCTCGACACGGTGCCCGACTTCGAGGCGGCACTGAACGGCATGCGCGCCGACCTGGGCCTGGGCCCGATCACGCAGGACACCATCAAGCCGCTGGTCGGCAAGGGCTCCGAGAAGCTGGTGCGCGATGCCTTGCTGCTCGACTGGGACGCGGCGCGCGTGGACGCCGTCTTCGATGAAGCGCTGGACGGCTACCAGCGCCACTATCTTGCCATCAACGGCGATCGCAGTACGCTCTTCCCTGGCGTGCTCGAGGGGCTGGCCGCACTGAAGGCGCACGGCCTGCGCCTGGCCTGCGTGACCAACAAGCCGATGGCCTTCACCACGCCGCTGCTGGCGCAAAAAGGATTGGCGCCCTGGTTCGAGCTGGTTTACGGCGGCGACTCGTTCCCGAAGAAGAAGCCGGACCCGATGCCGCTGCTCGGCGTGTGCACCGCGTTCGACCTGCCGCCTTCGCAGGTCGTGGCGATCGGCGACTCCTCGAACGACGCCGAAGCGGCGCGCGCCGCGGGCTGCCATGTGCTCACCGTGCCATATGGTTATAACCACGGACGGCCTATACAAGAAATCAATTCCGATGGTATAGTGGATTCGCTGCTCGAAGCAGCCAAGCTGATATCTGTGCATAACACCACCGCAACTTAAGTCATCTATACATGTTTTTCACCAAAAAACACACTGTCAACCAGACCGGCGCCCTTGAGGCCTGGCTGTGGCGACGCTGGCAATCCTGGGCTAACTGACCCGTATCGATTGCTGCCGGCGGACTTCGTCCATCGGCAGGTTTTTTGAAGTGAACCACCGCCCTTCCCTCTCCCGGGCGGTCTGGAGAAAAGCATGACCGAACTCGAATTCCGCTCGCTGGCCAGCCAGGGCTACAACCGCATTCCGCTGATCGCCGAAGCTTTCGCCGATCTGGAAACCCCGCTGACCCTGTACCTGAAGCTGGCCCAGTCCCAGCAGGCCGGCAAGAATACCTTCCTGCTCGAGTCGGTGGTCGGCGGTGAGCGCTTCGGACGCTATTCCTTCATCGGCCTGCCGGCATCGACCCTGATCCGCAATACCGGCAAGCGCACCGAGGTCCTCAAGCACGGCGAGGTCGTCGAGACCCACGAGGGCGACCCGCTCGCCTTCATCGAACAGTTCCAGGCGCGCTTCAGGGTGGCGCTGCGTCCCGGCATGCCGCGCTTTTGCGGCGGCCTGGCCGGCTACTTCGGCTACGACACGGTGCGCCACATCGAGCGCAAGCTGGAACACGGCTGCCCGCCGGACACACTCGGCCTGCCGGAGATCCAGCTGATGCTGACCGAAGAGCTGGCGGTGATCGACAACCTGTCCGGCAAGCTGTACCTGATCGTGTATGCCGATCCGTCCCAGCCGGAAGCCTATGCGCGTGCACGCCAGCGCCTGAAGGATTTGCGGGTGATGCTACGCCGCAGCGTCGACGCGCCCGTGACATCCAGCTCGGTGCGGACCGAAGCGGTGCGCGATTTTTCAAAGGAAGACTACCTGAAGGCGGTCGCCCGGGCCCACGAGTATGTGATGGCGGGCGACCTGATGCAGGTGCAGATCGGCCAGCGCATCCGCAAGCCCTACGTGGATTCGCCGCTGTCGCTATACCGCTCGCTGCGTTCGCTGAACCCTTCACCCTACATGTACTACTACGATTTCGGCGACCTGCAGATCGTCGGCGCCTCGCCCGAGATCCTGGTGCGCAACGAAGCCCTGCAAGGTGCTGGCAACGAGAATGGCAAGAAGGTCACGCTGCGCCCGATCGCCGGCACCCGCCCGCGCGGCGCCACACCCGAACGCGATGCCGAGCTGGCGGCAGAACTGCTGGCCGACCCGAAGGAGGTCGCCGAGCACGTGATGCTGATCGACCTGGCGCGCAACGACATCGGCCGCATCGCGCAGACCGGCAGCGTCAAGGTGACCGACCGCATGGTCATCGAAAAATACTCGCACGTGCAGCACATCGTCTCCAACGTCGAAGGCCGGCTGAAGGACGGCATGTCGAACCTCGACGTGCTGCGCGCCACCTTCCCTGCCGGCACGCTTACCGGCGCGCCGAAGGTGCGCGCGATGGAAGTGATCGACGAACTCGAGCCCGTGAAACGCGGGATCTACGGCGGCGCCTGCGGTTACCTGTCCTTCGGCGGCGAGATGGACGTGGCGATCGCGATCCGCACCGGCGTGATCAAGGACGGCAACCTGTACGTGCAGGCCGCGGCCGGCATCGTGGCCGATTCCATCCCCGAGATGGAATGGCAGGAAACGGAAAACAAGGCGAGAGCCGTGCTGCGCGCGGCCGAACAGGTGCAGGACGGCCTGGATGGAGAGTTCTGACATGCTGCTCATGATCGACAACTACGATTCCTTCACCTACAACCTGGTCCAGTACTTCGGCGAGCTGGGGGAGGACGTGCGCACCGTGCGCAACGACGAGATCACCCTGGACGACATCGAAAACATGGCGCCGGCGCGCATCTGCATCTCGCCGGGACCGAAGGCGCCGCGCGATGCCGGTATCTCGCTCGACATCCTGCGCGCGTTCAAGGGCAGGCTGCCGATCCTGGGCGTGTGCCTCGGCCACCAGGCGATCGGCGAAGCGTTCGGGGGCAAGGTGATTCGCGCCAAGCAGGTCATGCACGGCAAGACCTCGCTCGTCGCCCACACCGGCGAAGGCGTTTTCAAGGGCTTGCCGAGCCCCTTCACCGTGATCCGCTACCACTCGCTGGCGATCGAACGCGCGTCGCTGCCGGACTGCCTGGAGGTGACGGCATGGACCGACGACGGCGAGATCATGGGTGTGCGCCACCGGGACTACGACATCGAAGGGGTGCAGTTCCACCCCGAGTCGATCCTGTCGGAACACGGCCACGCGCTGCTGAAGAACTTCCTGGCGCGCTGATGCGCCTTCACGCATTCGCCGCGGCCGCGGCGAATGCGTCCCCATCACGTCTAGCCCTACTGGAACCGCCATGCCGATCACCCCACAAGAAGCCCTGCTGCGCTGTATCGAACACCGAGAAATCTTCCACGACGAGATGTTGCACCTGTTCCGCGAGATCATGTCGGGCCAGATGTCGCCAACCATGGTTGCGGCCTTGACCGTGGGCCTGCGCGTGAAGAAGGAAACCATCGGCGAGATCACCGCTGCCGCGCAGGTGATGCGCGAATTCGCGACCAAGGTGCCGATGGCCGATACCACCGGCCTGCTCGACATCGTCGGCACCGGCGGCGACGGCGCCCATACATTCAATATCTCGAGCGCTTCGATGTTCGTGGCGGCAGCCGCCGGGGCGCGCGTGGCCAAGCATGGCGGGCGCAGCGTGTCCTCGTCCTCCGGCAGCGCCGACCTGATCGAGTCGCTCGGCGCCCAGATCGACCTGAAACCCGAGCAGATCGCCCAGTCGATCGCCCAGACCGGCATCGGCTTCATGTTCGCGCCGAACCACCATGCCGCCATGAAGCACGTGGCGCCGGTGCGGCGCGAGCTGGGCGTGCGCAGCATCTTCAATATCCTGGGGCCGCTGACCAACCCGGCCGGCGCGCCGAACATCCTGATGGGCGTATTCCACCCCGACCTGGTCGGCATCCAGGTGCGGGTGCTGCAGCGCCTCGGCGCCCAGCATGCGCTGGTGGTCTGGGGACGCGATAACATGGACGAAGTCTCGCTCGGCGCCGGTACGTTGGTCGGTGAACTCGTCAATGGCGAGATCCGCGAATACGAGATCCATCCGGAAGACTTCGGCATGGCGATGGTCTCGAGCCGCAACCTGAAAGTGGCGAATACCGCGGAGTCGAAAGCGCGCGTGCTGGAAGCGCTGCGCGGCGAACCGGGACCGGCCTGCGACATCGTGGCCCTGAATGCCGGCACCGCCCTGTATGCGGCCGGGGTGGCGGCCTCGATCGAGGAAGGCCTGGCGAAAGCGCGTGCCACGATCGCGTCGGGCGCGGCCCTGGCCAAGCTCGAGCAATTCGTGCAGGTAAGCCGCCAGCTGGCAGGAAATCACTAATGCTCGTCTCCCTGCAACACTAAGGTTCCCATGTCCGACATCCTGAACAAGATCCTGGCCGTCAAGGCCGACGAAGTGACCGCGGCGAAGAAGGCGCGCGATCTGGCCAGCCTGCGCCGCGAGGTGGAAAGCGACCTGGAAGCACGCCGCGCCATCCGCGGTTTCGAGAACAGCCTGCGCAACAAGATCGCTGCCGGCCAGGCCGGGATCATCGCGGAAGTGAAGAAAGCCTCGCCCTCGAAAGGCGTGCTGCGTCCGGACTTCCAGCCGGCAGCGATCGCGCAGAGCTACGCCGAACACGGCGCGGCCTGCCTCTCGGTGCTGACCGACGTGCAGTTCTTCCAGGGTTCGGTGGACTACCTGCGCCAGGCCCGTGCGGCGTGCGCGCTGCCAGTGATTCGCAAGGACTTCATCGTCGACCACTACCAGGTGTACGAAGCGCGCGCGATGGGCGCGGATGCGATCCTCCTGATCGTGTCGGCACTGGACCACGGCCTGATGGCGGAACTGGAGGCCTGCGCGTTTGACCTCGGCATGGACGTGCTGGTCGAAGTGCACGATGGCGACGAATTGACTGCGGCACTGAAACTAAAGACCCCGCTGGTGGGCATCAACAACCGCAACCTGCGCACCTTCGAGGTGTCGCTGGACACGACGCTCGGCCTGCTGCCGAGGATCCCGGCAGAACGCCTGGTGGTGACCGAGTCGGGCATCATGGGGCCCGCGGACGTGAAACGCATGCGCGACGCGAACGTGCACGCTTTCCTGGTCGGCGAGGCCTTCATGCGGGCGCCGGAGCCGGGCGCGGAACTGCAGCGGCTGTTCGGCTAGCACCGTCCCGGACGGGAACTCCGGAGGATGAGCAGCGTCGAAGTTAAGCGCCCGCGAGGCGCCAACCTGGAACGCTCTCTCATCCGCCATGAACATTTCACGTCGCAGCAAAGCGCACGGCGCTGTCCTGCTTGCCATCCTGTGCGGGTGCGCGTCGCCGCCACCCGACAGTCCCGCCAATGCGCGCGTCACGCTGCGCATCGACCCGATGCCGACACCGGCCCCGGTCGCGGCCCCCTCTTCCACGCTCGACGCCTACAAGCTCGATGTCGCCCGGCATGTCCTGGCGCGCAATGCGGAGCGCGTATTCAGCGGCCGCCTGCCGCCGATGCTGCCGGCGATCGTGGTGCTCAACATTACGGTCGACCGCGATGGGCGATTAACCGAGGTGCAGGTACAGCGCTCGCGCGATCCGGATGCGTCAAAGGTAGCACTGGATTCCATGCGGCGCAGCGGACCGCTGCCCCGGCCCGACGGCCTGCTGGCGACCCACATGCACGCGATGAGCTTTTCCGAAACCTTCCTGTTCGACCACGACTACCGCTTCCAGCTGCGTAGCCTGGCCGGGCCGCAATAGGCGGCGACTGGCGCCGCCAGGCTTCAGCGGCCCAGCACGTTCAGCACCGCCAGGCTCATGGCCTGCGCGGCGGTCTTGATCGACGGCTCGGGCACCGGCGCGTAGAACGGCGAATGGTTGAAGGCGATCGGCTTGCCGCCTTCCCGTTCCGCTTCGAGCACCGTTTGGGGGTCGTAGACGCCCGTGAAGAAGAACATCGAAGGAATGCCCTCGTTGACGAAGAGCGAGAAATCTTCGCTGGCGGTCATGGCCGGCATGCGCTGGGCGTTCGCGGCACCGAAGGCATCCTTGAACACGGCTTCGGTGCGGTTCACCAGGGCTTCGCTATTGACAATGGCGGCGCCGCCGCTGATGAGCTGCACGTCCGGCGCCGGTGCCCCGGCCATGGCGGCCGACGCATTCGCCACACGGCGCACGCCGTCGAGCAGTCTGGCGCGCACGGCCGGGCTGTAGGAACGGATGGTGCCGCGCACCTGCACGCTGTCCGGGATGATGTTGCCCACCGTACCGCCCTGGATCGCGCCGATGGTCACCACGCCGAATTCCTTCGGATCCTTCTCGCGGCTGACCACGGTCTGCACGTCGACCACAAAGCGGGCGGCAACCAGGATCGGATCGAGCGATTTGTCGGGCGCCGAGCCATGGCCGCCACGGCCCCTGAACACGATCTCGATCGCATCCGAGTTCGACGAGACCGGACCGGCATTGAAACCAACCGTGCCATGCGCCAGCGGCCAGGAATGCAGGGCAAACGCGTAGTCCGGTTTGGGAAAGCGCGTAAACAGGCCGTCGTCCAGCATGGCCCTGGCGCCGGAGACGATCTCTTCGGCCGGCTGGGCGATGAAGACCAGCGTGCCTTTCCATGTCGCCTTCATCTCGGCCAGCGTGCGCGCGCTGCCCAGCCAGCTGGCCATGTGGACATCGTGGCCGCAGCTATGGGTGACGAAGGTCTCGGCGCCATTGCTCATCGCCCTGGCCCGGCTGGCGTAGGGCAGGCCGGTCTTTTCTTCCATCGGCAGGCCGTCCATCTCGGTACGCACCAGGACCGTCGGACCGGGGCCGTTCTTCAGGAGCGCGACGATGCCGGTCTTGCCGACCTTTTCGGTGACCTCGAAGCCGAGCTTGCGCATCTCATGGGCCAGCTTACCGGCGGTGCGCACTTCCTGGAAAGCGATTTCGGGGTGGGCGTGCAGGTCCTTGTACACCGTGTCGAGCCAGGGGTACATGGCGTTGACGCGGGTGTTGATGTCGGTTTTCAGGGGAGCGGGGAGCTGGGCGGAGGCAGAGCTGGTGGCAAGCAGCAGGACGGCGATCAGGGCGGTTTTCAAGCGGGGCCTCGGTTCAGGGTGGAGTTGAACGCGTGGGCGGGAAACCCGCCCACCCTACAACAGCTTAGATACTGCTGGGGCGCTTCAGGACTGCAGCCTTGCGGGCGGATGCCGCCGGCGCCAGGCTGATGCCCGGTGCGCGATCGCCCTGCAGGATCACGTCGAACTCCATCAGCTCGTCGCGCCGGAAGGCGTGGATGCGCACCGTGTCGCCGACACGGTAGCGGCCCAGCAGGGTGTCGACGTTCGCCGGGTTGCCGGTGACGCGCAGGCCGTCGATCGCGATGATGACGTCGTGCGCGGACAGGCCCGCGCGGTGGGCGGCGCCTCCCTCGTGCACCTGGCTCAGCTTGGCGCCGAGCGGATCGCGGCCGATGTTCGCGTCGAGCGAGGGCTTGCCGCTCTTGCGCTCGTCCACCAGTTTCAGGCCGAAAGGCGCATACAGCTTGGCCAGCGGCAGGTCTTCGGTGCCGCGCACCCAGCGCTCGAACTGGGTGCGCAGGCGCGCGCCGGCCACTTCGTCGAAGATGGCCTCGACCTGCGCCTCGCCCACGCCACGGCCGCCGCCCTGGTAGAAGTCGCGGCCGAAGCGTTCCCACAGCACGCGCATCACGTCATCGAGCGACCTGGCGCCATTCGTTCTGGCGCGGATGGTGAGATCGAAGGCCAGGCCGATCAGCGAACCCTTGGTGTAGTAGCTGATGATCGCGTTCGGCGAGTTCTCGTCCTGGCGGTAGTACTTGCTCCAGGCGTCGAAGCTGGACTCGGCCACGCTCTGCTTCAGGCGTCCGCTCCCGCGCAGGACGCCTGCCATGGTCTTGGACAGCAGCTTGAAATAGGTGGGCTCGCCGATGATCCCGGCGCGCACCAGCATCAGGTCGTCGTAGTAGCTGGTGAAACCTTCGAACAGCCACAGCAGCGGCGTGTAGTTCTCCACCTGCAGGTCGTAGGGCGCGAACACGGCCGGCTTGATGCGCTTGACGTTCCAGGTATGGAAGTATTCATGGCTGCACAGGCCGAGGAAGCGCAGGTAGCCCTCGCCCGGCTCGCCGCCCTTCGACGTTCCCAGGCCCGGCAGGTCGGCGCGGGCGCAGATCAGGGCGGTGGAAGCGCGGTGTTCCAGGCCGCCGTAGCCGTCGCCGACCGCCATCGTCATGAACACGTAGCGTTCCATCGGGGCCCGCTTCGTTTGCGGTTCGAAGAAGGCGATCTGGGTTTCGCAGATCGCCTTCAGGTCGGTTTGCAGGCGCGCCATGTCGAGATTCGGCACGCGGCCGGTGACCACGATGTCGTGCGGGACGCCATGCGCCTTGAAGCTCGCCAGCTGGAAGTCGCCCATCTCCACCGGATGGTCGATCAGCTCGTCGTAGTCGCCCGCGACATAGGTGCCGAAACCGTAGCGCCTGGCGCCCAGTTCCTTCATCGCGGTAGCGACGCGCCAGGTCTTCGCCGCCGGGTCGGCGGGACGCTGGATGTCGACCTGGTGCGGCTGGCCCTCCAGGCCGAGCACGCGCAGGAAGACGCTGGTGCCGTTGAAGAAGCCATGGGTCTGGTCGAGGTGGGCGGCGCGCACCGACAGGTCCCAGGCATACACCTCGTAGTGCAGGGTCAGGGGGCCGGCGCTCTTCGCGGCGCGCCAGCTATGCTTGTCCAGCTTGGCGAGCGCCACTTCCTGGCCGCCGCTTTCGGCACGGATGCGCACGATGTTGCGGGCGAACTCGCGGATCATGTAGCTGCCCGGGATCCATGCCGGCAGCGCGAACACCTGCCCGTCCGGATCGGGAGACGCCACCGTGAGCGTGACATCGAACAGGTGGCCGGCCAGGTCCTTCGGCACGATGGTGTAGAGGATGGCCGGTTGCGTTTTCTGCGAAGGTTTTTTCATATGATTGTTGTTCATGCGGCAGGAATATCCTTCCAGTGTAATCGGATTCGATCACGACTGGAAACAATGACATGCATATGTCCCGGCGCTAGCGCCGCTCACGGCGCGAGGTCGGCCGGCGTATCGATGTCGCGCAGGATGCCGGGATCGTCCACCGCCACCCCGGTCAAGGGATGCAGCGCCAGCAGCCGGCGCGCGCCCTGCTCGCCCTCCATGGCCAGCAGCGCATCGCGGTGGACGGCGCCGAAACCGATGGGATTGCCGCGCTGGCCGCCATGCAGCGGCGCCGCGATGCCGGCGCCGCCGAGCAGCGCGTCGCGCAGCGCGGCCAGGGTCGATGGCGCCACCCAGGGCATGTCGCCCAGCGCCACCAGCCAGCTGTCCGCGGGCAGCGACTGGCGCACGGATTGCCGTACTGCGTGGGACAGCGAAGCGCCCATGCCGCTGTCGGCATCCGGGCACACGCTCACTTCGCAGCCGAGCGCGCGCAGGAGCTTGCCCACGCCGCCATCCGCGGGCGCCACGACGGCGAATACGCGCGGCACGCAGGACAGCAGCAGGCGCGCGCTGGCGGCGACCACCGGTTCGCCGTTCGGCAGGCGCTGGAGCAGCTTGTTGCGCGCGCCGGCCGGATCGAAGCGGCGCCCGCGGCCGGCCGCGAGCAGGATGCCGGCCAGGGAAGTGCCGCACATGCCCGTCAGGCCGAAGCCAGGTCGAAGGGCAGCTTGCGCAGGCGCTTGCCGGTAAGCCGGAACACGGCGTTGGCAAAGGCCGGCGCCAGCGGCGGCAGGCCGGGCTCGCCGATGCCGGTGGGCGGATCGTTCGAGGGCACGATGTGCACCTCGACCTGCGGCATCTCGTGGTGGCGTGCGACCACGTAGTCGCCGAAGTTCTGCTGTTCGACCACGCCATCCTTGAGGGTGATGGCGGCGCCCGGGAGGGTCATGCCCAGGCCCATCAGGGCCGCGCCCTGGATCTGCGCCTCGATCGACAGCGGGTTCACCGGCTGGTTGCAATGCACGCCGGCGACCGCGCGATGCAGCTTGGGCACACCGTCCGCCACCGAGGCTTCGACCACCCAGGCCACCACCGAACCGAAGGACTCGTGCACGGCCACGCCCCAGGCGCGCCCCTTGGCCAGCTTCTTGCTGCTGTAGCCGGACTTCGCCACCGCCAGGTCGAGGGCCGCGCGGTGGCGCGCATGCTTCTCGCCCATCAGGCCCTTGCGGTAGGTGACCGGGTCGACCCCGGCGATGTGGGCCGCCTCGTCGATCAGGGTCTCCATCACATAGGCGGTATGGGTGGAGCCGACCGAGCGCCACCACAGCACCGGCACGTTCTGCTTCACGCCCTCGACACGCAGGTTCATGGGCACCGCATACGGCTGGCCCATGCCCTCGACCGTGCTGCCGTCCACGCCATCCTTGACCATGCCCTGCTCGAACATGGTGCCGGCCATGATCGACTGGCCGACGATTTTGTGGTCCCAGGCGACGATCTTGCCTTTCCCATCGATGCCGAGCTCGGCGCGGTGCACGTAGGACGGGCGGTAGTAGCCGCCGCGGATGTCGTCCTCGCGGCTCCATACCAGCTTGACCGGGCCGCTCTTGCCAGCCGCGCGCCAGGCCCTGGCGACGCGCACCGCGTCGCCGACCCAGTCCGAGGACAGCACCGCGCGGCGGCCGAAGCCGCCGCCGGCCATCATGGTGTGGATCGTCACCTGCTCCGGCTTGAGGCCGAGCAGGCTGGCGGCCACCTGCTGGTCGACCGTCTGCGACTGGGTGCCGGCCCAGATCGTGCAGGCCTCAAGCTTCAGGTCGACCACGCAGTTGAGCGGCTCCATCGGCGCATGGGCGAGATAGGGGAATTCGTAGAGCGCCGAGATCTTGTGGGTGGCACCGGCCAAGGGCGCCATGTCGGCCTTGCGCGCGACACTGCCGCCGGGCGCATTGGCCAGCTGGCGGTATACCTCCAGCTGGCGTGCACTGTCCACCTTCTCGACCGCGCTGGTGTCCCATTCGGCCTGCAGGGCATCGCGCCCCTGCTTCGCCGGCCAGTAACCGGTGGCGAACACGGCGATGCCGCGGGCGCCGCGGTCCAGTTCCACTTCCAGCACCTCCACCACACCTTTCACGGCGCGGGCGGCGGCGGCATCGAACTTCGCCACCCTGGCGCCGAACACCGGCGGACGCGCCACCAGCACGCTCACGGCATTCTGCGGCGTGAAGTCGATGCCGAACTGCTGGCGCCCGCTCGACTTGGCGCGCGCATCGAGGCGGCGCATCGGCTTGCCGATGTAGCGGAAGGCTTTCGGCTCCTTCAGCACCACGGTGGCGGGTACCGGCTGCTTCATCGCGGCCTCGGCCAGTGAACCGTAGCTCGCCTTCTGGCCGTTCGGGCCCAGCACCATGCCTTTCGCGGTACTGCAGCGGCCCGGCTCGACCTTCCACTGCTCGGCCGCCGCGGCGACCAGCATGGCGCGGGCGCGGGCGCCGATCTCGCGGTATTGCAGGAAGCCACGTGCGATGCTGCCCGAGCCGCCGGTGATCTGCATGCCGAAGGCGGGATCCTTATAAACGTCGCCGGCCGGGGCCAGCTCGCCGCGCATCTGCGACCAGTCGGCGTCGAGTTCCTCGGCGATCAGCATCGGCAGCGAGGTGTGCACGCCCTGGCCGAACTCGAGGCGGTTGACGATCACGGTAACCGTGTTGTCCGGGGCCACGCGCAGGAAGGCGTTGGGCGCGTACACCTTGGCCTGCGCGGCATGGGCGAAGCGGTGGGCGCCCGGCAGGGTAAAGCCCAGCACCAGGCCGCCCGTGGCGGCGCCCGCTGCCTTCATGAAGCCGCGGCGCGACAGGCCGGTGCCGGCGGCACGCGCGCTGGCCGCGCGGTCGATCCAGTCGAAGTTCATGGCGCGCTCCTCAGGCCAGGGTCTGGGCGGCATCCTTGATGGCCGCGCGGATCCGTTGGTAGGTGCCGCAGCGGCAGATGTTGCCGCTCATCGCGTTGTCGATGTCGGCGTCGTTCGGACGCTTGTTGGTGCGCAGCAGGGCGACGGCGCTCATCACCTGGCCGCTCTGGCAGTAGCCGCACTGCGGCACGTCGTGCTTGACCCAGGCGTCCTGCACGGCCTTGCCGACCTTGTCGCTTTCCATCGCTTCGATGGTGGTGATCTTCATGCCCTGCGCGCTGCCGATCGGCGTCACGCAGGCGCGGATCGGGTTGCCGTCCAGGTGCACGGTGCAGGCGCCGCACAGGGCCGCGCCGCAACCGAACTTGGTGCCGGTCATGTCGAGGTTGTCGCGCAGCGCCCAGAGAATGGGCGTGGCGGGGTCGGCGTCGACCTGGAGGTCGCGCCCGTTGATGTTCAGTGTGACCATGGTCTGCTCCCTGTTTGGACGACGTGTTGTTATGTTGTTCGTAGGGTGGGCAGCTTCGCTGCCCACGCGTTCAATCATCGGGAATACCGCGGCAGAGCATGCACGTGTTGAACGCGTGGGCGGGCAAACCCGCCCACCCTACTTGAGCGACTGCAGCTTGGTTTCCAGGCCCTTCAGGTCGATCGCGCCCGGAATGCGCGAACCGTCGGTGAAGAAGATCGCCGGCGTGCCCTGGATGCGCAGCTTCTGGCCCAGTTCCACCACCTTGTCGTTCGGCGTCTCGCAGGCGGCTGGTGCGGTCGGCGGCAGCTTGCCGTTGATCATCCAGTCGTCCCAGGCCTTGACCCGGTCCGGCGCGCACCAGATGTTCTTCGACTTCACGAAGGAATCCTCGGACAGGATGTTGTACATGAAGGTGTAGATCGTGATGTTGTCGATTTCCTTCAGCGTGGTCTGGCGCAGACGCTTGCAGTAGCCGCAGTTGGGGTCTTCGAACACGGCGATCTGGCGCTTGCCGTTGCCTTTCACCTGCTTGAGCGCGAGCTCGAGCGGCAGGTCGCTGAACTTGATCTTGTTGATCTCCTCGACCCGCACCCGGGTCAGGTTGGTCGATGTCTTCGTATCGTAGACGTGGCCGATGAACAGGTAGTCGCCCTTCTTGTCCGTATACAGGATGTCCCCGGCGACGCGCACTTCGTACAGGCCGCTGTACGGGGTTTCGCGGATCGACTCGATCTTGGCGCCGCTCAGGCGCGGTTCGAGCGCCTTCCTGATCGTGGCTTCGGTGGTGTTCTGCGCTTCCACGCAAGAGGCGAGCAGGCCCGTCGCCAGCAGGACGGCGACCTTGGTTTTCAACATGACAATTCCTTAATAGATTACTTGCCCATCGCGTGTGCCATCAGGCGCCGCTTAATTACCGGCAATTTGTCGAGCAAGTTTAAGCCGAAATTACGCACGACGCGCACCGGCTCGAGGTTGGCGCCGAACAGGCGTTCCAGCCCGTCGGTGGCCCACTGCATCAGCAGCACGTCTTCCTTGCGCTTGCGGGCGTAGCGGGCCAGCACCCGCTCGTCGGCGATGCCACGCCGGTCTTCGCGTTCGCGCAGCACCTGCAGCAGGTCGACGATGTCGCCGAAGCCCAGGTTCATGCCATGCCCGGCCAGCGGATGCACCGCGTGGGCGGCGTCACCCACCAGCGCCACCCGCGGCGCCACCATCGAATGCGGGCGCACCAGGGCCAGCGGCACCGCCTTGACGTCTTCCGGCTGCAAGGGGCGCAGGGTGCCGAGCTTGTCCTCGGCGTATTCGGCCAGGCGGATCGCCAGTTCGCCGAGCGACTCGTCCATCAGCGTATCGGCCAGGGTTTCCGGGGCCGACCACACCAGCGAGACGCGCTTGCCCGGCAGCGGCAGCAGGGCAATGATGCCGTCGGCGCAGGTGAACCACTGGTAGGCCACGCCATGGTGCGGCTTGTCGCAGGCGAAATTGGTGACAATGGCGCGCTGGTGGTACATGCGGTAGTCGACCCCGATATCGCACTGTCCGCGCACCCAGGATTCGCGGCCGTCGGCGCCGACCACGAGTTCGCAGGCGATGCTGGTGCCGTCCTCCAGCGCGATCTTCGCGCCCGACGCGCTGCAGGCGAGGTCGCAGGCGCAGCCGGACACCACCTGCACATTGGCCGCGAACTTCAGGGCCGCGTCCAGCGCGCTGTTCAGGTTGCCGTCCTCGACGATCCAGGCCAGGGTGCCGACGTGGGCGCCGAAGGCGTCGAAGCCGAGATTGCCTCCCTGCGCGCCGTCGCCCTTGATGTCCATGGCATCGACGGCTTGTACCCGCGCCAGGTCGAGCGCACCCCAGACCTTGAGCGAAGCGAGCAGGTCGTGCGCCGTATGGTTCAGGGCATACACGCGCACGTCCCACGGTTTTTCCGCGGCGGACGCGTTCGGCGTCTCAGGCGCCGGGCGCGCGGGCGGCACCAGGAGGGTGACGCTATACCCGGACTGGGCAAAACCGAGGGCGGCCGTCTTGGCGATGGCGCCGTTTCCGACGATGCAGACGTCGCTGCGGTACTGGGCGGCGAGCTTGGAGGTAGTAGTCATGAAACACATTATAGCGAGATGTCAACAGCGCGCCGCTGTTCGCGCTTCCTGGCGCCATGGCGGCGGCGGATCGACGCGCGGGGGCTTGCGCAGATGAAAATCGCTGGCTATAATCATGCCTCTCTTGGCCTGGTAGCTCAGTTGGTAGAGCAGAGGATTGAAAATCCTTGTGTCGGTGGTTCGATTCCGCCCCGGGCCACCAAGATTCAAACAAAGACGCCAGCCCTCGGGTTGGCGTTTTTGTTTTTACTCTTCATTTTTACCGGAACCAGCCATGACTTCCCTGCCCCCTTGCCCCGCCTGCAGCTCCACCCTGACCTATGAAGACGGCAGCGGCAACTACGTATGCCCGGAATGCGCGCATGAGTGGCCGGTCCAGGGCGCAGCCCCGGAGGAAGACACGCAGCGCGTGTGGCGCGACGCCGCCGGCAACGTGCTGCAGGATGGCGACGCCGTCACCGTCATCAAGGACCTCAAGCTGAAAGGCGGAGGCGGCGTGGTCAAGCAGGGGACGAAGGTCAAGAACATTCGCCTGGTCGATGGCGACCACGATATCGATTGCAAGATCGAGGGTTTCGGTGCGATGAGCCTGAAATCGGAATTCGTCCGCAAGAGCTGAGCCGACCGGGGCCCGGGATGTTTTTGCAAACACGTTTTGCATCGCGGCAAATACAGTAAGATAGTGGCATCCGTCCTGTAGAACAGCCAAGGGGTAGGCGTCCGTGCCAATCCATTTTGCCCGACGCCTCACCGGCCACCGGCGCAGCGCCGATGCCAACCGCCATCTGGGTTTTACGCTGGCGTTCATCGCCGGCGCGATCAATGCCGGCGGCTTCCTCGCCGTGCAGCAGTACACTTCGCACATGACCGGCATCGTGTCCGGCATGGCCGATCACCTGGCCCTGGGCAGCTACGGCCCGGTGCTCGCCGGACTCGGCGCCATCCTCTCCTTTCTCATGGGTGCGGCCTGCACCGGGCTGATGGTGAGCTATGCGCGCCAGTACCGCCTGCACAGCGAATACGCCCTGCCCCTGCTGCTCGAAGCCCTGCTCCTGCTCGGCTTCGGCCTGCTCGGCCTGCGCCTGGCCGCGGTGAAAGGCCTGTTCGTGCCGGTCACCGTCATGCTGCTGTGTTTCATCATGGGCCTGCAGAATGCGGTGATCACCAAGCTGTCCAGGGCGGAAATCCGCACCACCCACCTGACCGGCACCATCACCGACATCGGCATCGAACTGGGAAAGCTGCTATTTTGCAGCGTGGCGCGCGCCGATACGGGCAGGGTGACGGTGAACCGGGCGCGCCTGCGGATCCATGCCACGCTGGTGGGCTGTTTCTTCCTGGGAGGGGTGAGCGGCGCGCTCGGTTTCAAGCACCTTGGCTATCTGTCGACGCTGCCGCTCGCGCTGCTGCTGAGCGCACTGGCGATCGTGCCGATGATGGACGACCTGCTGCGCCTGCGCCGCCGCCTCGCACGCAAGTGAGCCAGGGCCGGCGCCGGCCCTGGTGCATGCGCGCCTGGCTTACTTGCGCTGCGCCGCGCTCTGGTCGCGCGCCGTGCGGAACTCCGAATCCGAGGCCCAGTTCGGCCAGGTAGCGGAATTGGCCAGGTCGCTGCCCAGCGCATACAGCAGTCCCAGGTCGCGCGCCATGCCGGTGAAGCTCCAGTTCGGGCTGAACTCGTCCGACGGCTGGTGGTAGTTCTTCTCGGTATACGCTTCTTCCGAGGCCTTGCCCGCCTTCACGCCGCCGTCGACCCAGTCGTTACCCGAGCCGAAGGACAGGGCCGGCACGCCGCGCTTGGCGAACGGGAAGTGGTCGGAGCGGAAGAAATAGCCGGCTTCCGGTTTCGGGTCGGGAGAATATGCCATGTTCCAGCCTTTCGCCTTGGCCACCAGCTGGTCCAGCAGGTCCAGCCTGGCGCTGCCCGAGATCGTGAAGTTGCGCGCCGGGCCATACGGGCTGAGGGCGTCCATGTTGATCACCGCCACCGTCGACGCCAGCGGATAGACCGGGTTCGACGCGTAGTACTCGGAGCCGAGCAGGCCTTTTTCTTCCGCCGTCACCGCCAGGAACACGACGCTGCGCTGCGGCGCCGGCTGCTTGCCATAGGCGCGCGCCAGTTCCAGCATGGCCGCGATGCCGGTGGCATTGTCCACGGCGCCGTTATAAACCCTGTCGCCGCGCGCATCGGGCTGGCCGACGCCCAGGTGGTCCCAGTGACCGCTGTAGATCACGTACTGGTTCGGGCGCTCCTTGCCCTCGCGGATCGCGACCACGTTCTTCGACTTGATCACCTGCGCATCGACAGCGTAGTCGGCCGACAGCGTGATGCCCTTGAGTTCGACCGGCTTGAACTCGCGTGTCTGCGCCGCCTTCTTGGCCGCCTCGAAATCGACACCGGCCGACTTGAAGATACTGGCGGCCAGGTCGCGCTGGATCCAGGCTTCCATCGGTGCGTGCGACTTGAGCGGCTCCTTGCGCACCACGTCGTACATGACGTTGGTGTTGGAGTTTTTCACGGTTGGCCAGCCATACGAGGCCGGTGCGGTTTCGTGCACGATGATGGTGCCGAGTGCGCCGCGGCGCGCCATTTCCTCGTACTTGTAGGTCCAGCGGCCGTAATAGGTCATGGCCTTGCCGCCGAATTCACCCTTGCCGGTCTCGAAGTCCGGGTCGTTGATCAGGACCACGGCCAGCTTGCCCTTCAGGTCCATGCCCTTGAAGTCGTCCCACTTGCGCTCCGGCGCGGTAACACCATAGCCAACGAAGACCAGGGGCGCATTCTTGAAGCTCACCTGCTTCATGCCGCTCATCGAGGCGCGTACCGCCATGTCCTCGCCCTGGCTCAGGCTGCGGGTCTTGCCGCCCTCGCCCAGCGTGAGCTTGACCGGCCCCTTGATCTCGAAGCGGCCGAGCGGCACGTCCTGGGTCCAGGCGCGCTTGCCGTTGGCCAGGTCGCCACCGGGCTGCATGCCGGCCGCCTTGAACTGCTGCACCAGGTAGTCGACGGTTTTGGTCTCGCCGGCCGTATTCGGGGCGCGGCCCTCGAAGGCGTCCGAGGACAGGACTTTCACGTCCTGCGCCAGGCGCTTGGGATCGAAGCTCGGTGCGTCCGCCGCGTGCGCGGCGGCAGCGGCAAGACCCATCAGGACGAAGGTGGCATGTTTCAAGGCAGTCTCCATAGTAGTAATGAATAGCAACATGATGACCTTAGCACAGGCCGTGGAATACTTCAGCCGCCGACCCGCTTGAGGACGAACTCGGCGCGAGGCTTGCCGTGCCTGTCGAGGCGGTAGCGCAGCACATTTCCATCCTCGCTGAGGCTGACGGTCCAGACATTGGTCTCGGCGCCGGGCACGAGCCGGGCCGTATAGGCATCGGCCAGGAAGGCCTGGGAGCGTGCGCTACCGCCCTCCTTGGCCATGCCGCCGTACATGGTCACCGCATCCGGGGTACCGTCCTCGTGGCGGTGGTCATGGCGCAGTTCCAGGCCCGCCACCGGACGGGTGAAGATCCAGGTGCGCGACCGGTTCTCGCCAACCTGCACCGGCATGCGCACCGCCTGCGCCGCGCACTGCACCTGGGTCGAGATCTTCTTGCCGGCGAACTCGCTGTTGGGATCGATCGCATAGGACAGCGCGCCTTCGAAACGCTGGCCGCACATGCCCTGCAACGTGGCCATGAATTCGTCGCGGCTGTCGGCTGGCGCCGCCGTGGCACAGGCGGCCAGCAAGCCGCAGGCGAACAGAGGGAAAACAAAACGGATCATGCTGGCGCTCCCTTGGCAAAGTTTCAGGTTAGCACAGTGCGATGGCAATCAACACTTTCCCGCCTTAGCCACCAAAAGCGGTTTACCTCAGCATAAATAGCGGTTCAATCATATTAGTGCCTCGGATTTGAACCGATTAATCGCCAAAAATTCTCGTTATTTCATGGACATTATCGGAACGAACGCATAAATTTGATGCATTCAAGCGGTTCAACCCACCCCGAGGAGATCGAGATGAAGAAAATGGTATTCGGCCTTGCAATGGCATTGTCCCTGTCCGCGGCGCAGGCAGCCGATATCGTGGACACGGCCAAATCGGCCGGCAGCTTCAATACCCTGGTTGCCGCCGTGCAGGCGGCGGGCCTGGTCGACACGCTCAAGGGCCCCGGCCCGTTCACCGTGTTCGCGCCGACCGATGCAGCCTTCGCCAAGATCCCGAAGGCCACGCTGGATGCGCTATTGAAGGACAAGGCCGCGTTGACCAAGGTGCTGACCTACCACGTGGTGCCGGGCAAGGTGATGGCGGCGAGCGTCAAGCCGGGTCCCGTCAAGACCGTCGAAGGCAGCAACCTGACCGTCAGCGCCGCGGGCGGCACGGTGTCGGTGGACAAGGCCAAGGTCGTCAAGACCGACGTCGTGGCCGACAACGGCGTCATCCACGTCATCGATTCGGTGATCATGCCGAAGTAAGCGTTTGATCTGCCTTCTCAAGGCAATCCCGGCCGGCGCTCCCGGCCGGTTCGTGTACGATACCAGCATCGATTCACGTTGCAACTTCCCCGCCCCCGATTCCTGGCTCTACAATGATAGACATGGAATCTTCCCTCGGCATTAGCGATACCAGGCTCACCGATCTGCTGCTCGATGCCGTTTGCGTCGTCGATGCCGAGGGCCGGTTTCGTTTCGTCAGCGCGGCGGGCGAACGGATCTTCGGCTACCCGCCCCAGGAGATGGTCGGCATGGCAGTGCTCGACCTGGTGCTGCCGGCCGACCGCGAGCGCACCCGCGCCGCCGCCCAGGCCGTGATGGATGGGCGCTCTCACCTCGCCTTCGAGAACCGTTATGTACGCAAGGACGGCAGTGTCGTCCACCTGATGTGGTCGGCGCGCTGGTATCCATCCGAGGGAATTCGGGTGGGTGTGGCGCGCGACGTTACCCAGTTCAAGCGCGCGCAGGCGATGCAGGCCGCCCTGTACGCCATGTCCGAGGCCGCGAATGCCAGCGTGGACTTGTCCGAGCTGTTCCGGCGCAGCCACGCAATCGCCGCCGGCCTGCTGCCGGTATCCGCACTTGCCATCGTCCTGCAGGAGCAGGGGCAGGCCGCGCCGCACCTGGCCTATCATGCGGGCGACCCGGCGCAGGAAGCCTGCCTGCTCGCCCTGTGCGACCTGGTATGGCGGGAGGGCGGCGCGGCGGTGCGGACGGATTCCTGTGCCAGCCTGGTGGGTGTGCCGCTGAGCGCCGGCGCGTCCCGCCTGGGCGTGCTGGCGCTGGCGCGCGCTTGCGGCGGGGAGTACGACGCCGAAGAGCGCGAGCTGCTGGCCTACATCGCCGGCCAGCTGGGTGCGGCCGTGCAGCGCAGGGAACTGCAGTCCAGGATGAAGTTCATGGCCATGCACGACGAACTCACCCGCCTTCCCAACCGGCGCCTGTTCCATGACAGGCTGCAGACCGCCCTCGCCCGCGCCCAGCGCCAGGACAGCCGCGTCGCCCTGCTATTCATCGACCTGAACCGCTTCAAGCAGGTCAACGACACGCACGGCCACCTCGCTGGCGACCGCCTGCTCGAACAGGTGGCGCGCCGGCTGGCTTCCTGCATCCGCGACGCCGACACGCTGGCGCGCCTGGGCGGAGACGAATTCGTGGTCCTGCTCGAGAATATCGCGTCGCGCGCCGATGCCGACATCGTCGCCGACAAGATCGGCCTGGCGCTGGCCGCGCCGTTCGAGCTGGGCGACGGGCTGGTGCTGGCCATCACGGCCAGCATCGGCATCGCCTGCCGTCCCGAGCATGGCGACAGCATGCAGGCGCTGATGGCGCGTGCCGACAAGGACATGTACCGCGCCAAGCATGGCGCGGCACCCTGCGCCGCTTCTTGACCAGGCCGCACCGGAATACGGCCCGGCCCTGCTTACCAGAAGATCACGCGGTCCTTCGGATCCAGGTACATCTTGTCGCCCTGCTTGACGCCGAAGGCCTCGTAGAAGCCCGGATGGTTGCGCAGGCTGCCGTTGACGCGGAATTCGGCCGGCGAGTGCGGGTCGGTCTTGACCTGCGAGATCAGCGCCGCATCGCGCGCCTTGCCCTTGCGCGCCTGCGCCAGGCCCATGAACAGGCGCTGCTCGGCGGTGAAACCGTCGATCACCGGACCAGGCTTGCCTTTCAGGTAGATCTGGTAGGCGCGGCTGGCCATGATGGCGCCGGCGTTGTCGGCGATGTTCTCGCCGAGGGTCAGCTCGCCGTTCAGGTGATAGCCCGGCAGCGGGCTGTAGCCGGCGTACTGGTCGACCAGCACCTTGCCGCGCGCGGCGAATTTTTCCTCGTCTTCCTTGGTCCACCAGTTGCGCAGGTTGCCGTCGCCGTCGTACTGCGAGCCCTTGTCGTCGAACGCGTGGCTGATCTCGTGACCGATCGAAATGCCGACCGAGCCGTAGTTCACCGCCGGCTCGGCGTCGGCGTCGTACAGCGGGTACTGCAGGCGCGCCGCCGGGAACACGACCTCGTTCAGGGTGGGGCTGTAGTAGGCGTTGACGGTCTGCGGTGACATGCTCCATACGGTGCGGTCGACCGGCTTGCCGAGGCGGGTGACCATGTAGTCGTGACCGAACTCGCGCGCGCGCATCATGTTGCCGACCAGGTCGCCGCGCACGATCTTCAGCTTGGAATAGTCGCGCCACTTGTCCGGGTAGCCGATCTTGACGTTGATCTTGGCAAGCTTGGCATGTGCCTGCTTCTTGGTCTCCGGCGACATCCACTCGAGCTGGTCGATGCCTTCGCCGAAGGCGGTGATGAAGTTCTTCGCCATGTCCAGCACCTGCTGCTTGCGCTCGGCCGGGAAATGGCGGCCAACATAGGCCTTGCCCACCACTTCGCTCAGGGTGCGGTTCACCTCGGCGATGGCGCGCTTGTCGAGCGGACGGTTTTCCTTCGATCCGGACAGCACAGTGCCGCGGAAGGCGAAACTCTCGTCCACGAACGCCTGCGACAGGTAGGGCGCGTAGCTGCTGAGCGTGCGGAACTCGAAGTAGGA
The DNA here is from genome assembly GCF_020208145.1 of Massilia hydrophila. Taxonomy (NCBI): domain Bacteria; kingdom Pseudomonadati; phylum Pseudomonadota; class Betaproteobacteria; order Burkholderiales; family Oxalobacteraceae; genus Massilia; species Massilia hydrophila. Next base: position 103,981 of record NZ_JAHYBX010000012.1, on the reverse strand, counting down.
TTTCCAGTCTTCCACCGGGGTGGCGGCGATCAGCTTGTCCAGACCTTCCAAGTAGGACGGCTGGCTGACGATCACCGTGCGCTCCTTGCCGGCGCCGGTGCCTTTCAGGTAGGCGTTCCAGTCGAAGCCGGGGGCCAGCGCGCGCAGCTCGGCCAGGGTCTTCTTGTTGTAGCGCTTGACCGGGTCGCGGTTCTCGACCTTGGTCCACTGGATGCGCGCGATCCCGGTTTCCAGCGCCAGGATGCTGGCGGCCTTGGCGGCCGCGTCCTGGTGGCCGGCCAGGGCCAGCATCTTCTCGATGTGGGCCTGGTACTTGGCGCGGGTGTCCTTCAGGCGCGCATCGCTGTCGTTCAGGTAGTAGTCGCGGTCGGGCATGCCCAGGCCCGACTGCGAGACGCTGACGACGTAGCGGGTCGAATCCTTGTTGTCCTGGCCGACGTACATGCTGACCGGGCCGCCGACGCCGATGCGGTCGAGGCGCGCCATCAGGGTCGCCAGGCCGCGCGTGTCCTTCAGCGCCGCGATGCGCGCCAGTTCGCCCTTCAAGGGGGCCAGGCCGAGCTGGTCGCGGCGCGCCTGGTCCATGTAGCTGGTGTACAGGTCGCCGATCTTCTGGGCTTCCGAGCCCGCCTTCGCATTCGTCTGTGCGGCCGACTCGGCGACGATGGCGGCGATCTGCTGCTCGACCTTGTCCTGGGCGATGTTGAAGGCGCCCCAGCTGGAACGGTCGGACGGGATCTCGACGTCCTTCAGCCATTTGCCCTGGGTGAAGCGGAAGAAGTCGTCCTGCGCGCGCACGTCGCGGTCCATGGCCGTCAGCTCGATGCCGGACTGCATGCCGGCCACGGCGGCCGACGGCGCAACGGTATTGGCCGCCGCGCCGGCTGGGTTGCCGGCAGGCGCGCTGTCATGGGCACCTGCGTGGGATGCGACTGCGAACAGGCCCGCGATCAGGGTGCTGCACAAGCTACGCTTCATCTCTCTCTCCGTCTTGTTGGTATGGGAACCGGACGATCCTAATCCAAGCGGCAGAGCAATGCCAAGCGCATTTTTGTATGCGGATTGTTTCAGCGACGGCCGTGCCTGCGGGCGCCCCGGCTGCCGCGCTTATTTGCCGCGCACCACCTGCAGCTTCACCTTGCGGCCCTGGCGGTAGGTGTACAGGGTCATGGCGGCATCGCGCAGGTCGCCCTTCGGATCGAAGGCGATGCTGCCGGTGACGCCTTCGTACCGGATCGCCGCCAGCGCCGGCAGGAAGCGCGCCGGTTCGACCGAGCCGGCCTTGCGCATCGCGGCCGCGAACACCATCACCGCATCGTAGGCATACGGCGCGTAGGTCTCGACCGGGCTGCCGTAGCGCTGGCGAAAGCGTTCCGTGAACGCGGTAAACGCCGCTTCCTGGGCGCCGCTGACGCCGCCCGCCACCGCGCAGAACACCTTGTCGTCGCCCAGTGCGTCGCCGGCCAGCAGCGGCAGTTTTTCGGAACAGACGCCATCACCGGACACGAAACGGGCCTGCAGGCCGAGCGTTTTCATCTGCTTGAGCATGGGTCCGGCCACCGCATCCATGCCGCCGTAGAAGACCACGTCCGGTTTCCGGGCCCGGATCTGGGTCAGGATGGCGCTGAAGTCAGTGGCCTTGTCGTGCGTGAACTGGCGGCTGACGATGGTGGCGCGGCCGCTGGCACGTACCTCGCGCGCGAACTGGTCGGCCAGGCCCTGGCCGAAGGCGGTACGGTCGTCGATCACGGCGATGCGTTTCGCCTTGAGCGGGCCGAGCGCGTGGCGCGCCAGCGTGCGTCCGATCAGGTTGTCGTTGGCGACCACCCTGAATGCGGTCCTGTAGCCCTGGTTCGTGTAGACCGGCGTGGTGGCGGCCGGCGAGATCTGCGGGATGCCGGCACTGGCATAGATCTTCGAGGCCGGCACGGTGGGCCCGGAATTCAGGTGGCCGACCACGGCCGCCACGCGGGCGTCGACCAGTTTCTGGGCCACCGCGGTGCCGGTCTTCGGATCGCTCGCATCGTCTTCCGCCTGCAGCACCCACTTGATCTTCTTGCCGCCGATCGCGATGCCCTGCGCGTTCAGGTCATCGATCGCCATCCGGGCGCCGTTCTCGATGTCCTTGCCCTGGTGGGCGCCCGGGCCGGACAGGGGCGAGGCGGTCCCGATCCGGACTTCGGTCTGGGCAGCAGCCGGCACGGCGGCCAGCAGGAGCGATAACGACACGGAGGCAGCGTAGCGCATGGCACCCTTTCTCGGTTGGATGCGCTCGATTGTACTGCCGTGCCGGCGCGGCACCAACAGCGACGCGTGCGCACGGCGGCCGGCAGCTTGACATGCAGGACCTAGTGAAGGACCTCGGGCGTGCGCTTGATGATGACGGTCTCCAGGTATTCGGCGGGCAGCACCAGCGCGCTGTCGCCCGCCGTGTTGTGGCGCTCGATCAGGGCCAGCATGTCCTGCTCCAGCGCCTGTTGCCCGTTGGGGTCGAGTGCGGCAAAAGCCTTGAGCACGGGCCCGTAGAAGTCGCGGAATACCTGAAGCATGTGGGCCGGCGACAGGTAGCGGAAGTTGAACATCCTGGGCTGGGCGCGGATGCTGGCCGCCTCTGCGCCGAACAGCTGGCGCAGGTAGTCTTCGGTGCCCCACAGCGCGGGCGAGGACACGCCGGCCGGTGGGGGCACGTAACGGCCGACCGTTTTGAACAGCTGGCCGATGAAACCACCCGGCGTCCAGCTGGCAATGCCAATGCGCCCGCCGCCGCGCACCACCCGCATCATTTCGCCTGCGCAGCGTGCATGGTCGGGGGCGAACATCACGCCGAAGGTGGACAGTGCGACGTCGAAGCTGCCGTCGTAGAACGGCAGCGCCTCGGCATCGGCTTCGCGAAATGCGATGTCCAGGCCTTCCGCGCTGGCGCGCTGGCGCCCTTTGTCGAGCAGGGCCGGCACATAGTCGGTCGAGGTCACGCGCGCGAAGCGCCGCGCCGCGGCCAGCGAGGCATTGCCGTTGCCGGCCGCGATGTCGATCACACGCTCGCCGGCGCGGATGTCGGCGGCCTCGGCGAGCGACTCGCCGACGATTTGCAGCGTTACCCCGATGATGGCGAAGTCGCCGCTCGCCCAGGTAGCCTGCTGGCGCTGCTTGATGGCGGCATAGTCGGGCGTGAGCGCGGGAGCGCCGGCGCCCTCGGACGGCTGGCGCGGTGAAGGTGGGGACGTACTGGCTTGGGTCATGACAGGTCTCCTCAGAAATATCCGGCAGCGGATGCACGCCTGGACAGCCCAGGAAAAACAAGCATGCGGCGACTCCCTGCCGGCCATTCCAGCTTACGCCGCAAGCGGCGGAAGTCCAGGCCTGCCAACGCGCATTTCTCGCGTGCTCATGGGTGCGCACGGCAGGTCACGTCGGTGCGCCGGGGTTCCGGAAGCGGCGATATACTGGATTCATAGCCTGATCAACATGCACCCAAACATGCTGATTGCCGCGCCTTATTCTGTTTCCAATGCGCTACTAAACAGTGGCGCATGTGGGCGACACCAACAATTCACTACTGACAGGGGGTAGCATGCCAACAACCTGGATTCTTTCGGCCAATAACGGCCGCGCAAGGTTCTTTGCCGAGTCCACCCCGGCCGAGCCGTTGCAGGAAATCGAAGACATGATCAACTCCGCAGCCCAGCTGCGCACGGTCGATACCGAGACTGACCGGCTCGGACCGCGCGCCGCCGGCGACAGCCGGCACAGCGTCGGCGGCCACCAGCCCGCCGGCTTCCAGCATAATGCCCAGGCCGGCGCGCCGACCAGCATGTACCAGCCGGCGCAAACGCCGGACCAGCATGCCGCCGACCTGTTCGCACGGGATGTCGCAGCCTATCTGCTGAAGGCGCAGAACGATGGCCGCTACCAGCAGCTGCTCATCTCCGCTTCGCCGGATTTCCTGGGCGTGCTGCGCACCAAGCTCGATCCTGCCGTGCAGAAGCTGGTCAAGGCCGAGTACAACAAGGACTACACCCATTCGACGCCGCAACAGCTGCGCGAGCAGTTGAACGCCCACCAGGCCAAGACCGCCGAGTAGGCTGCAGGGTGGGCGATGCCAGGAATGGCAAACGCCCACGCTGTGATCCTTGCCATATCAATGGCCGCACGGGGGCAGTACTGCGCCTTGACCGCGTGGGCGGGCGACCCGCCCACGCTAGGGACGAGCGGTAGCTCGCAAGTGACCGGCCTTCAGCTGACGCTGGCGATGCTCATTCAGCGGGCCAGTGCGCACTGCCGGCCCGTCTCTTCCGCACAAATCCGGTTGCGCCCGCTCTGCTTGGCCACATACAGCATGGCATCGGCGCGCAGGAACAGTTCGTTCTCGCTGCGGTACTCGGGATAGCACGCCACCCCGCCGCTGAAGGAGAAATGGCGCAGGTCGCCGGGGGCGACCTCGAAGGGAATGGCGCAAAAGGCCTGGCGCAGCGCGTCGATCCGGCGCCGGCCCTGTTCCAGATCGCAATTCCAGAACACCATGACGAATTCCTCGCCGCCGAAGCGGCTCAGCAGGTCGGACTCGCCCATCTGCGGCGCCAGCGTCAGCGACAGGCGCTTGATGACGATGTCGCCAAAATAGTGTCCCCAGGTGTCGTTGATGGTCTTGAATTTGTCGATGTCGATCACGCCCAGTGCCAGCGGACAACCCTCGTGGGCGGCGCGGCGGATCAGGTCCTGCGCCTTCTTCTGCAAGCCGACCTTGTTGAGCAGGCCGGTGGCCCGGTCCTTGCCGATCAGGTCCTTGTTGATGCGGATCTTGTTGGCGCGGCTGAGCAGCTGGGCTTCCAGCAGCCCCGGCTCGCCCGCCGCCAGCACCGCGTCGAAGCCGTCCGCCAGCGCGCGCCGCGACAAGGCCAGGTCGGGACGGCACTGCAACAGGGCGATCTCGCGCACCGGGTCGGCCTCGATGTTCTTCTGCAGCACCCGCACGATGGCATCGGTGCGGCGGTATTCGGTGTCGGTAACCAGGACCAGGTCGGGCTGCAGTTCTTTCACCCGCAGGTGCAGCGTGTAGGCGTCGGCATGCCGGAGCACCTCGACGCGGCGCTGCAGCAGCCAGTCCTCGTCCAGCCCGGCCTCGCCCAGCACCACCATGCGCACCAGGTCGCCGCGCTTCTTCTGCACGAACAGGTTGAACAGCTTGTCGACGAACACGTCGTTGGCGATCGGCTTTTCGGCATACGCCAGGCAATGACTGTCGACCAGGCGCTGCTGCAGCAGGAAACGGCTGCCCTGGCGCGCGCTCTGCAGGTACACATAGCTATGGTCGGCCGGGAGGCGCTGCAACAGTTCGCCCAGCATCAGGGTGCGGCGTCCGTCCGGCATGTCGGCCTGCATGTTGTGCAGGGCGTCGAGATCGATCACGTACAGGTTGTCGCCGTTGTCGCCCGCCACCGCCTCGACAAAGCGCGAAACGTCGTCGAAGAACAGGATGTCGAAGTCGTACTTGTGCGCGTGCAGGAGCAGCTCGGCCCGGTTGTCCTTGATGAAGAAACTCTGGGATAAGAACAGGACATGGCTCCTGTACAGCTGTACGGCTTGCGTCATGGTTCCTCGACTTCCTCGCTGGATTGCCCCGGCCTGCCCTGCTGGCAGCCGGTTCCCTCACCGCCGCCCTTTTGTTATTGCAGGAATGTCATTGTGTTCCCACCAGCTACAAAAGGCAAGGCAGCGTCCCCTTTGTCCGCCCGACAACGCGACGGCGGCGCCTGTAGCGCCTTGTTACAGAGAAGCGCTTTGCAGCCGCATTCGCCACTGCTATAGTAAATCTCCGCGGCAGGGGCCTTTCCTTCTGCCGCCCTCCAGAACGCTGACCTGTGGTCGGCGTTTTCACTTTGTAGCCCGCTTATCCGACTGTCAATGCAGCACGCATATCGCGCCACGATTTGCATGGCCGCTTTCGATACGGCTGCTCCACCCTGTTACCTCGAATGTTCACTTCACGATTGCACATGCGCGGCATGGGACGCGCCCTTCCCTTCCTGTGCGGCCTGGCTGCCGCCTGGCCAGGCCCGGCGCGCGCCCTGCCGGCGCCGGCCCCTGGCGCCGAGCAACTGACGGCCCTGGTGAACGCCTACCGCACGGCGCCGGGCAACTGCGCGGGCCGCAGTGCCGCGCCGGCGGCCGCGCTCACGGCCCATCCGGCCCTGGCCCAGGTACGCATCGGCCCGGCCACCTTCATCGAGTCCGCGCTCGAGCGCGTGGGCTATGCTGCCGACCTGGCCGAATCGGTCAGCGTCAGCGGACCGGAGACTGCGCCGGAAGCCATGAAAGTCCTGCAAGACAAGTACTGCGGCACCCTGCTCGATACGCGCTTCTCGGCCGTCGGCAGCTACCGCAGCGGCAAGGAATGGACGGTGGTGCTGGCGCGCCCGGCCCCGGCCCTGCCCTCCGACACCTTCCCCGACTGGCAGGAAGCCGGCAAGGCCATCCTGGCCGGCGTGAACGCGGCGCGCGCCAGCGCCCGCAGCTGCGGGGGCGAGCGCTTCGCGCCGGCGCCGCCCGTGAGCTGGAATCCGCGGCTGGGCCAGGCGGCGCTGGCCCACAGCCGCGACATGGCGGCGCGGCGCTATTTCAATCACCGGGCCAAGGACGGCAGCCAGGCGGCCGAGCGCGCGGCGCGCGCCGGTTATGCCTGGCAGCGGGTTGGCGAGAACATCGCCTTCGGCCAAAGCACGCCGGACGAAGCGGTGGCCGGCTGGCTCGACAGTCCCGGCCATTGCGCCAACATCATGAACCCCGGCTTCACGGAAATGGGCGCGGCCTACGGCGTCGCGGCGGAACGGCGCAGCGGCATCGTCTACTGGACCCAGGTCTTCGGCCGGCCGCGCTGAGGCGGGCAAGAGGCGCACGACCGGGGCATGCCCCAGCCCTGTCCCGGTCAAGCGGGCGCGCCCGGCGCTCCATTGCGCTAGACTCCCCCCACCGGCGCCGCGACCTTACGCGTGCGATTATCAGCCCAGGAAACCCATGTCACCGAAGCTTGGCCTTGTCTGCATCACCACCTCGAAGGACGTCCGCTACCGCACCGTGACGCGCAAGCGCCTGCTCGAGCACAGTCCGGATGCCCAGCGCAAGCTGCTCGAGGACCTGTACCGCGACAACATCCAGACCTTTGACAATGCGCTGCGCTTCTGCGAAAGCGAAGGCATTCGCCTGTACCGCATCCCCTCCTCGATCTTTCCGTTCGCGGACGAAGACATCGGCCGCGAGGTGCTGGCGCCCTTCGGCCCGACCCTGGCCTGTTCGGGCCGGCGCGCGCTGGAGCGTGGCATCCGGCTGGTGATGCATCCGGACCAGTTTGTGGTACTCAGTTCCGATTCGGAAGGAGTGGTTGCGAACAGCGTCAAGATCCTGCAGATGCATGCCGACATCATGGACCTGCTCGAGCAGCCGCGCTCGCCCTGGGCCCTGCTCGAGATCCACGGCGGCAAGGGCCAGCGCGCCGATGCCCTGGTCGAGCGCATCGCCGACCTGCCCGAGGCGATCCGCTCGCGCCTGGGGCTGGAAAACGACGAATACGCCTATGGGGCCCACGAAATCTACGAGATCTGCCTGCGCGCCGGCGTGCCGATGGTGTTCGACGCCCACCACCACGTGGTGCACGCGAAACTGGCAAGCTACGAGGATGCCAGCGTGGCCGAGATGCTGCACAAGGCACGCGCCACCTGGGCCGATCCCACGCACCAGCTGGTGCACATCTCGAACGGCCGCGAAGGTTTCAACGACCGCCAGCATGCCGACCTGATCGCGGTGATGCCCTCGTCCTACCGGATGGCACCCTACATCGAGATCGAGGCCAAGCTCAAGGAAGAAGCGATCCGCGGGCTGCGCGCCTGGTCCACGGCCGCCGCCGGCTAGGACTGCGCGGCCACCCGTTCCAGCCAGGGCAGCAGCAGGTCCAGCAAGGCGCCCGGCGCCTCGATCGGGATCATGTGGCCGCTGTGTTCGATCACGGCCAGTTCCGCACCCGGAATGCCGGCCTGGATTTCCTGCGATTCCGCCCGGCTGCGCAGCCGGTCCTGCCCGGCCGCGATGACCAGGGTCGGGCAGCGGATCTCGTGCAGGCGATGGCGGTCGTCGTCGCGCACGATCATCGACTGACGCCGGAACACCTCGCCGCCCAGGCGCACGCCCATGGCGCGCACGCGCTCCACCAGCACCTCGTTGCCGGCCTGGTCAGGGTGCAGGGACATCGCGATCGCGGTCTTGCTCAGGCCCGAGAACGATACCGAGGCGGCGGCCTTGCCGACCGTGCCGCGGCTTTGCCGCAGCGCGGGTGTGTCGGGCCGGGTAGAGGTGGCGACCAGGACCAGGGCCTGCACCCGATCGGGCGCCAGGCGGGCGATCTCGCGCGCGACGTAGCCGCCCATCGAGAAGCCGACCAGGAGGAAGCGTCCGGGCGCGGCGGCCAGGGCGCGGGCGGCCATCGCTTCGATGCTGGTGTCGTGGCGCAGGTCGGCGTGCAGCAGCGGACCGAACTTGCCGAGTGGCGCGGCCACGTCGTCCCAGAGCGTGGCGTCGGCCATGTAGCCGGGTACGAGCAGGATTGTCATCGCGCCATGATAGCAAACGGCGCCGTTCCCTCAGGTATTGCGCGATTGTGCCTGCGATACATTGCTGCCCGGCGGGACGCTGTGCGTCAGCCACACATTGCCGCCGATGGTGGAGCCGGCGCCGACCGTGATCCGGCCCAGCACCGTGGCGCCGGCATAGATCACCACGTCGTCCTCGACGATCGGGTGGCGCGGCGCGCCCTTGACCAGGCTGCCGTCCTCGCCTACCGGGAAGCGGCGTGCGCCCAGCGTCACCGCCTGGTACAGGCGCACCCGCTCGCCGATCACCGCCGTCTCGCCGATCACCACGCCGGTACCGTGGTCGATGAAGAAGCTGGCACCGATCCTGGCCGCCGGGTGGATGTCGATGCCGGTCAGCGAATGCGCGATGTCGGCGGCCAGGCGCGCCAGGAAAGGCACGCCCAGGCGCTGCAGGCAATGCGCCAGGCGGTGGTACAGGATGGCGATGGTGCCCGGATAGCACAGCATGATTTCCGCCACCGACCGGGCCGCAGGGTCACCCGCCAGCGCGGCCTGTACGTCGGACACCAGCAGCGCACGGATGCCCGGCAGGCTGGCCGCGAAGGCGCGCGTGATCGCCTGGGCCCGCTCGGCCAGCTGGGCGTCGCCGGCTTCTTCGTATTCCGGAGAAAAACGCAGTGCGCGCCGTACCTGGCCGACCAGGCGGTCGAGAGTCACGTTGAGCGTGTCGCCAACGAAATAGTCGATGCTCTCGTCGTTCAGGTCAGGCCGGCCATAGTGGGTGGGAAACAGCGCCGCCGAGACGCCGTTGACCACCCCGGTCAGGACGTCGCGCGAAGGCAGTTCGCGCACCCGTCCCTGGTGACGGATGTTGTGGGTCGATTCGCGCGAGGTGCGCAGCGCGTCGATGATGGGGCCCAGCTGCCATTGCACGGAGCCGGATGCGGTGGGAAAGTCGCTGTTCATGGGCCGAGCCTAGCCGATCCGGCACGGATGGCAAACGATGCAGATCACACTTCGAACCAGGCACATGATCGTTCAGCGTTGTGGCCGCCGCTGGTGACCCGGCTTGTGTGCGTCGGTCTACCGCCGGGCGGGCTACCATCTGTGCTCAACCATTTCCAGGAGCACGCATGAAAACCACCCTGCCTGCATTGCTGCTGCCCCTGCTGCTCGTATCCGCCCCTCTTGCCCAGGCCGCGGATGGGGCGGCAGGCGGCGCCGGGCCACTTGCCACGATTCCTTCACTCGACGTCAAGCGCTACATGGGAACCTGGTACGAGATCGCCAAGTTCCCCAACGAATTCCAGAAGAAATGCGTCGGCTTCACCACCGCCACTTATAGCCTGCGCGAGGATGGCCGTGTCGACGTCCTCAACCGCTGCCGGCGCGCCGACGGCAGCACCGACGCCTCGGACGCCATCGCGCGCCAGGTCGGCGGCGCCACCTCGCCACGGCTGGAAGTGCGCTTCGCGCCGGGCATCCTGTCCTGGCTGCCCATGGTGTGGGGCGATTACTGGGTGATCGACCTCGATCCGGAATACCAGCTGGCTGCCGTCAGCGAACCGAAGCGCGAATACCTTTGGATCCTGTCGCGTACGCCGAAAGTCGATCCGGCTGTCTACGACGCCCTGCTGGGCCGCCTGCGCGCCAAGGGGCTGGACATGAACAGGCTGGTGCCGACCAGGCAGGCGGAATGACGCGCGCGGATTCGCACTACCGCTGAGCTGAGTCTTGTGCTAGAATGCGAGCCCTTGGCCTGGTAGCTCAGTTGGTAGAGCAGAGGATTGAAAATCCTTGTGTCGGTGGTTCGATTCCGCCCCGGGCCACCAAGATCCAAACGAAAACGCCAACCGATGCAGGTTGGCGTTTTTGTTTCTCGGCACCTGAAGGGCGATGCCCGCAGGCTTCAATCCTTCTTTTCCCTGAACTCCCCGTCGATCACCATGCCATCGTCGCCGCCGCGGCCGGAAGCAGGCCGGCCGGTGAACGCGCGCACGGATGACAGCATGCGGTCGAACATCGCGCGCCGCAGCCAGGGGAAGGCAAGCAGGAAGGCGGTGGCGAAGCCGGTGAACCCGGCCGCCACGTAATCGCCCCACCACAAAAAATGCAGCAGGCACAGCACGAGCAGGCCGGCAATGAAGGGGCGGCGCGCCGGCGGGGGCAGCACCCCAACGATGCGCAGCTTGCCCTGGCGGATCCAGGGAAAACGCGCGAGGAGCGCGGCAAGCAGCAGCCCTGCCGTGACCCGGCCCACCTCGAGATACGTGGCGACGACCCCGACCACCAGGAAACCGGTATAGCTCAGGGTACTGGCCAATGCCGCCAGGACCAGCAATGCGACAGCGATCGTCCGCCTCGGCATGCGGATCGCTGTCCTGATGAGAAAGCCTAGGATTTGTAAACTCCAGTAATGTGCATGCAAGACTGCCGCACATTCTAGCACCGCGGGTCAGGGCGGCGGCCGTTCGGCCTGGGCGCGCTCGAGGTGAGCCCGCAGTTCGGCAAAGCTCACGGTGCCGCGCTGGCGGGTGTCGATCGCATCGAAATGGCGTTCCACGTAGCCGAAGCCCTTGGCTTCTTCGCGCGTCAGGCGCCCGTTCCCATCGGCGTCGGCGGCGCGGAACTGCGCCTCCAGCTTGGCCAGCGCCTGCGCGCGCAGCGCCGCGCCCGCGGCCGGCGCCGGCGCGGCCGGGCGGTTGCGCAGGGAAGGCGGCAGCTGGGCATCGGCGCCCGGCTGGGCCTGCGCCTGCACGGCCGCGCCGAATGCCAATGGCAGGATCAGGAGATGCATGGTCTTCATGGTGCCACCGATACACTGTTGTAGAAGGCACGCAGGTCGGCCTTCTGGAGACGGCGCACACGGTCGTCGAGGTAGCTCATGTGCCCGCTGTCATAGTTGCGGATCTGGATGCCGGCACCCGGGCCCAGCCGCGCCAGGTCGAGCTCGGTCTGGTAGAAGGGTGTCGCAAGATCATGATAGCCGCTCATGGCGATCACTTTCAAGGCGGGATTGAGGGTCAGGGCCGCGGCCAGGTCCGGTATCGTGTCCGGCAGTGCCTTGCCGTCGTGGCTGAAATTCCACTGGCTCAGGACGCTGTTGGAGCCCAGGTAGGGCGTGCTGGCCGTGTACCGCAGTTCGTTTTCCAGGTAATTGCGGATGCTGCCGATGAAGGCGCCGCCCACCACCGTCAGCGACGGATCGCCATCGACCGTGAGCGCGCTGCCGCTGGGCGCACGCACGCGGGCGTCATAACGACCGATCATCTGGCCCGGCAGCAGGCGCGCACGGTAGGCGCCCGGTACCATCGAGAAATCCTGGCGCCAGGTTTGCGCCGCCAGTCCGGTGTACGCGGCCAGTTGCGCCACGGTGGCCTCGGCCGGCGGGGTGCCGCTGGCGAGGAAGGCGCCGACGTCGTTCCGGTAGGCGCCGGCGGCGAACTCGCGGGCACGCTGCAGCACCGAGCTGAAGTCGTCCGGCAGGCTGCCCGTCTGGTGATAGGCCGAGACCGCCGCATAGCTCGGGATATAGCCCTCGCAGCTGGCCTGGCCGGGATTGAACATGCCGCAGTTGCTGAAGTAATTCATGGCGGCAGATTGCAGCATGACGCCGGCCACGCGCACCCCGGCGCTTTCCAGCAGGTTGGCAAGCACCGCCGTGCGCGGGGCGCCATACGATTCGCCGAACAGGTAGAGCGGCGAGGCCTGCCGGTTGTTCACGGCCAGGTAACGGCGCACGAAATCGCGGAAAGCGGCGGCGTCCTGGTCCACGCCCCAGAACTGGGCATTGGTGCGCGGCGCCACCGCCTGCGAATAACCGGTGCCGATGGCGTCGACGAAGACCGGGTCGGAGTGGTCGAGCAGGGTTTCCTGGTTGTCGACCAGCTGCCCGGCGACCGCCGGCGGCGTCGTGGCCGGGAAGCTGGTGGCCAGCCTCCTCGGCCCGAACGAACCCAGGTGCAGCCAGAGCGAAGCCGAGCCGGGACCGCCGTTGTAGAAAAAGGTCACGGGACGCTGCGCGGCCGGCTGGGTGCCGGCGGTATAGGCGACGTAGAAGAAGGATGCGGCCGGCTGCCCGGTCTGCAGGTCCATGGCCGTCAGGTGGCCGGTGGTGGCCGTGTAGTCGAGCGGGCGACCGTCCAGGGTGATGCGCGCCTGGACCGTTGCGGCACGCTCGACGGCGCCCGCCAGCGCGGCAGTGGGGGCGCCCGAGTAGATGACCGGGTCGGTATAGCTGCCCGGCAGCGCCACGATCGGCGGCTGCACCACCGGAGCCGGGGGCGGCGCCCCACCGCCCCCGCCGCAGGCGGTCACGAGCGCGGCAAGGAGTGTGGAAAGGAGCGTGCACGCCCACGGGGAGCGTGTACCGGCATGGCGCGGCTGGCGCGCGGAACCTGGAGTGGCCATGGTCGTCCTGTCGAAAACTGCGGGGCTGGGACCGATTATGCGCCACCCCATCAAAAACTCAACAGTCATCGGAGCGGGCGCGGCGCCGCAGGCTCGCTGGCGGCCAAGGCGCCTGCCAGGCCGCTATTTGTTGCCAGGCCTGGCGTCCTGCGTACGCGCCAGTTCGAGCGCGGGCAAGGTCACCGTCAGGAAGGACGACACCTGCGCGGCCAGGTCGGCCGATTGCTGGCGCAGCTGCGCCATCTGCAGGATCGACAGCTCGGCCTGGCGGATAGCGTGCTGGATCAGGGTGCGCCGCTGCAAGAGCGCGTCCTGCAGGCCGGCGTCGGCGCCGGCGGCCAGCCGGGCGACGACGGCAAGCACGGCGCCATGCAGGCTCAGGCTGTGCGCCGATGCCTCCAGCTTGCCGGTCGCCGCCTCGCTGTCCGCCATGAAGCGCAGCAGCTGCGAACGGGCGGTGTCCAGCGCCGGCTTGTAGTCGGCCGGGCTGGACGGGCGGCGAAACAGCCTGCCGAACACGCCCGCCGGTTCCCTGGTGCTCGCCAGCGCGGCGTCCAGCAAGGCGGGCACCGCCATCTGCGCGAACTGCAGCACCAGGGCAGCCACCTGCTGGAGCAGCACCGCCTGTTCGGCCAGGGCATCTTCGCCCCACTCCGTCACCAGGGACAGGCGGACCGGCAGGATGCGCCGGAACAAGGCGGCCAGGCGCTGCTCCGCCTGTGCGGCCAGGGCGGGATAGTCGGCCCAGGCCAGTGCCAGCGCGTCGCGCACCGCCGGATGGTCCTCGCTGTCGAACAGCGGCCTGGCCGCGGGGCTGCGCGCAGTGCCGGCCGGCGCCGGCTCGACAGGCCCGTCGAAGCTCAGCGCCGTGGGCGGGCCGGCAGGTGACGGGGTGGGCCCGGCCTGCTGCGTCTCGTCGAACGCGAATGCCCTGGGCGTGGCAGGCGCAGGGGGAGCAGGCGGCGCTGGCTCGTCGCCGAAATCGAAGGCCTTGGGCGAGCTCATCGGCCAGTTGGGTGCACGGCGCCCGCGCGGTTCAGACGGTGCCGCCGAGCTTGCGGATGAAGGCGGCCAGGTTCAGCCGGAAGCCGGCGCCGACCGCCTGGAAACGCCATTCGCCATCCTTGCGGTACAGCGAGCCGAACTGCAGTGCGGTCTTGTCCGAGTAGTCCTCGTCCAGGTCGTATTCGGCCAGCACCTCGCCGGTCTCGTCGTTGTACACCTTCACATAGGCGTCGGTGACACTGCCGAAGGTCTGCTTGCGCACATCGGCCTCGTGGATGGTCACCACGATCGGCATCTCGACCACTTCCGCGTCCACCCGGGCCAGGTCGACGGTGATGACTTCATCGTCGCCATCCTTGTCGCCGGTGCGGTTGTCGCCCGAGTGCACCACCGCGCCATCCGGCGACGTGGTGTGGTTGTAGTAGACGAAATGGGCGTTGCTGAGCATGACCGGGTGGTCGTTCGCGTCCTTGCGGCACAGGAACACCGACGAGTCGAGGTCGAAGGCATGGCCCGCGGCCGCGTTGACCTTCCAGCCGAGACCGATACGCACGCGCTTGAGCCCCGGCGCGGTTTTCTCGAGATTGATGCGGTGGCCGGTGTGGAGCGTCGTCGACATGGACTTCCCTTCTATGATGAAAAAATGTTCGGACTGGTGCCGCCTCAGGCCGCGGCGGTGGTGGAAAAGCGCGCGATCAGCTCGCGCTCGAGTTCCTGCAGCTTGGGCAGCTCGTCCTTGCGGCGCTGCTGGCCTTCCTGCGAGATCTGCTCGAGCTTGTCGAAGGCGCTGACCAGCTGGGCCTGCACATGCTGGGCGGTCTCCAGGCTGACCAGGGAACGCTGCCTGGTGCGGGCCACGGTCTCGGTATTTTCCAGCAGCATGTCGGCCTGGGCGCGGAAGGCCGCATCGGTGGCGTCGTAAGCCGCATTCGCGACCGCCGCGCTCTGCTTGGCTTCCAGCTGCAGCAGGTAGAGCGAAAACACATTGCGCCAGGCGGGGATCGACACGTTGACGATGTCGGTGAAGGTGTCGGTCAGGGCGCGCGCATTGTCTTGCGACAGGCGGATCTGCGGCACCATCTGCGTGGCCATCAGCATCGCGCGCTTGAGGTCGTCGATGCGCTTCTCGAGGCGCTCGAGACGGCGCTTGAGCTCGGTTGCCTGCTGGGCCTCGAAGGCGTTCACGGGCGCGGCCTGCTGGGCGATCGCCTGCCGGATCTGCGCGGCCCAGGCTTCGCCCTTCTTCACGTCGGCATCCAGGCCCTGGTAATAGCTTTCCAGGCCCTTGTACATCTCATCGAAGTCGTGGATGCGTCCGCGGTGGACACCGGCGTGGCGCGTCATCTCGGCCACCAGGGCGTCCATGCGCGATTCGACCACCTGGTATTGCGACAGCATTTTTTCCTTGACCGAGCCGAACATGTTCGTCAGGCGCGATACCAGTCCACCCGAGCGCAGCTTGGCCGGATCCAGCCCTTTGGCGGTGGCGATCAGTTCGTTCAGCTGCGCGCCGAACACATCCGCATCGGAGGCGCGCACGGTGCCGAGCAGCTTGGCCGATACCTTGGCCACGCTGGCGCCGGTGGCACTGCCCAGGGCCTCGATCGCCTTGTCGTCGATGCCCGAGACATCGACCCGCACCTGCGGGGTCGCGCTCGCCTCCGGCCGCGCCGCGGGCAGCAGGTCCGACGGGCTGGCGGGGATCAGGGGCGCCACAGGCAGCGCGGATGCTGCTTTCGCTTCTTCATCGGAGGAGAACAGCGGTTTCATGGTATTCCTTCAGGGGTGAAGTGGAAACATGAATAGCTTACCATTGGACAATCCGGCTGGGTGAAAGCGCCGGCCGCCGCATGGCGAGGCATCGAGCTGATGAGAAGCACCTGACCTGGCGCAACATAGCGCAACATAGCGCAACCAAGGGCAGCCTCCGCGACGCGCACAGGCGAACATGGTGCGCCTTTGGGCGTCATTGATCAATCGCGCGCGTGCCGCAAGCTCAGGCCTTGCTGAGCGCCTCCGCCTTGTGCGCGGCCTCGGCGCCGGTCTTGTCGCTGACCACCAGGTATTCGGGATGCTCGGGCGAGGCGGCGACGTGGTGTTCCTTGATGTCGGTCGGGGCGGTCAGTTTCTTCTTGACGGTGCCGTGCACCGTTCCCTGCGCCGACTGCCATTGCACCTTGTCGCCGGGTTTGAACGGGTCTGCCATGCTGGGTCCTTTCCTGTGCGGGGAGGTCCGGCGACCCGGCCATGCACTGCGCCGGGAACGCGATGAACCGGAACCTGCATTGGACCACAAGCCGTCCCTGCCCCACCGCACGGATGCTTCAGCCGAGCCGCTCCGGCATCGGCAGGCCTTCCGCCAGCGCCAGCCTTTCCATGGCCGACTCCAGCACCATGCGCGCGCGGCCCGTGGCCAATTCCAGTTCGCGGTGCAGGCGCGCATCTTCCTGGTTGCGCGAGGCGCACTGGGCGCTGTAGCGCTCGAAGCTGCCGACCATCATGAGGATCTCGGACAGGTGGCGCGGACACTCGCAGGACAGGCGGTTGCCGGCCGCGATGATGGCCGACAGCGCCTGGTCGTCGAAGCGGCGCGGCGCCACCGGTTCGGCGGGCGCCTCGGCGGCGGGCAGGCCCTGCCCGGCCAGCGACGAGCGGCACAGCAGCACCAGTTCGCCGACCTCGGCCGGCACGCGCGCCACCAGGCAGCCTTCCGCGCGCAGCGCACGGATCGTGGCGCTGCCGCAGAAGCGGTACAGGACCACTGTGGCCGCCGGATGCAGCAGCGTGCGCGCCGCCACGACCTGGGCCACGGAGGATTCGTCGAGCTCGGACGATTCGATCAGCAGCACGTCCAGCGCCACGCCATCGCCGAGGGCCTCGACCTGGCCGAGCCGTGCGCAATGGCCCCTGACCTGCAGGGCACGGCCGTCGCGCCCGCTGGCGGCGATGCGGCGCGCCAGGCTGTCGCCAACCACGAAGGCCCGCATCGGACCGCTGACCTCGGCCGCGCGCGCCACGTTCGGCGCGATCATCTCTTCCAGGCGCTCCACCGGCAGGCCGGTCAGGACGCCAATCGGATGTCCCAAGTCGACCAGCTGCTTGAGCAGTCCCAGACGCCGTACCTGCTCGGCCGTGTAGAGCCGCTGGCCATGCGCCGAGCGTTGCGTGTCGGACAGCGCATAGCGCCGTTCCCAGACGCGCAGGGTTTCCACCGGCAAGCCGGCCAAGCGCGCGGCGACACCGCTGCGGTAAGTCACCTCGCGTTGCGCGTCCCGTTGTTCACTCATGTTTTCACGGATATGAGCCGACATTGAACTGCCCTTTAAAAGATTTACCCATTACATTAACGGGACAGAATGAGTTTAACTCAAAATCGTCAAAGATCGCTGTTCAAACCTGATACGTCATCACCAGGTGAAGTCGTCCGGAATCTTGAAGTCGGCATAAGGATCGTCGGCATCGACTTGCGTCGTGGCCTGCTTGACCTGGATGACGCTGGCGGGGTCGCGCTCGGCAATCTTTTCGCCGATGACCTTGGGCACCAGTTCGTAGTTCCCGTTCAGGAATACGATCACCAGCCGGCCCGCCACCAGGTGCTGCTGCACCTGTTCGGATACATAGATGCGCTCGATCTTGCTGCCATGGGTGAAGTTGTAGGCAATATCGCCCTTGCCGCTCTTCGCGCGCGGCTGGCGGTTCTGCTGCACCAGCTGGGCGATCTGCGCCCTGACCGCCTTCTGGGCGGCGGCGGCGTCGCGCTGCGCATTCAGTTCGCGTGCCCGCTCGGCATTCTGGCGCTGCATTTCCAGCGCGGCCTCGCGCGATTCGTTGACCGATTCGGCGCCTGTGCGGCGCTCGATCTTCTTCTGCTTGCTCTTGTCCTGGTTGACCTTCTGGACCTTTTTCTTGTCCACCAGGCCGGCTTTCAGCAACTGCTCCTGCAGCGACACCATCTCGTACTCCTTGCAAAGGCTGGCCGGCACGGCGCCGGCCGGCGCGAAGCCGCTAGCATAGCAAACCGTTCCCCTGTCAGGATCCTTTACATGGCGCGCCGCCACCACTTTTCCTGCACCCGCTTTACTTGTTAAATCAACGCCTTGCAAGCATGGCACAGTTCCTGCTGATTGCTGCTTATCCAATGAATTGCAACAAGGAGGCACCGCATGATGAAGAAGCTGATACTGGCCCTGGCGTTTGCAGCGGCAACATCGACGGCGCAGGCGGCGGTCGTGGTCGAGGAAAATTTCGACAAGGTCGAGGCGCTGGCCGGCCAGGGCTGGCTGTTCCAGACCCGCAGCATCCCGAGCACGGCATCGTCGGGATGGACCCAGGGCCTGGCCGCGATCTTCGAAGCCCACACTCCCCCTTCCGATGCGTATATCGCCTCGTCCTTCGAGCTCGTCCCGGAAGGCAGTTTCGTGGACGACCGCCTGTTCACGCCGGCATTCTCGGTTGCGCATGGCGCAAGCGCGACCTTCTACCTGCGTGGCGAGCAGTTCGAAGATTTCTTCGACCTGCTCAGCTTTGGCTTCACCAATGGCAGCGGCACCGAGCCCGAGGATTTCATCCTGGTCCAGACGATCGTCGTGCCGACCGACGACTGGACCGCGTTCACCATCACCCTCGGCGCGCAGGGCCCGGGCGCCACGGCCCGGCTGGGATTTCGCCACTTCGGTCCCTACGATACCGCCAACATTGTTGCCCTCGATACGCTGCGGATCGAGATACCGGACGCGGGTGCCATCCCTGAACCCGCCTCCCTGCTGATCATGGGACTTGGCCTGGCCGGCCTGCCGCTGGCACGCCGCCGGCACTGAATCGTGCATACATCCTTACCTGAAGCGGGAGTTTCATTGAACGGGAATTAACATACCGTTGTATTTATCACGCATAAAGCGCCAAAGTATGGACATGCCGTAGGGAAACACCATACTCGTCAGTATGAATCTGCCTGCCGGTCACATACGGCAAGGCGCATCGCCACTTTTTCTTATTGACGAGTATGCCCATGAAGCTTGAACACATGAAACTCCGCAGCCTGTTGACACTCGGCTTCGGCACCGTGCTGGTACTGATGCTGGTCCTGACTGGTATCACCCTCTCCACCATGCACAGCGTCAATGAAATGACGCACGCGCTTACCCGCGACGGCATCCGCCGATCCAACCTGCTGCAGGAATGGAAATCGGTTATCGAGGTCAACGCGGCGCGCACGATCGCGGTGGCCAAGCTCAGCGACCCCGACGCCGAAAAATTCTTCCTGGACGCCGTCGCCAAATCCTCGAAGCGCGCCGATGAACTGCAGCGCCAGGTGCAGGAAGCGGTGGCCAGCGACCCCGAAGGGCAGCGCCTGTTCGCGCAGATCGTGGCCAGCCGCGAAGCCTACCGCAAGGCGCGCGCCGAAGCTTTCCGCCAGAAAAAGGAAGGGGAACGGGAATCGGCGGCGCGCTTCTTCGAGGCCGAGATGATGCCCCGGGTAAATGCCTATGTCGGCAGCCTGGAAGCCATGGTCGCCTACCAGCAGCGCGCCGTGGCTGCCCAGGGCGAAGAGATCGATGCCTATGTCGTCTTCAGCCGCCGGCTGCAGCTGGCGCTGAGCGCCGCTGCGGTCCTCGCCGGCCTGGCCTCCGCCTGGCTGATCACGCGCGCCATCGCCGCGCCGCTGCAGCGCGCGCTCGGCATCGCGCAGACCGTGGCGCGCGGCGACCTCGGCGGTAGGATCGAGGTGGACGCGCGCAACGAAACCGGGCAGCTGATCGGCGCCCTGCGCGAGATGCGCGACAGCCTGCGCGACATCGTGGGCGAAGTGCGGCGCGGCACCGACACCATCGCATCCGCCTCGCACCAGATCTCGGGCGGCAACCTGGAACTGTCGGCCCGCACCGAGCAGCAGGCCAGCTCGCTGGAGGAAACCGCGTCGTCGATGGAAGAAATCACGGCGACCGTGCGCCAGAACGCGGACAACGCGCAGCAGGCCAATGCACTGGCACGCGCGGCGTCCGACAGCGCGGCACGCGGCGGCGACACGGTGGCCGACGTGGTGCGCACCATGTCCGACATCAGCAGCGCGTCGCAAAAGATCGGCGAGATCGTCGGCGTCATCGACGGCATCGCCTTCCAGACCAATATCCTGGCTCTAAATGCCGCGGTGGAAGCGGCGCGCGCCGGCGAACAAGGCCGCGGCTTCGCGGTGGTGGCGTCGGAAGTGCGCGCGCTGGCCCAGCGCTCGGCCACGGCCGCCAAGGAGATCAAGGGACTGATCGCGGACTCGGCCGGCAAGGTCGAGCAAGGCAGCCGCCTGGTGTCTCAGGCTGGCAGCACCATGGAGGAAATCGTGGCCGGCATCGCCGGCGTGTCCGCCATCATGGCGGAGATTGCCGCAGCCAGCGGCGAACAGACGCTCGGGATCGAACAGATCAACGGGGCGGTGGCGCAGATGGACCAGGTAACACAGGAAAATGCCGCGCTGGTCGAGGAAGCGGCGGCCGCGTCCGAAGCGCTGCGCGAACAGGCCGAGGTCCTGCAGCAGCTGGTGGGCAAATTCAAACTCGGCGGCAGCGACACCCTGGCCGCGCCGGTCAGGGATGCCGGCCTGCCGCAACGCATCGGGCAGGCCAGGCCGGCCCTGGCCGCGTAATTCGGCCCAGGGCCGCGCTGGAACCGCTTCGATGAAGCGGGGAACGCAAGTGGATCAGTAGCCGCGGCCGGTGGTGCCGGTGGTGCCGGTGGTGCCGGTGGTGCCAGTGGTGCCCGTGGTGCCGGTGGTGCCAGTGGTGCCCGTGGTGCCGGTGGTGCCGGTGGTGCCAGTCGTGCCCGTGGTACCGGTGGTGCCGCTACGGCCGGTGGCATCCATGGTGCCCGTGGTGCCGGTGGTGCCGGTACCCATGCTGCCACTGGTACCGGTGCCCATCGAGCCGCTCGCACCCGAGGAGCCGCTGGATTCCCAGTTGCTGCTGCCGGTCGAACCGCTCGAACCCGACGAGCCGCTGGTCGAGCTACGGGTTTCCGGCTCGCTCGAGCGGCCGGTGCTGGTGCGGCCGGCTTCCACACCCGAGCTGCCGGTGCCCATCGCGCCGCTCGAACCACTCGTGCCGCTCATGCCGCTCATGCCCGATGCGCTGGAACCGCTCTGGCTGGAACCGCTCATGCTGCTGTCCGAGTGCTTCTTGTTCTTCTTGTCTTGCTTCTTCTGCCAGCTGTCGGTGGCGCCAGCCGACGAGCTGCCGCTGCTCTGGTCGTTCATGCTGCCGCTCTGGCCGCTGGTGCTGGTGCTGGTGCTTGCGGTGCTGCCCGACTGGCCCGTGGTACCGTTCGATTGTGCATGCACGGTGGTGGCGCCGAACATGGCAGCGGCAACGGATACGCCCAGCAGGCCTTTCAGTAGCTTGTTCAGTTTCATGTCGATCTCCTCAATTTATCTTCGGGGCTGAATGCTCAACAATATCAACAAGATATTGATATTGATTAGGGCTCCGAGTGTAGAGAGGCGTTTTCGAGGAAGGCGCACGGTAGCCTTCCGGAAAATCGGTGGCGCGTGCTAGCGCGGCGGCGGCGCAGCGCCCGATCCCACCGTCTGCGCCGACAGCGTGCCCAGCCTGGTGTACAGCGCCAGCACGTTGCTCTTGTCGTCCGGATAGACGCGGTTCGACAGGAAGACATAGAAACTGCCCGAGCGCGGGTCGACCCACAGGATGCAGCCGGTGAAGCCGGTATGGCCATAGGAGCCGACCGGGTACAGGGTTCCGCGCGGGCGCTGGGCATAGGGCGAATCGATGTCCATGCCCATGGCGCGCAAGGCCAGGCCCGGCGGCGACTGCGCACGCGTGAGCAGGCCGATGCTGTCGCGGCTCAATATGCGTCTGCCCTCGAGTTCACCGCCCGCGAGCAGCATGCGGCCGAAGCGGGCGACGTCGCGCACGGTCGAGAACACGCCGGCCGAGCCGCCCACGCCCCCCATGCGGCGCACGGTCGGGTCGTGCACCACACCGGCCAGCAGCTGGCCGGGCGCCAGGTCGCCATGCAGGGCCGCATCGCCCCCTTCCCTGCCACGCTGGGTCGGCGCGATGCGCGCGGCCGCCATCCGTTCCAGCGGACGATAAGTGCTGTCCCGCATGCCGAGCGGCGTGAAAATGCGCTCCTGGGCGAAGCGCTCGAGCGGCTGGCCGGAGGCCTGCTCGACGAGCCGGCCCAGCAGGATGTAGTTGATGTCGGAGTAGCGGAACAGGCTTCCCGGCGCATGCGTCACGGCCTGGGTACAGGCCAGCTGGTAGGCGGCCTGCCTGCCTTCCCAGGCCGGGCTGGCCGGCAGGCCCGCCGGCAGGCCGGACGAATGGGTCAGCAGGTGGCGCAGGGTGATCGCATCCTTGCCGCCGTTGGCGCATTCGGGGAAATAGCGCGCCAGCGGCGCTTCCAGGTCGAGCTTGCCCTCTTCGGCCAGCATCAGCACCGCGGGCGCCGTCACCAGCACCTTCGATAGCGAGGCGACATCGAATACCGTGTCCAGCCCGACCGCGCCGGCGCCCTCCTCATGCGTCAAGCGCCCGTACGCCTGTTCGTACACCGCGCCCGCGCGTTCGAGGTGGAACACGGCGCCAGGAAGGCGGCGGGCGGCGATGTCGTCAAGGATGGCGCGGTCGATCTCCGCCAGCCGCACCGCATCCAGGCTTGCCGTGCTACCCGCCGGCAGGCGGGCGCAGCCGGCGGCCAGCAGCGCCAGGCAGAATGTGGTGAGCAGCGTTGTCCGGCGGCGTGGCGGGGTCGGGAATCGGGACATGGGCAAGAGGAAGATCGTCGCTGGCGTATGCACTGATCATAAGGACGGCTCCGCCATGGGTCAATCTTTACAGCACGGCAATTTCTCACCTCCGGAACACGTGAAAAAACGCATCGGCGTATCATGCATGGATGATCCCATTCTCGATACTCGACCTCGCGCCCATCACCGAAGGCAGCGACGCGGCAACCTCGTTCCAACGTTCACTCGACCTCGCCCGGCATGGCGAGCGCTGGGGCTACCAGCGCTTCTGGCTGGCCGAACACCACGGCATGCCCGGCATCGCCAGCGCCGCGACCGCGGTCCTGATCGGGCACGTGGCCGCCGGTACCTCGACGATCCGGGTCGGCGCCGGCGGCATCATGCTGCCCAACCACGCTCCGCTCGTCATTGCCGAGCAGTTCGGTACCCTGGCTTCCCTGTTCCCGGGACGTATCGACCTCGGCCTCGGCCGGGCGCCCGGTTCCGACCACACCACCGCGCGCGCCCTGCGCCGCAGCCTGGAATCAAGCGCCGACGCATTCCCGCAGGACGTGGTCGAGCTGCTCGATTATTTCGCCGATGCGCCGCGCCGCCCGGTGCGCGCGGTGCCGGGCGCGGGCCTGGATGTGCCGGTCTGGATCCTCGGCTCGAGCCTGTTCGGCGCCCAGCTGGCAGCGGCGCTCGGCCTGCCGTATGCCTTCGCCTCGCACTTCGCGCCGCAGATGATGCTGCAGGCGATCGACATCTACCGCTCGACCTTCCGGCCTTCGAAGCAGCTCGACAAGCCCTACGTCATGCTCGGCTATAACGTGTTCGCGGCCGACACCGACGAAGAAGCGCAGCTGCTGGCCAGCTCGATGCAGCAGGCCTTCGTGAACCTGCGCACCGGCCAGCCGACCAGGCTGCAGCCGCCGGTGCCGGGCTATCTGGAGCGCCTGGGCACGGCCGAGCGCATGATGTTAGAGAGCGTGCTGTCCTGCACCGCGATCGGTTCCCCGGCGACGGTCGAAAGCCAGCTGCGCAGCTTCATCGCGCGCACCCGCCCGGACGAGCTGATGATCACCTCGCAGGTATTCGACCACGCGGCGCGCCTGCGCGCCTACGAGATCACGGCCGAGATCAACCGCAAGGGCTGACCGCGGCCGGCGGCTCAGGCGTCGCCGGTGCCCGCCTGCAGCATGTCGATCAGGGCGCGCGTCGAGCGTACCCTGCCCATGCGCGGGAAAATCTTGCTGACGGCGAAGCGGTGCGCCTCGGCATCGAAGCTGCTCATCGCGTCTTCCGCGAACACCAGCCGGTAGTTGCGGTCGAAGGCCGCGCGCGCGGTCGACTCGACGCCGAAATTCGTGGCGATGCCGCCCAGCACCAGGGTATCGATGCGGCGCCGGCGCAGCAGCTGGTCCAGCTCGGTGCCATAGAAGGCGCCCCACTGGCGCTTGACGACCACGATGTCGGTCGCCTCCACGTCGGCCATGGCGCTCAGTTCCGACGCATCGTAGGCTGGCGCGGCCGCGCCCGGCGAACGCATCGGCGCGTCGGCCAGCGGCGCCGGCAGCTCGCCCACCAGCACCCGCACGTACACGATCATCGCACCGCGGGTGCGCATTTCCTGCGCCAGCAGCACGCAGTTGCCGACCGTTTGCTCGGCGCTGTAGGGCGCGAGTTCGCGCTGGACGTTACTGTTCTGCAGGTCGATCAGGACCAGGGCCGTGCGCGCCAGGTCCAGGGATGGTTCGTTCATGGCTTCCTCCTGCGCGCAGTATTGACGATTCGCGCCATCTTCGGCGCACACCGCTACAATGCCCCGACCGATTCTTCCTGGAGCAAGCATGCATCGTCGCCAGTTCATCCGCCTTTCCTCGCTCGCCGCTTCCGGCTCCCTGCTGTCCGGCTGCGCCGTCCTGGCCCGGCTCGGCACCGTCCCGCTGATCGAACGCCACCTGCCCGCCGACTTCAGCGGCGTCGCCGCCGTGCGCCAGGATGCGCACTCGACGCTCGTGGTCCAGGCCCGCGGCCAGGCCCTGCGCGAGGAAAACCAGCCGATCACCAGGGACACGCGCTTCCTGGTCGGCTCGATCACGAAGTGGATCACCGCCGTCACCGTGCTGCGCCTGGCCGACATGGGCACGCTCGCGCTCGACGCGCCGATCGCGCGCCACCTGCCGGAGCTGCCGGCCGCGAATGGCGCGGTGACGCTGCGCCAGCTGATGTCGAACCGCAGCGGCATCCCGAACGGCCTGGCCGAGGCCCTGAAGAAGGACCGGGCGGTCGAGAAGCTCGAGATCGGGCCGGTCGAAGCCGCCCTGCGCTTCGGCGCCGGCGCCCCGGTCGCGCGGCCGGGCGAGCAGTGGGACTATTCATACACGAACTGGATCCTGGTGGCGGCCGTCGTCGAGCGTGCGCGCAGGGAACCGTTTACGGAGACCGTGGAAGAACTGGTGCTGGCCCCCGCGGGCGTGCGCGACACGAGCTTCGCCGCCACCGGCTACGAGGACGAAGTGGGCATGGCGGTGGCCTACAGCGCCAGCGGCCAGCGCAAGATCCCGGCGGTGCCGCCGATGGTGGCCGCCAGCGGTACCCTGTACAGCACGGCCGCCGACCTGGTGAAGATCGCCGACGCCGTCTATCGCACGCCGCTGTTGTCGGAAGGAGCGCGCAAGGCGCTGTCTAGCGTGGTGGTGGCGCAGGAAGACTATGCGCTGGGCGGCAAGATCCACACCCTCGCCACGAAAAAAGGCGCCCGCTCCCTGGCCTGGGAAGCGGGCGCCATTGGCGGCTACAAGACGCTGCTCGCCTACGATCCGGCCGACGGGCGGGCCGTGGTCCTGCTGAACAATACCGACATGCAGCAGGCGGAGCAGGCGAAGATCGCGCTGGCCTTGATTGACGCTATGTAGGATGGGCGCTCAAGCCGCCCATCCTGCAAGCGCCATCCAGCCGCGCTTCGCGCTTACTGCACAGGCTTGCCGTCGGCGTCGATCTTGCGGACTTCGCCGATGTTCAGCGCACGGATGCCCGCTTCCACCTTGCTCATGTCGCCGATCACGACCCACACCAGGCGGTCCGGCGTGAAGCTGCGGGCCGCCAGCGCATTGGCCTGCGCCGGCGTCAGCGAGGTCGCCTTCTGCGTATAGGTGTTGTAGTAGTCGTCCGGCAGGCCGTACTGCACGATGTTGGTGTAGGCACTGGTCAGCTGGCCGGCCGTTTCGAAGCCGCCCGGCAGGCCCAGCGTCCTGTTGTCGACCGCGCCCTTCAGCTCTTCCGCCGTGATCGGCTTGCCGCTCACGATATCGCGGTACTCGCGCACCAGTTCCTGCAGCGATTCACGGGTCTTGTCGGTCTGCACCGGCGAAACGCTCATGAACGGACGCTGGCCCAGGGCCGCTTGCAGGTTGCTGCGCACGCCGTACGACCAGTGCTTGTTTTCGCGCAGGTTCATGTTGATGCGCGAATTGAAGGTGCCACCGAAGACGTCGTTGACGATTTCCAGCGGCAGCGCATCCGGATCGTTGCGCGGCGTGGACAGCTGGGCGCCCACGATCACGCTCTGCGGCGCGCCCGGACGGTCGACCAGGTAGACCACGCTCTTCTCCGGCGCGGCGACCTTGGTCAGGACCTTCTTCGGCACCTCGCCGGCACGCCAGGACGCGAAGGCCTTCTCCAGCATCGGCTTGACTTCGGCCAGGGTGGTGTCGCCCACCACCAGCAAGGTGGCGTTGTTCGGCTTGAACCAGGTGGCGTGGTACTTCGCCAGGTCGTCGCGGGTCATGCGCTTGACCGCTTCCTCGGTGCCGGTGCCGGTGAATGGCTTGGCATAAGGATGGTTTTGTCCGTACAGGATGCTCGGCACGATGCGCGCGGCGAGCGACTCCGGCACGGTCTTCTCGCGGGCGATCGCGGCCAGGCGGTCCTTCTGCAGGCGCTCGAACTCGTTCTGCGGGAAGGACGGGTTCAGGATCAGGTCCGAGTACAGGTTCAGCGCCTGTGGCAGCGTGGCCTTCAGGGCGTTCATGTACACGATGCCGCTGTCCAGGTTGGCGCTGGCGCCGAACTGGGCGCCCATGCCTTCGAAGGCTTCGCCGATTTCCAGCGACTTGCGGGTCTTGGTGCCTTCTTCCAGCATGCGCATGGCGAGGCTGGCCACGCCCGGCTTGTCGTTCGCGTCCGAGGCGTAGCCGCTGTCGACCAGCAGCTGGAAGTTGACCACCGGCGCTTCATGGCGCTCGGCCAGCACGACCTTCAGGCCGTTCGACAGCGTGGTCTTCTGCATTTCCGGAAGCTTCAGGGCCATCGGCTTGCCGAGTGCCGGCTCCTTGCTGCGGTCCACGCCCGGCTTGCCCGCGGCCAGGCCGGTCGGGAATGGATCGACCTGCACGACCAGGTCACCGTCGCTCAGCCAGTCGTTCATGGCCTTCTTCACCGACGCCGGCGTGGCGTCCTTGACGCGCTGCAGGTAGTCCTTGTAGCAGTCCGGATTGCCGGTGTAGGTCTGGCACGCGGCCAGCAGGTCGCTCTTGCCGCCGAAGCCGCCCACGCGTTCCATCATGCGGGTGTACTGGGCCAGGATCGTGGTCTTGGCCAGGCGCAGCTCTTCCTCGGTCGGGCCGTTCTTCAACATGGCTTTCAGCTCTTCGTCGGCGATGCGCTCCATCTTGGCGACGTCTGCGCCCGGACGCGCGGTCAGCATCATGCTGAACAGGCCGCCGATTTCCGAACCGTTGTTGCCGCCGACGGCGCTGGTGGCGATCTGGTCCTTGTACACCAGGCGCTTGTACAGGCGCGAGGTCTTGCCGCCGCCCAGCACCTGGCCACCCAGCTCGAGCAGCGCTTCTTCCGGGGTATTCACGCCCGGCACGTTCCAGGTGCGGTAGATGCGCGATTGCGGCACAGGCTCTTGCATGGTGACGCGGCGGGTGCCGGTGCGCTTGGCGATCCAGGCTTCATGCTTGACCAGCGGCGGACCCGGCGGAATGTGGCCGTAGTACTGCTCGACCTTCTGGCGCGCCAGTTCCGGGGTGATGTCGCCGGACAGCACCAGCACGGTGTTGTTCGGACCGTAGTTCGTCTTGAACCACTCCTGCACGTCGGTCATCGAGGCCGCGTCCAGGTCTTCCATCTTGCCGATCACGGTCCAGGAATACGGGTGGCCGACCGGGTAGGAGTTGGCGAGCAGCTGCTCGTAGACCTTGCCGTAGGGCTGGTTCTCGCCCTGGCGCTTTTCGTTCTGCACGACACCGCGCTGCAGGTCGAGCGTCTTCTTGTCGACGGTGCCGAGCAGGTGGCCCATGCGGTCGCTTTCCGCGAACAGCGCATAGTCCAGCATCGAGGTCGGCACGTTCTGGAAGTAGTTGGTGCGGTCCTGGTTGGTGGTGCCGTTCAGGTTGGTCGCACCGACGCTCTGCATCGCGCTCAGGTAGGTCTTCTTGAAGTTGTCGCTGCCGCCGAACATCAGGTGTTCGAACAGGTGGGCGAAGCCGGTCTTGCCCGGCTTTTCGTTCTTGGACCCGACGTGGTACCAGGTGTTGACCGCCACCACCGGCGTCTTGTGGTCCTCGTGGACCAGCACCGTCAGCCCGTTCTTCAGGGTGAACTTGGTGTACTTGACGTCAGGGATGGGGATGTCGGGTGTGCTGGCCGAAGACTTGGCCGGGGCCGCGCTTGCGGCGGATACGCCAGTGGCGAGCGCGAGCGCTACGGCCATCTGGAGAGTACGACGAACGGATACTGCCATGCTGCCTCCAAAGGATCATCCTGGTCAGGATGGAAAACGGCAAATGCCGCAAACCGGCCACGCCAGTGCGAGCTGGCGGGCCGATCCATGCATTCTAGGCAGCTTTCGTTATTGCAACAAAGAATAAATTACATACATACAAAGAATCCATGCAAGGCGCATTGGCCGGCCGCTTAATCGGGGACGATCCGCAACAGGCTGCCCTTCGCTTCGTCGGTCAGCGCATACAGCTGGCCATCCGGCCCCTGGCGCACGTCGCGTACCCGCTTGCCGATCGCGAGGCGTTCCTGCTTCACTACCCTGCCCTGGGCATCGAAGGCGACGCGGCGGATGTCCTCGGTGGCCAGGCCTCCCGAAAACAGGCTGCCGCGCCATGCCGGGAAGGCCTGGCCGGTGTACCAGGCCAGGCCCGATGCGCCGGTCGATGGGGTCCAGACGACGATCGGCTGCACCATGCCCGGCACCACCTGCTTGCCGACCGGCTCGCGGGTCTTGTAGTCCAGGCCGTAGCTCTGCAGCGGCCAGCCGTAGTTCTTGCCGCCTTCGATCACGTTGATCTCGTCGCCACCGCGCGGGCCGTGTTCGCTGGCCCAGACGCGCCCGCTTTGCGGATCGGCGGCGATGCCCTGGATGTTGCGGTGGCCGATGCTCCACAGCTCCGGCAGCGCGCCCTGCTGGCCGGCCAGTGGATTGCCCGGCGCCGGGCGGCCGCTGTCGGTCAGGCGCAGGATCGCGCCGTTGTGGCTTCCGACATTCTGCGCCTGGTCGCGCGCCAGCATATCGCCCACGCGCTGGGGCGGATTGCCGCCATCGCCAATACTCATCAACAGGGTGCCGTCCTTCAGGAACACGATGCGCGAGCCGAAGTGCTGGCCGCCGCTCTTCGACGGCGAGGCCGTGAACAGGGTCTTGATCCCGTGCACGCGCTTGCCATCGAACACCCCCTGCACCAGCACCGTGCGGTTCGCGTCCGAGGTGCCGCTCGCCATCGTCATGTAGATGCGCGGATTCGGGCCCTTGTCGCGCGGGTGCACGGCGATGTCGAGCAGGCCGCCCTGGCCTTCCGTGAACAGGGCCGGCAAGCCTTCCACCGCGATGTTCTCGACGCGCTTGCCATCGACCAGGTGCAGCGTACCCTTCTTGCCCGTGACCAGCAAGCGGCCATCGGCCAGCCAGGCCATGCCCCAGGGCTGGGGCAGGCCGTCGGCGACGGTTTCCAGCTTCCAGCCGCTGGCCGCCGGCGGTTCTGCCACCGGAGCGACGCCCTGCGCCAGTACACCGGCGCTGGCCAGTGTGGACAAGCTGGCAAGGAACCCGGCAATTCGTTGACTTCTTAGCATGAAATATCTCCCTGGATTGGTCGAATGATTAACAAAGTGGCCTGTTTACCGCATTTTGCTGCATTTTCTCTGCACGTTTGACACAAGGGGCGTAGAATTCACATTTGAGCGAACCAGCCATAAGGATTCCATCCGATGATGCAACGCCGAGCATTCCTGAAGTCCTCCCTCATCCTTGCAGCACCCACCCTCAGCCTCCCAGCACTTGCCAAAACGGCACAAGCCGCTCCCGGCGAGCGCAGCCTGCGTCTGTATAACACGCATACGGGCGAGAAGCTGCGCAGCGTATTCTGGGCCGAGGGCGAGTTCATCCCGGACGCGATGAAGGACATCAACAAGGTCTTGCGCGACCACCGCAACAACAAGGTGGCGCAGATCGACCCTGCGCTCCTGCTGCTGCTCACCCAGCTCAACGACAAGCTGGACAACCAGCGCGAGCTGCACATCATTTCCGGCTACCGCTCGCCCGAGTCGAACGCCAAGCTGCATGCCGCCAGCGATGGCGTGGCCAAGCGCAGCCTGCACATGGACGCCAAGGCGATCGACATCCGCCTGCCGGGCAAGGATCTCAAGATGCTGCACCGGGCGGCCATGTCGCTCAAGGGCGGCGGTGTCGGCTACTACGCGGATTCGCAGTTCGTCCACATGGATACCGGCCGCGTCCGTTATTGGTGATGCCATGGCGCGGCTCCGGTTCCGCGTCATCCCCGGCCTGGCGATCCTGCATGGACTCGCCGGCCCCGCCCCTGCCCTGGCGCAGGGCGCCGGGCAGCCCGCCACCGTCACGGTGCAATCGACCCGTGACCCAGTAGACAAATCCTACAGAAAAATGATCAAGGGCATGGAACGCTTCGAACGCGAGCGTGCCCTGGCCCCGCAGGCGCCGCTGCGCTTCCAGCTCCTGCCACGCCTGCCGACCGTGAACATGCACGGCATTACCCTGCGCGTGGCCGGCAACACCGTCAGTGTGCCGGTCGAGGTGGCGCCGGACAACAGTTTCGTGCTGCCCCGCCACGCCCAGGCGCTGCGCGAGGACGCCGCCGTGCTGGCCAACCGCAAGACCACCTCGATGACCTGGCGCGCCCTGATCGTCACCCCCGGCCTGCCTCCCGGCACGCGGCGCCTGGGGGACATGCGCCTGGAGTGCCGGGTCGGGGTCGAGGCCGGCCTGGTGTCCAACAGTTCCCCGCTGTTCGGCTGGATCGCGAACGCCTTGACCACGCCCGAACAGATCTGCAACAGCCCGGACGGGAACTACCTGTTCTTTGCCGAGCGTCCCCTGTTCTCGGTGCGCCTGCGCGCCGGGACCGGTCCCGATGCGCGTGTCGAGACCCTGCCGTTCAAGATGCTGTACGCGGGCGGCGAGCAGAGCAAGGCCGACCTGCGGTACTGCGATTGCCAGGTCATGCTCGACCGCACCTTCTATGCGCCGATCTGGGACAGCTCCTGGCCGGACGACACCCTGGTCGAGTTCGAGTACATGGAGGACCGG
Organism: Massilia hydrophila; assembly: GCF_020208145.1. NCBI lineage: Bacteria > Pseudomonadati > Pseudomonadota > Betaproteobacteria > Burkholderiales > Oxalobacteraceae > Massilia > Massilia hydrophila. The sequence continues at coordinate 72,669 of NZ_JAHYBX010000012.1, read as the reverse complement.
CCATGACGCGCGCACGCCTTGCTGCCTTGGCTGCGGCGCTGGCGCTGGGCGCCTGCGCCGGCACGCCGGCGCCGCCCGGCGCCCAGGTGCCCGCCGAGCGCCTGCAGCAGGCCATCATCCCCGGCAGCACCACCAAGGCCCAGTTGCTGGCCGCGTTCGGACCGACGAAATCGGTCGTCTTCGACAGCGGCTACGAGGCCTGGCTGTACCAGTCCCCCGCGGGCGGCGGGCGCTTCGCGGAATTCGTCGTCCTCATCGATCCTGCCGGCACGGTGGCCAAGACCCGTACCCGCGCGCCCGGTCCGCCCTGAAGGCCACCGGCGCTCCACCGCGCCGACCGTTTCAGGCATCACGCCTGCTGCGTGCCCGCTGCCGGGCCCGCAGGGCAAGGCATGCGGCGCCAAGCACGCCACAGCCCATGCACAACAGGTGCAGCGTGCCGAGCGGAATCGCCCCGAGCAAGGCGTTTCCTTCTGCCAGCGGCCACCATGGCCGCATGTCGGCATGCATGAGCGCATCGAGCATGACGTGCGAATAGGTCCCGATGAAGGCCCCCGCGACCGCTGCCCGCCAGCGCAGGCGGGCATGGTCGATGGACAGCAGGCGCAATACCCATTCGCTGACCGGCCGCCCCAGCAGTGCCGCAGCGATGCCGATGAACAGCGCGCCTGCCAGCGTGTGGGTAAGGCCGTGCAGGGCGGGCTGCTGTCGCAGCAGGCCGATCAGCGGCTCGATATCCATCAGCACCTGCGCGCCGCCAAATACCATGAAGCTGAAATGCCGGCCGCCGACGGCCTTGCAAAGCGCTCCGGGGCCCAGGTGAAATGGTGTGAACGGCATGTCAGGCAAACACCTGGTCGAACACCGTCGTCAGGTAGGCATGCACATGCTCCTTCAACTCGAAGACTTCGGCGAAACGCGCTTTCGGAATGGCGAAATGCGCTGAAAACGTTACCGCGGGAAGGACTTTGCTGGCATCGAAGACATCGGTGCCGGACGCGCTCCGGCCCTGGATGTCGACCTGGATATGATCGGGAAAGTAGGTCGTGTCGGTCCGAAAGGCAACGATCGTCCGGACGTTGTACTCGCCGTCGCCGGGATGTCCCAGCGGGCCTTCGCTGATGCCGCCGAGGTCGTGCCCCTTGAAGTCGAAGTACAAGCCTTGCTCCATGCACTTGCGCTGTTGCGTGAGAATCATGGAAACACTAAAAGGCGCGAAACTGATGCTGAGCCTGGAGTATCCGGGCTCGCTCAAGGACAGGACGCTATCGCCCAGCCAGACACGTACCCCCTGGCTGCGCACGGTGCCATCCACCACCAGCCTGCCATCGAGTTCACCGCTGAAAGACATGGCGCGCTTTCTGTCGCAGGACATTATTTGCGCTGGCTGCGCAACAAACCGGCAGCGGCCAGGGCGGCTGCCACTTGCATCGGGTGCAGTGTAGGCCCCGGCTTGCGCTCGCGGCAAGCCGAATGCCATTTTCATGCATGCGGCGTAAGTCCGGGCCGCCGGGGGCGCGCACGGCTGGCGAATTCGATGGCACCGTGCGCGGATTCGCTGCACAATGCCGGGACCGATGTGCTGGCGAACTGGTGGAATCCCGGAGGCTGTCATGCGTGCGTGGAAGCGATATCCCTTGCTGGTGCTGCTGATGCTGCTGGCCCTGCTTGGCCTGGCGGCCTGCGGCGGAGGCGGCGGCAATCCCGGTACGCCGGGTACGCCCACCCAGCCGCCCGCCGCCACGACCGGTTCGCTGGCGCTGGTCGCCAGCGGCCTGCCCGCCGGCGTCAACGCCTCGGTGCGGGTCAGCGGGCCAGCCGGCTTCCAGCAGGACCTGGGCGGCTCGCAGACCCTGGCCGGCCTCGCCCCCGGCAGCTACAACGTGGCGGCGGCGCCCGTCACCGCGGGCGGCATCACCTATACCCCAACGCCCGCCACGCAAAGCGCCGTGATCGTGGCCGGTACCACCGCCAGCGTCACCGTCTCTTATGGCGGGGCGGCCGTGAACATCGCGCTGAGCCAGGTCGCGGCCAACCTCGACAACCCCACCTACCTCACCGCTCCGCCAGGGGACAGCCGGCTGTTCGTGGTGGAGCGGCCGGGACGCATCCGTATCGTCGAGAACGGCAATCTCATGAGCGCGCCCTTCCTCGACATCAGCGCGCGCGTGCTCACCGCGGGCGAAGGCGGCCTGCTGTCGATGGCCTTCGATCCGGATTACGCGCGCAACGGCTACTTCTACCTCTACTACACCGATGCCCAGCAGAACATCGTCATCGAGCGCCTGAATACCGGCAGCAATCCCAACCTGGCCGACCCGACCTCGAACCTGGTGATCCTGCGCATCCCGCACCCGACCTACACCAACCATTTCGGCGGCCAGCTCGCCTTCGGGCCGGACGGCAATCTCTATCTCGGCACCGGCGATGGCGGCGGCGCGGGCGACCCCTTCGGCAATGGCCAGAACCTGAATTCCCTGCTGGGCAAGCTGCTGCGCATCGACGTGCGCGCGGCCAGCGCCGCCCAACCCTACGCCATCCCGGCCGGCAACCCGTACGCGGGCCAGGCCGGACGCCGCCCCGAGATCTGGGCCGCGGGCCTGCGCAACCCCTGGCGCTTCTCCTTCGACGGCGCCCAGCTCTACCTGAGCGACGTCGGCCAGGACCGGCGCGAGGAAGTCAACATCAGCGCCGCCACGGCAGGCGGACTGAACTATGGCTGGAACACGATGGAAGGCACGCTGTGCTACAACGCAAGCAGCTGCGAGCGCAGCGGCCTGACCCTGCCCGCCTTCGAGTACGAGCATGGCAGCAATAGTGTGAATGGCTGCTCGATCACCGGCGGCTTCGTCTACCGCGGCAGCGCGATTCCCGGCCTGCAGGGACGCTATTTCTATTCGGATTACTGCCGCGGCTTCCTGAAAAGCTTCCTTGCCTCGGGCACGGCCGTGGGCGAACAGCGCGAGTGGAACGTCGGCAGCATCGGCAACGTGGTCTCCTTTGGCCAGGATGGGCAGGGCGAGCTGTATGTGCTGAGCGCGCGTGGCATTGCCTATAAAATCGTACGGTCGACCACGCCCTGAGCTTAGCTTAGAATAGAGAGATGGCACGCTTACAACTCAACTTCCCCGAAGACCAGTTCTACTACTCCACCCCGATGTCGGTCCGCGTCACCGACATCAACGCCGCCAACCACCTCGGCAATGATTCGATGATCTCGATGATTTCCGAGGCGCGCGCGCGCTTCCTGTTCGAGTTCGGCGTGGCCGAGACCGAGCGCGACGGCACCGGCATCATCGTCACCGACCTGGCCACCACCTATCGCGCCGAAGCGCATGCGCGCGACCAGTTGCTGTTCGAAGTGGGCGTCATGGATTTCAACAAGTACGGCGGCGACATCATCTTCCGCATTTCCCGCCCGCTCGACCGCAAGCTGGTTGCCATGGCCAAGTCCGGCTTCGTCTTCTACAACTACAAGACCAACCAGGTCGTGATGATGCCGGAGGATTTCCGCGGCAAGTTCGACCGCGTGAACTGGATCGACTGAAACGCCCTCAGGGCCACATTTTCAGTTCAAGAACCCGTTCTTGCCCGGGTTCCGGCTGGTCCTGGCAATTCTCCAGCCTGTCATCGCCCGCATCGACCGGGCCATACCACTCGCGCACGCCGGCAAGGCCGCCGGTGCGCAGGATCCACAGCTTGCGGCTCGCGGTATTGAACAGCACCTTGTGCCGGAACCCGTCGCTGACGAAGCTCGGCGCCGGAAGGCGCAGCTGCAGCATGCGCCCCGTGCCCGATCCGTCCGGCCCTGTCGCCACCGGGATCGGGCGGGTAAAACCGGCGAAGGTGATGCCGATGCGCCGGGCCAGGGCGTCAAGCTCCGGGCAGGCCTGCGCCTGCGCATGCGCCGGCAGGGACATCGTGGCTGCGCCGACAGCGAAAGCGAGGGCGATCGGTTTCATGCTGCTCCATGTGGCAATCAGGTGTGAATACGATAGCAGGTTTGACCCTCCAAAAATAGTTGGAACTTTTCGGCGGTTCCGGTGGAATACAGGTAAACACGACCACCACGACCATGACCGCCGCCATTGACACCGCCGACCACGAATTGCTGCACCAGACGCATGCCGGCCGCGCCGATGCCTTCACCGCGCTGTACCGGCGCCACCAGGGCCCGCTGTACCGCTACGCCCTGATGCGCTGCGGGGCGCCGGAGATGGCCGCGGACGTGGTGCAGGACGCCTTCATGGGCTTGCTGACCGGGCGCTTCGCCTTCGACCCCTTGCGCGGACAGCTGCAGCATTTCCTGTTCGGCGTGGCGCGCAAGCTGATCCTGAAGCTGGAAGCGCCGCGCCAGCGCCAGGTGGCGCTGGCGGAACCGGACGAGGACGGCGAGCTCGACCTGGATGCCGCCGCCGAGGGCGCCGAGCCCCTGGCCCGCCTGCTGGGCAATGAGGCGGCAGAGGCGGTTCGCCAGGCGCTGGGCCTGCTGCCGCCGCACTACCGCGACGTGGTCATCCTGTTTGAACTGCATGAGCTGTCGTACCAGGAGATCGCCGCCGTCTGCCAGCTCGACATCGGCACCGTCCGCTCGCGCCTGTCGCGCGGCAGGGCGGCCCTGGCGAAGCGCCTGAAGGCGCACGCCCCCCTGCCGTGCCTGGCGCATTGATGGAGTACATGAATGGACACCCAAGACACCCACGAACAACTCGCCCCCTGCTTCGCCGCGCTGCGCGCCGAGCTGGCCGGCATCGACGCTCCGCGCTGCGTGGAAAAGGAATTGATGCAGGCCTTCCAGCAGCGGTTCAAGCCGAAGCGGCGCTGGTTCCAGGCCCTGAGCCTGCCGCAATGGGGCACCGCCGGCGCCCTGTGCTCGCTGACGGTGGTGGTGCTGCTGCTGGCCCGGTCGCCGCACCAGGCGGTCAGCGTGGGTGGCCAGCCCCTGGTCGGCTTCGATGGCGGCGCCGCCTTCGTCGCCCTCGATTCGCTCGAGCGCATTGCCGCCGAGCCGGATGCGCAGCTGGTCGAGGCGGAGGTGCCGCGCACCGTACTGGCGCCGCTCGGCGTTCCGCTCAGCCCCGAGAACGCGGCCGACACCGTGCGCGCCGAAATGCTTGTCGCCGCCGACGGCCACCCGCTGGCCGTGCGGCTCAGTTCTGCCAACTAATCAACACCATCAACCCCACCCACGAGAGGAAGTGACGATGACCAAGAAGATCCTGATTGCAGCACTGCTGGCCTGCGCCTTCGCCCCGGCCATGGCCGACGACATGGGTGCGGAAGACGATCCGCGCATGGAGCACCGCATCGTCACCCGTAGCGGCGACCGGCACCTGGAGCTGCGCGAAGGGATGCACTTCGTGGACGCGATCGGCGGCGGCGCCACCATGGTGCACATGGCCGGCGCCCGGATGGTCAAGAATGCGCCCTACAGCGCCGAGATGGTGTCGGAACGCATCCAGACCCTGGGCGACGGCAACCAGATCGTACGCAAGACCAGCTCGCTGAGCTACCGCGACAGCGCAGGCCGTACCCGCACCGAGGTGCGCGACGCCGCCGGCGAAGTCGTCACCATCACCATCCACGACCCGGTGGAAGGCGCGCGCTACATCCTGCGTCCGCGCGACAAGAGCGCGATCAAGGTCTCGGCGCCGCAAGGCACGGTGGCCGCCGCGCGCGAAGCGGCCCGCGCCGCCGCCATCGACGCGCGCGCCTCGGCCGCCGAAGCGCGCGTCGCCGGCGTCCAGGCCAGGGTCGCGGCCGAACATGCACGCGCGCGGATCGAGGAACTGCGGCGCGAGGGCAAGCTGCCCGAAGGCGAGCGCGTGATCATCAAGCAGGTCGAACGTCCGGGTGGCCCGGGCGAGCAGCGAGACGTACAGATCCGCATCGCCCAGGTAGGCGCGGCCCAGGCCGCGGCGCGGATGGCGCCGATGCTGGCCGGCGCGATGGGCGACCACAAGTGGGCCATGAAGGCGGAGACGAAAGAGCTCGGCACCCGCGAGTTCCAGGGCGTGAAGGCAAGCGGCATCCAGCGCAGCTACACGATCCCAGCCGGCGAGATCGGCAACCGCCAGCCGATCGTGGTCAGCACCGAGACCTGGACTTCGCCCGAGCTGCAGGCGGTGCTGTACCAGAAGCGCAGCGACCCGCGCAGCGGCGACTACGTGTTCCGCGCCGAGAGCCTGAAGCGCGAGGAACCGGCCGCCGCCCTGTTCACCGTGCCGTCCGACTATACGGTGAAGGATCCGGGCACGCTGGCCAGGGAAGCGCACGAGAAGGCACGGGCCAGGACCGGCAGGAAGGATTGACGCGGGGGACAAGAAAAACCGGCGCATCGGGCGCCGGTTGCCTCATGATGCGCCAGGGCGCCTCAAGACCGCTTCTGCAGGATGGTCTTGTTGAACCAGTCCTCGACCATGCGCTTCTCGTAGCGCAGGCGGTCGCCGTCGGACACGCGGTTGATGCGGTTCAGGTAGTTCATGTCAGTCAGCTTGGCGTTGCCACTGCTGAGCACCTGGCCGTTCGCACTGAGGGTATAGCGCAGCTCGATGATCGGCCAGTCGGCCCCGCCCTTGAGCACCCGCAGGTCGCGCGCGCCGCGCGAATTCGGGTATTCGCGGCCGGCCAGGTCGATGTCGGTCACCTCCACCACCAGGTCCTGCCCGGCGGGCAGCGACTTGCCCAGTTGGGCAAAATAGGCGGCCAGGTCGTCCAGTACTTCCTTGCGCTCCCAGGGCGCGAACGGCAAGTCCGCAAACTTGTCGGAATCCACATAATTGACGGTCACGCCCGCCGAGGCGGCGCCGGCACCCAGCGCGAGCAGGCCTGCGAGGGCCACTTTGCCAATCACCGATTTCATCGCTTTCCCTTTCACTCTGTCGGATTGCTGCATGTTCCGAATATACGCCCTTTAACTGGGCTTTCCAGCACCCCTTTGTCGAAGTTTTGTATCCAAATGTTAGGCCCCGCACACCAGTCCGTTGCGGCCGAGCCGACAATGGCGGAAAGGAGGCTGTATCGTGCCGGAAGGACCATCGCTCTACATATTGAAGGAACTGCTCGCCGGTTTCGCGGGCCAGGAAATCGCGCGCGCCAGCGGCAACGTGCGTGCGATCGATCCGGCGCGCCTGGTGGGCCAGCGCATCGACGCGATCCATACCTGGGGCAAGCACCTCCTGATCGAAACGCAGGCCATGGTGGTGCGCGTGCATTTCCTGCTGTTCGGCACCTACCGGATCAACGAAGGGCGCGAAGGCAAGACGCCGCGCCTGTCCATCGAGACGACCGGCGGCGATGTACTCAACCTGTACGCCTGCCAGGTCAGGGAAATCGACCGTGCCACCTACACCGCCTACGACTTCAGCGCCGATGTCATGTCCGAGGCATGGGATCCGAAGAAGGCGAGAAAGAAGCTGCGCGCCCAGCCCGACCTGCTGGCCTGCGACGCCCTGCTCGACCAGGACATCTTTTCCGGAGTCGGCAACATCATCAAGAACGAAGTGCTGTTTCGCATCCGCGTCCATCCGCTATCGACGATGGGCGCCCTGCCCGCGCCCAAGCTGCGCCGGCTGGTCGATGAAGCGCGCCAGTATTCCTTCGACTTTCTCGCCTGGAAGCGCGCGTACGTGTTGAAGCAGCACTGGCTGGCGCACGCCAAGCGCACCTGTCCGCGCTGCCACATCCCTTTCGTCAAGCAGAACCTGGGCAAGACCAACCGGCGCAGCTTCTACTGCGAACGCTGCCAGAAGCGCTACGCCTGAGCGCTACACCTGAGCGCTGGTCCGCGGTCTTTTAAGCATTTGGCATGGCTTTGGGTCCAGGCATCTCGTTAACCAACACTTTTATTGTTGCCTGTTGTTAAGGACTAGTGGTCGTACTACAATCGTTTTGACTTGCGGCTACCTTTTATACGATTCTTGCCGCTTTACTTTGCGATTAATCAACCCAAGTTAACGGTAAGCTTATGTCCTTCCTCTCCAACGCGGCCCCCAAGCTGGCTCCATGGAAAGTCCTGCTGGTCGACGACGAGCCGGACATCCATGACATCACCAAGCTGACCCTGTCCCGCTTCCGCCTCGACGGCCGCGCGATCAGCTTCGTGCATGCCTACAGTGGCGAGGAAGCCAAGGCCGTGCTGGCGCGCGAAAAAGACATCGCGCTGGTGTTCCTGGACGTGGTGATGGAACGCGAGGACAGCGGGCTGGAAGTGGCGCGCTGGATGCGCCAGGACCTGGACAACCAGTTCACCCGCATCGTGCTGCGCACCGGCCAGCCGGGCCAGGCGCCGGAAGAGCGCGTGATCGTCGACTACGACATCAACGACTACAAGGAAAAGACCGAGCTCGACCGCACCAAGCTGTTTACCACCACCTTCGCCGCCCTGCGCGCCTACCGCGACATCATGAAGGTCGAGGAAGCGCGCCGCGCCCAGCAGACCTACCGCGAAGGCCTGGAGCGGGTGATCGCGGCCTCGACCCACATCTTCCAGCAGCGTAACCTGAAGGACTTCGCCAACGGCCTGCTGCAGCAGGTGGTGGCGCTGCTGCGCCTGGAGCAGAGCATGCTGCTGCGCCTGAAAGGTGCCAGCGTGATCACGGGTGAAAGCCAGTACGAAGTGCTGGCCCAGATCGGCGACATGGAAGGCCACGAGATCGGACCGGAACTGGTGGCCCAACTGGACGACGCACGCCATAACCGCATCGCACGCCTGCACGGCGATACCTATGTCGGTTACTTCCCGAACAGCAGCGGCAAGGCCTCGCTCCTGGTGCTCAAGGGCGTCGAGGAGATCAGCGAGATCGATTCCCAGCTGCTCGAAGTGTTCTGCTCGGGCGTGGCGATCGCCTTCGACAACATCCTGCTCAACCAGGAAATCACGGATACCCAGGCCGAGCTGATCCTGCGCCTGGGCGATGTGGTCGAATCGCGCTCGAACGAAGCCGGCAACCACGTGCGCCGCATGGCACAGGTCTGCCACCTGCTGGCCCAGGCGTCCGGCATGCCGGAAGACGAGACCGCGACCCTGATGCACGCGGCGCCGATGCACGACGTGGGCAAGATCGCCACCCCGGACGCGGTGCTGCTCAAGCCGGGCAAGCTGACCGAGGACGAGTGGGAAATCATGAAGCAGCACCCGACCGTGGGCCTGCAGATCCTGGACGGCTCGCAGCGTCCGATCCTGAAGGCGGCGGCCGTGATCGCCCACCAGCACCACGAGAAGTTCGACGGCAGCGGCTATCCGCAGGGCCTGCGCGGCGACGCCATCCACCCCTACGCGCGCATCGTGGCGGTGGCCGACGTGTTCGACGCCCTCAGCCACAAGCGCTGCTACAAGGACGCCTGGCCGGCCGCGAAGGTGACCGAACACCTGCGCGAGGTGGCCGGCCACCACCTCGATCCCTACTACGTGGACCTGCTCATCAAGAACATGGACAAGGCGCTCGAGATCAATGCGCGCTGGCCTGACTGATCCGCCCCTACTTCTTCAATGAGCGCGGAAAGCGCAGCTGGTAGCGCAGCCCCTCGCCCGGCGCGCTGTCCGCCTTCACTGTGCCGCCGAGCGCCCCCGTCACCAGGTTGTGCAGGATGTGCGCCCCCAGGCCGCTGCCACCCGTGCCGCGCTTGGTGGTGAAGAAGGGATCGAACAGCTTGCCCAGGGTCTCCTGGTCCATCCCCACCCCGTCGTCGGCATAGTCGAACACCACCTGTTCGCCCTCGAGCCGCGCGCGCACCACGATCGTGCCGGCCTGCCCGTGCTCGAAGCCGTGCAGCAGCGAGTTCATGACCATGTTGGTCAGGATCTGTGACACCGCGCCCGGCGAGCTGTCCAGCACCAGGTCGGACGGACAGTCGACCTCCACCTTCACCTTGCGTCCCTTGAACTTCGGCTGCAGCGACAGCAGCACTTCGTTCAGGTAGGCGCACAGGTTGAAGTGGCGGATGTCGCCCGAAGCGCGGTCCACCGCCACCTGCTTGAAGCTGCGCACCAGGCTTGCCGCGCGCTGGGTATTGGTGGTCATGATGCGCAGCGACTGGTCGACGATGTCGAAGAAGGATTGCAGGCTGTCCTCGGTCATCTCGCCGGCCGCCAGTTCCTCGCGCGTGAGCTTGAGTTCCTGCACCAGGTGGCTGGTGGCGGTCACGCAGATCCCCAGCGGGGTGTTGATCTCGTGGGCCACCCCGGCCACCAGTCCGCCCAGGGACGCGAGTTTTTCCTGGCGCACCAGTTCCGACTGCGCTTCCTGCAGCTTGCGCAGCGCCTCGTTCAGGGCCGCGTTCTGTGCTTCCAGCGCTTCCTTGGTCTTGCGGATCCTGCGGTCGGCCTGCATGCGCGCCAGCGCCACCGCCACATGGCTGGCCATGAAGGCCAGCAGGTCGAGCTCCACCTTGGTGTAGACCACCGAGGGGTCGTAGCTCTGCACCACCAGCACCCCGTAGGGCTGGTCGTGCACCAGCATCGGTGCGCCCATCCAGCTGGCAATGCCGGTATTGCCGAGCGGCTCGCGCACCAGGCCGTTGGCGACCAGGTGACTGAAGCTGGTGGCGTCGTGCAGTTGGGCGTGCTTGCTGCTCAGGACATACGAGCACATCCCCTTCCCGAGCGGGAAACGCCTGAGCGGCGCCTCGGCGTCCTTCTCGTCGACGAAATACGGGATGCTGATTTCCTGGGTGTCCGGGTGATACAGGCCGATCAGGAAGTTCTTCGCCACCATCAGTTCACCGATGATGCGGTGCAGGTTGGTGGTCAGCACCTCGGTATCGAGCGCCTGCGCCGACAGGCTGGCGATCTGGTACAGCGCATGCTGCACCTGCTCCGCACGGCGCCGCTCGGCCACCTCGATCGCCAGCGCGGCGGTGCGCTCCTGCACCGCGCGCTCGAGCCGGTCCATGCTTTGCAGGCCCTGCAGCGCATTCGACACGTGGTTCGCGATCTGCGAGAACAGCGCCTGGTCTTCCTCGCTGTAGGTCACGCCTTTCGTATAGCTCTGGATGACCATCGCGCCCAGCGCCTGCTGGTGGCGGTCGAGCAGCGGCGCCCCCATCCAGTGCTCGGCGGTCGCGCCGTGGCCCCACTGCATGCCTTCGCGCTCGCGCGCCTCGAAGTCGTCGGCGGTGATCATCAGGCGGCGCTTGTTCACCACCACCCACGAGGTCGGCGATTGTTCCGGCGCGGCCAGGGCCACCCGGTGGCCGGCTACCGGTACCTCGACATCCACCTCGTCGACGAAGTACGGAAAGCGCAGCGTGCCTTCCTCGCGGTCGCACAGCGCCACATAGAAATTGGCCGCATACATGATGCGGCCCAGTGCGCGGTGTACCGCGCCGATGAATTCGGTAATGTCGCTGCAGCTGGTCGACAGCTCTCCGATGTCGAGCAGGATCGACTGGACGGCTTCCAGTCTGGCGAGACGGTCCATTGATTCCCCAATATGAATTACTGAATAATGCACATGGGAAATATTAGCAGTTCGGGACCGCCAGCCGAAGCCTCTTCGCGCAAAATCGGCGGATTGTGGCTTTTCGGCTTGCCGGCTGTGCGCCTTATCCGCGCGGTGCGCGGAAACCGTTGGCGATCCAGGCTTCGGCCGAGGCCGCGGTCAGCTTGAAACCGGCAGGCACCCGCACCTTGGCAAGCTGCTCGCCCATCATGTCGGTGGCGGCCAGGATGGCGTAGGGATCGTCGTCGTCCGGCACGATGTCGAGCGTCACCGTGAGTTCGCCGTCTTCGGTGCCGACCGTGGTTTCCTTGTGCAGGATGGCGTGCAGGTGCTGTTCATGGCGCCGGATCACCTCGGAGGCGGTCTTGACCAGGGTATTGAAGGCGTTGACGTCGAGCGGTTTCGGGTTTTTCTTGTCGCGGCCCATGGTCCAGGGCCCGACCAGCGCCGGCTCCGGCTCGCCTTCCTTGTACATCGCGACGGCCCAGCCTTCGTCGTCTTCGTTCTTGATCACGCGCGCGGTCCAGCCATTGGCCTGCCACAAGCGGGCCTCCTGGACCGGCGCGCTGTCGTCCCTGTCCTCGCCTTCGTGTTCGATGTTGTCGTTCATGTGCGGTTTCCTCGTGCTTCAAAGCACAGATCATAGAGGAAACCGGCGCCTCGAAGAAGCGCGATTCGGGTTGGCCTGGCGCTGCCTGGAACAGTTTGATGCAGCTCAGGCGTAACGTGGGCAGCGCCAGTCCGGTCCGCGCGGCGGACGCAGCGGCGGCCCGACCGGGATCGGACGCGGATCCACCGCCGGCGGCGGCGATTCCTGGTTGAAGGGATTGATGATGATCGGCGGAATCGTGGGCGGCGCCGATGGCGGGCCCTTGGGACCACTGTTGGCCACGCCCCCACGACGCACTGCCAGCTGGTCTCCCCTTTTCTGAATGACTGCGTTCATACCCTTCCCCTGTGACGGAGCAGGCTGTCAGTATAGGAAAGGAGACGGGCATTGCAAGGCCAAACCGACCACTTTTCTTGCCCCGTGGATGCACTGCGCAGGCCCGCCAAGCACAGCTCGGCTTGCCATTTATCGGGTCTGCACGCGTCCCGGCGCGCAAAAATTGCATCCTGTCGCAAAGCCATGGCCGCTGTGAAAGCGTGCGCCTACAGTAGCACCATACCGCGATGAAACGCGACCTTCACCAGACCAACCGACGAGGCCGACCATGAAAAAATTTGCTCCCTACATCATCCTGTTCCTGTTCGCCCTGCTGCTGTGGGGTGTCGCCACCGATGCCGACTTCATGACGCTCAATATCGACGGCGAGGAAGTCGGCGGGCCGCTGGGCGCCTTCCTGGGCATGATCTTCGCGGGAGGCGGCATGCTGATCGCCGCCGTCGTGATGCTGGTGGTGGCGATCGTGCTGGCAGTGGTGTTCGCCGGCGTGGGCGTGATCTTGCTGGGTGCGCTGTTCGTGGCCGCCGCCGCCGTGGCGCTGGCGATCTCGCCCCTGCTGCTGCCGCTGCTGGTGCCGGTGGCGATCATCTGGTTCCTGGTCGCCCGTAGCCGCAAGGCGCGCCTGGCGGCACCGGCCGTCTCCGCCTGAACGGCGCAGCTGCCGTCCCTTCCGTTTCCTCCTTCGGCCGGGCTTGCCCGGCCGTTTTTTCATTGGCGCCGTGGCGCAGGGCGCACAGGTAGAATCCTTGCAAGCCCATCCAGGATTCCGCCATGCATGTCCCGCCGCCGACCGCTACGCGCACGATTCGCCCCTATCCGCTGTCGCGGCTGGTGATCGTCACGGGCGGCCTGATCGCGGCGCTCGGCCTGGTCACCGGCACCATGCTGTACGCCAGCTACCACGATGCGCTGCGCGAACAGCAGCTTACCCTGCGCAACGTCGCCATCGCCTTCTCGGCGCAGACCGCCGGCGTGTCGCAGGCGATCGACAGCGCGGCCCAGCAGGCGGCGCAGACGCTGCTGGCACGCGGCACGCCCGCCGCCGGCGGCGTCTTCGTGGGACAAGGGGGTGGCACCAACTCTTACGTATTGCGCATCGTGCTGTTCGACAGCACGGGACGCCTGGTCGGCAGCGTCACGCCTGGCAAGAATGTGCCGGTGCTGCCCAGTTTCCCGCCGACACCCGCGCCGGACGCGCCGCGCCATGTCGGGATCACCGACATCGACCACGGCAGCGGGCGCGGCATCCTGAACTGCGTGCAGCCGGTGTTCGACGCCGGCGGGAACCGCACCGGCACCGTGGTGGCGCAGGTCGATTCGCTGCGCTTCGAACGCCTGTACAACCTGGTCGAACTGGGCAAGGGCGGCTCGGTGACCCTGCTCCACCGCGACGGTACCATGCTGGTGCGCGGGCCCGGCTATCCGGCCGGCATCGGCCGTTCCTTCGCCCATTCGCCCCTGTTCCGCGAGCAGCTGCCGCGCGCCAGCCGCGGCAGCTTCCAGGCGACCAGTCCCATCAATGGCGCCAAGGGCCTGTACGGCTACGACCTGGTCGAAGGGGGGGAGCTGGTCATTATCACCGGCATGACGCACAGCGTCGCCCTCGAGGGCTGGTACGGACGCCTGTGGACCGCGCTGGCCTTCTACCTGCTGCTCGCGCTCACGCTGACCCTGCTGGCCTGGCGTGTGGCGCGCGACACGCGCCGCCAGTTCGGCCTGATCGACCTGGTCTCGGCCAGCGAGGCCCGCCTGGCCAAGAGCTTCGACTACCTGGCCTCGATCGTGAACGCGATCGGCGCCCCGATCTGGGTGCTGGACGGCGCGCGCCGCATCGTGCTGGCCAACGAAGCCTTCGCGCGCCTGGTCGGCCGCCCGCGCGAAACCCTGCCCGGCCTGGACGAACGCACGGTGCTGGAACGCGCCGATCCCGAGCGCGAGCGCCGCTACGAGGCCGTGCTCGCGCATGGCCAGACGCTGGACGCCACCACCACCATGCACGACGGCAGCGGCGAGAGCCGCACCGTGATCCAGCTGACCAGCCGCCTGGCGGGCGCCGACGGCCAGGCTCACCTGGTCAATGTCCTGACCGACATCACCGAGCGCGAACGGGCCGAGGCGCGCCTGGCCTGGCTGGCCGAGTTCGATGCCGTCACCGGCCTGCCGAACCAGGCCCAGTTCTGGCGCCTGCTGGGCGCGCGCATCGCCGGCGCCGACGGGCGCGAACTGGCCACCGTCGCCCTGGTACTGGAACGCCTGCACGAGATCGTCGACCTGCTTGGCCACGATGCCGGCGACCGCGCGCTGCGCCAGGTGGCCGACCTGCTGCGCGGGATCTGCGCCGAGAACGCAGTGGCGGCCCGTATCCGCGGCGCCGAATTCGCCTTCGTGCTGAACGCCGCCGGTGGCCGGCGCGCCGTGGAGCGTTTCGCCCTCGGCCTGCATGCGCTGATGTCGAAACCGCTGCAGGTGGACGGGCGCGACTTCTTCCTCGGCCCGGTGCTGGGCGTGGCGCTGCATCCCCAGGACGGCCGCAACGCGGACGAGCTGTACCGCAACGCCCAGGGCGCGGCCAGCGGCGGCGGGGTCGAGGTGGACGAGGCGGTACACTTCTTCTCGGCCAGCCGCCATACCGCGCTCGAACAGCGCCTGACCCTCGAGGGCCACCTGCGGCGCGCCGTCGAACGCGGCGAGCTGCGCCTGGTGTACCAGCCCAAGGTAACGGTAGCAGAGGAACGCGTGGTCGGCTTCGAAGCCCTGCTGCGCTGGACCCATCCGGACCTGGGAGCGGTCTCGCCCGCCGAGTTCATCCCGGTCGCCGAGCGCAGCGGCCTGATCCTGCCGATCGGCGCCTGGGCGCTGGAGCAGGCCTGCCGCCAGATCGGAGCGTGGACAGCCGCGTTCGGGCATCCGGTGAAAGTGGCGGTCAACCTGTCGCCGCGCCAGCTGTACCAGAAAACGCTGCTGGAAACGGTACGGCGATGCCTGGACCAGTACCGCGTGCCGCCGGGCAGCCTGGAGCTGGAGATCACCGAGACCGCCCTGATGAGCCGCGAAAGGGAGGTCGACCTGCTGCTGCACGCGATCCGCGCACTCGGGGTCGACCTGGCGATCGACGACTTCGGCACCGGCTATTCGAGCCTGGCCTACCTGAAGCGCTTCCCGGTCTCGCGCCTGAAGGTGGACCGCACATTCGTGCGCGACCTCGGGCGCGACGAGGACAGCGCCGCCATTGCGCGCTCGATCGTCAACCTGGCGCGCGGGCTCAAGCTGAAGGTGGTGGCCGAAGGCGTCGAGACGGCCACCCAGCTTGACGTGCTGCGCGGCATGGCCTGCGACGAGTACCAAGGTTTTCTGTTCAGCAAACCACTCGAGGCCGACGACGTGCGGGCGCTGCTCGCGCGGGCGCGCTAGCCGCCGGAACGCATCCGCGCGTTCTCTTCCCGGATCGCCGCCTTGACCCATTTGCGCTGGACCAGTCCGAAACTGTCCAGCATGCCCACGCCGATCAGGCACAGGCCCACGGGAATCAAGACTTGCACGACTGTCCCTGACAGGCCACACCTGAACCCCGCGTAGACCGTGGGAAAGAACACCGCGGCGCCCGTGAACAGCAGCGCGCGCGAACGCAGCAGCCACTTCGTGTAGTTTGTCATCGATGACTCCGGCGCATGCCACGACCGGTGGCAAGAATACGTGAAGCCTCAACCGGCCCTGGCCGCCACATACTGCGCGTAGCCGCGCGCCCGCAGCGCGCAGGCCGGGCAGGTGCCGCAGCCGTGCCCCCAGGGATGGGCCGCGCCGCGCTCGCCCAGGTAGCAGGTATGGGTATCGAAGCGGATCAGGTCCACCAGCGCGTCGCCGCCACAGTCGTGCGCCAGCTGCCAGGTCTGGGCCTTGTCGATCCACATCAGTGGCGTTTCGAGCTTCAGGCGGGTGGCCATGCCCAGGTTCAGTGCCACCTGCAGCGCCTTCATGGTGTCGTCGCGGCAGTCCGGGTAGCCGGAGAAATCGGTCTCGCACATGCCGCCCACCAGCACGTTCAGGCCGCGCCGGTAGGCGACGGTGGCCGCCACCGTCATGAACAGCAGGTTGCGGCCCGGGACAAAGGTGTTCGGCAGGCCGTTTTCCTGCATCGCGATGGCCACGTTGCTGGTCAGGGCGGTGTCCGAGATCTTGCTGATCAGGGACAGGTCGATCATGTGGTCTTCGCCCAGGCGCGCATCCCAGCCGGGGTCGAGCGCGCGCATCTTCGCCAGCAGCGTCGGACGCACCGCGAGTTCGATGGCGTGGCGCTGGCCATAGTCGAAGCCGATGGTTTCCACGCGCGCATAGCGCTGCAGCGCCCAGGCGAGGCAGGTGGTGGAATCCTGGCCGCCGCTGAACAGGACGAGCGCGGTGTCATTCGTGTGCATGATCGAAATCCGTGAATTGAGGCGCCGGGCGCCGTGATAAACCGCGCATTCTGGCATAAAAGCGGGCCCTGCGCGCACCCCGGCGCCTGCACGGCAGGGCTAGCGTCCGGCAGCGTTTTTGCCAATCCGCTAAGATTGCCATGAACTTTTCCATCGGAGCGCCATGTTTCTAGCGAGATCGATTTCCTGCCGCCTGCGTCCCCTTCCCCGCCTGCTGGCCGGCTTCGGCGCGCTGGTGTTCGCCACGGCGCTGCATGCCCAGGGTATCGATTACCAGGTGCGCATCGACGCCCCGCGCCAGCTCGAGAACATGCTCGAGGAAAACCTCGACCTGATGCGCTGGCGCGGCAACCCGCGCGTCGACCTGGACCAGCTGCAGCGCCTGGTGAAGGAAGCCCCGGCCCAGGCCAAGACCTTCATCGCCACCGAAGGCTATTATTCGCCGCGCATTTCGGCCGGGCTCGACACCAGTGGTGCGCGGCCGGTGGCGCGCGTCATCGTCGACCCGGGCGAACCCACCGTGGTGGGCGAGGTGGACCTGGTGCTGCAGGGTTTCGTGCCCTTCGACCAGGGCAGCGCGCCGTTCGACGGCGCCGCCCTGCGCCAGCGCTGGCAGCTGCCGGTGGGCGCGCGCTTCCGCCAGGCCGACTGGGAAGCGGCCAAGCGCGAACTGCTGCGCGAGGTGGCGCAGACCCGCTTCCCGCGCGCGCGCCTGGTCGAGACCAGCGCCACCGTCGATCCGGACGAACGGCGCGCCCTGCTGCGCGTGGTCATCGACAGCGGTCCCGAGATGCGCTTCGGCGAGCTGCGCATCCGCGGCCTGAAGCGCTATCCGCGCGAAGTGATCACCAACCTCAACAAGATCAAGCCGGGCGACGAATACAGCGAGGCCGCGCTGCAGGCCCTGCAGTCGCGCCTGCAGGACACCGGCTATTTCAGCGGCGTCGAAGTGAGCGCCGACATGCGCGCCGTGCTGGCCGCCGAGATCGAGGACCTGAAGGATGGCGACGACGACCCGGACGGTAATCCGGCCACCCCCGACCCTGGGGCGGCGCCTGGCCCGACCGTGCTGCCGGTGCTGGTGCGCGTGACAGAGAACAAGCGCAAGAACGTCGAGGTCGGTATCGGCTTCTCGACCGACACCGGAGCCCGGGCCCAGGCCAGCTACGACGACCTGAACGTGTTCGGCAAGCGCATGAAGAGCGACCTGATCTACGAGCAGAAGCGCCAGACCGCGCGTGTCGACTTCTTCTGGCCGACCACGCCGAAGGGTTACAACGACAGCGTCGGCGCCGGCGTCGAGCGCAACGACGTGCGCGGCGAGATCACCACCCTGGCCACGGTCGCCGCACGGCGCCAGTGGGGCACCCCGCTGCTCGAGCGCAGCCTGACGCTCGAGGCCCTGGTCGAGAAGCGCGAGGTGCCGCCGCAGGAAGCCACCACCACGCGCAGCCTGCCGCTCACCTACAGCATCACGCGCCGCAAGCTCGACAGCCTGATCCAGCCGACCAACGGCTACGTGCTGCAGGGCCAGCTGGGCGGCGCCCTGCTGCCGATCCTGACCGACGAGAAATTCCTGCGCCTGTACACGCGCGCCCAGATGTTCAAGCCGGTGGGCGATGCCGGCACCCTGGTGCTGCGCGGCGAGTTCGGCGCCGTGGCGGCCAAGGAGAAGCTGGGCGTGCCGTCCACCTTCCTGTTCCGCGCCGGCGGCGACCAGTCGGTACGCGGCTACGGCTACCGCGAGCTGGGCGTGCGCGAGAACGGCGCCATCGTCGGCGGCAAGTACCTGCTCACCGCCAGCGCCGAGTACCAGTACTACTTCCGCCCGCCCTGGGGCGTGGCCGTGTTCTACGATGCCGGCAATGCCGCCGACAAGGTCGGCGACCTGAAGCCGAAGTCGGGCTTCGGCGTCGGCGCACGCTGGCGCAGCCCGGTCGGCCCGATCAACGTCGACCTGGCCTATGGCCACGCGGTCAAGAAAGCGCGCCTGCACTTCTCCCTGGGATTCACCTTCTGATGGACACTCACGATCCTTCCACGGCGCCGGCTGGCAAGGCGCCTGCGCAGCGCCCGCGGCGCTGGCCGCGCCGCGTTGCCATCGGCCTGGTCGCCACCGGCGTCGTCGTCGGCGGCGCGCTCTGGTACCTGGGGCGCGAGACCACGCTGCAGATGATCGCGCAGCGCGTCGCCGCCTCCACCGGCGGCAAGCTCACCCTCACCGGCGTCACCGGCTCGCTGTACGGCAGCATGCACATCGACCGCATCGTCTGGCGCACCGACGAGCAACTAGTGGTCGCGAACAAGGTCGACCTGCGCTGGTCGCCCTCGCAGATCGTCTCGCGCGGCATCCTGGTCAACCAGCTGCAGGCGGCGAACCTGCGCGTTGAGACCCTGAAGGAAACCGACGAACGCTCGCCGATGCCGGCCTCGCTGGCGCCGCCCTTCCCGGTCTCGGTCGACGATGCGCGCCTGGTCCAGGCGGTATTCGTCAGCAAGGGCGCCGAAACGCGCATCGACAACATCCGCCTGCGCCTGCACGGCGACAAGACGCGCTGGACGGTGCGCGACGCCGCTGCCGTCACGCCCTGGGGTGACGTGGCCGCCAACGGCAGCATCGGCGCCCAGCATCCGTTCAAGATCGACGCCAGCGCCAGCCTGACCCAGTCGCAGGCCAAGGCCGAAGGTGGGGTAACTTCGCGCGCCGCCCAGCTGCGCCTGAAAGCGGGCGGCGATCTGGAAACGACCCTGGTCGATGCCAGCGGCCAGGCCGGACGCGCCGTGGGCGAGGCCCGGTTCGTGCTGTCGCCCTACGCCGACATCCCGCTGCGCGAGATGCGCATCACCGGCCGCAATGTCGACCCGGGCTTCTTCAATCCTTCGCTGCCGACCGCCGACCTGGACTTCGCCGTGAACGGCAAGCTCGATGCGAACCGCAACATCAGCGGCCGGGTCGATATCACGAACAGCGGCCCGGAAGGCACGCTCGACCAGCAGCGGCTGCCGCTGCGCAGCCTGCGCGGCCAGCTCGGCGGCACTTTGGACGCCCTGCAGGTCTCCGACGTGCTGCTCGATTTTGGCGCTGCAGGCCGCTTCACCGGCACCGGCGGCCTGCAGCGCGAAGAAGACCAGGAAGGGCTCGGCACCGCGCGCTTCACGCTGCATACCGACCGCTTCGACCTGAAGGGCATCCATGCCAGCATGAAGCCGACCGCGATCCGTGGCGATATCCAGGTGACCAATGCGGGCACCACCCAGACCCTGCAGGCCAACCTGGCCGACCAAGCCCTGCGCCTGACGGCGCTGGCGACGCTCGCCGACAATGTCATCACGCTGCGCGAAGCGCGCCTGGCGCGCGGCGGCAGCCGGATCGACCTGACCGGCAGCATGCGCCTGCTGGACGACAAGGCCTTCAAGGCCAGCGCCAGCGCCAGCCGCTTCAACCCGGCCGACTTCGGCGACTTCCCGCAGGCCGACATCAACGCCCGCATCAACGCGGCCGGTGCGCTCGCGCCAGCCTGGCGCCTGGATGCCGACTTCGCGCTGCGCGGCAGCCGGCTGCTGAACCAGGCGCTGTCGGGACAGGGCAAGCTGCACGCGGACGCGAAACGCATCAGCGGCATCGATGCCGACCTGGCCCTGGGCCAGAACACGGTGGCCGTGAACGGCGCCTTCGGTGGCGCCGACGACCGCCTGCGCTGGCGCATCGACGGACGCCAGCTGTCGGCGCTGCGCAGCGACCTGTATGGCGCGCTCACGGCCAGTGGCGTCGCCACCGGCAGCCTGAGCGCCCCCCGTACCAGTTTCGAGCTCGATGCGAACGGCCTGGGCTGGGTGGCGGCCCAGCGCAAGAACGCCAACGGCAGCCTGCGCGCCAGCGGCGAAGCCTGGCTCGCCGGCGGCGCAGGCGCGCGCTTCGTGGAAGCGAAGCTAAGTGGCGCGATGGCGCGCTTCAACCCGGCCGCCTTCGGTTCGCCGCTGGCCGGTTCGATCAACGGCAATTTCACCGGCAGCGGCCGCAGCGGTGCCGACTGGCGCGGCGCGCTCGACCTGCGGGTGCAGGATTCGACGCTGTCGAACTCCCCGCTGTGGGGCCATGCCAGGATCAGCGCCGACCGCCGCCACATCTCGAACGCCGACGTCGATCTGCACGTCGGCGCCAACGTGGTCGCCGCCAAGGGCAGCTTCGGCGCGGGCGGCGACCAGCTGGGCTGGCGCATCGACGCGCCCCAGCTGGGCGCGCTCGGTCCTGACTTCGGCGGCGTGCTGCGCGGCCAGGGAACGCTGTCCGGCACGATGGACGCGCCGTCCCTGAACGCCGCGCTGGAAGGCCAGAACCTGCGCCTGCTCGGCAAGCACAGCATCCGCGCGCTGCGCGCCAGCGCCAGCCTGGGTGCGGGGCGCGGTGCGCGCGACGCGCTGGCCAGCGATATCCAGGTCACCGACTACGTGGGCGGCGAACCCGGCAAGGAAACCCGGGTCGCCTCCGCCAGCCTGAAGACAGAAGGCACGCGTGGCGCCCACACGCTGCGCGCGGCCGCCACCGGCGACGCCTTCGACGCCAACCTCGAAGTGCGCGGCGGCTGGAATGGCGAGACCTGGAGCGGTACCCTGGCCGCCCTGCAGAACCGCGGCCGCTACGCGATGGTGCTGCAGGCGCCGGTGCCGCTGCGCATCGCCGGGCCCAAGGGGAGCGGTGTGATGGGGCTGGCTTCGCCGGAAACGATTGCATTCAACGGCGCGGTGATCAAGCTGCCGGCCGGCAGCATCACGATCGACTCCCTGGTCAAGAACGGCCCGCGCTGGGCCAGCCGCGGCCATGCGGACAACGTGCCGCTGACTTACCTGGCCCAGTTCTCGCCCACGCTGCGCGACAACGCACGTGGCGACCTGACCCTGGGCGCGCAGTGGGCGCTCGACCTGCGCGCGCCCGCCGCCGCCGGCGCCGCGCCGGCACTGGACGGCATGCTCCACGTGTTCCGCGAAAAGGGCGATGTGATCGCCGGCAGCGACACGCCCGTGCCGCTCGGCCTGCGCACCTTCGATGCGCGCGCCGACGTGGTCGGCGGCGCCCTGCGCGTGCGCGTGAACCTGGACGGCACTCGCACCGGCAGCGCCAGCGTGGACGGCACCGCCCAGCTCTTGCGGGGCCGCCTGGACCCCGACAGCCCGCTGCGCATGACGGCGAACGCCGACATGGCCTCGATCGCCTGGCTTGCCGCTTTCGCCGGGCAGTCCGGCCTGGAACTGGACGGCGCCCTGCGCCTGGCCCTCAGCGGCAGTGGCACCATCGGCACGCCGCGCCTGGACGGCAGCGTGCAGGGTGATCGGCTGGCGGTGCGCTGGCCCGAACAGGGCGTGCGCCTGCAGAACGGTGAGCTGCGCGCCAGCCTGGCGGGTGACCAGCTGCAACTGCAGCGCCTGCGCTTCCAGGGCCGCCAGGGCAGCGCCTCGGCCGAAGGTTCGCTGCGCTTTTCCAGCGGCCTGGCCGCGGCCGACCTGCGCCTGAGCCTGGACAAGCTGGAAGCACTATCGCGTCCGGACCGCACCGTGGTCCTGAGCGGCAAGGCCTCGCTGGTGCGCAATGCCGAGCGCTTCGCCCTCGAAGGCAACGTGCGCGCCGACCGCGCCCTGATCGAGTTCGCACCGCAGGGCCGGCCCACCATGTCCGACGACGTCATCGTGCTCGGCCAGGGCGGCGCCCGGCCGCAGCCTTCGAACAAGAAGGAGGAACTGCCGCTGACGATCGACCTGCGCGCCGACCTGGGCGACGAGTTCCGCCTGCGCGGCCTGGGCATCGACGCCACCCTGGCCGGTACCGTGCGCATGCGCAAGGTCGGCGCCGGTGCGCCACGCGTCAACGGCACCATCCGCGCGGTCGAAGGCAATTACGCGGCCTATGGCCAGAAGCTGGCGATCGAACGCGCCGTGATCACCTTCAGCGGCGCCTACGATAATCCGGCACTCGACGTGCTGGCGGTGCGCCGCCAGCCGGAGGGCGAACAGCTCTCGGAGACCAATGTGGAAGCCGGCGTACAGGTGCGCGGCACGGCCCAGGCGCCACAGGCGCGGCTGGTATCGACTCCGAACGTGCCGGACAGCGAGAAACTGTCCTGGCTAGTGTTGGGCCACGGCATGGAAGGCACCAGCGGCAGTGAAAAGGACGTGCTGGCCGCCGCCGCCGCCGCCCTGCTTGGCGGCAAAGGGGGAAGCGGCGGTATTACCCAGAAGCTGGCGAGCTCGCTCGGCGTGGACGAACTGGGGCTGAAACAGGCCAACGGCACCGCATCCGGACTGGAAAGCACGGTGGTCACGGTGGGCAAGCGGATTTCCTCGCGTGCCTACCTCAGCTTCGAGCAGGGCGCGACCACGGCCTCGAGCCTGGTGCGGCTGCGCTACAAATGGAGCCCGAAAATCACCCTGCAGTTCCAGACCGGGACCAATACGGCCCTCGACATACTGTATTCGTGGACCTTTGACTAGGTGCGGGCAAGTGCTGGGCACCGTCGGGTGTCGAAAAAATTTACATGTTTTTCGCGGAAGAAAGAATTCACACTGAGCAGTATTCTTTCCTATTTGTAAGTCCTTGTTTCAACACCAAAAAATTCCACGAGGAAAAGGCTGGCATGGTTCCTGCTTATACCTATGCCAACAACTAGTTCGGTGTCTAACTTAGAAAGAAGCCTATGAACACTCGTAAAATTTTCGCTGCTGCTGCTGGATTCGCCCTGGCCCTCGGCCTGTCCGCGCCTGCGAGCGCACTGGTCCTGGTCGCCGGCGACCTGAAAATCACGATCAACTCGTATAACGCCAGCACCGTTAATTATGGCAACACCGCTGGCGTGAAATGCACGACCGTTGCAACGTGCAATAGTGTTTCCAAGATCAAGAAGGCACCGAAGGCCATCGGTGGCGAAGATACCTGGGGCATCTTCTCGGTGCAGAGCATCTCGCGCGTCTCGAACGGCAGCCTGATCTATACCGCCGGCCAGAACGGCGAGTACCTGACCGGCATGTTCGGCGGCATCCAGGATACCTATGTCGAAGTCGACGGCATCATGTCGCCGAGCACCCTGGCACTGGGCACCGGTGGCTGGCTGAACATGTACCTGAACAACCAGAACTACAACGCTTCCTACGGTCCGGGCGGCCGCATGGGCCCCGAAGGCTACAAGGGCATCACCAACATCGGTGGCGAGCTGGCCCTGTCGGCCAATTTCGGTAGCGGCGTGCTGGGTGGCTACTCGGATTACACCTACCTGTCCTCCTTCGCCAACAACTCGATCTCGGGCAGCGCCCAAGCCTACCTGGATGTGACCGGCGGCCTGTGGAAAGACCTGTTCGACACCAATTCGCAGCGCGATCCGAACGGCGGCGCACACGACCTGTTCATGAAGGTCACCTACGGCCAGACCGGCGCCTCGCGTGGCGCGGGCTGGACGGTCGACGTGTCGGGCGACGTGATGGGCGAAGTCGCCGGCGAAGCACCGGAACCGGGTTCGCTGGCACTGCTGGGCCTGGGCCTGGCCGGCCTGGGCGCCCTGCGCCGCCGCCGCGCCTGAGCGCGGTACGCTTCTTTCAAGAAACTGCATGGCTGCGCGCCATGCAGTTTTTTTTTGCCTGCACTAGGCGTGTCGGGAAACTTGACAGTGCCCTGGCCGCTCAGGCGAACATGCTCGGCTTGGGATCGGGCACCGGGTCTTCGTCCTGGGGCAGATGGGTGTGGCCGGGCTGGTGGTGCGGATGGGGCGCGTCGAAGGGTTCGGGTGCCGGATCCTCGAGCGGTGCCGGATCGGGTGCGCGGTGCGCCTGGATGGGAGAAACGGGGAATTCAGCGGACGACACAGGATTCATGGTGGAAGACTCCTTGGAAGCGGCGAAGTAGCCACCTTACCATGATGGGCGCGGCGCCGACGCCCCGGTTACAATGGCGGACTGGCCACTCTCACCGTACCATGGACATCTCGATCACGACTCTTGCCCTCCTCGTCCTGACGCCGCTGCTCGTGTGGCGGGTCTACAAACGTATCCAGGCCCGCATGACGCGCCAGCGCTCGATCGTCTCGCGCCACTACACGGGCGTACTGGTGTTCGGCGCGATGATCGCGGTGCCGCTGGTGCAGCTGTTCGATAACCCGAGCAACCTGGCTGCGCTGCTGGCCGGCGCGGCGCTCGGCACCGGCTGGAGCGTGTATGCGCTCAAGCGCACCCGCTTCGAGGACACGCAGCAAGGCTACTACTTCACGCCACCGGCGCGGCTGGGCATCCTGTTCGCCATGATCCTGGTCGCGCGCATCCTGTACCTGGGGGTCGAGGTCTATGCGAACCAGGGCAAGGGCATCCCGGCCCCGAAACTCACCGACGACACGCTCACCATGCTGTGCGTCGGGCTGACAGCCGGCTACTTCGCTTGGTACTCGGCCGGGCTGCTGCAGTGGCGGCGCGGGTTGCGCAAGGCGATCGACGTCGAATGAAAGCGTACCGGATGCTGCAGCTCACGGAAGAGACGGCAGTGCGCGGCATGGCGCATCTGCAGGGCCATTGACATGTCTGTGCTTACCAGAACCCTTGTAGCACTCGGTCTTGTTTGCGCGACGTCCGCCGCGCAGGCCTTGCCGCCGCCGGTTCCCACGCATCAGATACAGGATCTGATCGTCCTGCCAGGCGGCGACATGCTGATGCTGCACTCGTCCGGCATCTTCCGCCGCAGCCCGCACGACAGCGCCTGGAGACAGGTTCTGCACGTACAGGAAACCCGCGGATTGCGCGTGCATGGGAAAGTCGTCTACCTGCAGGGATACGCGGGGCTCCATGTATCCACCGATGGCGGCATCACCTGGGCGCTGCGGAAACAGCACTGGATCGACGCCATCGGCGCCGATGGCGTCCTGCACGGCTGCGCAGGACAAGGGCCGGAAACCAGCACGGACGAGGGCCGCAGCTGGCAGGCCGTGCGCGAACCACACCCGGTGCCCCGCGATCATCCTTTGTGGTGTGAAGGCAGGGAACGCGAAGCCAGGCACGAAGAGCAGGAATACGTGCTGGGTCAGGAGGGCAAGCTGTATTACAGGCCCAATCCGCGCGCCCCTTGGGTGCGTCGTGCGGTCGAGGCATTTTTCCCGGCCCACGCGGTGCTCAGCGGCCTGCAGGTCGACCGCCAGGGGGTCGTGTACGTGAACATCTTCATCGCCCATCCGGATCCCAACAAACACGCGGACCGCATGATCTACCTGAGCCGTGACCAGGGCCTGCACTGGGAAGCCCTGACGTGGCATGCGTCGCCGGTCCGGCCGGTCGATCCCGAGATCTGGGGCGTCTGGAATGAAAACCTGTTGATGACCTGCCAGAAGCCGGGAGCATATGGGACGCATCTATGCATTGCCGGCGACAGCCAGCCCAATGCCCTGCTCATCAAGGAAAAGACCCCGAGCAGCACCATTGGCAACCACCTGACCGTTGCCCCGGACGGCAGCATCTACAATATCGACATGTACGGCATCGAGCGCCTCGCGCCTGGCGACGTGGACTGGCGGCCGCTGGGACTCGAGGGCGTACCCGGGCCGTTCGGCGGCCCGCGCGAACAAGCACCATCCGACGGGAGATAACAAAGGGAGCCGCTGGCTCCCTTTCTCTTACGCGGCCTTCGCCTCATCCTTCCTTCTCTGCAGCACGAAGATCGGCTGCGCCCACTGCACGTCCTTCTTCTTCTTGCTGGTGATCAGCGTCAGCTCGGACGGATCGTAAACGTCGGTGTTGTGCGTCAGCGGCGTCGTCATCAGGTACTGGGCGTCGGTGTTCTTCAGGAACTCGCCGACCAGCTGGATGTTGCGGATATCCAGGTGGGCGAAGGGTTCGTCGATGAACACGAAGCCGCCCGAGCCTTCTTCCGACTTCAACAGGCCGATGAGCAGCACCAGCGACTTCATCACCTGCTGGCCGCCGGAGGCCTCGCCGTCGTTCATCCCGATCTGGTCCTTGCCGTCGAACTTGAAGCGCACGTGCAGGCCGGCCTGGGCCAGCTGCACGTCGTCGTTCTCCAGGCGCACCGGGTCGGCCTGCACGTCGATGCCGGCCAGTTCGCCCAGTTCCTTGATGTTCTTCGAATAGGTCTTGATCGTGTAGCGCAAGCGCTCGATATAGGCCCCGCGCGCGTTGGCGGTGGCCTCGATCGCGCGGTTGTTCTGATAGCGCCGTTCCTCGGTTTCGGATTGCCGGCCACTGAGCTGGTCGTTCAGGCGCGCGTACTGGTCGATCACGGTGCCGTCCTGTTCCCAGTCGTCGCGCGCCAGCGCATGCTCGAGCGTGGACAGGCGCAGGTTCACCTGGTGCGCGTTCTGGTGCTTGTCCACCAGGGCGGCGCGCCAGCCGGCATTCTTCCAGTTGCCCGGCACCTGGCGCCAGCCGCGGCGCAGTCCCAGCAGGGCCTTGGCATGCTCGGCGCGCTGCTCGATGGTGCGGCGGTTGTTCAGGCGCATGCCGGCTTCCGCTTCGGACAGGGCCATGCGCGCGTTCTGCCACACGGTGTCGGCGCGGGTGCGCGCCACCGTCGCGTTCTTGGTCAGCATCGACAACTCACCCAGGCGTGCGCCCACTTCCAGGCGCTCGGTCCTGAGCGGGGCCAGCGCGCGCGTGGCTTCCTCGAACTCGGCCTGGCGCGCGGCCAGTTCCTTGGCCGCGTCCACGCCGGCGATGCGGCCCTTCAGCGCGCCCACTTCGGCCGCGAGCTTGCTGATGGCCAGCGTCAGCGCGTCTTCCTGCGCCTCCAGGGCCGGGAGCGACTTCTGGATCGCTTCCAGGCGCTGGGTCTTGCCGGCCGAACCGAAGCGGTAGCGCGACGGCTCGACATACAGCGAACGGCCGCCGCGGCGTTCGCGGTGGTAGGCGTCCGGCGTGATCCATTCGTCCGACTTCGACTTGAAGCCGGCATCGACCGAATCGACGCGCTCGATGCGTTCCAGCTGGTCGATCAGCCAGCCCGGCGCCTTGCTGGAAAAGCGCACCACCGACAGCAGGCTGCTGTCCTTGACCACCGGCGCCTCGACGCAGTCGGGCACGATGAAGTGGCGGTAGCGCTCCTTCTCGGCCAGCCGGTAGGCCGCCGGGGCATCCTTGGCTTTCTCGAGCAGCACCACCGAGGCGTAGCCGCCCAGCACGCCCTCGACCGCGCCCTGCCACTTCGGGTCGAGCACTTCGACGATGTCCGACAGCATGGCGTGGGCGATGCCTTCGTCGCGCAGCGCGCGCCGCATCTGGCGCTGGGCTTCCGGCTCCGGCATCGCGCTCTTGCCCTGCAGGGCCGAGATGGTGGCCATCTCGCCGGCGATTTTCACGGCCACGTTCTCGCGCGCCGCCTTCTGCCTGGCGAGTTCCGCTTCCTTGTCGTTGAGCTGGTTGGCCACTTCGGCCAGGTCGGCGCCGGCATCGAGCGACAGCTTCTGCAGGCGCTCCTTCTGCTCCAGCAGGCTTTCCAGGGGTTTCAGTTTCTGGTTGAGCTGGGTGAGGCGGCCGGCCAGTTCGGTGGCTTCCTGTTCCAGCGCGGTTTCCTGCTTCTGCGCGTCGGTCAGGGCGCGCTGCTGGGCGGCCAGTTGCTGGCGTTTCTCGGCCAGGATGGAGTCGGCCGCCAGCAGGGGCTTGCGCGCTTCGCGCATCGCGCGGCTGATGGCGGCGGCCTTCTCGCGCGCCTCGATGTATTCGAGCGCCGGCAGCACGTCTTCCTGCAGTTCCTTCTTTTCCTGGTGCAGGTCTTCCCACTGGTGGTAGTTGGCCACGCGCAGGCGCAGGCCTTCCAGGTTGATGCGCGAGGTTTCCAGCTCGGCTTCGAAGCGCTTCAGCTCGGTCTCGGTGTCGCGCTGGTGGCGCTTGGCTTCGTCGTAGGCGTCCAGCACTTCCTTGTCGCCGAAGACCTGGAACACCAGGTCCAGCAGCTGGCGCGGCGCATATTCGCACAGTTTATCGGTCTCGCCCTGCTCCAGCGCCAGCACCTTCGACATCGCCGGCGACAGGCCGGCCGAGGCCAGGCGCTTCTTGTAGTTCTCGACGCCCAGCCAGTCGGTGGCCTCGGTGACTTCCTCGATCTCGACGTTCCCCGGGCGCATCAGGTACTGGCGCTTCCAGTCGCCGCCGTTCTTCTGCACCTGGCAGAACAGGGTGACTTCGTCGTCGGCGAAGAAGCCGGAATGGCGGAACGGCCGGTTCGACAGCTGGCGGCCGACCGGCTTGTTGTCGACCACGGCGCGCAGCCAGGCGCTTTGCTGGCCCGAGTGGCGCGCATAGTGCTTGTAGGTGCGACCCATCGAGCAGTCCAGGCCGAACAGGGTGCGCAGCGCATCGAGCAGCGTGGTCTTGCCGGAGCCGTTCTGGCCGGCGATCGTGATTATCTTGGCGTCCAGCGGGATGTTCTTGATCCGCTGCCAGTAATCCCAGTGGACCAGTTCGAGTGATTTGATGTGGAACATGGCTACCTCAGTTCGGGCTCAGTGGGGTCGGTTCTTCGTCGGTGGCTTCCACCACGGCGTCGTTGGCGGCATCGCTATCGGTAACGATGCGGCGCGGCGCGGCGGCCAGCGGCGCGCGCTTGAACACGTCGGCCAGGGCGCCGTTGATGATGCGCTCCTTCAGCAGGTCGGTATCCATCATCAGGTCGAGCAGCGGGCCTTCCAGGATCACGTCGCCGCGGCGCTCGATGAAGCCGAGCTTGGACAGCACGCCCAGGTTCATGTCCATGCGGGTCTTCTTGCCCAGCTTGTCGCCGAAGTCGGACAGCAGCGCGGTGTACGAGATGCCGATCGAGGTGTCCTCGGCGCGCGGGATCGGCGCATCCTTGTCGAACATGTCGGTCTGGTCGTCGCTCACCGTGACGTGGGTTTCCTGGCGCTCGCGCTTGGGCAGGATGATCTGGGCCCACAGCACCACCAGCAGGGCCACGCCATCGCGGGTCAGGCCGAAGTTGTTGTTCTGCCAGATGTCCTTGGCGCCGAAGATCTTCGGCTCGACGTTGCGGTGCAGGGCGATCGTGACGTGGTCGGCGTAGACGTTGTCCAGCAGTTTCAGGCCGCATTCGAGCAGGCGCTTGTCGACTTCGATGCGGAAGGCTTCGTCCGACAGCGCGCGCTTGACCATCTTGTCGTCGCGGCGCAGGGTCTGGTGCGTCAGCAGGCGCGCGATCAGGATTTGTGCGTCGTCATTCATCGGGGGTAGCGCTTTCAAGATTCAGTGAGAGGGTGGCGATCGACATCGCCGCCACTTCCGGGTCGTCGAGCTGGATCATCTCGTCCGTCGGTTCGAACTTCACGGGCAGGCGCGCCAGCTCGGCGGTCGCGCCTTGCAGGCTGGCCTCGGCGGCGTCGCCCAGCAGCGGCAGCAGCGAAGCCCTGTAAGAAGCAACAGCGAAACTGGCCGGCAGCAGCGACTCGTGCAGCGCCACCTTCTTCGGGCCGCTGTCCGAGAATTCGGGGAAGTTGCCGAGGTTGGCGAAGTCGGCCAGCTTGTTGATCCAGTCGTTCAGTTCGGCCTGCATGGCCGGATTGTCGTTCACCGTCAGCGGCGCATCCTGGCCGCTCGGCAGGCCCTTGGGGCCGGTCGAGGTCACGCGCTCGAGCAGCAGCTCGGTCTCGGCCACGTCGATCATCTCGGCCGGGGTGCCGAACAGCGGCACCACCGGGCGGTCGATCGCGTCCTCGGCCAGGCTGGCCAGGTCGTCGTGGGCCAGCAGCCAGCGCTTGACGTCGGTGGTGGACAGGCCGGACTGGCCCAGGTGCACGCGCTGGCGCTCGATCTGGTTCAGGGCGCGCGAGAACATGCCCTGCATGTTCAGCAGCGCACTCTGGGCGCGGCCAATGGCCTGCGCCGCCTTGTGCGTGGCCGCGTCGGCCGCCGGGTCCTGCGTGATGGCGCGCAGGATCACCGAGCCCTTCTCGACCCAGTCGCAGGCCATGTGCCATTTCGCCTGCGAGGTGCGCAGGCGGAATTCGGAGCCGGAGGCGATCGCGTCGCGGAATTCCTCGGTCAGTTCCACCAGGCGCCCCAGCAGGTGGCGCAGCTGCTCGACGGTGACGCCGCCCACGGCCTGGGCGCCGGCCACCTGCGACAGCAGGAAGCCCATCTCGGCATCGTCTTCCTGCGGCTGGGCCAGGGCGATCAGGGTGTCGAGCGCGGACAGCACGTTGCGCGCCAGCGGCGTGATGCGGTATACGGCGGCGGGGCCGTCCCAGGCCAGCAGGCCGTGGCCGCGCAGGCGGTTCAGCACCGTTTCCAGGCTTTCGGCGGCCAGATAGGCCAGTTTGTTGTTGATGTCGGCGCGCGAAAAGCTGGAGGTGGCGGTATCGCTGGCCAGCTCGCGCAGCACCAGCAGGCGCACCAGCACCCCGTCCTGCGTGCCGTGGAACAGGGCGGTAAACGCCGACAGCATCGGTTGCGCGCGTTTCAGGTGATACACCTGCTCGATCTCGTCGGGCGCGACGCCGTTCTGGAAATGCGCCTGCAGCGGGTCGTCTTCCGGCTGGTGCGAAAGGGAATCTGCGGCGAGCGCCGCGCCGCCAAGGTGGTCGATCATGTCAGGATACCGTTCTCTGGCGCGGATAGGCTCAGCCATCCGCGGGGGCGCCAGTATAACAGTTTAGGCTAGGCAATCAGCACCCTCGCCCTGCCCTTCATTGCGTGAAAGACACACTGACATCGTATCTTTATTTCAAGACAATATTGCCTGGAATTGCCGGATTGTTTACTTTTTTGAAACAGTGGCCAGGGTCTGTTCAACCTGTTCCTTGTCGCCGTCGGCATAGCGCAGCCGCACCGGATACCAGTCGTGCCGCGGCGCCAGCCAGATCTCGAGCGACTGGTCCTGCTTGTCCGGCAGCGGCTGGCGCGCCAGCAGCACGGTCTCGACCTCACCCAGGCCGGTCTGGATTTTCTCGCGCCTGACGACCTTGAACACCCAGGTCTCGGCATCGCGCCGGCCGGCAACGAAGAACGGCCATTCCGAGCCGGTGCGGAATGCGGCGCCGGCGCCGCGCGCGACGGCGGCCAGCTGCCAGGTGACCGAGACCCGGTCCTGCTCGCCGCCCTTGAGTGGATAGGTGTCCCGGCTTTCGCTGAAGCGCAGCAGCCTGGCCTCGCGGTCGAAGGTGGTGGTGGTCGGGTCCTTGCGCATGCGCTTTTCGTGGAACTCGGCCGGCGCCAGGCCATAGGCATCGACCGCGCCGCTGCTGCGGTCTTCGGTGATGGTGCCCAGCAGCGACAGCTTCGACGTGGCGCTGACGCTGTATTCTCGCTCTCCCGCGCGCCATACGATGACGGCTTCGCCCTTCAGTCCGAAGCCGCGCTGGCGGGCGCTCAGTTCATAGCGCAGGTCGGCCGAGGGCGGCAGCTGGAAGGGACGCTTGACGGCGGCCGGCGCCTCCTGCTGCGCCGCCGGCGCGGCCAGCAGCGAGGGTGGCAGGAACAGCGGCAGGGACAGCAGCAGGCCAGCGGCGGCCCTGGATAAATCGTTACCTTGCATGGATCAGAGTCCTGGTTGGGTCATGGCGATGTGCTTCGCCGTTTGGGTGGTGACGGCGCCGTTGGCTTCGCTGCTGCGGATCTGCACCGGCAGCCAGCCATGCGCGGGCGCGAGCCAGATGTCGAGCCGCGACTTGTACGAGCCCTGCTTGGGCGGGCGCGCCACGCGCACGGTCTGCAGGCGGCCCATGGGGGTGTCGATCTCTTCCGGGCCCACCACATTGAAAGTGTACACGCTGCCCCAGCGATCTTCGCCGACGAACATGTCGATGTCGCCGGACAGCTGGGCGCGGTCGCCACGCGCGATCGCCGCCAGCTGCAGCGGCACCGTCGCCTTGTCCTGCGCCCCCGGCAGCAGCGCATACTGGTTCTCCGAGGCGGAGAAGCTGACCTTGTTGCCGGGCCAGTCGAAATGGGTGGCGGTCAGGGCGCGGCCGCGCCGCTTTTCCGTCATCTTCACCGGCGCCAGGCCGGTGTTGCCGAGGTGGCCTTCGCTGGTGAGCGCCACCAGGTTCACGCGCGCGAACACGATCTTGATGCCGGCCTCGAAACGCATCCGGTACGACTGGGCATCGCGCATGAAGGACAGCAGGGCCTGGCCGCTCCAGGTGGTGCCGTCGGCATCGACGCGGGCGACGTCGTAGGTGAGCTCGGCAGGCGGCGGCACGTCCACCGTGTAGCGGCGGATGGTGTGCACGATCGGGGGCGGACCGGGTTCGGATTCCGGCGCAGCCGCCGCCGCGGTGGCGGGCGGCGCACTGGCGGGCGCAGGGAGCACAGGCGCGTCGGGCGGCGCGGCCGGTTGCGCGGGCGGCCCCGGCGGCAGGGGTTCGCCCACCGCGTCCTCGACCACCGCGATCTGCGGCAGTGCCGGCAGCGTGGGCAGCGGCGGCTGCACCATGGGCGGCGCGGGCGGTGGCACCGGTTCCGGCTCGGGCGGCGGCGGCGTGGACAGCAGCTGCGCCACGCTCAGCAGGGGTTCTCCCTCGCGCCCCGGCAGTGCGATGCCGCGCGTGCCCGCGGTGAGCAGGCTCAACACCAGCCAATGCAGCAGCACGATCAGCGTGCCCAGCATCAGTGCGCGGCGCCGCTGGGGGAGGAAAGCGGGACTCATGCCCCTAGTGTAGCCTGAGCGCCGCGCCCCTGCAGCGACGGGGCTCCCTGCCCTGCGTTGGCGCAGGCGCTTTGTGGCATGTTAGTTATCTGCTACGCTTAGGCGTCCACCAACGGAGAACACCGATGTCCACGCCATCCCCGCAGTCCGCCGGCATGACCGATACGCTCGAATTCGTGAAGAAGCTCTGGGGCAGCATGAACATCCCGGGCACCGGGATGCCGGGCATGCACAGTCCCACCCTGTCTGTCGACGAGCTGGACAAGAAGATCGCCGACCTCAAGGCTGTCGAATCCTGGCTGAACTTGAATCTCGGCATGCTGCGCGGGACGATCCAGGCGCTCGAGGTCCAGCGCGGCACCCTGGCCACCCTCAAGGCGATGAGCGACAGCATGGCGCAGGCGATGCAGCGGGCCGGCAGCGATCCCGCCATGGCGGCGCCGTTCGCGCAGTTCTTCGCGCAGGCGGGTAAAACGACGCCTGCGCAGGACGGCGCCGCGCCGCAGGCCCCGTCCTCCCAGCAAGCCGAGCGCCCTGCCACCCCCGCCTCCGCTGCCACCGACGCACCCGCCAGCCAGGATCAGGCCGGTCCGGCCAGCGCCAGTGCGGCCATGCCGGCTGCAGTGGCTTGGTGGAACCTGCTGCAAGACCAGTTCCGCCAGGCCGTTGCCGGTGCGATGCCTGCGTCCACGGCCGCGGCGGACACGCCCGCTGCCGCACCGGGTGGCGGCGCAGCGCAGCCGGGTGGCGCCAGCCCCGCCGGAGGCTCGCCGCTCGATGTCTCGGGGGGCGCGCCGCCAGCGGCCCCGGTGGAAGCGGCAGGATCCAGGCGGGTGGGACGCAATCCGCGCGTGAAGGCCGACAAGGGCTGAGGGAGCCGCCGCGCGTCAGCCGGCCGTAGCGGCAGCGCTGGCCTCCACGGCAGCGTCGTCCTTCGGCACCAGCTGCATCAGCTGTTCCATCAGGCGCGCGAAACGCTGCTGCCCCGGCTGCAGCCGGTCGACCCGCGCCAGCACCTGCTGGGCCTCGTCGTACAGCTGCGCCTCGTAGCCGCGCTGCTGCATGACCGAGACCAGGATCTGCGCCGAGTTGAACAGGATGCGCACATTGTTCGGCAGCGCCGCGCGCGCATTGCGCATCCACTCGGTCGCTTCGCCCAGCTTGCCGGTCTTCCACAGCAGCACGCCCTGGTTCATCAGGTCGACCGCTTCCTTGCGCGCGCCGCGGATCAGCGCCATCCCCTCTTCTCCCATGCGCGCCTTGTCGAACACCGCTTGCACTTCGTCCAGCAGCAGCGTGTTGTCGTGGTTATTCCGGATCACGTAGCACAGCAGGTCCACCGGCGCTTCCTTGACGCCCACCGCGAACAGCAGGGTCGCCATCTGGATGCAGGTCGGCACGTCGGGCCGCTCCGGAGTCGCCTGCAGCAGCGCTTCGAGCTCGTCGCCGGCCTTGCGCGCGCGGCGGTAGTCGCCGCTCTCGTGGTAGACCAGGCCTTCGGTGATCTTGGCGCGCAGGCCAATGTCCGGATGCTCGGCGGCGAACTCGCGCTGGGCCGCCTGCAGCAGCAGCAGCGCTTCCTTCGGGTCGTTCTTCAGGCCGCACACGCGCGCCAGGCCGAGGTAGGCGTCGGGCGTCTTGCGGATCGAGTACTCGCCGATCGCGATGCACTTGCGGAAGGCCCGTTCCGCCATCGCGACGTTGCCCAGCCTGAGGCAGGCCTGGCCCAGGCTGCGCTGGCGCGGCACCGAGTTCGGCGACAGCTTGGCGGCGCGCTCCAGCACCTTGAAGGCCTCCTCGTGGCGGCCCATGTTCTGCAGGGCCAGGGCCAGCTGGTCGTAGGCGTCGATGTAGTAGCGGTTCTCGGCGATCACCGACTGCAGCATCTGGCGCGCGCCCTCGAAGTCGCCATCGGCCAGGCGGATCCGGGCCAGGCCCGCGCGCGCCCACTGGTATTCGCGCTGCGCCAGCACCCGTTCGTAGGTCTCCCTTGCGCGCGCCGGCTCGCCGCTGCGCTCCATCAGGCGCGCCTTCATGCGCAGCAAATCGATCTCGTGCACCTTGTTGGCCGCCGCCCCCTCGTCGCACAGGCGCGCCGCGCGCAGGTAGTCCTTCTCGGCATAGGCGCGGTCGATCGGGCTGAACACCTGCTTCCTGCGCCACACCCGGTTCAGGCGGGTGAGCAGCACGCCTTCGGTGATCGGCTTGACCAGGTAGGCGTCCGGCTGGTGCTCGGCCGCGCCCATCACCGATTCCACGCTCTTCTCGGCCGATACCATCAGGAACACGCTCGAGGGCAGCAGCAGGTTGCGCATGCGCGCCTCTTCCAGCACCTGCTGGCCGTTCTTGCCTTCGCCCAGGTTGAAGTCGCACAGCACGACGTCGTAGCGGGTGCGCACCAGCAGGCCCATGGCTTCGCCGCCGCTGGCCGCCTGGTCGATGTGGCGCGCGCCCAGGCTGCGCAGGGCTTCGCGCAGCAGCTGGCGTACGCCGATGAAATCGTCGACCACCAGGTAGGTCCTGGATGCCCAGTCGACGCCGTCCTGGCTGGCGCCGTCCGCGCCGGGCGCAGTCTCGCTCATGGCAGCGCCAGGATGAAGCAGCCGCCGCCGAGCCGGCCGCCGTTCTCGAGGCGCACCGCGCCGCTGCGCCCGCGGTGGCGGTGCATGCGCGCCACCTCGCGCGAGAAATGCAGGCCCAGGCCGGCGCTGTTGGTGGAAAAGTCGAGGCCGCCCATGCCGTCCATCCCCGCGTCGTCCGCGGCCAGCAGCGCGCCCGGGTAGCCGGCGCCGTTGTCCTCGACCCGCAGCTCGAGCCATCCGTCGCGCACGCAGGCCGCCAGCAGGATGCGGTCGCGCGTGTAGTGCACGGCATTGTTGACGGCATGCGAGAGCACCCCGATCACCAGGTCTTCGTCGAGGTGCCAGACCAGCTCGGGCTCG
The DNA here is from genome assembly GCF_020208145.1 of Massilia hydrophila. Lineage (NCBI taxonomy): Bacteria > Pseudomonadati > Pseudomonadota > Betaproteobacteria > Burkholderiales > Oxalobacteraceae > Massilia > Massilia hydrophila. Next base: position 36,319 of record NZ_JAHYBX010000012.1, on the reverse strand, counting down.
ATGTCGAGCTCGATCCGGATGCCGCGCGAGGCCAGCAGCACGCGCCCCAGGGCCAGCACCTGCTCGCCCAGCTGCCCGACCTCCACCGGCTGCAGGTCGAAAGGATAGACGGCCGTGCCGACCTGCTTGTACAGGGCGAGCAGCTGCATCAGCTTGTCGTTCAGGCGGCGCGTCTGGTACAGCATTTGCGCCATCTGCGCCATCCGCGGACAGGCATCGCCTGCCGCGGGCGGCGTCTCGTCGAGCAGGCGCTCGAGCGTCCCGGACAGGACGCTGATCGAATTCTTCATGTCGTGCGCGGTCGACGCGAGGAACATGGACAGGGGCGAGTGCGGATCTTCCATCGGCGTAGCCAGCCAGTGGCCAATTAGTTACTCTCAATCAATTATAACGACCTCTGGGCGGCAATTGATGGCGCCAGGTGAATAATTGTTTCAGAGCAACTTGTCATGGACCGGACCTGCCTCCGGCCCGCGCTGGCCGCGCCGCGCGCGTAGCACGAAGCGCGCCGGATCGAGCGCATCGGCCAGTGCCGTTTCCAGCGGCAGCGGCTCGCCTTCGAGCTGGGCCGCCAGCAGTTCGGCAGCCAGCGGCGCCCAGATCAGGCCGCGCGAGGCATAGCCGAGCAAGGCATGCAGGCCAGGGTGGCGCGGCACGTCGCGCAGGCGCTCGGTGCCTCCGGCCGCCTCGAAGTCCGGCAGGCGGCCCACCAGCGGCAGCCGGTCCGGGGCCACGCAGCGAAAACCGACGCGCCCCGCCAGCGGCGCATCGGTGCCGGCCCGCGGGTCGGACAGCAGGCCGCGCAGGCGCTCGATGTTTTCCGCCTGACTGGACGCACGCAGTTGCGGATCGGCATCGAGGTCGTAGGTGGCGCCGGCGCAGACGATGCCGTTCGCCGCCGGGGTGAGGTAGGCTTCGCGGCACAGCACCAGCGGCAGCGCGGGCAAGCTGGCCGAAGCCAGGTGGGTTACCTGTCCGCGCAGCGCGGCCAGCGGCAGCGCGCGCGATTGCACCAGGCTGCGCGCGCCGGCGCCGTTGGCCAGCACCACGGTGGGCGCCTCGGCCAGTACGGCGCCGTCCGGGCCGCATGCCAGCCAAGCGTCGCCTGCGCGCTGCAGGACGACGCTGCCGGCGCCGAAGCGGCGTTCGAGGCGCTCGCCGCAGGCGGCCAGCATCGCCGCGCACACGCTGCCGGGACGGGCCCAGCCGCCCTGCGGAAACAGCCAGCCGCCATCGGGCGCCGGTAGGCCGAGCAGGCCCTCGGCCTGCGGCGCTTCCAGCCAGCGCGCGAAGCCGGGCGGATACTGCCCCGCGGCCGCGATGGCGCGAGATACGGACGCGTGTTGCGGGTCGCGCGCCAGCTGCAGCACGCCGCAGGCCTGGCCCTCGATGGCGGCGCCGATGCCGCCCAGCTGCGCCCACGCGCGCAGCGCATACAGGTAGGCGGCGCGCGTCAGGCGGGTCGGCAGATTGTCGTCGCGCGAAAGCAGCGGCATGAAGATGCCGGCCAGGTTGCCGGAAGCTTCCATCGCCGGCGCCGGATGGCGCTCGACCAGGGTCACTTGCCAGCCGCGCGCGCACAGGCTGGCGCAGGCGGCCGCGCCGGCCAAGCCGGCGCCCAGCACGATGGCGCGCCGCTCCGCCAGCTGCGCCAGCGGCAGGCGCGGCTTGCGGCTCTTGAACACGGCCTGCGCGCCGCTGCCGTCGAACACGAAGCCCTGGGCCGCCAGCGCGGCGTGCTGTCCGTCATCAAGCTGCGCCGCGAACAGGCGCGCTTCGCGGGCAGCAATGCGCGCCAGCGGCCGCGCGAAGCCGGTACCGGCCGGCGCCTCCAGCAAGAACGCATCCGGCTGCGCGCCCAGTTGCGCCAGGGCGGTATCGAACGGCGCCGCCAGCAGCGTCAGGCTCAGGCGCGGATCGTCCTGTGGGATGCGGTGAAAGCCCGGCAGCAGGTTCGCTGGACCCGGCACGCAGGCCACGATGTGCAGCCGCGCCGGCCGCGCCGGATCGGCGCGCCATGCCTCCTGCAGCGCGCGCGCCCGGGCGCCGTCGCCATACTCCGCGTCGAACACCGTATAGCGCTCGCGGCCGCGCCAGTGCGCACGCAGGTCCATCGTCAAGCCCCCGCGTGGCGGAAGCACGCGCGGTCATGGTCGTCCACCACGCCGATGCCCTGCAGGTAGGCATACACGATGGTCGAGCCGACGAACTTGAAGCCGCGCTTGCCCAGGTCTTTCGAGATGCGGTCGGACAGTTCGGTGCGGGCCGGGCGCGCGCCATCCGCCCAGCTGTTTACCAGCGGCTTGCCGTCGACCCAGCCCCACAGGTAGGCATCGAGCGTGAGACCCTGCGCGCGCATGGCAAGGTAGGCCCGGGCGTTGCCGATCGCGGCCGCCACCTTCAGGCGGTTGCGCACGATGCCCGGATTGGCGAGCAGCTGCGCGACCTTGTCCGTGTCGTAGCGCGCGATCTTTTCCGCATCCCAGCCATCGAAGGCGGCGCGGTAGCTGTCGCGCTTGTTCAGGATGGTCTCCCACGACAGGCCGGCCTGGGCACCTTCCAGGTTGAGCATCTCGAACAGCGTGGTCTCGTCGTGGCAGGGCACGCCCCATTCGTGGTCGTGGTAGGCGAGATAGCGCGGGTTGGCCGGATTGGCCCATGAGCAGCGGACAGGTGGGTTCATCCGCCTAGTATAAATCCTGGCGCCGTCCATCCCTCGATAGCAGCGCCTGGGCCAGGCGCGCCACGCCTTCGGCGATCTGCGCCGGGGTAAAGGCCGAGAAGCCGAGCAGCAGCCCGGGCCCGGTGGCGCATGCCGGACCAGCCGCCGGATGCGCGTAGTACGAGAGCGGACGCAGGTCGATGCCGGCCGCGGTGGCGCGCGCCACGGCGGCCGCTTCGTCCATGCCGCCGGCCAGGTGCACGCACACGTCCAGCCCGGCGTCGGCCGGGCCGCAGCGCAGCATGCCGCCCAGCCGGCCATCGAGCGCTTCCAGCAGCGCGGCGCGGCGCGCGCCATAGGCCTCGCGGGTGCGCCGGATGTGACGCGCAAAATGGCCCTGCTGGATGAAGTCGGCCAGCACCGCCTGCGGCACGATCGCGCTGTGGCGGTCGACCACCGCCTTGGCCTGGGCCAGTGCTTCGGCCAGCGCCGGCGGCGCCACCACGTAGCCCAGGCGCAGGCCGGGGAACAGCACCTTGGACAGGGTGCCGACATAGATCACGCAGCCGCTGCGGTCGAGGCCCTGCAGCGAGGCCAGCGGCGGTCCTGTGTACCGGTATTCGCTGTCGTAGTCGTCCTCGATGATCCAGGCGCGCCGCGCCTCGGCCCAGCGCAGCAGCGCCAGGCGGCGCGCCAGGCTCATGGTCACCCCGAGCGGCAGCTGGTGCGAGGGCGTGGCGAAGGCCAGGGCGGCGTCCGGGTAATGCGCCTCGGCGTAGGCCACGTCCATGCCCTCGGCATCGACCGGCACCGGGCATACGCGCGCTCCCGCCACCTCGAAGGGCGCGGCGGCGCCCTGGTAGCCGGGCGACTCCAGCCACACGCCCTCGCCCGGCGCCAGCAGCAGCTGCGCCAGCAGGTACAGCGCCTGCTGCGAGCCGCTGGTGATGACGATCTGTTCCGGCGTGCAGCGCACGCCGCGCGCCGCGTTCAGGTAGGCGCACAGCAGTTCGCGCAAGGGCGCATGGCCGGCCGCGCCGCCGTAACCGAGCGGCAGCGCGCGGCGCCGCCAGTGGCGCGCTTCCAGCTTGCGCCAGACCTCGAAGGGAAACAGGTCGAGACCCGGCATGCTGGGGCGGAAGGCGCGCAGCGGCCCCTGGTGGTGGCGCACACGCGCCATGCCGGAGGCCAGCGCCAGGCCGCGCGCCGGCAGCGGCCTGGGGGCGGCGGCCCGCTCCGGCGCCGGCGCGCCCGGACCCCGTAGCGCCGGAAGCGCCGTGTCGACGAAGCTGCCCTGCCCTACCCCGCCGCGCAGGTAACCTTCGGCGGTCAGCTGTTCGTAGGCCGCCAGCACGGTCTGACGCGAGACCTGCAGCTGGCGCGCCAGCGTGCGGGTGGCGGGCAGGCGCGCACCCGGCGCCAGCCGGCCGTGCAGGATCGCGTCCTTCAGCCGTGCATAGAGCTGGCGGAACAGCGGCGTGGCAGCCCCGCGCTCGAGCGGTGTGGCGGCAATGAGTTCGTCGGTGATCATGGATTGGTACGCCCATCTTCGCGCGGATTGGCACTTTGAGCAAGCCAAGGCCGGCACTAGGATGGCGGCTCCACATCGCAAGGAGCGGCAATGAAACAGTTCGGGGCGGAGGTGCGCTGGGAACGCGCCGGCCAGGCATTCCTTGACGGGCGCTACAGCCGCGCCCACGACTGGCGCTTCGACGGCGGCCTGCGGCTGCGGGCCTCGTCCTCGCCGCTGTCGGTACCGGTGCCGCTGTCCGACCCGCAGGCGCTCGATCCGGAAGAAGCACTGGTGGCGGCGGCCTCCAGCTGCCACATGCTGTTCTTCCTGGCGCTGGCCGCGCGGGCCGGCTACACCGTGGACAGCTACCAGGACAGTGCCGTCGCTTACCTCGGCCAGGACGCGGACGGCCGCGACGCCATCACGCGCATCGAACTGCGGCCGGCGATCGTGTTCGGCGCCCCGACGCCGACGCCAGCGGCGCTCGCCGGGCTCCACCACGCGGCCCACGCGCGCTGCTACGTCGCGAATTCGCTCAAGGCGGATGTCATCGTGCTGGAGGCGCACTGATGTACCTGCCGGCCCGCCACCGCCAGTCCGACCCGCAGGCGATCCATGCGCTGATCCGCGCGCATGCGCTGGGGATGCTGGTCACCCAGGACGATGGCCTGCCAGATGCCGACCACCTGCCCTTTACTTTCGTCCCCGCCGCCGCCCGGCCGGACGCCGAACCGGCGGATCGACCGCGGGACCTGCTGCGCGCCCATGTGGCGCGCGCCAATCCGCTGTGGCGGCGCGCGGGACAGGCGGTGCTGGTGGTGTTCCGCGGTCCGGACGGCTACGTGACGCCGGACCGGCATCAGAAAATCGCCCGGGGTGGACGGGTGGTGCCGACCTGGGACTATCACGCGGTGCACGTGCATGGGACGCTGCGCGCGCTGGACGATCCGGCCTGGCTGCGAGGCTTCCTGCACGCCCAGACGGCGCAGCATGAAGCCGGCCAGCCGCATCCCTGGTCGGTGGCGGACGCACCGCCGGAATACATCGAGGACATGCTGCGCGCGCTGGTTGGCATCGAGATCGCCATCGAACGCATCGAAGCCAAGTGGAAAGGCGCCCCGCCGGCGCCGGCCGAGGACTGCGCCTGAGGGCCGGGCGGCCCTACTTCTTCATCGGTGTCGGCTCCTTGCCGGTGGCCGTGCTGGTATCGTTGCCTGGCGTTCCCGCCGTGCCGGTGGCGTTGCGCGCGGTGCGCGCGATCAGCTCGTCGGCCGCCAGCAGGTGCTGCTCCACGACCGGCCGCATTTTCGTGGCCAGGGCCTTGATGTCGGGGTCCTTGATCTTTTCCAGGTTGTCCTTCAGCTGCTCGTGGGTGACGCGATGGTCGCGCCGGCCCGACTGCTTCATGTAGGTGCGGTCGAAGATGTCGCCGCTCAGGGTCTGCAGCAGCGCGCCCTTGGCCTTGTACTTGACGTTCAGCTCCTTCGGCAGTTCGACGCCCTTGGCCTGGGCCAGGGCCTGGACTTCGGCCAGGGTCTTGCCGTGTTCGTCGAGCATGCGCTGCGCATAGGCCTTGATCTCGGGATTCACACCCTTGGCCAGCGCCAGTCTGGCGTTGGCGATCTCGGCCATGTTGGACTGGGCCATGTCGATGAGGGCATTGCGGTCTGAACGCTCCAGCTTGCCTGCAGGCTTTGCAGGAGCCCCGGCCGGCTGGGCTGCCTGTGCCGGGACCTGGGCTTGGGCCTGGGATGGAGCCGGGTTCTTGGCCTGAGGCTGGGCCGGGGGCTGGGCCTGCGCTGCGCCGGCGGCGAACAGCGCGCCGGCCACCGCCAGCGTCAGCGCGGAATGGATGCGCGGGGTCTTCTGCATGGAATTCTCCTTGATGCGGCTGCGTGCACGCCGGCGCCCGTCCCGCGCAGGACGGCGTCGCCGGCATGCCACAGCCTGTAAAACGTCAGCCGATCACTTGCCCGAAGTAGTACCGGACTTGTGCGACGTCATCTGCTGCGCCGCCTTCAGGTGCTGCTCGACGGTCGGCATCATCTTGGTGGCAAGTGCCTTGACGTCCGGGTCCTTGGCGCTCTTCGATCCCTGCTGCAGCTTGCTGTGGGTCTGCTTGTGGTCGGTCACCCCCACGGTCTTCATGTACTCGCGGTCGAAGGCCTCGCCGCTGAGCTTTTCCAGCTTGGCCGAGATGGCCTTGTGCTTGGCGTCCAGCTCGGTCGGCAGGGTCACGCCCTTCGTCTGGGCCAAGGACTGCACCTCGGTGAGGGCCTTGCCGTGGTCATCGATCATCTGCTGCGCGAAGGTCTTCACCTCCGCGTTCTGGCTCTTGCTCAGGGCCAGCTTGCCGGTCTCGACCTCGGCCATGTTGGCAATGGCCATGTCGGTGAGCGCTTTCTTGTCCGCAGCGCTCAGCTTGGCAGCGCCGGAACCGGTAGCGCCGGCCGCGCCCGAGGAGCCCGAGGTCGACTGCACCGCGGTGTGCGACTTGGCACCCTGGGCCCGGCTCGTGCCCTGGCTGCCCGGGTTGGCCATCTGGCCGCTACGATCCTCCATGCCCTGGCTGCTGGTGTTGTTGACAGTGCCATCGGCGCTGGTCTTGCCGGTCATGTTCGACTGGCTGGTGGCGCTCTGGCCGCTGGTCTGGGCCTGGACACCGAAGGCGCTGAACATGGCGGCAAAGGCGCCCACTGCCAGCATCTTTTTGACAACCTGATTCTTCTGCATGAGCTTCTCCTGTGCTTGTCGTGAATGGGGCTGCCGCCCGGGTCAAGCAGGCGGCCTCTCCTTGGTTCTGACATCGGCGATGTCGAGCGCGTCGAGTGTAGCCGTGGGTTTGCCGACACAGCGCACGTTAGCCAGATGGCAATTTCTTGGCCAAGGAGGCGGGCAATGCGGGCGAAAAAAGGGCCAGTCCGTGGACTGGCCCTGGCTTGGAGAACGGTCGCGCCGCCGGTTCAGCGGAAGCGCAACGTGGCGCTCAGGTCGCCCGGTGGACGGGCGCCGCGCGCCGCGAAGGCGGCGTTGCGTTCGGCCAAGCCTTCCAGCAGCGGCAGGCCATGCAGGCGGGTGATGAAACGCAGGATCGACGTAGTGTCGTAGAAATTGTGGTCCACCGATCCGCGCTTGGCATGCGGCGACACCACGATCGCCGGGATGCGCGAGCCCGGCCCCCAGCGGTCGCCCTGCGGCGGCGCCACGTGGTCCCACCAGCCACCGTTCTCGTCGAAGGTGATCACCACGACCATGTCCTTCCACTGGGGCGACTTCTTGAGGTGTTCGATCACGTTCGCCACATGGGCGTCGCCCGATTCGATGTCCGAATAGCCGGCGTGCAGGTTCAGGTTGCCCTGCGGCTTGTAGAAGCTGACCGCCGGCAGCTTGCCGGCGACCGCGTCGGCGATGAAGCGGTTCGAGATCGGGCTGTCGCCCATGCCGGCATCCACCAGGTGCGCTTCGCGCGCCTTCGTGCCCGGGGCAAACTGCTGGAAGTAATTGAAGGGCTGGTGATGGTGCTGGAAGTTCGGGCGCTGCCCGGCGCCGCGTCCATCCAGCGCGGCCTGCCAGGCGCCCGCATACCAGGCCCAGCTGACATTGCGCTCCGACAGCAGGTCGCCGATGGTGCGGTAGGTCTGGGGCGGCAGGGTCGACGGGTCTTGCGGGTCGGCCAGGCGCGGGTCGCCGCCGGGCGCCGGGCGCACCCAGCTCGGCTGGTAGGGCGGCGCCATGGTATTGACCGCATAGCCGTCCGGCGTGATGGCGCTGCCGTGCGCGTACTTCGGCTTGCCTTCCAGCGCCGATGCGGGCGAATCGGGCGCCAGCGCCAGCCGGCTGCCGGTGGGTCCGTCGGCCAGCACCGCGATCTTCGACTTCGCCGGCGTCGAGGCGGCATGGAAGTATTCCGGCGTGCGCCCGCTGATCAGGAACTGGTGGTTCAGGTAGGAGCCGCCGAAGGCTGCCATGAAGAAGTTGTCGCACAGCGTGAACTCGCGTGCGATCTGCCACAAGCCGAGGTTCTTGCTGGTTTCCCCGTAATAGCCCATGACCATGCCGCCGGCATCGGACCAGGCGGCAAAGCCGTCGTTGCGCCCGCCGTTGATCTGCATCTGGTTCTGGTAGAACTGGTGCACCAGGTCGCGCGTGACCAGCCCTTCCGGCAGCGGCTTGCCCTCGGCGTCGCGCAGTTTCCATGGCGCGTTGGGCAGGCCCTGGATGTCGTCTTCCTTCACCAGGTAGTCCTTGCCGCCGATATTCTGGCGGCCCGGGACCATGCCGCCCCAGACCTTGGGCAGGGTCGGCAGCACGGTGCCGTCACGGTCCTTCTGCTGGAATTGCGCCGCCGGCACGGCGGACAGGGGTGCGGCGAGTCCGGGGAAGTCGGCGAACAGGTTGTTGAAGCTGCGGTTTTCGAGATAGATCACGACCACGTTCTTGACGTGCGCACGCAGCTTGGCATCGAAGGCGCCCGGTGCCTGGGACGCAGCGGCAGCGGACCTGGCCGGCGCGGCCTCGGGCAGGGCCGGTACGGCCAGCGACAAGCCGGCAGCGGCGGCCTGCATCAGGCGGCGGCGCGCCGGGTCCTCGGGATGGGAAGGGGTGGATTCGTGGGGGGCGCGGTCGGGCACTGCCTGCTCCGTGTTGCTGAGAAACAGGCATTATCCGTTCTTTTATTGCACGCTGAAATATTTACGACGGCATCCCACCCGTGCGCCTGGCACGGCTGGGCGGCGTATAGTGGATTGGCGCGGCGGCCAGCCGCGAAGCGAGGTCACGATGAAAGCGAATTTGTCGCCTGCCGACACCTGGCAGGGTCTTCCCTTGAGCCCGGCGCAAAACCGGGAAGTGCTCAACTATGTACAGCGTTGCCAGCGCACCGGCGTCGACTGGAACACGCCGGCATTGCAGGCCATGCTGGACGACATGCTCAGTCCGCCCGAAGTGGCCGAAGACAGCGATGAGGACCTGGCCCAGTGTTCGGAAAGCGCCCGTTTCGCCGCTACCCACGAGGAGCCTGGCGACGAAAGCGATGCCTACGGCAGATTCGGTGCGGGCGGCGCAGGCCAGGCTTGAATCGGCTGCCACCAGCGGCACGGCAGGCGGCGTGCGTCAAACTCCGGTCATTTTTCATCGTCACAATACAAGTGTTCCTGTAAAGGAACACTGGCAGTACAGGCCGCCCTACCGGCGTCGGCGGTCGGGAAATATACCGGCACCAATTCGATCTACAGCAGCGGAATCAGGATATCGTAGGCGTTGTCGGGACGGTTGCCATCGTCGAGCGAGGGCGTGTAGCGCCGGTCGTAGCGTTCGATGCGCCAGCTTTCCTCGTCCTGCACCATACCCAGCTGCTCGATGGCGGCGTAGCCGGTGAGATAGGTAGCCTGCACGCGCGTCATCGGTCCGCGGTGCGTCAGCATCGCGTAGCGGCGTTCCGGAATCCGGATGCCGATCATGCCCGCCGGCAGATTGTTCAGGTCGGCGACCTCGGCGGCCACGCATTCGAGGTGCTGGCCATCCTGGTCTTGCAAGCTCACGCTGTAGCGCAGCCCATTGGTTTCGCCGAGTTCGCTTTCGCGCTCCAGGAAGCTGCTCCAGATATCCGGCATGTCCGCTTCCAGAACCGAAGACGGACCTGCGAGCGGCAGCCCGGCGAGCTTCATTTCAGGTAGGGTAACAGTAGAGATGTGCATGGTATCGGCTACAAAGTGGACACAGAAATTATAGCCTTAACTCCTCGACAATATTGTCACGCACGCAATCGTGCGCACGCATTTTTCGTGTTCTGGCAGGACAAGCGTGCAATAGCGCACACAGTGGTATTGACGATGGTCAGCGCCACCGCTTTACACCCCGGTTCCGGGTTGTGCTGCGACACATATTCCGCCATCGCCACCGCTCAGGCGCGCATTCTTGCAGTTCGTCGCAAACGCCAGTCCGCCCGCTTCGGCCTCCCTACAATGGATGCATACCACTTACCGGAGACCACCATGCAACGCCTGATCCTTGCTACCCTGCTGAGCGCCGTTTCGCTGCTTGCCCATGCCGATGAGCAGGCGCGCAGCCTGCCTCCCTTCAAGGGCATCGCCGTACACGGTCCGGTCAGCCTGAAGGTGGAAGCCGGCAAGTCGTATTCCGTCAAGGTATTCGGCGACCCGCGCTTCATCGAGCGCGTCACCAGCGAAGTGGTGGACGGCGAACTACGCCTGGACATGAAGGACAGCAAGCGCAACACTATCGACAGCGAAGACCGCGTGGTCGTCACCATGCCGGCGCTGCAGACCTTCAAGGGCGAAGGGGCCGGCCTGATGCAGCTGACCAATGTGCGCGGCGAGCGCCTCGACGTGAACTACCGCGGCGCCGGGCGCCTGGCCATCGATGGCGAAGTGAAGGAACTGCGCCTGCGCGCCCATGGCGTGGGCGAAGTCGACGCCAAGTCGCTGCTGACGCAGAATGCCGACGTCAGCTTCGAAGGCATCGGCGCGGTCCATGTCCACGCCCGCGAGAGGCTGGACGCCACCGTGCGCGGCATGGGCAACCTCAGCTACTACGGCAACCCGCGCGTGGTGCACAAGTCGGTGTCGGGTATCGGCAGCGTGGTAGCGGTCAAGTAAGGCCACGGCGGCACCGCTGCGCGCTCAGCGGTTGGCGATCTCGAGCAGCACCTCGGCATGGCAGGGACCGTCGAGCCGACACCAGCAGGCCAGGTTGCGGCCGCGCAGCGCGGTGCGCGCTTCCAGCGCCAGGCGCTGGCCGTCAGGGTCCTGTTCCACCCAGCGGCGAAACGCCGCCACCGCGTCCGCCACGCTCGGCATCGCGACGTAGCGCGTTCCAACCGGCGTTCCCGGCGCCAGGTCCGGCAGTACCGAAAAGGGATTGCCCCAGCGCCCCGGACGCGCCACCGACACCGTGTTCGGCGGCAGCTTCCAGCCTTTCTTCCTGCTCAGTTGCACGCGTACCGGGCTCATGGCGCCGCCTGTGCGCGAAGGCATCCGCGCCGGGCCAGCGGCACACGGCCGCCCGGCAGGCCATGGGAGAAAGAAGGAGTTGCATGCGGCATCGGATGGACCTTGAACGATGGACCGTGAACAAAGCGCTTGTCAAACAGGACACCGCGTCATTGTGGCGCCGCGCGCCATGCATGCGCGCACGCTTGAACACGGGTGGCAGCGGCAAGGCGCCATTCAGGCTGCCGCGCCGCGCAAGCGCGCCCGGGCAAGAACGCCCCGCGTGCGCTAGAGTAAGAGACTGCAGGGGGCGCTTCGCCACCGCCTCGGGAGATTCATTTGCCAGCAGCACGCAGGACCATCGGCATCCTCGCCGTGACGCAGATCGCGTCGTGGGGAGCGCTCTACTACGCCTTCGCCGTGCTGGCGCCGGACATCCGGCGCGACCTGCACATCAGTACCGAAGCGGCCTTCGCGGCCTATTCCTGGAGCTTGCTGGTGGCAGGCGTCGCGGCCACGCCGGTCGGGGCCCTGGTCGACCGCTACGGCGGGCGGCCGGTGATGGCGGCCGGTTCGCTGGCCAGTGCGCTCGGCCTGGCCTGGCTGGCGCGCTGCGGCACGACGGCCGGCTATGTCGGGGCCTGGACCGTGATCGGCCTGGCGATGTCGCTCACCCTGTACGAAGCGGCCTTCGCCACCCTCAACCGCAAGCTGGCGGCCGGCGCGCCGCGCGCCATCTCGACCCTGACCCTGTTCGCCGGCTTCGCCAGCAGCCTGTTCTGGCCGTTGACGATGGCGCTCGCGGCGCGCCTCGGCTGGCGCGATACCTGCCTTGCCTATGCCGCGCTGCACCTGCTGCTCTGCCTGCCCCTGCACCTTGCCCTGGGCCGGGATGCGCCGCACCTGCCCGCGCCGCCGGACGCGCCGCGCGACAGCCATACGCTGGGCGAAGCCGTGCGTCATCCGGCTTTCTGGAAGCTGGCGCTGGCCTTTGCGGCGAACGTCTTCATCTTCACCGCGCTGACCGTGCACCTGATTCCGCTGCTGCGCATGCTCGGCCACCCCGCCGCCGTTGCCGTCGCGCTGGCCGCGCTGATCGGACCGATGCAGGTGGCCGGCCGCATCGGCGAGCGGACGCTGGCGCGCGGCGCGACGGCGCAAGCCGTCGGCCGCGTGGTGTTCGCGACCCTGCCCTGCGGCCTGCTGGTGCTGGCGCTGCTGGGCAGCCGGGCCTGGGCGGTGGCACTGTTCTGCGCGCTCTACGGGATGAGCAACGGGGTGCTGACGATCGTGCGCGGGACCCTGCCACGCACCCTGTTCGGCGCGCGCCACTACGGCGCCATCAGTGGCGCGATGGCCGTCCCTGCCCTGCTGGCGCGCGCCGGCGGCCCGCTGGCCGCGGCCGCCGTCCTGTCGAAGGCCGCCGGTCCGCGGCTGCTGCCGCTGGCCCTGTTCGGCTGCGCCCTGGCCTCGCTGCTGCTCTACCTGTCCGCGATCGGCGGCACGCGTCGGTCCGCGACGGCCTGAGCCGGGCGGCGCCGGAGCGCTAGCCGGGCTGCAGCACGACCGGGCATCCGGCCCGCAGGGTGTTGTGGACTTCGGCCACCGCATCGGTCTGCGCCAGCAGGCGGTCGATGTCCGCCGCCGGCGCCGGAGAATTCACCCAGGCCCGGTAGCGGACATCGGTGGCGGCCAGACCGATGCCGGGGAAGGAAGCGCTGGCCTCGACCCGCACGCCGTCGAGCACGATGCCGAGCCGCTGCGCTTCGCGGTACAGGTCGTTGCAATAACAGGTGGCCAGGGCCAGCATCAGGAATTCGCCGCCGTTGACACCGGAGCCGGGCCCGCCGGTCCTGGGGGGCACGTCCAGCGGACGGCGCGTTCCATCGGTGTCCACGGCGACCTGGTGCGCCGCGGGCGAATTGTCGACAAGGGCAGTGATACGCATGAGACCTCCCGGCCCGGCAGGGGCCAGGAAGGATCCTAACCCAGCTGGCGGCGCGGCGCGTCCATCTTCGGCAGGAAGATCGCCAGGATGCCGAACAGCGGCAGGAAGGAAGCGATCCGGTACACGGCCTCGATGCCGGTGCTGTCGGCCAGCGCCCCCATCACCGCCGCGCCGATGCCGCTGATGCCGAACATCAGGCCGAAGAACAGGCCCGCGATCATGCCCACCTTGTCGGGCACCAGTTCCTGGGCGAACACCACGATGGCCGAGAACGCGGACGACATCACCAGGCCGATGATCACGCTCAACACCGCGGTCCAGGCCAGGTTGGCAAAGGGCAGTGCCAGCGCGAACGGGGCCGCGCCGAGGATCGAAAACCAGATCACGCGCTTGCGGCCGATGCGGTCGCCGATCGGCCCGCCGGCGAAGGTGCCGGCCGCCACCGACGCCAGGAACAGGAACAGGTACATCTGCGCCGCTTCCACGCTGACCCCGAACTTCTCGATCAGGTAGAAGGTGTAGTAGCTCGACAGGCTGGCCATGTAGATGTACTTCGAGAACACCAGCAGTGCCAGCACCGCGAGCGCCCACAGCACCCGCCCGCGCGACAGCCCGGGGCCCGCATGGACCGCGACCGTGCGCGTGGCCTTGCGCAGATGCCCGGCATACCAGTGGCTGACCTTGAACAGCACCGCCACCGCCAGCAGCACCAGCAGCATCAGCCAGGCGATCCGGCCCTGGCCGCTGCCGATGATGATGGCCGCCGCCAGCAGGGGCCCGAAGGCCGAACCGAGGTTGCCGCCGACCTGGAACAGCGACTGGGCGAAGCCGAAGCGCCCGCCAGAGGCCAGCCGCGCCACGCGCGAGGCTTCCGGATGGAAGGTCGAGGAGCCGATGCCGACCAGGCCGGCGGCCAGCAGCAGCATCGCGAAGCTGCCGGCGCTCGCCAGCAACGCGACCCCGAGCAGGGTCACGCACATCCCGGCTGGCAGCAGGAAGGGAATCGGGCGCCGGTCGGTGACCAGCCCGATCCAGGGCTGGAGCAGCGAGGCGGTGCACTGGAAGGTCAGTGTGATCAGGCCGATCTGGGTGAAGCTGAGTGCGAACTCCTGCTTGAGCAGCGGGTAGATCGCGGGCAGGACCGCCTGCACGCAGTCGTTCAGCAGGTGCACGAAAGCGACGGAGAACAGGATCTGCATGACTGCCGCCGGCGGCGCGGACGGCGTGGCGGTGGATGCTTGTGGAGGTGGCATGAAGAGGTGCGGCGCAGTGTGGAAAGCGGTACAAGTGTACACTGCGCGGCCCGCCCGCGTCGCCGGCGGCCGGCAAGGCCGGCCACGGCAGCGCAAGCGGCAGGCGATGAAGACTCAGTAGATGGCCTTGCCCGCCGTATCCTTGAGCTGGACCTTCCACACGCCTTCCACCAGCTTCACGACCGATGCCGGCAGCGGCACATAGTCGAGTTCCGCAGCGGCCGCGGCGCCGTTCTTGAACGACCAGCCGAAGAAGTTCAGCACTTCCTTGCCCTTGGCCGCGTCGGCCTGCGCCTGGTGCATCAGGATATACGACGCGCCGGTGATCGGCCATGCCGCCTTGCCCGGCTGGTCGGTGAGGATCACGGCCAGGCCTGCCGTCTTCGCCCAGTCGGCATTGGCGGCGGCGGCCTTGAAGGCGTCGTCGTCCGGCTGCAGGAACTGCCCGTCGCGGTTCTGGAGCTGGGTGTGGCTCATCTTGTTCTTCTTCGCATAGGCCCACTCGACATAGCCGATCGAGCCCTTGATGCGTTGCACGTTGGCGGCCACGCCTTCATTGCCCTTGCCGCCGACGCCGGTAACCCACTTGACCGCCGTGCCGGCGCCGATCGTCGACTTGAATTCGGCATCGACCTTGGACAAGTAATCGGTGAACAGGAAGGAGGTGCCCGAACTGTCGGCGCGGTGCACCACCGTGATGTCGGTCGCCGGCAGCTTCACGCCCGGGTTCAGGGCGGCGATTTCCGGGGCGTTCCACTTGGTGACCTTGCCCAGGTAGATGTCCGCCACGACCGGGCCGCTCAGTTTCAGCTGGCCCGGCGCGATACCGTCCAGGTTCACGATGGTGACCACGCCGCCGATAATGGCGGGGAATTGCACCAGGCCGGCTGCATCGAGTTCCTCGGCCTTCAGCGGCATGTCCGACGCGCCGAAGTCGACCGTCTTGGCCTTGATCTGCTTGATCCCCGCGCCCGAACCGACCGACTGGTAATTCATTTCGGTACCAGTGGCCGTCTTGTAGGCAGCGGCCCATTTCGCGTAGATCGGATAGGGGAAAGTCGCGCCCGCGCCGGTGATGCTGGCGGCCGAGGCCGACGACAGGGTGAGCACTGCGATTGCGCCTGCCAGGACGGTATGGATCATCTTCATCGTTACTCCTTGTTGTGGGGGATGGGTTTCACTGGCGAAGAATGTACGTCCGGAAAATGACCGTTTGATGACCTTTCCACCTTCTTGAAAATATCTTTTTTAATTTCCGTTTTGTAACGAAATTGACATATCCGGGCAATAGGATGGCGGCCATCGCGACCTGCAAGCCCCATCGCGCAACTGTCCTTTTTCCGGAGAAAAGCAATGCAACAAAAACTTCTGGCTGCCGCCCTGCTCACCTGCCTGCCGATCGCGGCAAGCGCCCAGACCAATGTGCAGATATATGGTGTCCTGGACGCCGCCATCGCGTCGGAAGACAATGGCGTTGCCCGCCGCACCGTGCTCAATTCTGGCAACCAGTCGAGCAGCCGCTTCGGTTTCCGCGGTACGGAAGACCTCGGTAACGGCCTGAAGGCCCTGTTCAACCTGGAAGGCGGCGTGGCGATCGACACCGGCGCCGGCGACTCGGCCCTGTTCGGCCGCCGCGCGGTGGTGGGACTCGAGGGTGGCTTCGGTACCGTGACCGTGGGCCGTGAATATTCGCCGATCGCCGCGGTCGCTTCCAGCACCGACATTACCGGCCAGGGCTTCTACGGCAGCAACCTGTCGGCATTCAACTACCTGACCCGCCGCCTGTCGAACTCGGTCAACTACAAGAGCGCGTCGATGTCCGGGTTCAAGGTGCTGGCCGCGTATGCCGCCGGCGAAGCCACGCCGGGACAGCCGAAGAGCAACCTGAAGGGGGTGGGGCTGGAATATGCGCAGGGCAAGCTGTACCTGGGCGCCGCTTACCACACGAATGACAACAACGTGCTTGGCGATACCGAGGAATATGCCTTCGGCGCCGGCTACAAGTTCGGCGAGCTCGACGTCAAGGGCAACTGGCTGGTGCAGGATGCCGCCGGACGGAACAACAAGTTCACCCAGTACAACCTGGGCGCGGCCTATCCGATCGGTGCCGGCAGGTTGTTCGTGAACCTGCAGCAGAACAGGATCGAGAACGGCGCCCGCGGCAAGGGCTGGAACGTCGACTACAGCCATTCCCTGTCCAAGCGCACCAGCCTGTACACCGGCTATGCCCGCCTGGACAACAACGACAAGGGGAACTTCTCGCTGAACTCCTCGTCGGTCAGGCTGGCGCCGGGCAAGATTGGCGTCGATCCTTCGGTGTTCAACGTCGGCGTGCGCCACAGCTTCTGACGCCCCGCCCGCGTCCGGCGCGACCCGCAGCGGCCGCGCCGGACGCGCATTTGCTTCAATCGAACTTGCTGAAGTCCGGCTTGCGCTTCTCGAAGAAGGCGGTGAAGGCTTCCTTCGCTTCCGGCGCCACCAGCATGGCGCTGAACTGCTTGTTTTCCACCGCAATGGTGTCGGCAACCAGGGCCGCGCGCGAACGGCGCATCAGGGCCTTGGTGGCGCGGATCGACGCGGCCGGCAGCGCGATCAGCTTGGCCGCCTGCTGCTCGGCGAAGGCGCGCAGTTCGGCCGCCGGCAGCACGCGCGCGACAATTCCCATCTCGAAGGCTTCCATGGCGCCGAAGGCTTCGCCCAGCATCAGCTTCTCGGCGGCGCGGGTATAGCCGGCCGCCTGCGTCACCAGCAGCGAGGAAGCGAATTCCGGACACAGGCCGAGCTGCGTGAAAGGCATCGAGAATTTGGCGTTGTCGGCACAGTAGACCAGGTCGCAGTGCATCAGCATGGTGGTGCCGATGCCGACCGCGGCGCCCGCGACGGCCGCGATCACCGGCTTAGTGCAGCTTTCCAGCGCGCGCATGAACTGGAACACCGGGCGGTCCTCGGTCATGGCGCCGGCGCCCACGTTGTTCAGGAAGTCGTCGAGGTCGTTGCCGGCGGTGAAGATCTCCGGCTTGCCGGCGATCAGGACGACGCGCACGGCGGGGTCTTGCTCGGCGTCGAGCAAGGCCTCGGCCATGCTGGTGTACATGGCGCCGGTGATGGCGTTCTTGCGCGCCAGGCGGTTGAATTCGATGCTCAGGAGGCCGTTGGCCTTGTTGATCAGCATGTCCATTGTCAGGAGTCTCCCGTTTATTCTGGGTCTGGATGAACGCGTGGGCAGGAAACCTGCCCACCCTACAAAAGCGGGATTGCCGCAGATCGTAGGGTGGGCGGATCTCCCGCCCACGCGGTGATGGTTGGCAGCCGCATCGCGTACAGGGCGATGCAGCCACTATCCGGAAATTAAACGCGCTCGATGATACCAGCCGCGCCCATGCCGGCGCCGACGCACATCGTCACCATGCCGTACTTCAGGTTATTGCGGCGCAGTGCGTGCACGACGGTCGCGGCGCGGATCGCGCCGGTGGCGCCCAGCGGGTGGCCCAAGGCGATCGCGCCGCCCATCGGGTTGACCTTGCTGGTGTCGAGACCCAGGTCACGGATCACGGCCAGCGCCTGTGCGGCGAAGGCTTCGTTCAGCTCGATCCAGTCCAGCTGGTCCTGGGTGATGCCGGCCGCGGCCAGCGCGGCAGGAATCGCGACCTTCGGGCCGATGCCCATGATCTCCGGCGGCACGCCGCGCACGGCAAACGAGGAGAACTTGGCCAGCGGGGTCAGGTTGTGTTCCTTCAGGATCTTCTCGCTGACGACGATCAGCGCACCGGCGCCGTCCGACATCTGGGACGAGGTCGCGGCGGTCACCGAGCCCTTGGCGGCGAACACGGGCTTGAGCTTGGCCATGCCTTCCATCGAGGCGTCGGCGCGCGGGCCTTCGTCCAGGTCGACGGTGCGGCGCTTGACCGAAATTTCACCGGTCGCCAGGTTCGGCGTGCGGGTGACGATTTCCACCGGGGTGATCTCGTCCTTGAACAGGCCGGCCTGCTGGGCGGCGATGGCGCGGCGGTGCGATTCCAGGCCGAAGGCGTCCTGGTCTTCGCGCGACACCTTCCACTGCTCGGCCACCTTCTCGGCGGTCAGGCCCATGCCGTAGGCCAGGCCCACGTTCTCGTCCTTGAAGGTCTCCATGTTGATCGAAGGATGATGGCCCATCATCGGGACCATCGACATCGATTCGACGCCGCCGGCGATCATCACGTCGGCTTCGCCCACGCGGATGCGGTCGGCCGCCATGGCCAGGGCGGTGATGCCCGAGGCGCAGTAGCGGTTGACGGTGACGCCGCCCACGGTGTTCGGCAGGCCTGCCAGCACCACCGCGTTACGCGCCACGTTGAAGCCCTGCTCCGCTTCCGGGAACGAGCATCCGACGATGGCGTCGACGATCAGGGCCGGGTCCAGGTTCGGCACGGCCGCCATGGCGCCACGGATGGCGTGTACCAGCAGGTCGTCCGGGCGGGTCTTGTTGAAGAAGCCGCGCGGCGCCTTGCCGATCGGGGTGCGGGTCGCTGCGACGATGTATGCGTCTTGAAGTTGTTTGCTCATGATTTGTTCGTCCTGTTCGTTCGGCGCTTAGTTACCCGTTTAGTTACGGACCGGCTTACCGTTCTGCATCATGCCCATGATGCGTTCCTGGGTCTTCGGATTGGCCAGCAGCGCGATAAAGGCCTTGCGTTCCATGTCGAGCAGCCACTGCTCGGACACCACGCTGCCCTGGTCGATGTCGCCGCCGGTCACGATCTCGGCGATGGTGTCGCCCAGGTGGTAGTCGTAGGCCGAGATGAAGCCGCCGTCACGCATGTTGACCAGCTGGCCGCGGATGGTCGCCCAGCCGTAGCGGCCGGTGACGGTCACCGGACGCTTCGCCGGGGCGCGGTAGCCGGCGTCGAACATGGCGCGCGCGGTGGTCTTGGCCACGTGCAGCAGTTCGTACGGGTTGAAGACGATGATGTCGTCTTCTTTCAGGTAGCCCATCGCCTTGGCTTCCAGGGCCGACTTCGACACCTGCGCGGTGGCCGCGTTGGTGAAGCCGGTCTTCAGGAATTGCAGGATGTCGTTGCCCTTCGCTTCGGTGAATGCACGGACAGCCGCTTCCTTCAGGCCGCCGCCGGCCGGCACCAGGCCGACGCCGACTTCAACGAGACCAATGTAGGACTCGATCGAGGCCACGCGCTTCGACGCGTGCAGCGCCATCTCGCAGCCGCCGCCCAGCGCCAGGCCCGCGACAGCGGCCACGACCGGGATGTTCGAGTACTTCATCTGCATGAACACGTTCTGCAGGTCGCGCACCATCGGTTCCATCGCCTTGGCGCCGCCCATCATGAAGGCCGGCAGGGCCGACTGCAGGTCGGCACCGGCCGAGAAGGCGCCGCCTTCGGCCGCGTCGGTGTTCCAGATGACCAGGCCCTTGTAATTCTTCTCCGCTTCAGCCAGGCCGCGTTGGATGCCCTTCACCACGCCTTCGCCGATGACGTGCATCTTGGTCTTGAGCGAGATGACCAGCACTTCGTCGTCCGAGTGCCACAGGCGCACCGAGTCGTCCTCGAACACGGTGGTGCCGAAGGTCTTCGGATCGACGGTGGTCGAGCCCAGCACCGGGGCGCGGAACTGCTGGCGCCCGTACACCGGCAGATCCGACACAGGCACGTAGGCGTTCTTCGATGCCGAGTACGAACCTTCGGCGGTGTGCACGCCTTTTTCTGCGACCGGTGCCTCGAACACCCAGCTTGGCAGCGGCGCGTTGCACAGGGCCTTGCCGCTATCGATGTCTTCCTTCACCCACTGGGCGATCTGGGTCCAGCCGGCGGCCTGCCAGGTCTCGAACGGACCAACGCTCCAGCCGAAGCCCCAGCGCATCGCGAAGTCGACGTCGCGCGCGTTGTCGGCGATGGTGTCGAGGTGGAAGGCGATGTAGTGGAAGGCGTCGCGGAAGATCGCCCACAGGAACTGCGCCTGCGGGTTGGTCGATTCGCGCATGGCCTTGAACTTCTTGACCGGGTCCTTTTCTTTCAGGATGCGACCCACGATGTCGGCGGCCTTGGCGCCGCCCGGCACGTATTCGCCGGTGGCGAAGTCGAGGCGCTGGATCTCCTTGCCGACCTTCTTGTAGAAGCCGCCGCCAGTCTTCTGGCCCAGGGCGCCCTTCTCGATCAGTTTGGCCAGCACGTCCGGGGTCTTGTACAGGCTGAAGAAGGGATCGTCCTGCAGGGTGTCCTGCATGGTCTTGATCACGTGGCCCATGGTATCCAGGCCCACGACGTCGGCGGTGCGGAAGGTGCCGGACTTGGCACGGCCCAGCTTGGCGCCGGTCAGGTCGTCGACCACGTCCACCGACAGGCCGAATTTTTCCGCTTCATGGATGGTGGCCAGCATGCCGAAGATGCCGACGCGGTTGGCGATGAAGTTCGGGGTGTCTTTCGCGCGCACGACGCCCTTGCCCAGGGTCGAGGTCAGGAAGGTCTCGAGCTGGTCCAGGATTTCCGGGCGGGTGCTGGTGGTCGGGATCAGTTCGACCAGGTGCATGTAGCGCGGCGGGTTGAAGAAGTGCACGCCGCAGAAGCGCGCCTTCAGTTCCTCATCAAAACCTTCGGCCAGCTTGTTGATCGACAGGCCCGAGGTGTTGGAGGCGAAGATCGCGTTCGGCGCGATGTGCGGAGCGACCTTCTTGTACAGGTCGTGCTTCCAGTCCATGCGCTCGGCGATGGCTTCGATGATCAGGTCGCAGCCCGCCAGCACGTCGAGGTTGTCCTCGTAGTTGGCCACTTCGATCAGGGCCGCGTCGTCCTTGTTGCCCAGCGGGGCCGGCGACAGTTTTTTGAGGCCTTCGATGGCCTTCAGGACGATGGCGTTTTTATTGCCTTCCTTGGCTGGCAGGTCGAACAGCACGACCGGCACTTTCGCGTTCACGCAGTGCGCAGCGATCTGCGCGCCCATCACGCCGGCGCCCAGCACGGCGACTTTCTTGACGATGAAATTGGACATTCTTATTTCCTTGGATAAGTCGTCGCTCCCATGACGGACGGGAGCGACGTGATGGTGGTTAGAACAGGTCTGCGTCCATGGCCAGCAGGTTCGATGCACCCGAACGTGCCTGGCGGATCAGCATCGCGGTTTCCGGATACAGACGGGCAAAGTAGAAGCGCGCGGTGTGCAGCTTGGCCGCGTAGAACTTGTCGCCCGAATCCTGCTTGGCCAGCGCGATCTTCGCCATCTGCGCGAAGAAATAGCTGAACACCAGGTGGCCCACAACGCGCAGGTAAGGCACGGCGGCGGCGCCGACTTCGTCCTGGTTCTGGAAGGCCTTCATGCCGATTTCCATGGTCAGCTTGGTGACCTTTTCGCCGAGTTCGCCCAGCGGGGTCACGAATTCCGACATCGATTCGTCCAGGCCGTTCTCTTCGACGAAGGCCTTGATTTTCTCGCCGAAGGCGCGCAGCTTGGTGCCGTTGTCCATCAGGATCTTACGGCCCAGCAGGTCCAGCGACTGCACGGTGTTGGTGCCTTCGTAGATCATGTTGATGCGGGCGTCGCGCACGTACTGCTCCATGCCCCACTCGCTGATGTAGCCATGGCCGCCGTAGACCTGCATCGCTTCCGAGGTTGCGATCCAGCCGTTGTCGGTGATGAAGGCTTTCACGATCGGGGTCAGCAGGGCGACTTCGCCGGCGGCTTCCTTGCGCACTTCCTCGTCCGGGTGATTCAGTTCGCGGTCGATCTGCAGCGCAATGTACGAGGTCAGCGCGCGCGCGCCTTCAGCAAAAGCCTTGGCGGTCAGCAGCATGCGGCGCACGTCCGGGTGCACGATGATCGGGTCGGCCGGCTTGTCGGGTGCCTTCGGGCCCGACAGGCTACGCATCTGGATGCGGTCCTTTGCGTACACCAGCGCATTCTGGTAGGCGACTTCGGTCAGGCCCAGCGACTGCATGCCGACGCCCAGGCGGGCGGCGTTCATGAACACGAACATCGCCTGCAGGCCCTTGTGCGGCTGGCCGATCAGGGTGCCAATGGCGCCGTCCAGGTTCATCTGGCAGGTGGCGTTGCCGTGGATGCCCATCTTTTCTTCGATCGCGCCGCAGGCGATGCCGTTGCGCTCGCCGACGGAACCGTCGGCATTGACCTTGAACTTCGGCACCAGGAACAGCGAGATGCCCTTCGAGCCTTCCGGCGCGTCCGGCAGGCGTGCCAGCACCAGGTGGACGATGTTCTCGGCCATGTCGTGTTCGCCGGCCGAGATGAAGATCTTGGAACCGCTGATGCTGTAAGTACCGTCGGCCTGCGGTTCGGCCTTGGTGCGCAGCAGGCCCAGGTCGGTGCCGCAGTGCGCTTCGGTCAGGCACATGGTGCCGGTCCACTCGCCCGACACCAGCTTCGGCAGGAACAGCTTCTTCTGCTCGTCGGTGCCGTGCTCCTTCAGGCACTCGTAGGCGCCGTGCGACAGGCCCGGGTACATGGTCCATGCCTGGTTCGAGGAGTTCAGCATCTCGTAGAACGAATTGTTCAGCGAGACCGGCAGGCCCTGACCACCGTATTCCGGGTCGCACGCCAGCGCGGCCCAGCCGCCTTCGACGTACTGTTTATAGGCTTCCTTGAAGCCCTTCGGGGTGGTCACGGCCTTGGTAGCAGCGTCGAAATGGCAGCCTTCGCGGTCGCCCGAGTGGTTCAGCGGGAACAGCACTTCCTGCGTGAACTTCGCACCTTCTTCGAGCACCTGGTTGATGATGTCGGCGTCGATCTCCTGGTAGGCAGGCAGGTTCTTGAACTCTTCGCTGACGTTGAGGAATTCGTGCAGAACGAACTGCATATCCCGGATTGGCGCGACGTACTGACCCATGGTTTTCTCCTGAACGAAGGTAAAAGTTGTTGTGACTGGCCGGCAGCGGGCGTAGGCCTACTGCATCGCCGGATTGCCTTGCGGCGGAGTTGGATTGCGATAATTTTCGATCAGCCGCTCGAAACCGCGGCGTGCCCGCTCGACCGCGCCTGGATTGCGCAGGAAGCGTGCATCGTGGTGCAGGGCCAGGATCAGCCCGTACATTTCATACACCAGCTGCTCGGCATCGGTGCCGGGCCGCAGGTGACCGACCTCGATCGCCTGGCGCGCGGCGCGGCGCAGCGCGTCCTGCCAGGCCTGCACCATCTTGACCAGTTCCTCGCGGATCGGGCCGGGGCGGTCGTCATACTCGACGGCGCCGCTGATGTAGATGCAGCCAGACGCGATCTCGACCGATACCCGCTGCAGCCAGCGCTCGTACATCGACTGCAGGCGCGGCAGGCCGCGCGTCTCGCGCACGCTGGGGAAGAACACTTCCTGCTCGAAGCGGTGGTGGTACAGCTTGACCACTTCGAGCTGCAGGTCTTCGCGCGAACCGAAGTGCGCGAACACGCCGGATTTGCTCATGTTCATCCGGTCGGCCAGCACGCCGATGGTCAGGCCTTCCAGGCCGTCGCGGCTCGACAGCTCGAGCGCCACGTCCAGGATCGCTGCCCGCGTCAGTTCGCCCTTGCGCATGAATTTGGCTGAAGTAGAGATAGCTGCCCCTGAATCGAAAAAATCCGAACGCTCGTACTATTATCTACCAGAGATGAAATGTCAAACGGGAACTTAGAGGCGAGATTCTATTGATGCAAGACAACGGCAGGCGGCTTGGCGCACCTGCTGGGCATCCCTGCCCCGACCTGGCAAGGAGAATGTTGTCGCAGATGTAAAGGTACAGCATTTTGGGGCTGCGTGGCGTATGCGGCAGGTATTCCGGAGCGCTTGCTTATTTGCCCCGGAATGGTTCCAGTGCCGCCGCGCCGCCTTACGCCGCCAGCGCGCGCAGCATCAGTCCCGTGATGTAGGCGCCATAGGTGCCCAGCGCATAGCCGAGCACCGCCAGCAGCACCCCAACCGGCGCCAACGCCGGGTGGAAGGCGCTGGCCACCACCGGGGCCGAGGCGGCGCCGCCGACGTTGGCCTGCGAGCCGACCGCCATGAAGAACAGCGGCGCGCGGATCAGCTTTGCCACCAGCAGCAGCAGGCCGCCATGCACGCAGATCCAGATCAGGCCAAGCAGGAACAGCCACGGGCGGTCGAGCAAGGCATTCAGGTCCATCTGCATGCCGATGGTCGCCACCAGGAAGTACAGCATGGCCGAGCCGAGGGTCGAAGCGCCCGCCCCTTCCAGGCTGCGCGCCCTGGTAAAACTCAGCAACAGGCCGAAGGTCGTGGCGAACACCACGATCCAGAAGAAGGACGAGGTCAGGCTGTAGTCCTGCAGGCGCCATTCGGAAGGCAGGCTGGCGATCCAGCCGATAGTGGGGCCGGTGAGCGCGTGCGACAGCCCGGTAATGCCGATGCCCACCGCCAGGATCACCATCACATCGGCCAGGGTCGGCATGCGCGCATGCTCGGCCTGGTAGGTTTCGATGCGCGTCTTCAGTGCGTTGATGGCGCTGAGATCGGCGCCGGTCCAGCGATCAAAAGCCTGGGCGCGGCCGGTCATGAACAGCAGCACGGCGGTCCAGACGTTCGCCACCAGGACGTCGACAGCGACGAACTGGCCGAACACGTTGGCATCGACCTCGAACACTTCCTTCATGGCCGCCTGGTTGGCGCCGCCGCCGATCCAGGCACCGGTGATGGTGGTCATGCCGCGCCAGGTCTCGCCCGCCACCGTTTCGGGGTGGATGACGCGCATGATCTCGAACGAGACGACGGCGCCGAGCATGATGCCGGCGGTGCCGGTCAGGAACATGATGATCGCCTTCGGGCCGAGCCGCACGATGGCGCCGAAGTCGATCGCGATACACAGCAGTACCAGCGCGCTGGGCAGCAGGTAGTCGCGCGCCACCGGATACAGCTTCGACAGGCTGCCGTCGATGATGCCCAGGGTGTTCAGGATGGCCGGAACCAGGTAGCACAGCAGCAGGGCCGGCACATAGGTATAGAACTTCTTCCAGAAGCCATCTGTCCGGGAAGAAGACCAGAAGACGAAACCGAGGATGCTTGCGAGAATGCCGAGCACGACGGCATCGCTGGTGACGAGAGGAACAGCAGTTTGCATGGAATGATCATCAAGAGCTGCCGGGACATCGACCCAGGCGCAGCCCACGGTGATGCCCGACCGGGAGCCTTGCGGCCGGGAACGGGCATTTTACATTCCCGCAATAAATTGCAAACTAAAATGCGGCCACCGCGGCCGGCGCACTCACTCGTCGGAGATGCGGGTGATCGCGCGGCGATCGCGCTTGGTCGGGCGGCCCTTGATGTCCAGGCTCGGCTCCGGGAACAGGCGGCGCGCAGTCTTGTCGTTCTCGCGCCTGGCGATGCTCTCGTCGGTCTCGAAATACAGGGCCCGTGCGACCGGCGCCGGGCCGCGCTTGTCGGAGAGGGCGGCCACGATCACTTCCCAGCGGTCGGAGCCGTTGTCGATGACCAGCCTGTCGTTCACCTTGACGTTACGCGAGGGTTTGACCGGCTCGCCGTCGATACGCACCCGGCCGCGGTCGATCGCATCGGTCGCCATCGAACGCGTCTTGAAGAAACGCGCCGCCCACAGCCATTTGTCGATGCGTACGTTGTTGTCTTCCTTGTCTGCCATCCTGTCCTTGCTTTCCATTCATGCATAGCCGATCGCAAAGATCCGCATCACCAGTTTATACACCATGTAGGCCAATCCGTAGCTCGCACGCCGGATCCAGCCGATGCCGGCGTAATCCTCGGGCCGCACCGGCACGCCGTCGGCGATGCCGCGCTCGATGTGCTCGCGCATGGTGGCGGCGAAGCGCTCGTCCAGCACCACCACGTTGGCTTCCTGGTTCAGGAACAGCGACAGGCCGTCGCAGTTGCTGGAGCCGACCGTGGCCCAGTCGTCGTCGACCACCGCGACCTTGGCATGCAGCTGGGTCTTGCGGTACTCAACCACCTTGATGCCGTCGGCCAGCAGCTTGGGATAGAAGGAGTGGGCCACCATGTCCTGGATGACGAACTCCCCTACCCCGATGAGCAAGGTGACCCGCACGCCGCGCCGCGCCGCATGGGCCAGCGCCTTGCGGAACTTGCGGCCCGGGGCAAAGTACGGGGTGGCCAGCAGCACGCTGTCCTTCGCGCGCCCCAGGGCCTGCAGGTAGGCGCGCTGGATGGTGCCGCGGTTGCGCAGGTTGTCGCGCACCACGAAGGCGGCCTTGGCCGGGAATTCGCAGGACTGCGCGGGCTCCTTGCGCATTTCCTTGAACAGCTCGATGCGCTGCCTGAGCTTCAGGCGCCCCGCCCGCAGCCACTGGCCCTGGGCCTCGTCGTGGATCTCGGTCACCAGCGGGCCGCGTACCTGTACCGTGAAATCCCAGCGCGGCGCGGGCAGCCGGTGCTTGTCGGCGTGGTCGCATTGCCAGTCGTCGTTGATGTTGATGCCGCCCACGAAAGCGAGCTCGCGGTCGACCACCACGATCTTGCGGTGCGAGCGTGCGATGCCGCGCCGGCACCAGGGATTGAAGACGCGGTACTGCACGCCTGCTTCCATCAACACGGTACCCAGGCGCTGGGCCGGACGGTGCTCGGTACCGATCCAGTCGACCAGCACGCGCACCTTCACGCCACGCCGGGCCGCGCGCACCAGCGCGTCGCGTACCTCGACGCCGGTGGGGTCCTCGGCGAAGATATAGGTTTCGAACAGGACGTCGTAGCGCGCCGCGTCGAGCGCGGCGACCAGTGCCGGAAAGTAGGCGGTGCCGCTTTCCAGCAGGGTGACATCGTTGTTGTCGACGAAGGTGACGTGGCGCATGGCGCGACGTCTAGGTCAGCTGCAGTTCGGCCACGATCGGGGCGTGGTCGGACAGCTTGGCCCACAGCGCACCGTGCATCACCTGGGCATTGTCGATCTTGAAGCCGCGCACATAGATGCGGTCGAGGCGGAACCAGGGCAGCACGGCCGGGAAGGTGCGTGCCGGCGCCAGGCGCGGCTGGCGATGCGGAGGCGGCGGGCGGCCCGCCCAGCTGCGTACCATGTCGCCCAGTGGCGACTTCGGCCCCAGCTCGTCGAACACCTCGGCCACGCCGAGCGCGTTGCGCAGGCGGTCGCTCAGGGTGTTGCGCCAGTCGTTGAAGTCGCCGGCGATGATCACCGGCTCGCCGTTGGACGAGCCGTTGACGTGCGCGATCAGGGCATCGGCCTGGCGGCCGCGGCTGCCTTCGAACAGGCCCAGGTGCACCACATAACAGTGGATCCTGCCGGCCTGGGTGTTGAGCACGCAGTGCAGGATGCCGCGCTGCTCGTAGGCATGGTCGGACACGTCGTGGTTGTGCGAGTTCTCGATCGGGAAGGCACTCAGCAAGGCATTGCCGTGGTGGCCGTGGTCGTACACGGCGTTCATGCCATAGGCGCTGTGGTGCTTCTCGTTCTTGAAATAGTCGTACTGGGCCGTTTCCGGCCAGTGGCGGTGCGCCAGGCCTTCCTTGCCATAGCGCGCCTGGAAGCGGTCGTGCCGGCCCTGCACTTCCTGCAGGAAGACGATGTCGGCGTTGAACTCGGCGATCGCTTTCTTCAGCGCGATCACGCGCGGCTGGCTGCGCAGCGAACTCACGCCCTTGTGGATGTTATAGGTAGCCACACGAATCTTCATGGGAACATTCTAACAACATCGCGCCCGGCCCCTTGCGCAACCGGACCCAATCGTGCGCTCAGGGAGCAATATGCCTTGGCAACTGCAGGATGGCTTCGGCGTTCGAGGACGAGAAGCAGCGGTCGGCCGCTTCCAGCCAGGACAGCCAGGCGTATTGCGTGTGCTCGCGCGGGCTTAGGGTGACCGGGATGTCGCGCGGGACGCAGACCGAGAACACGTGCTCGGTGTTGTGGGTGACGCCCGGCGCGTAGCGGTGGCGCCAGACCGGGTAGATTTCGTAGACGTTCGAGAGCTGCCAGTCGTGCAGGCGGATGGTATCGCCGTCGGCCACGATGCCGGTTTCCTCGAACAGTTCGCGGGCCGCTGTCACCATCAGCGGCTCATCCAGCCGGTCGAGCGAGCCGGTGACGGATTGCCAGAAGCCCGGACGGTCGGCGCGTTCGATGAGCAAGACCTCCATGTCGGAGGTGTGGATGAGGACCAGGACCGATTCGGGAATTTTATGGGGCATGGGCAGATAAACAAACGCGGGCGCAGCCATTATATGGCCACGCCCGCGTGAGTCGAACGCGTGGGTCATCCGTGCCAGTGGCACGGATGACGAACCGGCCCGTCGCTTAGGCGACTTTCGGCTCGTTGCGCAGGCGGATGTGCAGTTCCTTGAGCTGCTTCTCGTCGACTTCCGACGGCGCGTTGGTCAACAGATCCTGCGCGCGCTGGGTCTTCGGGAAGGCGATCACGTCGCGGATCGACTCGGAGCCGGTCATCAGAGTGATCAGGCGGTCCAGGCCGAAGGCCAGGCCACCGTGCGGCGGCGCGCCGTACTGCAGGGCGTCGAGCAGGAAGCCGAACTTGAGCTGGGCTTCTTCGGCGTCGATCTTCAGGGCGCGGAACACCTTGCTCTGCACTTCTTCGCGGTGGATACGGATCGAGCCGCCACCCAGTTCCCAGCCGTTCAGGACCATGTCGTAGGCCTTGGCGACGCAGGCGCCCGGGTTGGTTTCCAACATGTCTTCGTGGCCGTCCTTCGGTGCGGTGAACGGATGGTGGGTGGCGTTCCAGCGGTCGCCGTCTTCGTCGTATTCGAACATCGGGAAGTCGATGACCCACAGCGGGGCCCAGACGTCGTCGAACAGGCCGGCCTTCTTGCCGAATTCCGAGTGGCCGATCTTCACGCGCAGCGCGCCGATGGCGTCGTTGACGACTTTGGCCTTGTCGGCACCGAAGAAGATCAGGTCGCCGTCTTCGGCCTTGGTGAGTTCCAGGATCTGGGTGAGCACGTCGTCCGAGATGTTCTTGACGATCGGCGACTGCAGGCCGTCACGGCCCTTGGCCTTCTCGTTGACCTTGATGTAGGCCAGGCCCTTGGCGCCGTAGATGGCGACGAACTGGGTGTAGGCGTCGATTTCCGAACGCGGCATCGAAGCGCCCTGCGGCACGCGCAGGCCGACCACGCGGCCGCCGGCCATGTTCGCGGCGCTGTTGAACACCTTGAACTCGACCGACTTCATCAGCTCGGTCAGTTCGGTGAACTGCAGTTTCACGCGCATGTCCGGCTTGTCCGAACCGTAGGAGCCCATGGCGGTGGCGAAGTCCATCACCGGGAACGGGTTCGGCAGGTCGATGCCGGCCGCGTTCTTGAAGACGACGCGCATCATGTCTTCGAACAGGTCACGGATTTCCTGCTCGGTGAGGAACGAGGTCTCGCAGTCGATCTGGGTGAATTCCGGCTGGCGGTCGGCGCGCAGGTCTTCGTCGCGGAAGCACTTGGTGATCTGGTAGTAGCGGTCGAAGTTGGCGACCATCAGCAGCTGCTTGAACAGCTGCGGCGACTGCGGCAGCGCGAAGAAGTTGCCCGGGTTGACGCGCGACGGGACGAGATAGTCGCGTGCGCCTTCCGGGGTCGACTTGGTCAGCATCGGGGTCTCGATGTCGATGAAGCCCAGGTTGTCGAGGTACTTGCGCACTTCCATCGACACTTTATAACGCAGGCGCAGGTTGTGCTGCATCTGGTTGCGGCGCAGGTCGAGCACGCGGTGGGTCAGGCGGGTGGTTTCCGACAGGTTGTCGTCGTCCAGCTGGAACGGCACCGGCACCGATGCGTTCAGCACTTCCAAGGCGGTTGCGTTGATCTCGATCTTGCCCGACTTCAGGTTGGCGTTGGCGGTGCCTTCCAGGCGGTTCGCAACTAGGCCGGTGATGCGCAGGCAAAACTCGTTGCGCACGTGCTCGGCGGCCTTGAACACCTCGGCGTTGTCCGGGTGGCACACCACCTGCACCAGGCCTTCACGGTCGCGCAGGTCGATGAAGATCACGCCGCCGTGGTCGCGGCGACGGTGCACCCAGCCGCACAGGCTGACGGTTTGGCCCAGCAGTTCCTCGGTGACGAGGCCGCAGTAGTTGGTACGCATGGAGGTCATGGTTTTCGTTCCAGGTTGGTTGATTCGTTGTGATTTACTCGGGAGCGACGACGCCCATCGAAACGATGTGCTTGAGTGCCGCGTCCACGGACATGTTCAGTTCCACGACCTTGCTGCGTTCCATCATCAGGAAGAAGCCCGAGGTCGGGTTCGGGGTGGTCGGCACGTACACGCTCACGTAGTCGCCCACCAGGTGGTTCTTCACGTCGCCGCCCGGCACGCCGGTCAGGAAGGCGATGGTATAGGAATCCGCGTGCGGATAAGGAATCAGCACCGGGGTACGGAAGGCGTTGCCCGAAGAGGAGAACAGCGTGTCGGACACCTGCTTGACGCTGCCGTACAGCGAGCTGACCACGGGAATCCGCTTCATGATGCGGTCGCCCACGCGTACGATGTAGCGACCGACCAGGTTGTTCGTCAGCAGGCCGGTGAGAAAGACGATGGCGAGCGTCAGCACCGCGCCCACGCCCGGGATGTTACGGCCGAACAGGGCCTGCGGCGTCCAGGATTCCGGCACGATCAGCAGCGACTGGTCCAGCGTGCTGATGATCGCGCTCAGCACCCACACCGTGATCACCAGGGGTACCAGCACCAGCAAGCCGGTCAGGAAATATTTGCGCATCGAATTCTCTTGTTCTTGTTCACGCTGCAGCCCAGGGCCGCAGCGTCATGAAACGTGCTCGTCCCGATCAGCTTCCGCTCTCGTCGCCGGACGCCGCTGGCGTCGCCGCCGGGGCGGGCGCGCTGGCCGCGCTGCCGCTGTCGGCGGCCGCTGCCGGGGCTGCCGGAGCCGCATTGCCGGCGGCGGTACCAGTAGCAGGCGGCGTGCCGCCGCGGAAGTCCGTCACGTACCACCCCGTTCCCTTCAGCTGGAAGCCGGCAGCGGTCACCTGTTTTTTGAAGGCATCCTTGCCGCAGGACGGGCACACACTCAAGACGGGGTCAGAAATTTTTTGCAGCACATCTTTGGTAAAACCGCATTCATCGCAGCGGTAGGCGTAGATCGGCATCTGATACTCCGCAAAAATCTTCAAAACCCTGAATTATAAAGCTTTTGCGAGCGGGCTTGCCGGTTCCGGCGGCACCGGGTGGCCGATCGCCGCCTAACTGGCACATGTCAGGGTGTCAGGTGTTGTTTTTCTTCATCGATTGCAAGAGTTTCATTTGCTCAAGTTCCACGCTGGGTGATTAAATACCATCTTTCTCCGAACATGATGGCGCCAGGCAAGTTCTGCTGCCCACAGTTAAGAAGAAACAGAAGATTGTGCGCGGTGCTGCACCGCCGCTGGTCCGTAAAAGAACGCTGTACTTGGAAGCCCGCTGATGCGGGCTTTTTCTTTGGTCAGGACACTGGCAAGCAGCGTGTCACGACATTTATCCCTTCCAACCGTCACTTTTTTGCAGCGCAACTATGCGGGCGGAATAATCTTCACGGTAAAAGTTGGTGAAAAGACGGAATTTCTTGTGGTCAAACTTGCGCCAAAGCTATAGTTTTTACTTGGCGCATCAAGCCACCGTGTCGACCTCCCTTCACCAGCCCATCCTCTCTTCCTATGCCAAGCGCTCTGTTCACCCAATCCATGTCCGGCCAAGCCGCTTCCCTATCGCTGGGCACCGCCAAACCGGTGGAGAACTCTTCCGGCATTGATAGTGCTGTGTTCGGCAGTATCTTGCTTGGCAACGGGAAAAAAATCCGTCGTCTTGTGGAATGACTTTGCAGGTGGCGACAAGAATTATTTCGTGACCCTGACCGCGCAGGGCGGCGCCATGACGACGGTGCCCTTGAACTTCGCGGCCGACATGACTGGCGTGGAAGTAAAAATCGCCGCCGTCGGCCAGGACCGGTTCGTGGTGGTCGTGGACGACCGGGGCGATGGCAATCCTCCCTATACCCCGCCCCACTTCCGCTTATTCGACAGTAACGGCCAGGCGGTGTCGAGCGATATCGCCCTGCCTTCCGTCAACGGATACTCGCGCTATTTCGACGTTACCGACCTGAAGGATGGCGGCTTCCTCGTCACCTGGTTCAACGACACCGACCAGAAGCATTACTACACCCGCTACGACCTGAACGGTGCGGCAATGCCAGGCCAGTCGGCCCAGCTATTATCGGGCGTCAACGGCATCATCAAGGTGGATGCCGCGGGCGATGGCAGCGGCGGCTTCCTGTACGCGGCCAGGAAGGGCAACAGCGTGTATGAGGGCATGGCACTCACCTACGTCAGCAGCACCGGCGTGCAGACGAGTGCGGGCACGGTCCTCCAGGCCACCGGACTGGAGGGGGACATGGTGTTCGACGGCACCGATTTCTGGTTCTTCTATACCACCCACATCACGGACGAGGTGTACGCGATCAAGGCTTCGTCGACCGGCGTGACGGGCTCACCAGTTCGGATCGGCAATTTCTTGTCGAAATATGCGCCGAAGGCAGAGGTACTCGCCAACGGCAATTTCCTGCTGACTGACGCCAACGACATCGCCGCAACCGTGACACGCGCCGTCATCGTCAACAAGTCCGGCACCATCCTGGCCGAAACGACGGCAAAGGCGGGCACGTATAGCACGGCCACCGCGGCGCCCGACGGTGGCGTGTTGTGGGTCGAGAATTTCCCTGTCAACGGCGATTCGTACGACACGACCATCACGCCGTGGGGCACCACCTTCTTCGACCCGGTCAACACGCCGCCCGTGCTTGCCGCTCCGGCAGCGCTGAGCTACACCGATACGGCCGCCCCCGACACGCTCCCCACCAGGACCGGCAGCTTGAGCGCCACGGACGACAAGGCCGTGCTTGCCTATGGCATCACGGGCGGCCAGGCCGGCACCCAGGTCGTCAACGGCATCACCTACAACGTGTCGAAGGCCGGTGCCTATGGCACCCTCTACCTGCGCAGCAGCGATGGCGCGTACGCCTACGTCCCGAACAACGGCGCGATCGACGCCCTTGCCGCGAACAAGACCGAAAGCTTCACCGTCACCGCGACCGATGCCGAAGGCAGCTCGGGCAACGCCACCCTGACCGTCAACGTCAATGGCGTGAACGACAGGCCTATCCTCGTCAACCTCCAAGGCTACGAGGGACAGTTTGTTCCTGGCAGCGCCGACCCGGTGACCGACCTCGCCTACATCACGCCCGACAACGTTTCGGTGAGCGACCCGGACTCCGCCAATTTCGCTGGCGGCTACCTGCTCATTACCCAGAACAGCGGCAATACCGACGGCCGTTTCGTCACCGACATGAGCATCGTCATGGCAGGCACCGACCAGGCGTCGGCCGATGGCATCCTGTCCGCCGGCGAGAAGCTGTACGTCGACCTGGCGGCCTGGGGCGGAGCCGGCCTGCCCGGCATGACCGAAGTGGGCACGATCAGCATCCCCGCGCCGGGGTCGCTGCGTATCGACTTCCATCCGAACGCCAACGTTTCCTATCTCAGCTACCTGCTCCAGAACCTGACCTATACCGCGCCGTCGGCAGGCACGCGCGCCTTCAGCCTCACACTGGCCGATGGCGACGGCGGGGTTTCGACGCCGGTGAGCTTCTCGATGACGGGTGCCGATACCGACCCGCCCGTGCTGCAGGCGCTCACGCCACACGACAATGCCACCGCCGTGGCGACGGACGTGTCGCCCCAGCTGAGCTTTAGCGAGGCCATCAAATTCGGCACGGGCAAGATCCAGCTGATCCATGTCGGCACCGGTACGGTGGTCGAAGCCTTCGATGTCGCAAGCGCACAGGGCACCGGCAACGGACAGGTCAGCATTGCGGGCAATACGCTCACGCTCAATCCAAGCGCAACGCTCGCATACAGCACCGCCTACGCGATCCGGATCGACCACGGCGCCGTTACCGACCTGTCGAACAACGCCTTTGCCGGCATTGCGGACAACACAAGCTTCGATTTCACCACCATCTCGGCCCCGCCGACGCTGACGATCTCCGCCACGCCTGGCGCCCTCAAGGCCGGCCAGGGCGTCACGATCACCTTTACCTTCAGCCAGAAGCCGCAGGGCTTCGACGCGCTCGACGTGCAGGCAAGCGGCGGCTCGCTGGGCGCCTTGAATGTCGATCCGCTGGACGACAAGGTATATACCGCCCTGTTCACGCCCGACGCCGCCCAGTCCTTGACGGTGTCGCTGTCGGTGGCAGCGGGCAAGTTCACGAATGCCGATCATCAGGCCAACCTGGCAAGCAACACGCTCACGCTCTCGGGCGACACCCAGGCTCCTTTGGTGACGGCGATCGAGCGCGCCACGCCGCTGGCCAGCGTGACCAACGCCGACACGCTGCGTTTCAAGGTGAGCTTCAGCGAGGCGGTCGCGCTCGCTGCGGCCGATCTGCAGGTACAGGGCAGCACGGCCTCGGTCACCAGAGTCGACGCCATCGACGGATCCAGCTACTACGTGACCGTGGCGGGCGGCGACCTCGCCGGTCTCGATGGCGCGACCGTCTCGCTCGGCTTCGCGCCCGCGCAGGACATCCGCGACAGTGGCGGCAACGCCCTGCTCGACACCAGTCCGACCGGCGCCAACCAGGGCTTCGTCATGGATAACAGCGTGGCCATGCCATCGCTGACCCTGGCCAGCGACACCGGCGCCAGCGCCACCGATGGCGTGACGGCCGCCGGCACCATCAACGTCACCCTCGCAGCCGAGATGGCAAGCTGGGAATACAGCAGCAACGGCGGCACCGACTGGCACGCCGGCAGCGGCACCAGTTTCGTGCTGGCGCAAGGCGCCTATGCCGCCGGCAGCGTCCTGGTGCGCCAGACCGACCAGGCCGGCAATCTCAGCGCAGCGGCGCAGAACGGCGCCGCGATCACGGTCGATCTCCAGGCGCCGGCGCCAACGCTGGCGCTGGCCGCTGACACGGGTGCCAGCGCCAGCGACGGCGTCACCAGGAACGCCACGGTCAACGTGAGCCTGGCTGTTGATGCCGCCAGCTGGGAATACAGCCTTGATGGCGGCACCAGCTGGAACGCCGGCAGCGGCAGCAGCTTCACGCTGGGAGCGAATACCTACGCGGCCGGAACGATCCGGGCGCGCCAGACCGACGTGGCCGGCAACCTGAGCGCCGCCGCCGCCAACGTGGCAGCCATCACGGTCGACACCGCCGTTGCGGCCCCGGCACTCACCCTGCCCGCCGATACCGGTAGCAGCACCAGCGACGGTATTACCCGCAATGCGACGGTCCAGCTCACGCTGGCGCTTGACGCCGCCAGCTGGGAATACAGCCTTGATGGCGGCGCCAGCTGGAACGCCGGCAGCGGCACCAGCTTCACGCTGGCGTCCGCCAGCTATGCGGCCGGCGCGATCCAGGTGCGCCAGACCGATATCGCCGGCAACCTGAGCGCGGCGGCAGCGAATGCGGCGGCCATCACGGTCGACACCACCGTTGCGCTCCCGGTACTCACCCTGCCCGCCGATACCGGCACCAGCAGCAGCGACGGCATCACCCGCGATACGACGGTCCAGCTCACGCTGGCGCTTGACGCCGCCAGCTGGGAATACAGCCTTGACGGCGGCGCCAGCTGGAGCACCGGCAGCGGCACCAGCTTCACGCTGGCGGCCGCGAGCTACGCCCCCGGCGCGATCCGGGTGCGCCAGACCGATATCGCCGGCAACCTGAGCGCGGCGGCCACGAATGCGGCCGCCATCACGGTCGACACCGCCGTTGCGGCCCCGGCACTCACCCTGCCCGCCGATACCGGCACCGGCAGCAGCGACGGCATCACCCGCGATACGACGGTACAGCTCACGCTGGCGCTTGACGCCGCCAGCTGGGAGTACTCCACCGATGGCGGCGCCAGCTGGAGCGCCGGCAGCGGCACCAGCTTCACGCTGGCCGCAGGCAGCTATCCCGCAGGCGCGATCCAGGTACGCCAGACCGATATCGCCGGCAACCTGAGCGCAAGCACGGCCAGCGGCACGGCGCTGACCGTGGACACCAGCGTGGGCATGCCGGCGTTCGCACTGG
>NZ_JAHYBX010000011.1:0-132314 GCF_020208145.1 Massilia hydrophila | reverse complement strand
ATTTGGCGGCAGATGGGATTCCAACCGCCGCCATTGCTTCTCGGTTAGATCAGTTCGGCTCATCTTCATAGCCCTCCCGATCTAATTCTCTCATTCTTCGCCTTCGCTCAGTCAGACAGACCCTAGCGCGGGGCGGGCGAGGACGCGCCGAGCTGGCAGCTGCCGCTGATGCACACGGCGCCCGGATCGGGCAGGTGGCGGCAGATCGACATCATCCCGCCATCCGCCAGCCTGGCTTTGACCTCGGCCCTGTGCTGGCCGGCCAGGGCCAGCAAGGCCTTCTCGTCGGTGCGCGCCTGCGAATAGGGCAGGTAGGCCTGGGGCCCGCCGCAGGCCTGGGCGCCGACCGCCACGGTGCGGCACTGGCTGGATGCGGTACAGGAGGCCGTGCCGATCAGCGCGCGCATGCGCGCCAGCGCGTCGCCGCCGTCCGCGCCCGGGGCCGTGGCCGTGGCCGTGGTCGATACTGGGGCGGTGGCGGGGTTGGCCACTGGTGCCTGGAAACCGCTGTCGCGGGCCTGGAGGGTGCAGGCGCTGCAGCCCAGCATGAGGATGAGGATGAGTGTGCGCATGCCTTCATCTTCCCTCCCCTGCCAGGAAGCGGTCAAGCGAATCCGGGCATGCGTCGCCGGCGCAAAAGAAACTGCCGCATGATTTCTCATGCGGCAGCCCTTGTCGCCTGCGCCGGATCGCCTCGTGTTTCAGGCGCGCTGGTAGATGTCCTCGAAGCGCACGATGTCGTCTTCGCCCAGGTAGCTGCCCGATTGCACCTCGATGAGGTGCAGCGGCAGCCTGCCCGGGTTTTCCAGGCGGTGGGTGACGCCGATCGGGATGTAGGTGGACTCGTTTTCCGACAGCAGGCAGACCTTCTCGCCGCAGGTCACGCGCGCCGTGCCCGACACCACCACCCAATGCTCGGCGCGGTGGTGGTGCATCTGCAGCGACAGCTTCTCGCCCGGCTTGACCGTGATGCGCTTGACCTGGAAGCGGTCGCCCGCATCGATGCCCTCGTAGTGGCCCCAGGGGCGGTACACGCGGGTATGGTGCAGGTGCTCGGTGCGCGCCTTCGACTTCAGGTGGTCGACCACCTGCTTGACGCGCTGGACCTGGTCCTTGTGGGTGACCAGGACCGCATCCTGGGTCTCCACGACCACCAGGTTGTCCACCCCCACCACGGCCACGATGCGCGACTCCGCGCGCACCAGCGAATTGGTGACGCCATCGAGGTAGACGTCGCCGCGCTGGGCATTGCCGTTGGCGTCCTTGGGCTGCACTTCCCACAGCGCCGACCAGGAGCCGACGTCGCTCCAGCCGATGTCCGCCGGGACCACGGCGGCATCGACGGTCTTTTCCATTACCGCGTAGTCGATCGAGTCGGACGGGCTGTCGGTGAAGGCCTTTTCTTCCAGGCGGCAGAAGTCGAGGTCGCGGTAGCCGGTGCTGACCGCCTTCTCGGCCGCCGCCGCGATGGCCGGGGCATGCTTCTCGAGTTCCGCCAGGTAGCGTTCCGCATGGAACATGAACATGCCGCTGTTCCAGTAATAGCCGCCTTCGTCCAGGAAGCCTTGCGCGGTGGCCGCGTCCGGCTTCTCGACGAAGCGCGCCACCCGGTAGCAGTCGCCGCAGTTGGCCACGGCCTCGCCGCGGCGGATGTAGCCGTAGCCGGTTTCCGGGCTCTGCGGGACGATGCCGAAGGTGGCCAGCGCGCCCTGCCCCACCAGGGTCACGGCGCGTTGCACGGCGTCGCGGAAGGCGGCGCCGTTCTCGATCACGTGATCGGCCGGCAGCACCAGCATGATGGCTTCCGGATCGATCGCCTTCAGGTAGTGGGCCGCCGCCGCCACCGCCGGCGCGGTGTTGCGGCCGACCGGTTCAAGCAGGATGCCGAGCGGGGTGATGCCGGCCTCGCGCAGCTGCTCGGCCACCATGAAGCGGTGGTCGTTGCCGCACACGACCAGCGGCGCCATCACTCCCGGCCAGCCGGCCACCCGCAGCGCAGTTTCCTGCAGCATGGTCCTGTCCGCTACCAGCGGTAGCAGCTGCTTGGGCAGCACGGCGCGCGAAAGCGGCCACAGGCGGGTACCGGCGCCGCCGGAGAGGATGACTGGGTAAATGTTCATGCGCTAACTTTCTCGTTGATCGTCTCGATTGCGGTATCGGTGTCGCCGTCCTTGCGCCGCGAGCGGCGGCGGTCGCGGGCATTGAGCCACTCTTCCGAGGAATACTCGGAGGCGTGCTTCATCTCGCCCTGGCGGTCGACACTATAGTCCTTGAAAACTATCATTTCGTGCAATGTTACATCATGCAACACGCGTGTGTACTCGAACAACACGCTGCGCACGATCTCCGCGCCTTCGCAGATATGGCTGCCGTGGCCGATCCAGGTCGGGCCCACGATGCGCGCGCCGGCCTCGATCTTGACGTTGGAACCGATGTACACCGGGCCCTCGATGCTGGTGCCTTCCCAGTCGATGCTGGTGTTCAGGCCGGTCCAGACGCCCGGCTCGATCTGGATGCCGGGCACGTCCATGTGGTTGACTTCGCCGGTCAGCACGGTCTGCAGCACTTCCCAGTAGTCGCTCATGGTGCCGATGTCGAGCCAGTTGAACGGACGGCCCTGGGCATAGAACGGCAGGCCGCGCTCTGCCAGCAGGGGGAACAGTTCGGAACCGATGTCGAACGGCACGCCCGAGGGAATCAGGTCGATGACTTCCGGCTCGAAAATATAAATGCCGGTCGAGATGAAGTTCGACTTGGCTTCCTGTTCGCTCGGCTTTTCCTGGAACTCCGTGATGCGTCCTTCGGCGTCGGTGACCACCACGCCATAGGACGAGACCTTGTCCCACGGTACTTCCTTGGTGATCACGGTGGCCATCGCGCCCTTGCGGCGGTGCTCGAGCAGCGCCGCCTTGAGGTCGAGGTCAATCAGCGCGTCGCCGCACAGGACGATGGTGGTGTCGTCGAAGAAGCCGCCGAATTCCTGGATCTTCTTCATGCCGCCGGCCGAGCCGATCGGTTCCGGGACGACTTCGCCGTCGTCCTTGATGTAGCCCTCGAACGAATAGCCGATCTGGACCCCGAACTGCTCGCCTTCGCCGAAGTATTCCTCGATCTTTTCGTGCAGCCAGCTGACGTTGACCATGATTTCGGTCACGCCGTGCTTCTTGAGGTGTTCGACCAGGTAGGCCATCACGGGCTTGCCCAGCAGGGGGATCATGGGTTTGGGCAGGTCATAGGTCAGCGGGCGTACACGCGTGCCCTTGCCTGCAGCGAGAATCATGGCTTTCATCAGACCGTCCTTTAGATAAATTGTTTATTTCGCCGTGGTTTGGTAGCGCCACACATCGGCGCACATCTGCGCGACATCACGCTCGGCAGTCCAGCCCAGTTCCTCGCGCGCCTTGGCCGGATCCGCGTAGCACTGCGCGACGTCGCCTGGGCGGCGCTCGACGATCTGGTAGGGAATCGGGCGGCCGCAGGCCTGCTCGAAGGCGCGCACCATTTCCAGCACGCTGTTGCCACGGCCAGTGCCGAGGTTGTAGGTGACGATGCCCGGCTCCCTGGCCAGGCGATCGAGGGTCTTGACGTGGCCGATCGCCAGGTCGACCACGTGGATGTAGTCGCGCAGGCCGGTGCCGTCCGGGGTCGGGTAGTCGCCGCCGAACACGGACAGCTTGTCGCGCTGGCCGTTGGCGACTTGCGCGATATACGGCACCAGGTTGTTCGGGATGCCGTTCGGCTCTTCGCCGATCAAGCCGCTTTCATGGGCGCCGACCGGGTTGAAGTAGCGCAGCAGCGCGATGCGCCAGTCAGGCTCGGCCTTGGCCAGGTCGCGCAGGATGTCCTCGATCATCAGCTTGCTGCGGCCGTAAGGGTTGGTGGCCGACAGCGGGAAGTCTTCGCGGATCGGCACCGAGGCCGGGTCGCCGTACACCGTGGCCGAGGACGAGAACACGATGGTCTTCACTCCCGACTTGGCCATGGTCTCGAACAGGATCACGCTGCCGTTGACGTTGTTGTCGTAGTAGCGCAGCGGCTGCGCCACCGATTCGCCGACCGCCTTCAGGCCGGCGAAGTGGATCACGGCGTCGACCTTGTGGGCGCCGAAGATGCGCTCCATGGCGGCGCGGTCGCGGATGTCGGCTTCCTCGAAGACAAAGGCCTTGCCGGTAATGCGCTGCACCCGTTCCCGCACCCGCGCATCCGCGTTGGACAGGTTGTCCACCACGACCACTTCATGGCCGGCGTGCTGCAGTTCGACGACGGTATGCGAGCCGATGTAGCCCATGCCGCCAGTAACCAGGATCTTCATGTCGTTCGCTCTCTTCTGATATGCAAAATGTATTAATTGACTGGCATTCATTGCTGCCGCGTATCACCGCCTTGCCAGCGGCGCGGGGCAAGCCATGCCGCTGCCCGGACCGTCCGCCAGGACGGCCCGCAGGTGGCAGCGCGAGCTCGTGTGTGTTATTGCAGGCGGCTTCTATGGCCGTCCTATCCCTGTCCGGCCCGCCTGCCGGTGGCGGTGCCGGTGCCGCCGTCGGCAACATGTTTTCCTGCGCAGCTTGCGGGCCCGGTCCGGCCCTGGCAAGCCTGCCGTGCGGCCCGCAGCGCGCGGGCGGCGGCCTCAGGCGGCCAGGCTTTCCGGCGCGGCCACGCCCAGTTCGCGCGCCAGCACGGCGACGATGCGCTCTGCGGCGCGGCCGTCCCACAGGTGCGGGCGGCGGCCCTGCTTTCCCTGCCCGGCCAGGATCTTGCGCGCTTCGCGCAGGATGACTTCCGGATCGGTGCCGGCCAGCACGTTCGAGCCCTCGTCCACCGTCACCGGGCGCTCGGTATTCTCGCGGATCGTCACGCAGGGCACGCCAAGCGCTGTCGTTTCCTCCTGCAGGCCGCCGCTGTCGGTCAGCACCACGGCCGCGTCCTTCCACAGGTTGAGGAAGGCCATGTAGGCCTGCGGGCCGGCCAGCGTGACGTTCGGGCCCAGGTCGATGCCGAACTTCTCGATGTTGGCGCGGGTGCGCGGATGCACCGGGAAGATCAGCGGCAGGTCTTGCGCGATCTCCTTCAGCGCGCCGGCGATGCGGGCGAAGGTGGCCGGCTCGTCCACGTTGCTGGGCCGGTGCAGCGTGACCACGCCGTAGCGGCCGCCCGCCTGCGCCGCCTTGAAGGCGCCCGTCTCGAAACCCGAGGTATCGGTGCGCGACAGCTTGTCGGCCTGGTACAGCACGTTGTCCACCATCACATGGCCGACGTAGTGCACGGCGGTGTCGGGCTTGCCCTCGCGGCGCAGGTGTTCCAGCGCCGCCGGCTCGGTGACGAAGAACCAGTCCGAGATGCTGTCGGTGACGAGGCGGTTGATTTCTTCCGGCATGCCCATGTCGCCGCTGCGCAGCCCGGCCTCGACGTGGGCGACCGGGATCGCCAGCTTCTTGGCTACCACCGAGCAGGCCAGCGTGGAATTCACGTCGCCCACCACCAGCACCGCATCCGGGCGCTCGGCAACACACAGTTCCTCGAAACCGACCATGATCTTGGCGGTCTGCTGGGCGTGGCTGCCGCCGCCGGCGGCCATGAACACGTCCGGTTGCGGAATGCCCAGTTCTTCGAAGAACACATCGTTCATCTCGCGGTCGTAGTGCTGGCCGGTATGGATGATCTTGTACGACAGGGCATCCTGGGCCTGCAGGGCGCGCACGATGGGGGCGATCTTCATGAAGTTCGGACGCGCACCGGCAACGAGGTAAATCAGCATTTGGACATTTCCCTTTAATAATAAAAGCTTTATTGCTTATTAATAACTTTTTGCTAATGCAGGAACGTTATTGTAAACCTGCATTCGACCGGAACGGCGGACGATACGGTCGTGATCCTGAGCACGTCGCACGGACGCTTCGATTCATAGGTACGCGAGCACCAGCCGAGCGGCGGGTTCTCGGCCCCGCGCACCAGTTCCAGCTGCAGGTCGGCGCCCGAGGCCTGCAGTTGCAGCACGAAGCGCTTGCCGCGCACCGACAGGCCGTGGCTGGTGAGACGCACGTCGAGTTCGGGGGCGAAATGCCAGAACAGCTCGACCTTGTGCGGCTTGCGCGCCGATACTTCGTCGCGCACGCTCAGGGTGTTGCTGGCGCTGTCGAAGCGCACGCTGCGCATGTGGCGTACCGGGTCGGCCAGGCGGGCATAGCCGTCGTGCGAGCCGCGGAAGTCGAAGTCGCCCGGGCTGCTCGGCATGCGCTCGATGTGCGCCTGCGCCTTGCGCAGCCACATGAAGCGCCCGCCGCTGGTGGACTGGTCGAGGCCGTC
This sequence comes from Massilia hydrophila, assembly GCF_020208145.1. Lineage (NCBI taxonomy): Bacteria > Pseudomonadati > Pseudomonadota > Betaproteobacteria > Burkholderiales > Oxalobacteraceae > Massilia > Massilia hydrophila. Next base: position 126,011 of record NZ_JAHYBX010000011.1, on the reverse strand, counting down.
GATGCGCACGGTGTTGTGGGCCGAGGTACCGCGGAAATAGTCGCGCCACTTCTGCTCCTGCCAGTAGGAATAGGTACCGGGATCGATCAGGCATTCCTCGCCCGCCACCGACAGGGTCAGGGCCAGCGCGTCGGCATGGCCATGGGCGGCGGTGCCGAGGTAGCCGAGCGGGCCGCAGTCGAGCAGGCCCTTGATTTCGGCATGCTCGCCGAAGTGGCTGCCGAACAGCAGGTAGCCGCCGTCCGGGAAGGCCCAGCCGCTGTCGACTTCGTGCGGATCGCAGTCGGGGCGCGGCCCCGGCAGCGCATGCAGCAGCCAGCGCACGCCGGCATGGCTGTCCGCGGCCGCGCCAAAGACGGTGTCGCCCAGCGCCAGCAGCTGGGCGGCACGCTCGCCGCCGCCGGCGTCCAGGCGGAACACGCGGCCGTCGTCGGCATCGCCCACCGCCGGCAGGTGGCCGCCAACGTCGCGCACCGAGCGCAGGAAGCGCAGCGCGCGCTGCAGCGACGCCCAATAGGGACGCGGGAAAGGCTGGCCGCAGGCCTGCCCCATCAGGCCGGCCACGAACAGGAATTCGCTCGAGAAGATGTGGTAGGCAAAGGCCTGCTCGCGGTTGACGCCGTCGCGCGAGAACTGCAGCACGGCCTCGTGCTCGAGCTCGCGGCGCGCCGTCGCCATCCACTCGGCCGACTCCTTCCAGCAGGGCCAGGTGCTGGCGCCCACGTAAAGGCCGGCCAGTTCGCCGATCAGGTGGTTGTTGGCCGAGGAGTGGCGCGACAGGTTGCGCGCGATGCCCCGGCAATGGGCGTGGATGCTGCCCAGCCAGTCACTGCGCAGCCGCTGTCCGGACTCGCCCTCGAACAGCGGGCTGCTCTCGCCGCCGGCCAGCTGCCACACGAGGCTCCAGTTGATCAGGCGGATACCCAGCTCCAGCGAACTGGTCCAGTTCGGTCCGGTCAGCGGCGGGCACTGCTCGAGCCAGCTGCGCAGCTGCTGCTCGAGCGCATGCAGCCAGCGCAGCTCGCCGCTCACGGCCCAGGCCTGGGCCAGGCGCACCAGGTGCAGGTGGCGGTTCAGCTCCCACACATGCTTGATGTCGCCGACCTGCTCGCGGTCGCCGATGGTGATGTCGCCGGCATACAGCAACGGGGCGGTGACGCCGGTGTCGGGATCGCGGTTCCAGGCGGTGGGCACGCCGACGTCGAAGCGGCGCTCGGCGAACAGGACCACGTGGCCGGCGCAGATGCGCTCGGCGTCGAGCAGCAGCGCTTCGCGTTCCGCCGGATCGAGCGCGGGGGCGCCCTGCACGGCCAGGGTACGCGCGCGCGGCAGCGGAGCCGGGGCGGTACGGCCCGCCATGCGGCGACCCATGCGGGTCGCGGCGGCCTGGCGCACACGGTAGCCCATTTCCGCCACCGACATGCAGCGCAGCCGGTTCACCAGCAAGCCTATCCTCACTGTTGCGTTCATCTCTCTCCCCCGCTTTGCGATTGATTGTGATCGTTCCGCGCCGCCGGCGCCAGCCCGATGGACGACTGCGATCCCCGGTGCATGCAGCCGGCCAGGCAGCGCATACCGCCTTGCCCAGCACGCCAGTTTGCAAAATGCAAATTGTTTTGATAGTACAACAGTGAAATCGCGGCGAAGCGCACGATTCGATGCCTTGCGGACCGATGTGTTGCATCCTGGCTGCGGCCAGCGCAGACTGTTTGTGTACTTTTATACAACAATTCGGCCGAGAATAGCATAGCTCTGGTGTTTTGTTGGCTACGCCGGGAGCGAAATGTGCGCTACCAGAAGGACCAGCTGCCGGTGGCCAGCACCCAGGCCCCGAGCAGGCCGTTGGTCAGGGCGTGGGCGACGACCGGTCCCCACAGGTTACGCTGGCGCATGTACAGCAGGCCGTAGGCGGCCCCGGCCACGATGCCGGCCAGCCACAGGTGGTGTTCGAAGCCGAACAGCAGCACCGAGACGAGGAAACCCTTCAGTCCCACGCGCGCCGGCGCCAGGGCTTCGAAGTCCGACGAATCGACCCAGCGCATGAGGAAGGAGCGCCAGAACAGTTCTTCCATCACGGGCACCACCAGGGCCGCGCCGGCGACGCGCAGGCCGGCCAGCAGCGGGTCGATCCCGCCTGGGCCGCGCGGGTCGTAGCCGGGACTGCTTCCCAACGTCATCCAGGGCGCGTCGAGCTGGATCCAGAGCGCGAACACCAGCGCGCCGGTCGCCAGCGCCGCCAGCAGCTGCGCCGGACCGGGCAGCGGCGCCCGCAGCTCGTGGTAACGGCGCCAGTTGATCGCCAGCAGCAGCGCCACCGTGGCGGCCTGCGCCGGATACAGCCAGCGCAGGCCGGCGCGCTCGAAGCCGGCGCGCTCGAGCATGTCGCCGAGGACGAGGAAAGCCAGGTAGGCGCCGAAAGGAAGGATGCGGGCCCAGGCGGCGCGGCTGAACAGCGGGGCGTCGGCCGCCCGGGCGGATGCGCTGGCGGCCAGGCCGCGGGAGTCGTCGTGTTCGCTCATGCGGTGCTGGCCCCTGCCCGGTTTATTCGCCGCGCGCGCGGGCTTCGATCCGCTCCCAGCGCTCGAGGGCGTCGAGCAGCAGCGCGTCGATCTCGGCGTGGCGCGCGCTCAGGCGGCGCGCTTCGCCCGGGCTCTGCTTGTAGAAATCCGCCGAGTTCAGCTGGGCCGTGATGGCCGACTGCTCATCCTCGAGGGTAGCGATCAGCTGGGGCAGCTCTTCCAGCTCGCGCTGTTCCTTGTAGCTCAGCTTGACCTTCTTGCCAGCACCCTGCGGGTTCGCGGCCGGCTCGCCAGCGGCCTGGGCTTTCTGCGCCGGCTGCGCCGCCTGCGCCTGCTTCGGGGCGCCGGCAGACTCCTGCGCACGCGCGCGCTCCCAGTCGGTATAGCCGCCCACGTATTCGCGCCACAAGCCATTCCCCTCGGCCACGATCACCTGCGTCACGACATTGTCGAGGAAGGTGCGGTCGTGGCTGACCAGGAACACGGTGCCCGTGTATTCCTCGAGCAGTTCCTCGAGCAGTTCCAGGGTCTCGATGTCGAGGTCGTTGGTCGGTTCGTCCAGCACCAGGCAGTTGGCCGGCTTGGCGAACAGGCGGGCCAGCAGCAGGCGGTTGCGTTCGCCGCCGGAGAGCGACTTGACGGGCGAGCGCGCGCGTTCCGGCGCGAACAGGAAGTCGTTCAGGTAGGTCATCACGTGCTTCTTCTGGCCATTGATCTCGACCCAGTCGCTGCCCGGCGAGATGGTGTCGGCCAGGCTCGCCTCCTCGTTGAGCTGGGCGCGCATCTGGTCGAAATAGGCGACATTCAGGCGCGTGCCGAGCTTCACGGAGCCGCTGTCGGCGGTCTCGTCGCCGAGGATGATCTTGAGCAGGGTGGTCTTGCCGGCGCCGTTCGGGCCGATCAGGCCGACCTTGTCGCCGCGCAGGATGGTGCCGGTGAAGTTGCGGACGATGACTTTCTCGCCGTAGGACTTGGAAATGTTGTCCAGGTCGGCGACGATCTTGCCGGAACGCTCGCCGGCGGCGACGTCCAGCCGCACCGTCCCCTGCTGCTCGCGGCGCGCGGCGCGCTGCAGGCGCAGCGCTTCCAGGCGGCGCACACGGCCTTCGTCGCGGGTGCGGCGCGCCTGCACGCCCTTGCGGATCCAGACTTCTTCCTGGGCCAGGAACTTGTCGAACTTGGCGTTTTCGACTTCTTCGTTGGCGAGCAGCTCGCGCTTGCGTTCCTGGTAGGTGGAAAAATTACCCGGGAAGGAAAGCAGGCGGCCACGGTCGAGCTCGATGATGCGCGTGGCGACATTGTCCAGGAAACTGCGGTCGTGGGTGATGAACAGCACCGAGCCGCGGAATTCGCGCAGCAGGCCTTCCAGCCACTTGATCGAGCTGAAGTCGAGGTGGTTGGTCGGCTCGTCCAGCAGCAGCACGTCCGGACCGGACACCAGGGCCACGGCCAGCGCCACGCGCTTCTGCATCCCGCCCGAGAGCGTTCCCATCTTCGCATCGCGCACCAGGCCCAGGCGGTCGAGCGTGGTGTCGACCTTGTGCGCCAGGTTCCAGCCGTCGATCGCATCGAGCTTGAGCTGCAGCTCGTGCATGCGCTCCATCAGCGCCTCGTCGTTGTCGCCGCCGAACTGCCCGGTGAGGGATTCGTACTCGGCCAGCATGGCCTGCTGCTCGCCCATGCCGGCGGCGACGGCGTCGAACACGCTCATGTCCGGGTCGAAGACCGGCTCCTGCTCGACATAGGCGATGGTGACGCCCTGCTGCATGACGAGCAGGCCGTCGTCGAGGCGCGAGCGGCCCGAGATGATCTTCAGCAGCGAAGACTTGCCGGTGCCGTTACGCCCGATCAGGCCCACGCGTTCGCCGGCCTCCAGGGAAAAGTCAGCATGGTCGAGCAGCGCGACGTGGCCGAAGGCCAGTTGCGCGGAAGAGAGGGAAATGACAGCCATGATCCGTGAACCCGCTTGCCGCCGGTCGATGGCGCAAGCGCAAAATGTTGAAAGAAGCGCCCATTGTACCGGGTGGCGGGCATGGACCGGAATTCCGGCGCCGGTGGAGAACTTGAGCGGGAAAGCGTGCCCGGACGGGCGGGAAAATGGTGTCGCCAGCAGGAATCGAACCTGCATCTAAGTCTTAGGAGGACCTTGTACTATCCATTGTACTATGGCGACACGCGTGCCTGCCCCGGATACGGCGTGGTGCAGCCCCTTATTGTACCAGCCAGCTTGCCAAACCCAAACAGTGGCACATTCGCCACTCCCATTTCAAATCTGACGAAATCTCTTTACTTGTCGCTTGGATATTCTTATCCTTGCAACTTGTATTATATAAAAGCAATCTTTATTTCATTTAAACAAACGTCCGCCATGAAGACCTCCCTTTCCCTGCTGTGCTCCCTCCTGCTGAGCGTCCCGATGCTCGCCTCCGCGACGCCGGTAGCCAGCAGCGTCGTCGTCGACCGCCTGATCGGCCAGGTCAAGCTCGGCAATTCCGGCAATGCGACCGAACTGGCGGAACTGAAGCGGCTCACGGGCGACGACACCCTGGTCCTGAGCAGCAAGATTAATGTGAACAGCAGTAATACGGCCCAGGCAGTGGATGGCCTGGCCTCGGCCTGGTTCCTGACCGACCTCGCCGGACCGGGCTACTTCGCCCTGAAATTTGGCACCGGCAACTTGAGCTCGGCCAACACCTTCTATTTCGAGAACCTGGGCGACCTGACCCAGCTGGTGTGGACCAACAGCCAGGTGAACAACCTGACCGGCGACTGCGGCAAAGGTAACTGTAATATCGGACGCCTGAGCCACTACATCACCGCTCCGGCCAAGGCCAAGCCACCGGTCGAGGAAAACCCGGGCGGCGGCACCGGCGGCACCGGTGGCAGCACTGGTAACGACGGCGGCACGGGTGGTGGCAGCGGCACCGGCGGAGGCACGGGCACCGGGACCGGTGGTGGCAGTGGCACTGGCACCGGCGGCGGCGCAGGCACGGGCACGGGCCAGGACCCGCTGGTGCCGGACCCGGGGCAGACCGGTGGCAACGGTGGCAACGGTGGCAGCCACGAGCAGGAGCAGCCGCCGCAGGGCGGCCAGGACGGCGCCGCCGAAGTGCCGGAACCGGGCAGCCTGGCGCTGCTGGGCATGGGCTTGCTGGCCGTGGCCGGCGCGCGCCGCCGCCGCTCGTCCGGCGCGCAGCGCGCTTGAGCGACTGACCGGAAGCCGGACTACGGGGCCGCCGGCCCCTCTTCCACCCGCAGTGTTTCCTTCATCGAGGCCAGCAGCGCAATCAGGCTGGCCTTGTCCTCGGCCGGGAAACCGGCCAGCATCTCGTCGATCCAGCGCTCGTGCACCGCGGCCATCGCGGCGAAGGCGCTGCGCCCGGCCGGTGTCAGGCGCACCGCCCAGGCGCGACGGTCATGCGGATCGGGCACCCGCACCACCAGTTGCTCGCGCTCGAGCTGGTCGGTGATGCCGGTGACGTTGCCGCCGGTGACCATCATGCGCTTCGACAGTTCCCCCATCCGCAAACCATCGGGATGCCGTTCCAGCTGGGCCATCAGGTCGAAGCGCGGCAAGGTGATGCCGAACTGCGCCCGCAGGCGGGTGCGGATCTCGTTCTCGATACGCACCGTGCACGACAGCATGCGCAGCCACAGCTTGAGCGACTGGTGATGATCCCGGGTCAGCCGGCTCGCCAGGTCGAGTTCGACGCCCTGCTCTCCATCCTCGCGTTTGGACATGTTTTCCTCAGACCGCATCGCTGCGGAGTTTAAAGCGTTGCAGTTTACCGGTCTCGGTGCGCGGCAGCTGCTCGCGAAAGCGCACCACACGCGGGTACTTGTACGGCGCGATCCGCGCCTTGACGAATTCCTGCAGCGCCAGCGCGGTCTCGGCGCCCGCCGCCACGCCCGGCTTGAGCACGACATGCGCCTCGACCACCTGGCCACGCTCCTCGTCGGCCCGGCCCACCACTCCGCATTCGGCCACCGCCGGGTGGTGCAGCAGCACTTCCTCGACCTCGGCCCCGGCGATGTTGTAGCCGGCCGAGATGATCATGTCGTCCAGCCGCGAGCAGTAGTGGAAATAGCCGTCTTCGTCCATCTGGTAGGCGTCGCCCGTGATGTTCCAGCCCTCGTGCACGTAGTTGCGCTGGCGCGGATCGTCAAGGTAGCGGCAGCCGGTCGGGCCTTTCACCGCCAGCCGTCCGACCTGGCCCGGACCGAGCCGGCGCCCGTCCTCGTCGAGGATGCAGGCCTGGTAGCCGGGCACCGGCTTGCCGGTCGCGCCGGGACGTACCGCGCTGCCCGCGGCGGAGATGAAAATGTGCAGCATCTCGGTGGCGCCGATCCCGTCGATCATCTCGAGCCCGGTGGCGGCCTTCCAGGCGGCGCGGGTGGCCACCGGCAAGGCTTCGCCGGCCGACACGCTACGGCTCAGGCTGCTCAAGTCGAAGCGGTCCGCCAGCTGCGCCATCTGGCGGTAGAAGGTGGGCGCGGTGAAGCAGACGGTGGCGCGCTGCTCCTGGATCGCCGCCAGCAGGGTTTCCGGGCTGAGCTTCTCGGCCAGCACGGCGCAGGCGCCGACCCGCAGCGGGAACAGCAGCAGGCCGCCGAGGCCGAACGTGAAGGCCAGCGGCGGCGTGCCGATAAAGACATCGTCGGCCTGTGTCGCCAGCGTGTGGCGCGGGAAGCAGTCGCAGATCGCCAGCAGGTCGCGGTGGAAGTGCATGGTGCCCTTCGGCACGCCGGTGGTGCCGGAGGTGAAGCTGATCAGGCAAATGTCGTCGGCTGCAGTGTCGTGCGCGGGATAAGGGCTGTCGTGGGCCGCCATCCGCGCTTCCAGCGATTCCGGCGCATCGTCAGGCACATCAAACAGCAGCAGTGGCAGGCCGCCGGGTTCCATCGCATCGACCTCGGCGCGCAGGCCGGCGGCGCACAGCACGGCGCCGACCCGGGCCCGGCTGGCGATGGTGCCCAGCTCGCGCGCGCGCAGCAGCGGCATGGTCGGCACGGCGATGCAGCCGGCCTTGATCACGGCCAGGATGCAGGCCGCCATCATCGGACAGTTGGCGCCGCGCACCAGTACCCGGCTGCCGCTGGCCAGGCCCAGGTCCTGGCGCAGCACGTGGGCGATGCGGTCGACCCGCGCGCGCAACGCGGCGTAGCTGAGGCGCTCGCGGGTGCCGACCAGGGCGGTACGCCCATCCCAGCCGCGCGCGCTGGCGCCGTCGAGCAGCTCGGCGGCGCTGTTCAGGCGGGCCGGATACTGCAGCTCGGGCAAGTCGAAGCGCAGTTCCGGCCATTCGTCGGGCGGCGGCAGGCTGGCGCGGGCAAAGCCGTCGGTGTAGCCGGACGGCGCGAGTGCTGCGGAAACATCGTTCATGGTCGGTCCCTGTTGGAATTCCAGCAACGCAGCAAAGATGAGCTGTACTTTAAATCTAAAGTAATGTGCCGGCAAGGCCGACCTGGCCGCCTCAGTCGGGAACGTGGGCTTGCTGGCGGCGCACGGCGCCCAGGGCATGGGTCAGCGCGGCCTGGGTGTGCGGCGAGGCTGGCGCCGCGTCGGCCACGTTGGCGGCGGCGGCCGCCGCGCGCAGGCGCGCCGCGCTGTCCGCCAGCCCGAGGGTGGCGCAGCCTTCGGCCAGCTGCAGCAGGCGATCGCGCGAGGGCGGGATGGCGGACCCGGCTTCCTCGAGCTGGCGCTGCAGGCCGCCGAGGTAGGCCTGCAGGCGCTCGCGACCGATGCCGAGGCGGCGCAACACGGCCGCCGGCTCTTCGTCCGGATGCACCAGGCGCGTGAGCTGGGCCCTGACCTGGCCGGCCGCGAAGGGTTTCACGATGTAGCCATCGGCGCCCTGGCGCCCCGCTTCGGCCAGGGTGTCGGCATCCGCGGCGGCCGACACCAGCACGAAGGGCAGCGCGGCCAGCGCGGGCGCGGCGCGCACCCGCGCCAGCAGGCCGAGGCCGTCCAGCCGCGGCATGCGCAGGTCGCAGAACACGATCCCGGGACGCAGGCCGGCTGCCAGCTGGCGCCAGCCATCCTCGCCATCGTCCGCTTCGACGATGTCGTATGCGCCGCAACTGTCGACCAGATGCATCAGCATCATGCGCGCCACCACGTCGTCGTCCACCACCAGCACCTTCATCTCGCCGCGCGTCCTTTTCCTTGCTTTCGGAGGCCCATTATAGGCATAGCGCCGCGCGCGCGGAACATGGCTGCGCGCGCAACGGCCTTCAGGCCGGCAGGAAGGCGTCCAGCCGCTGCTCGAGCGCGGCGTAGCCGGCCAGCAGCGCGTCATGGCGGCCGGCGCCGGCCGCCGCTTCGAGTTCGGCGCACAGCGCGCCAAGCGCATCCTCGCCGAGATAGGCGGCGCTGCCGCGCAGGCCGTGCAGCACGCGTCCGGCCGTTTCCAGGTCGCCGCCCTCCAGCGCCGCCGCCAGCTCGGCGCGGCGGCGCGGCAGGTCGGCCGCGAAGGCCGCGCGCAGGCGCGCGGACAGGCCGGCGCCGGGCGCGGCGGCAGTGGCCGCAGCGGTAGACGGAGCTGGAGCTGGAGCTGGAGCCGGCGCCGGATCCGCGGCGGGCGCCACCTCGAACAGTGCGTCCAGGGTCGCGGCCGACGGCGCCAGGGCGGCCGCCCGGGCCGGCAGCGGCGGCAGCGCGATCCCGCGCGCCAGCTGGCGCTCGATGGCGCGCGCGATCTGCAGGTGCAGGGCCGCCTCGTCGATCGGCTTGGTAAGGAAGCCGTCCATGCCGGCGGCCAGGTAGCGCGCCCGGTCCTCGCCACTGACGTTCGCGGTCAGGGCCACGATCATCAGGTGCGGGTCGAGCACGCGCAACTGCGCGCTGCCGCCGGCGCGGATCAGGCGGGTGGCGGTGGCGCCATCCATCTCCGGCATGCGCCCGTCCATCAGCACCAGGTCGTAGCGGCAACGGGCGCAGGCCGCCAGCGCCTGGGCGCCGTTGTCGACGACGTCGACCGCATGTCCCATCTCCTCGACCAGGGTGCGGGCGATGATCTGGTTGGTGGTGAAGTCCTCGGCACACAGCACGCGCAGGCGGTGGCTGTGCGGCGCGCGCGGCGCGTTTGCCAGGTCGGCCGGCTCGACCCCGTCGGCCAGCGGCAGCAGCACGCTGAAGGTGCTGCCCTTACCCTCCACGCTGTTGACACCGATCGAGCCGCCCATCAGGGCCACCAGCTGGCGGCAGATCGCCAATCCCAGTCCAGTGCCGCCATAGCGGCGCGTGGTGGAGGTATCGGCCTGCTCGAACTTCTGGAACAGGCGCGGCAGCGCGCTGGCCGGAATCCCAATGCCGGTGTCGCGCACGGTAAAGCGCACCATGTGCCAGCCGTCGCCGCGCACCTGCTCGTCCGGGCGGCACGCCACTTCCAGCGCGATGCTGCCGGAGCAGGTGAACTTGAAGGCATTTCCCAGCAGGTTGACCAGCACCTGGCGCAGGCGGGTCGGGTCGCCCAGCACGAAGCGCGGCAGCGCGTCGTCGAACGTCAGGTCGAAGCGGACGCCCTCGATCGCCTGCTCCTCGAACAGGCTGGCCACGCCGCGGATCAGGGCATGCAGGTCGAAGTCGATGTTCTCGATGCTCAGCTTGCCCGCCTCGATCTTGGAAAAATCGAGCAGGTCGTTGATGATCGCCAGCAGCGACTCCGCATTGCCCTGGGCGCGCGCCACCTGTTCGCGGGTGCCGGCGTGCAGGGCCGGGTCGCGCAGGGCGAAGCCGAGCATGCCGATCACGCCGGCCAGCGGGGTGCGCATCTCGTGGCTCATGTTGGCCAGGAACTCGGACTTCTGGCGCGTCGCGTCCTCGGCGCGCTGCTTGGCCTGGCGCAGGAATTCCTCGTTCTCCTGCAGCGCGCGGTAGGCGCGTGCCAGTTCGTTGGACTGCTGGCGCACCCGCCCTTCCTGTTCGCGCAACTCTCCGGTCTGGCGTTCCAGCACGCGGTTCTGCTGCTCGACCTGCTCGGTGCGCAGGCCCACCTGGCGCGCCAGTTCTTCCTTCTGGCGGCGTAGGCCCGACAGGCGCATGCGCAGCGCCGTGTAGCCGAGCGCGACCAGCACCAGCACGGCCACCGCGCGGAACCAGGGCGTGCCCCAGGGCGGCGGTTCGATCGTGATCGCCAGCGCCGCCACCTGTTCGCTCCAGACCCCGTCCTTGTTGGCCGCGCGCAGGCGGAACACATAGGTGCCGGGGTCGAGGTTGGTGTAGGTGGCGAAGCGCTTGCCGGCGTCGCCCTCGATCCAATCGCGGTCGAAGCCGTCCAGGCGGTAGGCGAAGCGGTTGCGCTCGGGGGCGGCGAAGTGCAGGGCCGAGAATTCGAGCGAGAACACCGAGGCGCCCGCCGGCAGGCTCACGGTCTCGGCATGCTCGACCGGTCCCTTGAGCGCGCCCGGCAAGGCTTCCTCGATCGGGCGGTTGAAGATCGTCAGGCCGGTGATCACCGGATGCGGCGCCACGCGGTTGTCGCGGATCGCACGCGGGTCGAAGGCCGTGATGCCGTTGAAGCCGCCGAAGTACAGGGTGCCGTCGGGAGCGCGCGCGGCCGAGGAATCGAAGAAGGCGCCTTCGGTCAGGCCGTCCGCCGCCGTGTAGTTGCGCCAGCGCCGGGTGGCCGGATCGAAGCAGGAAATGCCGCTGGTGCTGCTGACCCACAGGCGGCCGTCGCCGTCTTCCAGGATTGCCGCCAGCGCGTCGTCGAGCAGGCCGTCGCGGCTCGTGTAGCGCACGAAGCGCATCGCGCCGTCGGCCGCCATTACCATGCGGTTCAGGCCCGCCGCGGTGCCGACCCAGATGTCGCCGCGGCTGTCCTCGAACAGCGCATGCACTTCGTCGTGGCTCAGGCTGCCCGCATCGAGCGGGTCGTGGCGGAAGTGGCGGAAACGCCCGGTGCCGCGGTCCATCAGGTCGAGGCCGTCGAAGGTACCGATCCACATGCGGCCGCGCCGGTCCAGCAGCATCGGCCGCACGATGTCGTCCGCCAGGCTGCTGGCGCGGGCCGGGTCGTGGCGCCAGCTGTCCACCTTGCGGCTGCGCTGGTCAAGCCGGTGCAGGCCGCCGCGCGTGGCCACCCACACCGCATCGTCCGGCGTGACCAGCAAGCCGCGCACGTGGTTGGCGTCGGCGTCCCCCGGCAGCACCTGGCGCGTGAAGCGGCCGCTGGCCGGGTCGAAGGCGCTGAGGCCGATGCGGCTGCCGATCCACAGCCGGCCGCTATTGTCGCGCGCCAGCGCCGTGGCCGGGGTGCCGATCGGGCTGTTCGGATTGCGCGGATCGTGGCGGTAGGCGGTGACGGCGCCGCTGGCCGGGTCGAGATGGTTCAGCGCGCTGTTGGTGCCGACCCACAGCTTGTGGCGGCCGCCGGCCGGATCGACCAGCAGCGCGCGCGCCTTGTTGTCGGCCAGCGAAGGGGCCATGCCCGGCACGTCCTCGCGCCGCACGATGCGCGCGAAGCCGCCGCTGCCCAGGTCCACCCGCGACACCCCGGCAAACCAGGTGCCGACCCAGAAGGTGCCGAGGCGGTCGCGGTACAGGGCCGAGACCTGGTTGTCGGCCAGGCTATGGCGGTCGGCCACGACGTGGCGGTGGTTCTCGAAGCTGTCGTCGCCGGCGCGCCAGCGCAGCAGGCCGTTGTCGTGGGTGCCGGCCCAGACCTCGCCGGTGGCGTCGCGGTACAGGGCCGTGATCCACCAGGGACCGACCCCGTCGCGCGGTCCGAAGCGGCGCACGCGCCCGGTCTCCTTGCCGGACAGCGCGTGCCGTTCCAGTCCTCCCAGGCGCCCGACCCACAGGCGCTGGGTGCCGTCCACCATCAGCGCCTGCACCGGGTTGGCGCGCGGGCCCAGGCCGGATGGATGGTGTTCGATCCGGTCGCCGTCCGGCGCCAGGCTGTCCAGCCCGCCGCCGGTGCCGATCCACAGGCGTCCGCTGCCGTCCAGCGCCAGGGCGTTGACGTTGTCGTCGCTCAGGCTGCGTTCGTTGCCGCGCTCGTGGTGCCAGGTGCGAAAGCGGCGCAGCGTGGTGTCGAAGTACTGCAGGCCGTCGTTGGTGCCGATCCACAGCCCGTCACGGCCATCGCCGACGATGGCGTTGATATGGCGGTTGCCGTTGCCGCGCCGCGCCGTCTCGTCCGGCACGAAGAGGGTGAACGACTGGCTGACCGGGTCGTACAGGTTGAGGCCGCCGTCGGTGCCCAGCCACAGCCGGCCATGGCGGTCCAGGTGCAGCACCCGCACCCAGCTGTTCGACAGCGTGCGCGGCTTGCCCGGCACGCTGCGGTAGTTGATCACGCGGTAGCCGTCGAAACGCGACAGGCCGTTCTGGGTGCCGAACCACATGAAGCCGTCGCGGTCCTGCAGCATCGCCAGCACGGTTTCCTGGGCCAGGCCCTCGGCCACCGACAGGTGCTCGAAGCGCAGGCTGGCGCCGGGAATCACGGCCTGGGCGGCCTGAGCGCAGGAGGACAGGACCAGCAGCAGTGCCGCCAGCATGCGGATCAATGCGTTCATGCCGGGAAGAAGTCCAGTACGTCGTCGCGCCGCGCCAGCGTGTCGTGTTCGCCAAGGCGGATCAGTTCGCGCGTGTAGCCGCCTTCGAACAGCAGGTAGGAGGCCAGCGCCGCGCCGCGCGTCTCGAGGGCGCCGATTCCGCCCAGCAGGGTGCGCACCGGGGCCGGCAGGCTGTGCACGTGGCGCAGCGCGATGTCGTCGAGGCGCTCCGACGGTGCGATCACCAGCAGTTCCACGCGCCGCAGCGGCAACGCGGCGCGCGCTTCCGGCGCCATCCGCTCCAGGGTCTGGTTGACGCGCTGCAGGCGCTCGATGTCGGACGCCAGGCTGTCCAGGAAGATCGAGGACAGCGCGTGGCCGGCGATCTGCGCCAGGCTCGGATAGCCCGCGTTGCCGGCCAGGCCGGGCGCGCGCTCGGCGGCGGGCTCGGACATGCGTCCGGCTCCCACCACCAGCACGCGGGTGGCGCCAAGGTGGATCGCCGGCGCGATCGGCGCCAACTGGCGCATCGAGCCGTCGCCGCAGTATTCGCGCCGTCCGCCCAGGTACAGCGGCACGGCCGGGAAGATAAAGGGAATCGCGCTCGAGGCCAGCAGGTGCTCGACGCCGATCTGGGTCGGCAGCGCCAGGCGCTGGTGGCGCAGCCAGGGCGCGATCTCGCGCGCCGCCTGGTAGAAGGTGATGTGGTGGCCGCTGCTGTACGAGGAGGCGGTGACCGCCAGCGCGTGCAGCACCCCGTCGGCCAGCGCCGCATCCAGGCGCGGCAGGTCGAGCGCATGGTGCAGCAGGCCCGCCAGCGGGGTATTGTCGAGCAGGGACTGGGGCGGCGCCGCACGCCACTTGCGCAGCAGCCAGCCGAAGGACAGCAGCGACAGCCAGCGCGCGCCGCTGCGCAGCACGGCCAGCGAATCGGCGCGGTAGACCTGGTGCGCCGACACGCCTTCCCAGACCGCGAGCAGGCCGCGCACGGCGCTGCCGAAATCGTCCGCGCGGCAGGCCAGCGCGGTGGCGTTCAGGGCGCCGGCCGAGGTGCCGCAGATGATGTCGAACGGAGAGCGCAAGGCCGGACGGCCGGCGTCGGCCAGGATGCGGGCGATCGCATGCATCACGCCGGCCTGGTAGGCGGCGCGTGCTCCACCGCCTGTAAGGACCAGGCCTGTTTTTGCTTGACTTTCCACCCGCCAAGCTTAGCAAATGTCGGATACCTCTAGGAAAATAATTACGCTTGGCCCCGGCCTGGACGAGGTGGCAGTTGGTTTTCTCCGACGTTCAGCGCCCCGGCCGGCAGGCCTTGCCTTCGTACTGGTGGCGCTGCAGGACATACGCCTTGCCGTTCCAGCGCTCGACCGGGAAGCAGAAACCGGGGCCGCCCACTTCGATGTCCGGCCAGCCGTCCTTGCCACGGGTGGACAGGAAACTGGCCATGCCGGTGCCGCCCGCGATCTTTTTCCAGCTGCCGTCCGCCTGCCTGGAGACAAGCGCGTAGCCGGCCCCCGCATGGCCGTAGCAGGCGCTGCTGCTTTCGGTGATCAGGGCTTCCGGCCGGCCGTCGCCGTTCAGGTCGCGCACCTCGGCGATCTCGCCCGGCACGTAGGCAGGCGACGGGTCATCGCACTGGCGCCATTGCTTGCCCTGCAGGCTGAAGCCGGCCGCCCTGAAGGCCGCGCCCTGGTCGCGCGCGCTCAGCACGGGCGTGGCGGCGCCGGCGGCGGTACTGGTCAACAACATCGCCGCGAGGACCGCCCGCGGCATCGTCATCGGGGTGTTCATGACCGTTTCCTTTCAACGAGGGGGAACACTGGGCCAGTATGCGCCTGTCCGGCCCGTTACGGTCAAACTTCCACTCAGGTCCGCAAGGCCCTGGCGAAGCCCAGGTAGGCGGAAAACAGCGTCAATCCCATGCTGAGCAGCCACAGGCCATAGCCATACTGGACGCGGAACGCATAATCCCCCGAACTGCCGACCGGGATCTTCTCGTGCAGCAGGAAACTCAAGGCGAACAGGATGGCGAACACCACGCTCACCACCGCCCGCAGGTGCCGGGCGCGCGCCTTGGCAAGCCAGGCATACCACAGCAGTGGATTGGCAAGCCAGGCCAGGTAGCCAAGCGGCAAGCCAACCAGGCCCAGCGCCAGGGCCCCCCAGCCTGGATGCGCGTCGACATGCGTTGCATAGGCCGGGGCTTGCAGGCAGGCCAGGTAGGCCAGGAACGAGGCAGCGAACAGGATGCGTTCGGTGCGGGTAGAACGATGCAAAGCGGTGCTGGTGTCCATTGTGCCTGCCGGGGTCGTCCGGCGACTGTTGCGCGCAAGCAGCGAGTGTAGCGCAGCGCCTGTCGCGGAAAGCCTCACATTCCCACGCCGGCGCAGCGCAGTGCAAGCGGGACCGGCCACGGTCGCGTGGCCCGCTACCGGCGGTCGCGTCCGGCGCGCCGCCCCGCAGATCAGTCGCCCCGGGCCACGCCCTCGCGGCGCGGATCGGCCCCGCCGTACCAGAGCGGCACGCCATGCACCTCGATGCGCTGGATGCCGTGCAGGCCCGAGGTCTGCTCGCCCTGCCGCACCGCGTGCCCGCGCGCCTTCAGGGCCTCGACCGTGGCGGCCGGGAAGCGCCCCGCCTCCAGTTCGGTGGGGCCGTTGCGGCTGCCGAAGTTCGGCAGGTTGACAGCCTGCTGCACGTTCAGGCCCCAGTCGAGGGTGCCGACCAGCACCTTGGCCACGTAATTGATGATGGCCGGACCGCCCGGCGAACCGACCGCCAGCACCAGTTTGCCGCTCTTGCGGTCGAACACGATGGTGGGCGACATTGCGCTGCGCGGGCGCTTGCCGGCTTCGACCCGGTTCGCGATCGGACCGTCGGCGTCACGCGAAGCGAAGGAAAAGTCGGTCAGCTGGTTGTTCAGGATGAAGCCGTCCACCATCTGGCGCGAGCCGAAGGCGTCTTCGACGGTCGTGGTCATGGCCAGGCCCATGCCGTAGCCGTCGACCACCGACAGGTGCGAGGTGGACGGCGTTTCGATGGCATTGTCCTTGCCCCAGTGCCAGGCCACTTCCATGCCGGGCGGCTTGCCGGCCGGCGCCTCGCCCATCGAGCGCGCGCCGACCAGCCGGGCGCGCGTGGCCAGGTAGGTCTTGTCGATCAGGCTGGGCACGCCCTTGCCCGGCAGCGGCACGAAGTCGGTGTCGGCCGCGTAGCGGTTGCGGTCGGCATAGGCCAGGCGCCCTACTTCGCTGAACAGGTGCAGGGCCTCGACGCCCGGCACGCCGTTCATGGGCGCCAGCGCCCGCATGTCGAAGGTCTCGAACATGCCCAGCATCTGGGCCACGGCGATGCCGCCCGAAGACGGCGGCGGCATGCCGCACACGGTGTAGGCGCGGTAGTCGCTGCACACCGGGGTGCGCACTTTCGGCCGGTAGCCGGCGATGTCGGCGGCGCTCAGCAGGCCCGGGTTGCTCGGGTGCCCCGCGACCTTCGCCGCGATATCGCGCGCGATGCGGCCCTGGTAAAAGGCGTCGGCGCCGCCGGCGGCGATCTCGCGCAGGGTCCTGGCCAGCGCCGGGTTCTTCAGGATGTGGCCGACCGGCCAGGGCTGGCCGCCGTTGCCGTAGAAGTAGCGCGCCGCCTCCGGGTCCTTGCGCAGGTGGCGCTCGCCGCTGAGCAGCGCGTGCAGGCGCGGGCTGACCGCGAAGCCTTCCTCGCTGAGGCGGATGGCGGGGGCGAACAGGGCCTTCCACGGCAGCCTGCCATGCTCCTTGTGGGCCAGTTCCAGCATGCGCAGCACGCCCGGCGCGCCGGTCGAACGGCCGCCGACGATGCCCTCGGTACGCGACAGCGGGCTGCCGTCGGGCCGCTGGAACAGGCGCTCGTCGGCCTTCGAGGGCGCGGTTTCGCGGCCGTCGAAGGCCTGGGTCTTGCGGCCGTCGTAGTGGACCAGGAAGGCCCCGCCGCCGATGCCGGAAGACTGCGGCTCGACCAGGGTCAGCACCAGCTGGGTGGCGATGGCGGCATCGATCGCGCTGCCGCCCTGCTTCAGGATCGCGTAGCCGGCGTCCACCGCCAGCGGATTGGCCGCGGCCACCATGAAGGTGCGGGCCGGCCAGCCGGCCTTGTCCTGGTAGCCGCTGGCGGCTTCGGGCGCGCGCTGCAGGACGTCCTGCGCCAGCGCGGAGGGGTTGGCGGCCACGGTGGCGCCGAGGGCCAGCATGAGCGCAAGGGCCACGCGCGGCATCGTATTGTTCTTCGTCAAATCGGTTCTCCGGAAAGCAAACGGGCGCGCGGCTTGCGCCACGCGCCCGACATCCGCCCATCGTACAGCAATTGGCGGCGGCGTTCAGGACGCCCGCTCTGCGCCGCTTACTTCGGCTGCATGCGGATCGCGCCGTCCAGGCGGATCGTCTCGCCGTTCAGCATGACGTTCTCGATGATGGCCTTGGCCAGGTGCGCGTATTCCTTCGGCATGCCGAGGCGCGGCGGGAACGGCACCATCTTGCCCAGCGAATCGCGCACTTCCTGCGGCATGCCCATCAGCATCGGGGTTTCAAAAATGCCCGGGGCGATGGTCATCACGCGGATGCCGCTGCGCGCCAGGTCGCGCGCCATCGGCAGGGTCATGCCGGCCACGGCCGCTTTCGAGGAACCGTAGGCGGCCTGGCCGATCTGGCCGTCGAAGGCCGCGACCGAGGCGGTGTTGATGATGATGCCGCGCTCGCCGTATTCCGCCGCTTCGCTCTTGCCCATGGCGTCGGCCGCCAGGCGGCACATGTTGAAGGTACCGACCAGGTTGATGTTCACCGCGCGCTGGAAGGCATCCAGCGGGTGCGGGCCGTCCTTGCCGACGGTCTTGACGGCCGGCGCCACGCCGGCGCAGTTGACCAGGCCACGCAGCGTGCCCAGTTTGGTGGCCGCTTCGACCACGGCCAGGCCGTCGGCTTCCGAGGTCACGTCGCACTTGACGAACTGGCCGTCCAGTTCGGCCGCCAGGGCCGCACCGGCGTCAAGCTGCACGTCGGCGATGACGACCTTGCCGCCCGCCTCGGTGATCATGCGCGCGGTGGCCGCTCCCAGGCCCGAGGCGCCACCGGTGACGATGAACACGTTGTTCTGAATTTGCATGGTTTTCCCTTTTTAAAAGTTCTGGTGCCGCTGTCTGCACGCGGTGATGACGCAGTGATTACGCAATTACGTTTACGTAAACGTCAAACAGCGATTGTAGCGAACTTTTTGCTGGAAAAACCATTTATGCGGCTGCGTGCCTCAGATGCACTGGATATTCGCGCCGTTGCGCGTGCACAGGCGCCCGCTGCTGCTGACCCCGACATTGCCGTTGCCGGCGTTGTAGGTGGCGCCGCTGGCGTCCGTGCACAGGCTGCCGGCGCAGCCCACGGCCTGGCTGGTCTGCGGCACCAGTGGCGCCGGTGCCGCCGGCGCCGTCGTCGTGGGCGGGAACGGGATCGGCGCCGGCGCGGCGATGCGGGGCGTGCTTCCGACGCGCTGGACCGCGCCCGGGCGGCGCTGCGCCTGCTTGCCCCGCTTGTCGGCCGGCCGCGCTTCGGGACGTCCCTGGCGCTCCTGCTGGGTTTGCGGCTGGGTTTGCGGCTGGGTTTGCGGCTGGGTTTGCGGCTGGGCAGGCGGCTGCGGCGCCGGACGCGCCGAAGGGTCGGCCTCGTCCTGCTTGCCCGTCACCGGCGGCTGGCCGGCGCGCTCTTCCTGCGCCTGGGGCCGGGCTTCGCCGGCGCGCTGGCGCGTGGCCGGGCTGTCCTGGGGGTTGAGCACCGGGCCGTAGCTGGCACTGTCAGACACCGGCTTGCCGGTCGGCGGCTGCGGCGCGGCCGTGTTCTGCGCCAGTGCGCCGGCGGATCCAAAGGCCAGCAGGACGGCGATCAGGGACGGGATGGGACGCATGGCGCACCTCGCGATTCAAATGGGGACAGGCCATTATCGGCCGGCGCAGCCGGCTTCGTCGCACGCGAAACAATTCCTCACACTCGCGCCCGGCGGCTTGTCGGGCGGTAACGGGCGGCGCGGCGACGGGAGGCATGCGAAGATCGGCCCCTCACAGCCAAGGGAGCAGGAATGAGCCAGTTGCAGGTATCCGAGCAGGACCACGTCCGCGGCAGCCGCGACGCCGATATCGTCATTGTCGAGTACGGGGATTTCCAGTGTCCCTATTGCGCCCGTGCCCGTCCCATCCTGGCCGGGCTGCAGCAGCGCCACGGCGAGCGCATCGCGCTGGTGTACCGCCACCTGCCGCTCACCATGCACCCCCATGCGCAAGCAGCGGCCGAGGCGGCGGAAGCGGCCGCCGCGCAGGGCCGCTTCTGGGACATGCACGACGCGCTGTTCCGTCACCAGGCCCAGCTGGCACCGGGCCAGCTGCCGCTGCTGGCGCAGGAACTGGGCCTGGATGGCGGGCGCTTCGACGCCGACCTGGCCGAACGCCGGCACCGGGAGCGCATCCGGGAGCAGGCGGAACAGGGCAAGACGCTGGGGGCGAGCGGGACGCCGAGCTTCTTCATCAACGGCGAGCGCTATCACGGCGATTCGGACGAAGCGTCGCTGACGGCGGCAATCGAGCGCTATCTGTAGCGGGATCCAGAACCGGAAACAACAACGGCCCCGAAGGGCCGCATGGAAGCGGAACCTGGTCCGCTTATTCGGTCAGCGCCGTGAACGCCGCATCGCGCACCTGCTCGACCGGACCCACGCCCGAGATCTTGCGGTACTTCGGCGCACCCGGCAGGCCCGACTGCGCCCACTTGTTGTAGTAGCCGAGCAGCACTTCGGTCTGGTTGTGGTACACGGCCAGGCGCTTCAGGACGGTCTCTTCCCTGTCATCGTCGCGCTGCACCAGCGGTTCGCCGGTGACGTCGTCGACGCCGTCGACCTTCGGCGGATTGAACTTGGTGTGGTACACGCGGCCCGAGGCGGCGTGGGTGCGGCGGCCCGACATGCGCTCGACGATCAGCTCGTCAGGCACGTCGATTTCCAGCACGTAGTCGATCATCACGCCGCTGTCCTTCATGGCGTCGGCCTGGGCGATGGTGCGCGGGAAGCCGTCGAACAGGTAGCCGTTGGCGCAGTCGGTTTCCTTCAGGCGCTCTTTCACGAGACCGATGATGATGTCGTCCGACACCAGCTGGCCCGCATCCATCACCTTCTTGGCAGCCAGGCCCAGCTCGGTTCCCGCCTTGATCGCGGCACGCAGCATATCGCCGGTGGAAATCTGCGGGATGTTGAACTTTTCCTTGATGAAGTTGGCCTGGGTGCCCTTACCGGCTCCCGGTGCTCCTAGCAGAATGAGACGCATGAGTTTCCTAGATTCCTAGAGGATGTTGATAATTTTTATGTGCGCTAACGATCGCGTTTGATGCCACGTGTGATGCCGCATTTGATGTATATCTGGCTACTTGACACGAAAGTTACCACAAAAGTCAGCTTTAACGCCAATCCGGGGGGCCTCCGCCAACCCGTTTTGGCATGGCGCAGACAACGTAAAACTGGCGTAAGGAAGTTCAGGCAGCGTAGTGGCGGCGCACCCGCTCCAGGTCCTCGGGCGTATCGACGCCGGCCGGCGGCGCACTGTCGGTGATGTGCACGGCGATCGGATGGCCGTGCCATAGCACGCGCAACTGTTCCAGCGCCTCGATGGTTTCGAGCGGTGAACTTTCCAGCGCCGGGTAGGCCTGGAGGAAAGCGTTGCTGTACGCATAAAGACCGACGTGGCGCAGCGGCGCGGCGCCCGCGGGGAGCGCATCGCGCGTGGCGGCAAAGGCGTCGCGGTGCCAGGGAATGCTCGCGCGCGAGAAATACAGCGCCCTGCCCGCCTTGTCGAGGACCACCTTGACCACGTTCGGGTTGAACACCTCGGCGACGTCGCTGATCGGGTGGGCCACGGTGGCCATCGGCACGCCGTCGGCGATGCGCGCGGCGCAGGCGGCCAGCAGTGCCGGGTCGATCAGCGGCTCGTCGCCCTGCAGGTTGACCACGACCTCGTCTAGCGCCAGGCCCAGCTTGTGGGCCACTTCGGCGATGCGGTCGGTGCCCGACGGATGGTCGGCACGGGTCATGACGGCCTCCACGCCATGTGCGGCGCAGGCCGCCAGGATGTCGGGGTGGTCGGTGGCCACGATGATGCGCGCCGCGCCCGAGGCGCGGGCGCGCTCGGCCACGCGCACCACCATCGGCTTGCCGCCGAGGTCGGCCAGCGGCTTGTTCGGCAGGCGGGTCGAGGCCAGGCGGGCCGGGATGATGACGGTAAAACCCATCCGCTTACACCGGTTCGACCTTGCGCGCCTGGTCGGCCCACATGATCGGAATGCCATCCCGGATCGGGTAAGCAAGGCGGTCCGGGCTGCAGATGAGTTCCTGCGCCTTCTTGTCGTACTGGAGTGGGCCCTTGCACAGCGGGCAGACCAGGATATCAAGCAGTCGAGCGTCCACGACATTTCTCCACGATTTGTTCGGCCAGCGCGGGGTCGATCCGCGCCGTCACCGGCACGACCCACAAGCGCGGATCGTCCTTCAGGTTATCAAGTTGCCGACATTTTACTGCATCCTTCTCGGTGATCAGGATGACATCGGCATCCACCCCGTCGAAGGGACGGTCGAGGAAGTCGTGGTGGTCGGGCAAGGGCAGTTCGGCGAAGTCGAGCCCGGCGCCGCGCAGCATGGCGAAGAAGCGGCCCGGATTGCCGATGCCGGCCGCGGCCACGATGCGCCGGCCCTGCAGGCGCCCCAAGGGGAGGCAGGCTTCCGGCCGCCCCAGGGGTTCGGCGAAGCCGCCCGCCAGCTCCATGCGAAAAGGCTGGCCGCCGACCGCACGCGCCAGCGCCGCGCTGATCTCGGGCGCGTTCACCACCGTGAAGTCGCGCCGCCGCGAAGGCGGCTCGCGCAGCGGGCCGGCCGGCAGCAGCCAGCCGTTGCCGACACCGCGGCCGTCGAACAGGACGATCTCGATGTCGCGCGCCAGCGCGTAGTGCTGCAGGCCGTCGTCGGCGATCAGCACGTCGACCTCCGGGTGCGCCGCCAGCAGCGCCCTGCCCGCCTCGGCACGCCGGCGTCCGACCACCACCGGGCAGCCGGCGCGGGCCGCGATCAGGAGCGGTTCGTCGCCGACTTCGCGCGCATCCGACTGCGGGCCGACCGCGCGCGGCGCCGCTTCCTGCCCCCCGTGGCCGCGCGAGATCACGCCCGGACGCAAGCCAGCCGCGCGCAGGTTTTCCGCCAGCCAGATCGTGAGCGGGGTCTTGCCGGTACCGCCGATAAAGATATTGCCGACCACGATCACCGGCACCGGCAGGCGTTCGCCGTGCTTGATGCCGCTGCGGTAGAGCAGCGCGCGCAGCGCCGCCAGCAGGCGAAACAGCAGGGAAAGCGGCAGCAGCGCCAGCGCCAGCGGGCCGCGCCGCAGCCAGGCGCGGGTCAGGGTCGATTCGAGGGAAGCCATCACAGGACGCAAGGCGGACGCCGGGGCGTCCGCGTGCTCATTTGCCGGGATTGCCGGGACCGGTCTGGGCGGCGAAGGTCAGCTTGTCGTAGCCGGCCACGCGCGCCGCTTCCAGCACGTTGATCACCATCTGGTGCATCGCGAACTGGTCGGCATTGACGATCACCACCGGGTCGGTGGCGGGCTGGCCGTTCGGGCCGCCGTTCTGGGCCGCCCGGCGCAGGTCCTCGGCCAGGCCGGCCACGCTCTGGTAGGCGACCGGGACATTGTTCACCGTGTAGTTACCCTTGGCATCGACGGTCACGTTGATCTCGAAGGGGCGCTGCTCGACCTGCTCGGCGTCGGCCGTGGGCAGCGTGATCTGCAGTTCGGTGAACTTGCTGTAGGTGGTCGAGACCATCAGGAAGATCAGGACGACCAGCAGCACGTCGATGAACGGAATCAGGTTGATCTCCGGCTCCTCGCGCTGGCGGCCGCGGCGGAAGTTCATCATTTGCGGGTCCCGTGCACGACGTCGACGAATTTCACGGCCTGCAGTTCCATCTCGACGATGAAGCTGTCGACCAGGGCGCGGAAGTGGCGGTAGAACACCAGGGCCGGCATCGCGATGGCCAGGCCGAAGCCGGTGTTGTACAGGGCCACCGAGATGCCGTGGGCCAGCTGGGCCGGGTTGCTGCCGCCGGTCGGGCTCTGGGCGCCGAAGATCTCGATCATGCCGACCACGGTGCCGAACAGGCCCATCAGCGGGGCCAGCGAAGCGATGGTGCCGAGGGTGGTCAGGAAGCGTTCCAGGCCGTGGGCGACGCCGCGGCCCGCTTCCTCGATCGACTCCTTCATGACGTCGCGCGGCGCGTCCACGTTGCGCAGCGCGGCGGCCAGCACGGTGCCGAGCGGGGAATTGTGTTCCAGCTTGTCGATGACGTCGGGCGTGACTTTGCCGGCACGGTAGACCTGAGTGACTTCGGCTAGCAGGTCGCGGGGGAGGATCTTCTCGCGGCGCAGGTAGAGCAGACGTTCCACGATCAGGGCGACGGCGACGATCGAGGCGACCAGCAAGAGCCAGATGGGCCAGCCTGCAGCTTGGAAAATGGCGAGCAAGAGAAACTCCTGAGGGAAAGAAATCAATTCAGCAATGTAACAAGTTGCTAGCAGTGCGGCAAGTGCGCGACGTGCGGGTTCTGCACAAGTTCTGTGGATAAAAATGTGCGCAAGGCCCTGCGCCGAAGCAAAGTGCGTTGATTTGAAAGGACATTTTGAAGCTGCGCAAGAATAAGGCAGGTTGCGATGCGTGGGTCGGCCCGGCTTTGCCATGCATCGAAGCGACCGGTCGGCGGCCAGTTACGAACACAATCCGTGGACAAAATTGTGTGCAATGGCCGAGCCTGCTAACTAAACCATTGATTTGCATAGATAATTTTCCTAAGCAAAAAATTTAGGCAGGCTTCGCCGTACGCATCACATGTTGGGACTGTGCGGTTCCTCACATTTTTTGTGGACAAAAATGTGAGCAATGCCCTTTTTCGACAGCTAAGTGTTTGATCTCGCACAAAAAACCTAGTCTGCACAAAATTTAGTCAAAATCTGCCATAGGCAACATTCCAACGCGTTTTTCGCGTGTTTTGCACTGCACCTGCGGCTTTTGGCGCCCGAATGCAGAGAAAATTTTCCTCTGCACACTTTTTGTGGATAAGTTTGTGATGAAGCCTGTATGCCTGGAACTAAGCTTATGATTTTAATGGGATAGTTGCTGACTGCCTGCAGAACATGCAGCGCGCGAGACTCCTTCATGCGTCGGCCTGTCTTCCCTGCCATGCGCGATGCAATCCAGTTTGTACACAGCTTTTGTGGACAACATTGTGCTCAAGCCAGGCATATGCATGCTAAGTGCTTGATGCATAAGGCAAGCGGGGGGCTGGTCTGTTTTGCATGCAACCAATTGCGCCAATGGATGAGTTGCCCACAGTTTTTGTGGATAAGCCCCGCCTGGCGCTCCCCCACCCGGCTGCAAACCCTTGAATCGAAAGGCTTTTCAATAGAATGCATTGAAAACTGGCAACAACAGGATTGCGCGGGCAAGGCGCACGCCAGCGGGACGGCCCTTGTCGATTTCGCCCGGATATGACATAAGCATCGCTTTGCCCCGCACGAAAGCCGCCATGGAAGACCGATTCGACGCTGTCCCCGCCGACCCCGCCTACACCGCTCCGCCCGTCCTGAGCGTGACGGCCCTGAACCAGCAGGTGGCGCGCCTGCTCGAGCGCAGCTTTCCCCTGGTGTGGATCGGCGGCGAGATCTCGAATTTCACGCGCGCCAGCTCCGGCCACTGGTATTTCACGCTGAAGGACGACGCGGCCCAGGTGCGCGCCGTGATGTTCCGCAGCCGTGCCCAGTACGCCGGATTCACTCCGCGCGAAGGCGACAAGGTCGAGGTGCGCGCCCTGGTCACCCTGTACGGCGCGCGTGGCGACTACCAGATCAATGTCGAGACCATCCGCCGCGCCGGCGTCGGCCAGCTCTACGAAGCTTTCCTGCGGCTCAAGGAAAAACTCGAGGCCCAGGGCCTGTTCGATCCCGGCCGCAAGCGCCCGCTGCCGCTGTTCCCGCGCACCATCGGCATCGTCACCAGTCCCCAGGCGGCCGCGCTGCGCGACGTGCTCACCGCCCTGCGCCGCCGCGTACCGCACGTGCGGGTGATCCTTTACCCGGCCCCGGTGCAGGGCCAGTTCGCGGCCGACAAGATCGCGGAAGCCATCATGACCGCGTCGCGTCGCCAGGAAGCCGACGTGCTGCTGGTCTGCCGCGGCGGCGGCTCGATCGAGGATTTGTGGAGTTTCAACGAGGAGTGCGTGGCGCGCGCCATCGATGCCTGCGCGATCCCGGTGATCTCGGGCGTGGGCCACGAGACCGACGTCACCATCGCCGACTTCGCCGCCGACGTGCGCGCCGCCACGCCCACCGCCGCCGCCGAACTGGCGGCCACGCCGCGTGCCGACTGGCTGGCCTCGCTGGCAGGGGACGCCCAGGACCTGCGCCGCGCGCTGCGCCGCACGCTGTCGGATGCGAGCCAGGGCCTGGACGGCTACAGCCGCCGCCTGCTCAGCCCCGCGGCCCAGATCCGCCACCAGCGCGTGAAGCTGCTGGCGATGGCGGCCGCGCTGACCCATGCGGTACGCACCCCGGTCAACCGCCAGACGCTGGTGCTGGCCCAGTTGCAGCAGCGCTGGGTGCGCCACCGTCCCGACCTGCGCACGCTGCGCGCCCAGCTGCTCGCCGAGGGACGCCACCTGAACGCCAGCCTGTGTAGCGGCATCAAGGCGCGCCGCGACGCCCTGGGCGCGCTGGCGGCCCAGCTGGAACTGCTGAATCCGCAGCGCACCCTGGAGCGCGGCTACGCCATCGTGCGCAATGCGCAGGGCGAGGTGCTGCGCGACCCGGACCAGGTCAAGGCGCGCCGGAAGCTGTCGCTGCGCCTGGCGGGCGGCAGCGTGGAAATCGGCGTGTCCAGCACACAAAGCCTGTCCGAATAGCTAGCCATCCATGCAACACCGGCCCATCCGGTTTAGAATGACGCCGCTCTGGAACAAAACCTGTCCAACCACACGAAGGAAGAAACATGGAACATACCCTGCCGCCACTGCCATACGCCAAGGATGCCCTGCAGCCGCACATCTCGGCCGAGACCCTGGAATTCCACCATGGCAAGCACCACCAGACCTATGTCACCAACCTGAACAATATGATCAAAGGGACTGAGTACGAAAACATGTCCCTGGAAGAGATCATCCAGAAATCGACCGGCGGCGTGTTCAACAACTCGGCCCAGGTGTGGAACCACACCTTCTTCTGGAACTGCATGTCGCCGAACGGCGGCGGCGCGCCGACCGGCAAGGCGCTCGATGCCATCAACGCCAAGTGGGGCTCGTTCGACAAGTTCAAGGAAGAGTTCAACAAATCGGCCCTGGGCAACTTCGGCTCGGGCTGGACCTGGCTGGTGCAGAAGACCGACGGCAGCGTCGACATCGTCAACACCTCGAATGCCGGCACCCCCCTGACCACCTCGGACAAGCCGCTCTTGACCGCCGACGTGTGGGAGCACGCCTATTACATCGACTACCGCAATGCGCGCGCCAAGTTCCTGGACGCCTTCTGGAACGTCGCCAACTGGGACTTCGTGAACCAGAACATGGCCTGAACGCCGTCCGGCGTTTCGTCATCATCAAGTTAGCAAGGACTTGATGCACACAGCCCGCTTCTGCGGGCTGTGTCCGTTGGCGTCGCGCTCGCCCGGACCTGCTTCGGCGTAGCACGTGCCGCGCATCCGTTCTCCTTGGACCTGCCATTCCCGACGACACCCATGCCGAGCATTCACCTGCGCTGCGCATCGCCGGCCGACGCCGCGCCGATCTGCGCCATCTATCACCCGTACGTGGCGAACACCGCCATCACCTTCGAAGAGGAAGCGGTCACGACGCCCGACATGGCGCAGCGCATTGCCGATGTGCATGGCGCAGGCCTGCCCTGGCTGGTGCTCGAGGTGGACGGCAAGCTTGCGGGCTATGCCTACGCGACCAGGTGGAGAGTGCGGCCGGCCTACCGCCATTCGGTCGAGAGCACGATCTACCTGGATGCGGCCTTCACCGGCCGCGGCCTGGGGCGTGTGCTCTACGGCGCCTTGCTGGACGAGCTGGGCAAGCGCGGGCTGCACATGGTCATCGGCGGCATCGCCTTGCCGAACGACAGCAGCGTCGGCCTGCATGAAGCCCTCGGCTTCCGCAAGGCCGCTCACTTCACGGAGGTGGGCTTGAAGTTCGGACGCTGGATCGACGTGGGCTACTGGGAACGCAAACTCTGAGCCCGCTGCTTTCTCGCTAGAGACTGCCGATCGCCGACTTCAGCGCCTGCAGCCGCTCCTGGTTGACGCAGTAGCAGACGCGCTGCACATCGGACGAGCCCTCGATCAGGCCAGCTTCCTTCAGGATCGAGACATGCTGGGAGATCGTCGATGGCGCCAGGGGCAGCACGTCAGCCAGATTGCCGAAATAGCAGGCACCATGATCGCTGAGATGGCGCAGCAGCTGGATACGCGCCGGGTGCGCCAGCGCCTTGCACATGCGCGCGAGGTCATCGGCATCGATGTGCGCAGCGCGCGCGCGCGGGGTATCCGGAGGACAGCAGGAGGTTGACATCGGGTTCATTCCTTGTGTGGCGAACGCAGGATAGACGTCAGGCAGTGCGCTTGTCAAAACCTTTGGCAGCCTGCCCCTTTCGTTCCATGGTGACTGCCCGCAGGTAGAACGCCAGCGAGACGATGGAGATGGCCAGCAGCATGGACAGCAACACCGTCAGCCCGCCGTCGTGGCGCAGGACCGCCGTAGCAACGAGCGGTCCCGCCGCCTTCGACAACAGCGAAGGGCCTGCCATCGCTCCTGCGATGGCGCCATAGTGTTCGCGGCCGAACAGCACCTGTGGAATCGCACCACGCACGATCGTCAGGATGCCGTTGCTCAGGCCGTAGAGCACGCAGAACAAAGCCGCTGTCCAGGCCTGCGACCCGTACAGCACGAGGACGAGCAAGGCCGCGGGCAGCATTGCGAAGCTCAGCTTGCCGACCGTTTGCGGGGCCATGTTCCGTGCCAGCGTCATCTCCCCCACCCGCCCGAGCACTTGCATGGGACCGATCAGCGCGGCCAGCAGGACTGCCGCGTCGGCGGATTGCCCCAGGTCCTGCAGCAGGGGGATCAGGTGGACCGCCATGGCCGAGAAGATGAAGGTATTGGCCGAGAACGCCAGTGCCAGCGTCCAGAATGCGGGATGGCGCACGGCCTGGGCCAGGGTATGGCCCGGGCGAATGCCAGCCGGCCCCGCTTGGACGCCGCGTGCGCGGTCGGAACCAAGCCAGAGATGAAGCGGCATGCACACGATGAGCTGGACGGCGCCATACCACAGGTAGGTGTCGCGCCAGCCAAGCGCCGTGTGCAGCGCGGCGGTCAGCGGCCAGAACACGGTACTGGCAAAGCCGCCGAACAGCGTCAGGCTTGAAATCGCCCCCCTGGAGCCGGTGTCGAGCTTGCGGTTGATCGTGGCGAAAGCGGCTTCGTACAGGGTAAGCGCCATGGCCAGGCCGATCAGCGTCCAGGCCAGATAGTAGGACACGACACCGCTGCAATGGCCCAGCCAGCCCAGGCCCAGGGCGGACAGGAAGGAGCCGGCCGCCATCATGGTGCGGCCACCGTAGCGGTCCAGCAGGATGCCGGCCGGCGTGGCCGCCAGCCCGGCAACCAGCAGTGCCCATGAAAAGGCACCGAACACGAGTTCCGGCGCAAGGGCCAGGTCACGCTGGATGTCCGGCGCGACAATAGTGAAAGCATAGTAAAGCGCACCCCAGGAAACGACCTGGGTGACGGCAAGGATGCCGATGGTCTTCGATGGCTGATGCACGGGTCACTCCGGGATGGCAGCGCCGGACGGCGCCGGCGGCAGGATCGCTCGATCAGGCACAGCAGCTCACCTCGACCGGCCTGCCGCAACCGCAGGCGCCGGATAGAGACGGTGCGGGCTCGCAGCAGGAAGCGGCCGATGCAGCCGGCGCACCGCAGCAGGCGCCTGCCTGCCCGGCTGCCGCATCCTCGTACGCCAGGCGCGTATTGCAGACGCCCGTTTCGGGAAGGTCGAGCTGGACGTCGTCGGCCGCCGCCATGTCGCCGACCAGGGCCGCAACCACCGAACGCACCTGTTCGTACCCAGTCGCCAGCAGGAAGTTCGGCGCGCGGCCATAGCTTTTTGCACCGACGGCGTAGTAGCCCGGCTCCGGGTGGGCGAGTTCGCGATGGCCGTGCGGGCGGACCGTGCCGCAGCTATGTTCGTTCGGGTCGATCAGCGGCGCCAGCGCATCGGTGCTTTCGAGCCATGGATCGTGGCGCAAGCGCAGCTCGCGGGTCAGCGCCAGGTCGGGCCGTGCGCCAGCCGCGCAGACGATGCGGTCGATCCCGTCGATTACCGGCGCCGCGCCGTCGACCTGCGCTCCGATCACCCGAACCCTGCCATCGACCTCGCGCAGCGCCTCGATCCGGAAATTCTGGTGGAGCGCCAGGCCGCCGGCATCGCGCAGCGCCTTCAGGCGCATCCCCAGCTGGCCGCGCGCCTGCAGGCCATCGGCTTCGCCGCCGCCGAACACCCGGGCCAGCTGGCTGCCGCGGGTCACCCACACGATGCCGGTTCCCGGGTGTTCCTGGGCGAGCTGGGCCAGCGCGAGCAGCGTGCCGGCCGCGGAGTGCCCGGCGCCCACGACCATGGTCCGCCGGCCGGCAAACCGTGCGCGTGCGGCACCGAGCACGTCGGGCATGCCGTAGTCGATGCGCGCGGCCAGCTCCGCCTCCCCGAGCGCAGGGATCCCATCCGCGCCCAGGGGGTTGGGATGCGACCAGGTACCGGTTGCATCGATCACCCTGCTCGCCAGGAACTGGCGCGGGCCATCGGCTGTTTCGGTACGGATGAGGAAGGGAGCGCCGTCGCGGCCACGGGTCTTGACCTTGTCGAAGCCCACACGGGTGATCGCCGTGACACGGTGGCCGAGCCGCAGACCAGCCGCAATCCCGGGCGCCCCCGCCAGCGGTAGCAGGTAATCGTCGAGCAGTTCGCCGGCGGTAGGCAGGACGTCGGCGGCCGGCGCCTTCCAGCCCTGGCCCTGCAGCAGGCGGCGCGCGGCCTTGTCGACGTTGTACTGCCAGGGCGAGAACAGGCGTACGTGGCGATAGGTCGACAGGTTGGCGCCTACGCTTGCCCCTGCCTCGAGAAGCAGCGGGGTCAGGCCGCGTTCGATCAGATGCGCTGCCGCTGCGAGGCCGACCGGACCTGCGCCCAGTACCGCGACCGGCAATGCTTGTTTGGCGTTCGTGTTCATGGTTTGCTCTCCTGGTCAAACCGGCGTCCGCCGGATATCGGTTACCGGTCGCAACGGGCCGTTATTCGTTATTCGTTATTCGACGAACGAAGAATAATGCCCGGGAATCGCGGGTGTCAAGACATTTCGATAAATCTCGAACAGTCGTATTGTTTATGAAAATCTATTCGACTATACTCAAAGTATGGAAACGACCAAGGAAGCGATCATGGTAGACAAGGATGCAGTCGTGGCCCTGGCCGCGCTCGCGCAAGAATCACGACTGGCAACGTTCCGGCTCCTTGTCCAGGCCGGCCCTGGAGGACTCGCTGCCAGCAGGATTGCGGAAGCACTCGGCATGCCGCCATCGTCGCTCTCGTTTCACCTGAAAGAGCTGACCCACGCGAACCTCATCGTGCCGCGCCAGGAAGGCCGCTTCGTCATCTATGCCGCGCAGTTCGGGACGATGAACGCCTTGCTTGGCTTCCTCACCGAGAACTGCTGCGGCGGCAATTCCTGTTCCTCCATCGGCAGCCAGGCGTGCGAAGCGGGCCCGACATGAACGTATTGTTCCTCTGCACCGGCAATTCCTGCCGCTCGCTGATCAGCGAGGCCGTCTTCAAGCACCTCGCCCCCGGCGGCTGGCACGCGCTGAGCGCGGGCAGCCAGCCCACCGGCAAGCTGAACGAGCGGGCACTTGCCCTGCTGGCCAGCAAAGGCATTCCGACCGAGGGTTTTACCAGCAAGTCGTGGGACAGCCTCCCGGTCACGCCGGACATCGTCGTCACAGTCTGCGCCAGTGCCGCGGGCGAGACCTGCCCGGCCTACCTCGGTCCGGTCCTGCGGACGCACTGGGGCGTGGACGACCCGAGCCATGTCGTCGGTACCGAAGACGAGATCAGCGCCGCCTTCGAGCGAGCCTATGCGATCCTGCGCGCCCGCATCGAAGCCTTCCTGGCCCTGCCGCTGGACGCCTTGCGTGGCGACCCCGCCAGGCTCAAGACCGAGCTCGACCGCATCGGCCGCATCGACGCCTGACCTGCTTGAAAGATTTTTTCTGATGATCGCTTTCCTCATTTTCCTGGCGACCCTGACATTCGTCATCTGGCAGCCGCGCGGGCTGGGCATCGGCTGGAGCGCGTCAGCGGGCGCCGCTGTGGCCCTGCTTGCCGGCGTCATCCACGTCAGCGACATCCCGATCGTCTGGGACATCGTCTGGAACGCGACCGGCGCCTTCGTCGCCGTGATCATCATCAGCCTGCTGCTCGACAAGGCCGGCTTCTTCGAGTGGGCCGCGCTGCACGTGGCGCGCTGGGGTGGCGGCAATGGCCGGCGCCTGTTCGTGATGCTGGTCCTGCTGGGTGCCGCGGTGGCCGCGCTGTTTGCGAACGATGGCGCCGCCCTGATCCTCACGCCCATCGTCATCGCCATGCTGGTCGCCCTGCGTTTTTCGCCCAGGGCGACGCTTGCCTTCGTGATGGCGGCCGGCTTCATCGCCGACACCGCCAGCCTGCCGCTGGTCGTCTCGAACCTCGTCAATATCGTCTCGGCCGACTATTTCGATATCGGCTTCGCACGCTATGCCGCGGTGATGGTTCCCGTGAACCTGGTGTCGGTGGCGGCCACGCTGGCTGCGCTCCTCTGGTTCTTTCGCAATGACATTCCCGCCGACTACGACCTGGCACAGCTCAAGCGCCCGCAGGAAGCCATCCATGACCGCACGACCTTCCTGACTGGCTGGTGGGTATTGGCGATGCTGCTCGCAGGCTTTTTCTGGCTCGACGAGGCCGGCATCCCGATCAGTGCCGTGGCCGCGGCCGGCGCTGTCCTCCTGCTCGCGGTGGCGGCGCGCGGTCACCGCATCTCGACCCGGGAAGTCCTGCGCGGAGCGCCCTGGCAGGTCGTCGTCTTTTCGCTGGGGATGTACCTGGTCGTGTATGGCCTGCGCAATGCCGGCCTGACCGCTTACCTGACGACCCTGCTCAACCTGTGCGCCGGGCAGGGCCTCTGGGGCGCCGCGCTCGGCACTGGCTTCCTCACCGCCATCCTGTCGTCGGTCATGAACAACATGCCGACCGTGCTGGTAGGTGCCCTGGCCATCGATGCGAGCGCGGCCCAGGGCGTGGTGCGGGAGGCGATGGTGTACGCGAACGTCATCGGCGCCGACCTCGGTCCGAAGATCACGCCGATCGGCAGCCTCGCTACCCTGCTGTGGCTGCACGTGCTGGCGGCGAACAACATCCGTATCTCCTGGGGCTATTATTTCCGGACCGGTATCTTGCTGACGCTGCCGATTCTCCTGCTTACCCTGGCCGCGCTTGCGCTGCGTCTGAGCTAGGACGAAGGAAGCGGCACGGCAGCATCCCGCAGCTTCCCGCCATCGGGCGGCGCTGCCGGGCCTGCCGCCGGCGCGCGCCGTTTCCTGCTTCACGCCGGCTGCAAATGCCGGTGCAGGTAGTCCACGCACACCCGCACCCGGCTTGAGCCGGCCAGGCGCTGCGGGTACACGGCCCAGACATTCGCCGGCTGGGTGTACTCGGGCAGCACATGGCGCAGGCTGCCCGCGTCGAGGTAGGCCTGCGCATCCCAGCGCGAACGCAGCACGATGCCGCCCCCCTCCACCGCCCAGCGCAGCGCGATCTCGCCATGGTTGGTCGACAGCGCGCCCGCCACCCGCACCGTTTCTTCGCCGTGCCGTCCCTGCAGGCGCCAGCTGCCCAGCGGATGGTCGCGTTCCTTGATCGCCAGGCACTGGTGGGCGGCCAGTTCCTTCAACGTCGCCGGCGTGCCATGGCGCGCCAGATAGGCGGGCGCGGCGCACAGGATGCGGTGGTTGTCCATCAGCTTGCGCGCCACCAGCCGGGGCGGGATGGCGTCGCCGATGCGCACGTCCAGGTCGAAGCCCTCGGCCGCCGTGTCCACCAGGCGGTCGAACACCTCGAAGCGGATCTGCAGCCGCGGATAGGCGGCCGCCAGCCGCGCGATCACGGGCGCGACCACCTTGCGCCCGAAGCCGAAGCTGCTGCAGATGCGCAGCCGCCCGGCCGGCGCCTCGCGCTGTTCGGCGAGCTCGTCGAGCATGTCGTCGATCTGTTCGAGGATCAGCTGGGCGCGCCCATAGATGCGCTCACCCTCCTCGGTGATCAGGATGCGCCGCGTCGAGCGCTCGAACAGGCGTACGCCGAGCCTTGACTCGAGTACGCCGATACGCTTGCTGACAAAGGCGGCCGACATCCCCAGCGCCTCGGCCGCGCCGGCGAAACTGCCCTTGCGCACGACCTCGACCAGGACCCGCAGGTCGCCATTTTCGACTTGATTATTCACGAATCATGTTCCATGAAGCCACGTTATGCCCGATTATAAACGCTGTGTTTTCTTGCTAAGCTGAGCGCCGATAAGCTATCTACAGGAGCCAGGCATGCAGCAGCACGCTAATCAAACGCAGCAAGCGCAGCAAACACGGCACAGGATCGCCGTAATCGCCGGCGACGGCATCGGCAAGGAAGTCATGCCCGAGGGCTTGCGCGCGCTGGAAGCGGCCGCCAGGCGCTTCGGTATCGCGCTGGAGTTCGTCCACTTCGACTGGGCCAGCTGCGACTACTACCTCGCCCACGGCCAGATGATGCCGGACGACTGGAAGCAGCAGCTGGCCGCTTGCGAGGCGATTCTCTTCGGCGCGGTCGGCTGGCCCGACACGGTGCCCGACCACATCTCGCTCTGGGGCTCGCTGCTGAAGTTCCGGCGCGAGTTCGACCAGTACGTGAACCTGCGCCCGGTGCGCCTGATGCCCGGGGTGCCCTGCCCGCTCGCGAACAAGGGGCCGGGCGACATCGACTTCTACGTCGTGCGCGAGAACACCGAAGGCGAGTACTCGGCGGTGGGCGGGCGCATGTTCGAGGGCACCGAGCGCGAGCTGGTGCTGCAGGAAGCGGTGTTCACCCGTCACGGCACCGATCGCATCCTGCGCTACGCCTTCGAACTGGCGCAGCGCCGCCCGAAGAAACACCTGACCGCGGCCACCAAGTCGAACGGCATCGCGATCTCGATGCCCTATTGGGACGAGCGGGTGGCGGCAATCGGGGGCGACTATCCGGACGTGCGATGGGACAAGTATCACGTCGACATCCTGGCCGCCCGCTTCGTGCTCTCGCCGGAACGCTTCGACGTGGTGGTGGCCTCGAACCTGTTCGGCGACATCCTGTCGGACCTGGGCCCGGCCTGCGCCGGCACGATCGGCATCGCGCCCTCCGCCAACCTGAATCCCGAGCGCCGCTTTCCTTCCCTGTTCGAGCCGGTACACGGTTCGGCGCCCGATATCTATGGGAAAAACATCGCCAATCCGATCGGCATGGTGTGGTCGGGCGCGATGCTGCTGGAATTCCTGGGCTACCGCGAGGCGCACGACGCGCTGCTGCGGGCGATCGAGGGCTGCCTGGTGCAGGGCCCGCGCACACCGGACATGGGCGGCACGGCCAGCACCACCGAGGTCGGACGGGCGATCGCCGAGGGCGTCGCGCAAGCCTAGACGGGCCGCAGCGCCTTTCTTCTTGCACATGTCACCGTTTGTATGAGAATGTCCCCCCTTTGTAGGGGCTGTGCTTTCTGACAAGCACTCTTATACAATTCCGGCTGGAGGAAAACATGAGCATGTACCGAGTGATGTTGGTGGAAGACGATGCGCGCCTGGCCGAGCTCGTCACCGAATACCTGTCCGGCTATGAATTCACGGTCGACCTGGTCAGTCGCGGCGACCAGGCGCTGGAGCGCTTCCGCGCGCTCACGCCCGACGTCGTCGTGCTCGACCTGATGCTGCCTGGCCTGGACGGCATGGTGGTCTGCCGCCAGATCCGCGAGACGTCGGAGGTGCCGATCCTGATCCTGACCGCGCGCGAGGATTCCTACGACGAAGTCTCCGGCCTGGAACAGGGCGCCGACGACTTCGTCAACAAGCCGGTGCAGCCGCGGGTGCTGCTGGCGCGCCTGCGCGCCCTGATGCGGCGCACCGCCCAGGCCAAGGGTAGCGACGCGCGCGTGCTGCAGTTCGGCGCCCTGCGCATCGTGACCACCGACCGCAGCGTGATGTGGCGCGGCGAACCCTGCGTGCTGTCGAACACCGAATACAAGCTGCTGCTGGTGCTGGCCGAAGCGGCTGGACGCGTGCTCTCGCGCGATGCGCTGCTCAAGAAGATGCGTGGGATCGAGTTCGATGGCCTCGACCGCAGCATCGACAACTGCATCTCCAAACTGCGCCGCAAGTTCGAGGATGCCGAGTCGGAGAAGATCAAGACGGTGTGGGGAGAAGGCTACCTGTTTTCGCCGTCGGCCTGGAACTGAAGAGGAAGCCGTTTCTCTCGGATCGCCTCCCCTGGATCCGCCGCGCACCACCGTCCCCAGTGACGGCTTCAACGCTCCAGGAGCGCCCGGACCTTCCTAGCGACCAATTGTCCACCGGGCATTGCCTCCGAATTGCCGCAGCTATCGATCCACTTGCCTCGGTTTGCGCTTGAAATGAACAGGATGTGTTCTTCGCCGACGCTCATGGGGTAGCGGGATGATGTGTTTTCATTCTCGACGATGATCACGCCTGGCAGACTGCCCTTCAGCTTTTTCAGCACTTTGATGCCTAGCCTGGATGCCGTCAGGCCCTCCGGATCGTCTGGATCTTCCTGCACGCGCTGTTCGGAAAGCACACGACCGATGATGACCGCCTCGGCGGTATGAACCTCCTCAGCGAGGGGAAGCTTGTATCCCGATCGGCCGCTGACTGGATCGCGGCAAACTGCATGGGCAGGCACGGAGTGGACCAGGAGTGCCAGCAGAAGCAATCCAGGCAAACCAATTTTTTCGTTCATGGGCCCGCTGTCCTATCGTGAACGGGGTACGCGAGCATTGGGTACGCCGGAGCCGATACAAGGACCTTCGCGCGACGATGCGAATGCGTAGCGCCGTGACAAAGTTGTTGTTCCTTGTCCCAGCTGCCACCACGGTCCAGGCAACTGTCTGTTCGCACTTCGTTCCGCAAGTACATACCAAGCGCGACCAACAAGGACAGCACACATGCTCCAAGGACGATTTTTCCGGTTTTCATGCGTGGTGCGGCTCCCCAGGGCGGTGGAATCGCAGCGTCCCTGCCCTGAGCGCATCGGCAGCTTCGGACGCGAAGAAAGCAAACACACAATCGTCGCTGGTCAGCGGCGGAACGCTCAGCGCCAGCTCCGGAAGGCAGACCCGGGGGAGATCAAGGCGACTGAAGGGCATGGAAAGGGTTTTCGACAGGTCGGGAATGCCCCAGTGTACGTTCTTGGCGCCGCTGCACCAAGCGCAGTCTGGCAACCGGTCCGCTTTGAACCGCGATTGTTCCATCAGCGCTGTTCTGCGGATCACACCGTTCTAACACTTTTATTTCCCTATCGAAATCACACTTAAGAAAGCAATATCAGGCGAAAATTTTTCTCTTGAAAAAGTGAACTCGCGCAATTTCCTAGGCTCAAAGTTTCGCATTCACTTTTTGAAGAGGAAACAAGCTGATGAACACTGCCGTCCATCCCACCCAGGCCGCGCACGTACCCTGCTCTGCTGCAGCGCCGCCGTCCTGCTGGCCGCCCTCGGCGCCAGCGTCCAGGCCGCCGACTACGCCGCCCCGAGTACCGGCACCGTGGCCGCCGCCACAAGCACCGTCGATGCCGTCTCCGAACTCTACCGTAGCCTGCTCGGCCGCGATCCCGACAGCGCCGGCCTGGCTTACTGGGTGGGCCTGGTCAACCAGGGCCTGCCCCTGGACAGCGTGCGCGCCGCCCTGGTCGGCAGCCAGGAATACGCCAACCGCACAGCCTCCACCGCCCCCGCGTCCTTCTACCACTTGTACGTGTCCACCACCGGTTCGGACGCCAACCCGGGTACCCAGGCGCGTCCGTTCAAGACCGTCGGCAAGGCCGCATCGGTGGCCAGGGCCAGCACCACCGTGCACGTGGCGCCGGGCACCTACAACGGCAACGTGAGCACCAGGGCCAGCGGCAGCGCCACCGGTCCGATCCGCTTCGTGTCCGACACCAGGTGGGGCGCAAAGATCGTCGGCAGCGGCACCGAGGTCATGTGGCTGAACAGCGGCAGCTACGTCGAGATCAACGGCTTCGACATCAGCGGCCCGGGCCGCCTCGGGATCCAGAACATGGGCTCGAACACGCTGGTCACCAACAACCGCGTCCACCATATCACCGTCTCCGGCGGCTGCACGGGCAGCGGTGGCGCCGGCATCGTCAACGCCAACTACGGCAGCGCGGCCGGCGACATCGTCGGCAACGTGGTGCACGACATCGGCAAGCCGGGCGGCTGCAATGGCGTGCAGGGCATCTACTCGTCCAACAAGGGCAGCAAGATCCTGAACAACATCGTCTACCGCGCCTCGGCCTACGGCATCCACCTGTGGCATGCGGCGACCGATTCGGTCATCGCCAACAACACCGTGTTCGCCAACGGATCGAGCGGCATGGGCGGCGGCATCGTTACCGGCGTGGGCGACAAGCCGGGCAACATCCAGCTGAAGAATACGATGGTGGTGAATAACATCGTGGTCCGGAACCCGCGCCAGGGCATCGCGCAGTACTGCTATTCAGGCCAGAACTGCATCGGCTCGGGCAATGTCACCGCAAACAACCTGGTCTATGGCAATGGCTCGGCGATCACGCTGCGCGTCGGCAGCGCCACCGGCACGGTCAACGCGGATCCGAAGTTCGTCAGCTACAACCCGGCCGGCAATGGCGACTACCGCCTGCAAAGCGGCTCCCCGGCCGTGAACCAGGGCACCAAGACCTCCGCCCCGCTCACGGACATCGCCGGCACGCCGCGTCCGAAAGGCGGTGCGTGGGACATCGGCGCCTACGAGAGCTACTGAGCGAAAAAGAAAAGGCGGTGCGCTACTCGAACAGCGGCACGATCGCCAGCGGCGCGCTGTAGGTGACCAGCTGGGCGCGCTCGTTGCCGAAGCGGTAGTTCACCACCGGGAAATCGGCATCGGCGTCGCCGGCGAAGGCCGCGCCCTGGGTCACCGGCAGCGCCGCCTCGGCATCCGGGCGGCGCAGCTTGACGGTGGTGTCGGTGCCCTTCTTCGGGAATACCAGGCGCACTCCCACGCACTGGCGGCTGCGCGCGCCGGCATCGGTGTGGCGGGCAAAGTCCAGCGCCTGCTCGCAGGCGGCGCGCAGCTCGGCCGCGTCGTAGGTGTTGTCCGCCTGCGTTGCAATGCTGACCCGGGCGCGCAGCGCAAAGGGGCCGATGGGGCGGTTCGGCGCCAGCACGGCGTTCTCGTCGTAGGCCGTCTTGATCAGCGGCAGCACGCCGCGTCCGAGCGCATCGAAGGCAAGGCTGGTCTGGACCGTCTTGCCCTTCAGGA
The DNA here is from genome assembly GCF_020208145.1 of Massilia hydrophila. Lineage (NCBI taxonomy): Bacteria > Pseudomonadati > Pseudomonadota > Betaproteobacteria > Burkholderiales > Oxalobacteraceae > Massilia > Massilia hydrophila. The sequence continues at coordinate 87,258 of NZ_JAHYBX010000011.1, read as the reverse complement.
TCAGCTGCACGCCCTCGCCCAGCACGCCTTTCTCGCGCGGCAGCAACTGCAGGTGGTTCTGCAGCAGGGTCTTGGCCCCGCCGTACTTCTCGAACACGACCACGGCCCGGTAGGCGTCGCGGTAGCTTGCCCAGTCCACACCCTGCACCTGCGCGTGCGCCTGCGCCGCAGCCAGGCCGGCCGTGGCGAGGAAGCATACGCAGGTGGTGACGTGGGCGAAGCGCATCATCAGAAGCGGTAGGCGATGGCGGTCGAAACCGTCAGGTTGGTGGACCGCTCGACGAGCGGGCTATGGCGCGCATCACCGGCCAGGCGGGACAGGTGCGCGCTCGACGTCAGCATCCAGGACGGCGACAGCGCCCAGTTCCAGCGCGCGCCGACGTACACGTCCTTCAGGCCGCCTTCCGGGCGGTAGACGCGGTTGCCACTGGCCAGGGCCTGGGCCGGGCTGACGCCGAAATAGCTCTGCTGGTAGGCGCGGTTGGCCAAGCCGAGGCCGGCGCTCACCGACACGCTGTGATGCCGCGCGAGCGCCATCGCCAGGCGCTGGATGCCCAGCGCGGCGCGCACCCCGTTGCGGTCGTTGCCGGCACCGGCCAGCACGCTGCTGGTCAGGCGCCATTCCGGCGCCAGGTAGTAATTGAAGAAGGCGCCGGCTTCCGGGCGCATGCGGATCTCGTCCATGCCGGCCAGTGGATTGTCCGACTCATAGGTGCGTACCGAACTCGGCAGGAAGGGCTTGGCGCTGCCCTCGACCCCGTCCAGGCGCCCGCCCGTGCCCGACTCGGTGCGGCGCGGATGCAGGGCCAGCAGCGGGCCGTATTCGACCAGCGGGCTGGCCGACAGATGCATCCCGGCGCTCATGCCCGAGACAAAGATCCCGTTGCTCCACTGGATCTGCAGGACCGGCAGCGCCGCCGTCCGGCTGCTATCCGCCCCCTCGTAGCGCGGGCCCGACACGACGCCCAGCCCGGCATACATGTCGCGGCTGCCATCGGGCATCGGGTTGGTGGTCGGCGTCTGTGCGCTTGCAGCGCTGCCCGAGACAGCCAGGACCAGGGCGAATAGCTTTTTCATGTTTTTCACAATCGGAGTTCGGCATCCCGATATTTTACGTCGAGCAAGCCGAACACTCACGAATTGTTACTGCAAGGTACGTACTTCGCGAATAAATTCCACCGGCGCTTCGCTGCGGTCGACGATGACCAGGTGGGACGGATACACGATTGCCATTGTGCACAGGATGCCAGGACCAGGAACGGTGTCGACATGCACCACATGGAGCTTGCCATCACGGAAATCAACGGAACGGATCGCCGTGCTGCGGCAGCCATCCGGCTGGGCGCCACGGAACACGCCGATTACCATCTGGCGCGTGAAATCGACCTTTGGCAGCGCGGCGTCACGACCCGCATGCTCCGCCCACAGGGCGGCCCAGGCCGCTTCGTCGCGCACCACGACATTGCGCTGCGCAAGCACCTGGGTGCGCAGGTTCGGCTCGACGGTCGTGAAGTTGGCGAAGTCCGACACGATTTTCCGGAACACGAGCCTGGCATCGGAGCGCGGCAGCGCCACCACGCGCATCGGCTGGGTCACCACAGCCGGGCATGCCGTCATCGGCGACGGGTGGCGCAATGCGTACTCGACCAGCAGCTGGCCTGCGTGGACGCCGGCATGCACGATGTCGAAGCCGCCGCAACCGGCACTGCCCTCGCCGGCGAAGACGGCCACCAGCATGTGCTGGCTGAAGTCGACCGGCGGCGCCGCGCGGCTTGCGCCATGCTCGGCCCACAGGGCAGTCCAGGCGGCGGCATCCTTGACCACGACTTCGCGCGGCGCCTTGATATTCGACGTATCCTCGCTGGCCACGGTCCGGAACGGCACCGGGGTGCCGTCCGGCGGCAGGAAATCGACCCGCTCCACCTTGTGGCTGGCGCCCAGGCCAAGGTCGGCCCGCTCCAGGTTGTTCAGCACCGTGTCGAACAGCGGGCGCAGGCTGGCGTCGCTACAGCCGATGCGCGCTCCGGCGATCGTGCCGGCGGCGCTGCACAGCAGCGCCTGCGGGCTTGCGCCCAGCAGTTGCTGGCCGTACGCGTTGTCGGCGCAATCGCCGGCGCGGTCCCACAGCACGTATTTGCTGTCGATGACATACAGCCGGTTGCGGGTCGTGGCGCAGGAGGCTTCCCTGGCCATCCTGATGTACTCGGAAACGACTGGCACGCCGCCGTTCGGCTCGCCGACGGTGATGCCCTGCCCGGCCTGCTGGTTGCGCATGGTGCCGGCCATGTCGCCCTCGCCCCCGCCACAGGCGACCACAGCCACCATGGCGATGCCGGCCGTTGCCAACAGGGCGACAGCGCGTACGGACTTGTTCATGTTCTTGTTCTCCACGCTGGGGCGGCATCGCCGGGCGACGGCACCGATCGATTCCTTGGAAATAAAAAAACCCGCCGACACTCGCATATCAGGCGGGCAAACGGAAAACCAGATTGACCTGATGTAGGAACATGGTATGGATTCCCGGCCGCGGATTCCCCCTCCAACTGTCGAGGAATTGTCTACAATTTGTAAGGCTTTCACGCTGGGCGGTTGCTCCTATACAATGCCGGCCAAGGAGACACTATGTATGTAGCAGTCCGTAACCGCCAGTCATGCAGGATGGGTACGTGAACCGGATCTTCTTCCGCTTCTTCGTGCTGGTCATGCTGTCGATCACGGCGGCTACCTTCGTGATTTACTTCGCCTTCAGCCGCTTGTTCGGGGATCCGCTCGAGGACATCGCACGCCGCCAGGCGGCGGCCCAGATCTTCCTGCTCGAGCAGTACGTGGACGAAGCCCCGCCGGACGACTGGCTGACGCGCCTGAACAACGTGCGCGTGGTCTCCAGCGTGCGCTACGACCTGATTCCGCTGGCCGAGGCCAGGGCCGCGCTGCCCAGCGGCCGCCGCGCCCAGCTCGACCGCGGCGAGATCGTGCTCGATCCGGCCAGCCGCAGCTTCTACCGCCGGGTCGACCTGGAAGGCGAGCGCTACATCGGCAGCCACGAAGAAGTGCTGCATGCCCGCAACCTGCCGGTCGACATCGGCCAAGCCCTCAAGATGGAAGCGTTGCGCTACGTGATCGTGGCGGTCGCCCTCCTGGTGCCGATCGCGCTGTGGTCGCGCGCGCACTGGCAGGGCCTGCAGTCGCTGTCGCGCGTGGCCGACGCGTTCGGCAGTGGCAAGCTGACCGCGCGTTCGCAGATGAAACCATCGGCCAGCATCTATCCGCTGGCCGAGCGCATCAACCACATGGCCGACCGCATCGAAGACCTGCTGGAAGCGCAGAAAAGCCTGCTGCACTCGGTGTCGCACGAACTGCGCACCCCCATCGCGCGCCTGGAATTCGGCCTGGAACTGCTGGATGCGCGGGCCAAGGACCCGGGCCTGAGCAAGCGCGTGCGCGCCATGGAAGGCGACTTGCGCGAACTGAATTCCCTCGTCAACGAACTGCTCGACATGAGCAAGCTCGACAGCGCACGCAACCTGCAGGCCGAGCCGGTCGGGCTGGCCGCGGTGCTGCAGGAATGCACCGGCATGCTGCCACCCTCCCCGCTCCAGCTCGAATGCGCGCTGGACGCGTCGCTGGGCGAGATCGAGGCCGACCGCCGCCTGCTGGCGCGCGCCGTCTGCAACCTGCTGCGCAATGCCCAGAAATATGCGTCCAGCCGCATCCTGCTGGCCGCCAGCCGCAGCGGTGGCCAGGCCGAGATCACGGTGGACGACGACGGTCCCGGCATTCCGGAAGAAGAGCGCGACCGCATCTTCGATCCCTTCTACCGGCTCGACCGCAGCCGCGACCGCGCCACCGGCGGCTTCGGCCTGGGCCTGTCGATCGCGCGCAAGGCCGTGGCCCTGCACGGCGGTACCCTGCATGCGACCGGTTCGCCGCTAGGGGGTGCGCGCTTCGTGATCACCCTGCCCGCCTGAGCGCGGCAGGCACGACAGCACCGTCACATTGGCAATGGAAGAAGGACGAAGGCGCCGGCGGCCTGGCCGCTAGCGTGCGGCGGCTGGCGCCTGGCGCCTGGCGGGATAGCGCTCCACCGGCTCGGATTCGGGGCGCACGTGGGTGGCCGCGTACCACAGGTGTTCCCACCAGTGTTCGCGCGAGTGCACGGTCAGCAGGCAGGCCTTGTCGATGGCGCCCTTGAACAGCGGATCGGGGCACTGGTTGGTCATCAGGGCGTAGCGCTGGTTCTCGGCATTGACGAGGGCAATGCCGAGCCAGATGGCGAGTCCCGCGCAGAACACCGCGAGCGACCACGCGATGTGGTTCACGCGGCTGGTCTCGAACAGGTCGTCCTCGTTGGGACGGGACCTGTCGTACATCTTCAGGACTTCGCGCTCGACGTCCTTGCTCATTTGGTGGCGGCCGCCTTCTTCACGAGCGCATCCATCACCTGGGTGGTGGCCTGGATTGCCTGGCCCATGTCCTGCAGCTTGTTGGCGGTGCCCACCTGGGACGGCGACACCACGTACTTGCCGTCGATGATGATGGTCGGGGTGCTGCTGACCTTGTAGTTGTTGGCCAGCTGGCCGAGGCGGCGCAGCTTGGTGGTCACGCCGAACGAGTTCCAGGTTTCCATGAACTTGGCGCGGTCCAGGCCATTCTTGACCGCCCATTCGATGATCTGGTCATCCTTCATCAGGCGCTGGCGCTGCCCATGCACGGCTTGGAACACGCGCGGATGGTATTCCTCCAGCTTGCCCATCGCTTCCAGCGTCAGGAACAGGTGCGCTTCCGGGTCGGCGTTGCCCTGGAACGGCAGGTGGATGCGGCGCATCACGATGTTGTCGCCCTGCTTCCTGACCCACTGGTTCAGGCTCGGCTCGAGCGCATTGCAGGCCGGGCAGTGGTAAGCAAAGAATTCGATGACCTCGACCTTCTTGCCCGCTGCCTGTACCGGCTGCGGCGCACTCAGGGTCTGGTAGTCGACGCCGTTCTTCGGATCGGTGGGCGATGCGAAGGCGGTACTGGCGACCATGGTGGCGGCGATGAGGGCAAAACGCAGGGAACGCATGGATATCCTTCCAGAATAGAGTGAGCAAACGCCGGGAGATTACCACTTTTTCGCGCCGCCTTCGTGGTGAGGCAGGGAATTTTGCATTTGCTTACGGAATTAACAGAGGTGATGCATGCGGCGGCAGGACGCTTGCACACAAGATATATCTTAGCGGCAACACAAACGCCGTCGCGTAGATGGGTGATCGAAATCAATCCTGTTTGGCCGGAATCCGGGTTGCTGGCCATCCGGACCGGCCCCACACTCGCCTTCTCTTGCCGGGCTCATCGGCCGCTAGCCGGGGCCACCGGGCAAACTCACTCATCATCAAAAGGAGATTGGCATGCTGGTCTGGCGTGGTTTTGGCATCCTGGTCGTGGTCTTCCTGTCCCTGTGCTTTCTGGGGACGGAGATAGCGGCCGAACAGCTGTGGGGCAAATCCTCGCCGGCGATGGTGCGCTCGGTGATCGTGCCGGTCGCGCTGCTGCTGGCCGCCGTCCTGGTCTACCTGCTGCACCTCGTGCTGGCACGCTACGCCGGCGCGCGCGTCCACGTCGACGAGGCGACCGGAGAGCGGTACACACTGCGCGAAGCGCACGACCTGTTCTTCGTCCCCGTCAAGTACTGGCCGATGATTTTGGGCGCCGGTGGCGCCCTCATGCTGGTCTTCGGCTAGGATGCGGGCGCGCGCCCGCCGGTCATTCACCCGCGCCCTGGCGCGGCCGGCGCCGCCGCACATCTTCCAGCGCCTCGCACAGGCGCGCCGCGCCGTCCACCGTACGCGGGCCAGGGCGCGAGAGCAGTTCCCCGTCCACGGTCAGGAGGTTGGCGCGCTTCACCGCCGTCATCCCTGGATAGGCCTGCCACAGCCCCAGGCCGGGATTGCCCGGGTCGTAGCGCTTGCCGGCCAGGATCGCTTCCGGGTCGGCCGCCAGCACCGCCTCGATGCCGACCTGGGGTGCCACCACCTTGAGCGCGCCGAACACGTTGCGTCCGCCACAGACGCGGATCGCATCGCTGGCGATCTGGGCATCGTTGAGGGTGTACAGCGGCTGGTCCCAGACCTGGTAGAACACCGTCACCGGCGGGCGTCCGGCATAGCGCGCCTGCAGCGCGGACAGGCGCGTGCGCAGCGCCGCCGCGGCCGGGGCCGCAACCGGCCCGGTGCCCAGCAGCCGGCCGAGCCGCTCGATGTTGTCGGCCACCTGGGCGATGCGGCGTGGCTCGCTGTGGAACACCGGCACCCCCAGCGCCTCGATCTGGGCGATCTGGCGCGCCGTGTTCCCGGTGTGCCAGACCACGACCAGGTCGGGCTTCAGGGCCAGCACCCGCTCCATGTCGATCACGCTGTTGCTGCCAACGAGCGGGATCTTCCTGGCCGCGGCCGGGAAGTCACTGTAGTTCATCGCCCCGACCACCCGCGCGCCGCCGCCGGCCGCGAACAGCAGTTCGGTGGCGTGCGGCGCCATCGAGATCACGCGCCGCGCCGGCTGCGCCACGGTGACGCGGCGGCCGGCATCGTCCACCACGGTTACCGCGGCCCCGGCCGCGCTGCCGGCCAGGCCGGCCAGCAGCGCGGCGGCGAGGAGTCGGGACGCGCGCATCAGAAGTCGTAGCGCAGCGACAGCTTCAGCTGGCGGCCATCGCTCGGATAGATCCCCGAACGGCAGCCGAAGGCGTTGCTGTAGTACTGGCGGTCGGCCAGGTTGAGCGCGGTGACGGCGGCTTCCCAGCCTCCCACGCGGTAGGCGTAACGGGCGTCGAAAGTGGCATAGGACGGAATCCGCGCGCCGCAGTCGTTGGCGAAATCGCTGCCGTAGCGCTGGCTGTCGACCCACTGGGCGCCGATGTCGGCGCTGTGGCCGCCGGCGGGTATCCAGGCGGCGCGCAGCGTGACCACGTTCTCCGGCACCAGCACCATCTCGCGGCCGGCGTTCGCGCCGCCGGTGAATTCGGCCTCCACCCGCTGCCACTTGGCGCTCAGGCGCAGCGCCGCGGTCAGGGCCTGCTGTCCTTCCAGCTCGAAGCCCTGGCGGCGAGTCGGGTCGAGGTTGGTGTTGGCGCCCCAGCCGATGGTCGGATCGTAGAAGATCTCGTCGGTCAGGCGATGGCGGAACACGCGCGCCGTCAGCTGGCGCGTGGCCGAACCGGCGGTGACGCCCAGCTCGAGGTCGCGCGAGACCTGCGGCGCCAGCACGTCCAGTCCGCCGCGCAGGCTGTTCTCGTCGACGTTGGCGATCCGGTAGCTGCGCCCCAGTTTCGCGAACACGGTCAGCTGCGGCATCGGGTCGATGCTGCCTTCGAGCGACCAGGCATTGATCGACTGCCTGCGGTGCTCGTTCACCACCGGCGGGAAGGCCAGCGGGTCGGAATAGTCCTTGGTGAAGCGTTCGTGGCGGCCGCCGACGGCCAGGCGCGCCTGGTGCGCGGCGTTCCACAGGAGTTCGTTGCGCAGGTAGACCGCCTGCGCGTCCTGCTCGGCGTCGCCGAGCGAGAAGTCGGACCTGGTCTGGCGCTTCCAGCGCACCAGGTCGATGCCGGCTACCAGTTCGTTGCGCTTGTCGCCGATGAGCGCCGTGTGGCGCGCGCGCGGCGAGAACTGGGTCTGGCTGGCGTCATACGCCACCCGGGTGACGCCACCCGGGTAGAAATAGTTGGCGCCGACCTCGCGCTCGCGGTGCGACAGTTCGGCAGCCAGTTCGACCTGGCCGATGCGGTGCTCGGCGAAGGCGCTGACGCGGTCGGTGTCGAGGGTGCCGAAGTCGTACGGCGTCAGGGTCTGGCGCGGCTTGGCCTGGAATTGCGCTTCGTTGAGCGAGCCGGGGAAGCGCGCATCCTGCTCAGAATGCTCGAAGCGCAGGCCGGCGCGGCCGGCGCCATGGCGGTACTGGACACCGCCGCTCACGCTCTTTTGCTTGAACGCGTTGTTGTCGCGGTAGTTGTCGGTGCCGCGGTCGGCCAGGGCCAGGTCGAAGGACAGCGGGCCGGCGCCATGGCCGAGCGAGGCGCGCAGGTCGTGGGAATCATGGCGACCGCCCTCGGCGAACAGCGAACCGTGGGTGCCGCCCTGGGTGCCGCGGCGCGTGATGATGTTGATCACGCCGCCGGTGGCGCCTTCGCCATACAAGACGCTGCCGGCGCCGCGCACGATCTCGATGCGCTCGACCGTGTCCACCGGAATGCTCGACAGGACGGCATTGGCCAGTTCGTTCTCGTTGAGGCGTACGCCGTCGACCAGGATCACCAGGTTCTGGGGGCTGTTCGAGCCGAAGCCGCGCAGGTCGAGCGCGAAGTCGGGCGATCCGTCCAGGCTCTGGCGGCCATAGACGCCGCCGACCTTGCGGATCGCGGCATTCACGTCGGTCGCGCCGGCGCGGCGGATCTCGTCGGCGGTAATGACGGTGGCGCCGATCGGAGCGGCCGCGGCCTGCGCCGGGAAGCGCGCGCCGGTGACGACGATCGAGGGAAGGATTTCCTGCGCCAGGGCATCGGCGGCCAGGACGGACAGCGACAGGGCGCAAGCGAGCGCGAGCGGCTTGAACGCCGGCGCGCTGCGTGAAACGACAGCAGATTTCATTGTAGGATGTTCTCGGTAATGGCACCGGCCTGCGTCCCCGCACACCGGAGTTCAACGGAAGCCGCGGCTGCCATGGGCGCGCCGCTGCTTCCACCTGTCCTGGCCGGTATCCGGGCTTGCAAGACCGACTGTCCCACCTTCCTATGCACGACGCACAGTGGTGTTCGGGACAGCCTGCCGCATCCAGGGTGGATGCAGCGCTTGTTGACCGTTGCGGGGGCAGCACACCTCGGCGCCGGCGCGATGCGCCTTTGCTTCGTGTTTCCCGTTTAACTGCGCACGCTGATCGCGTGCGCGGGCACCAAAACCGGGCGATTATAACCTGACAAGCCGGCCTTGCGCCGGGCAGGCGGCGGCTGCCTCGGTAGCTTCAGGTGCCGCGCTTGCCGCGCATCGCCTCTTCCGCCTTCAATGCCGCCTTTTCCTCGGCGATGCGGGCCTTTTCCGCCATCTCGGCCGCATGCTGGATGAGGGCCGCGGCGCGGGTTTCCGGCGTCTCCAGGCTGATCCGGCCGAGGGCGCCGGTGCGGTAGTCGTGCAGCAGCACGTGGGCCGCCTTTTCGTAGTCGAATTCGCCGCCGCGCACGCGGAAGCCGCGCCGCTGCGCCACCTGCTCGATGACCGCGATGCCGTCCAGGCCCTCGGTCTTGAAGCCGTAGCGCGCCGTCAGCAGCTGCGGATAGCGGTCGAGCAGCAGGTTGGCCAGGAACTCCGCCACTTCCTCCTCGATCAGCGCATTCGAGCCGACCGCATGGCTGGCGGCCAGCATCATGCCGTCGCCCGCCATCGCGATCTTCGGCCACAGCATGCCCGGCGTATCGACCAGCACCGTGTGCTTGCCGAGATAGAGCTTCTGCTGGATCTTGGTCACGGCCGGCTCGTCGCCCACCTTGGCCACCCGCTTCTTGAGCAGGGCATTCATCAGGGTCGACTTGCCGACGTTCGGAATGCCCATGATCATGATGCGTAGTGGCTTGGTCGGCACCCCGCGGTGCGGTGCCAGCGACTGGCAGAGCGCGGGGATGCGCGCCACGTCGGCCGGGTGCTTGGTCGACATCGGATAGGCGGTCACGCCCTGCTGGGCTTCGTAATACGCCTTCCAGGCCGCGGTGGCGGCCGGGTCGGCCAGGTCGGTCTTGTTCAGGATTTTCAGGCAGGGGCGCTGGCGGAACTTGCGCAGCTCCTCCACCATCGGGTTGCAGCTCGCCTCGGGCAGGCGGGCGTCGAGCACTTCGATCACCAGGTCGGTGTTCTCCATCTGCTCGGCGGCTTCCTTCTTGGCCGCATTCATGTGCCCCGGGAACCATTGTATCGACATGCTGTGCTTTCTTCGTCTTCGGTCAGGCCGCTATTTTACGCCGAGCGCGGACACTGTAAAAAACCACAGGCGGCAAGGAGGAATTCATTGATGCTCAGCAACATCCGGCCGGCGCGGCGGCGCACACTGGCGCTCTTGTGCATTGCCGCGACCTGGAGGTCCACTATGCGAACCGCCGTTCACCTTTCCCCGAAACGCGCGCTGGCGCGCTGGTGCGCGTTCGGCGCCTTGTGCGGCATGGTCCTTGCCGCCTGCTTCATCGGGCGCTTTCCGCTGCTGCAGGGCTAGGCTAGGCTCCTCATTCGAGCTCGGCCAGCGCCTTCAGGTGCGCCACCACGCTGCGGCCCAGCGCCGACAGCGCATAGCCACCCTCCAGGCAGCTGACAATGCGTCCGCGCGCGTGCTCGCGCGCCACCGCCATCAGCTGGCGCGTGATCCAGGCGTAGTCGCTTTCGACCAGCCCGATGCCGCCCATGTCGTCCTCGCGGTGGCCGTCGAAGCCGGCCGACACGAAGATCATCTGCGGCCGGTGTGCATGCATGGCCGGCAGCCAGTAGTCCTGCACCAGCTTGCGCACCGTCTCGCCGTCGGCGAGCGCGGGCACCGGCATGTTGACGTTGGTGGCGCTGACCGGTTCCGGGTCGCAGTAGGGATAGAAGGGATGCTGGAACAGCCCGGCCATCAATACCCGCGGATCGTGGCGGAAGGCATCCGCGGTGCCATTGCCATGGTGGACGTCGAAGTCGACGATCGCCACCCGCTCCAGCCCATGCACTTCCAGCGCGTGGCGCGCCGCGATGGCGACGTTGTTGAACAGGCAGAAGCCCATCGGCGAGGTGGGGGTCGCGTGGTGGCCGGGCGGGCGCACGGCGCAGAACGCGTTGTCCAGCTCACCCGCGATGACGGCGTCGGTGGCGGCCACCGCGGCCCCGGCCGCGCGCAGGGCCGCCTGGTAGCTGTCGTGGCACAGGATGGTGTCGCCGTCGAGCGGATAGTAGTCGCCGGCGGCCGGCAGGTTGTCGCGCACCAGCGCCAGCGCGCCGGGCGTGTGGTTGCGCAGCACGGCGGCCGTCTCGGCCAGCGGCGCGCTGCGCTGCTCGATCAGGCCGTCAAGGCGCGCCAGGATCAGCTGGTCCTCGATCGCGCGCAGGCGGTCCGGCGCCTCGGGGTGCCAGTCGCCCATCTCGTGCTTCAGGCAGTCGGGGTGGCTGTAGATTGCTGTACTCATCTTGCGAATGCTCATCCATAGCGCACCTTTGCCGCCGTTCTCGCATAGAATCGACCCAAAGGCTTGTTGCCGACGGAGTATGAAGGTTGCCAATGGCGCTAATCTACCATGGGAGCCCGCCTTCGCACCGAACAGTTTACCGGAACCCAACCATGTTCAATCAACTGCATGCCGTCGCGCGCCAGGTCAGCCAGGTCGTGGTAGGCAAGGACCAGCAGGTACGCCTGGCCCTGACCTGCCTGCTGGCGGGCGGCCACCTGCTGCTGGAAGACCTGCCCGGGGTCGGCAAGACCACCCTGGCCCACGCGCTGGCGATCTCGCTCGGGCTGAAGTTCAACCGGGTCCAGTTCACCAGCGACCTGCTGCCGGCCGACGTGGCCGGCATCTCGGTGTACGAACGCGAGACGAACGGTTTCGTGTTCCACCCGGGCCCGATCTTCACCCAGGTGCTGCTGGCCGACGAGATCAACCGCGCCACGCCCAAGACCCAGTCCGGCCTGCTCGAAGCGATGGAGGAGCGCCAGGTCAGCGCCGACGGCGTCACCCGCGCCCTGCCCGAACCCTTCTTCGTGATCGCGACCCAGAACCCGGCCAACCAGGTCGGCACCTTCCCGCTGCCGGAATCCCAGCTCGACCGCTTCCTGATGTGCCTGTCGCTGGGCTATCCGGACGCGGCGGCCGAACGCGCCCTCCTGATGGGCGAGGACCGGCGCGCGATGCTGCGCCAGCTGGCGCCGGCCATGCAGCCGGAGCAGCTGGCCCAGGCCCAGCGCGCGCTCAAGGAGATCCACGCGTCGCCGGCATTGATCACCTACGTGCAGGCGCTGGCCCAGGCCTCGCGCCAGAACGGCCTGTTCGCCGAAGGCCTGTCGCCGCGCGCCGCGATCGCGCTGCTGCAGGCGGGACGCGCCTGGGCCGCGCTCGAGGGGCGTGACCACGTGATCCCGGAAGACATCCAGGCGCTGCTGGTGCCGGTCTGCGCGCACCGCCTGCGTCCCTTGAAGGCCGCGCACGGCCAGGCGCTCGCCAGCCGCGACCTGGTGCTGCAACTGCAGAAAGCGGTGCCGGTCTAGATGGCGGGCACGGCGGGGGCACAGGGAGCCATGCGGGGCAGCCTGCGCGCCTGGTTGCGGCGCACGACCGGCAACTGGCTGCCGCGCCACGGCGCGCTCGATGCCGGCGAAGTGGTGCTGAGCCAGCGCCGCGTGTTCATCCTGCCCACCCGCGCCGGCCTCGGCTTCGCCCTGCTGGTGCTGGTGCTCCTGATCGGCTCGATCAACTACACGCTCGGCCTGGGCTTCGCGCTGAGCTTCCTGGCGCTGTCCTGCGCGCTGGTGGACATGGTCTTCACCTACCGCAACCTGGCCCACCTGGCCCTGCAGCAGGGCCGCACGGCGAGCGTGTTCGCGGGCCAGGAGGCGCAGTTCGAACTGCACATCGCGAACCGCGGCAAGCTGGCGCGCTACGCGGTCTGGATCGATTTCGCCGGCGCTGCCGAGCCGCGCCACGTGACCGACATCGGCGCCCAGGGCAGCGCCGCGGTGCGGCTGGGCGTGCCCAGCACGGCGCGCGGCTGGCTGCAGCCGGAACGGGTGGTGCTGTCCACCCGCTTTCCGCTCGGGCTGTTCCGCGCCTGGAGCTACTGGCGGCCAGCGGCGCGCGCCCTGGTCTATCCGCGTCCGGAAGAAGGCGGGCCGCCGCTGCCGCTGCAGGCCGATGCCCAGGCCGGCGCCAACGGGCGCGTGGCCGGCCAGGACGACTTCGCCGGCGTGCGCAGCTACCAGGCCGGCGACTCGCCACGCCAGCTGGCCTGGCGCCAGATTGCGCGCCTCGACCCAAGCCTCGGCGGCCAGCTCGTCACCAAGCATTTCGAGGGCGGCGCGGGCGACGAACTGGTGCTCGACTTCGCCCGGCTGCCGCCCGGGCTCGACCTCGAGCTGCGCCTGTCGCGCATGACGCGCTGGGTGCTGGATGCCGAGCAGCGCGCCCTGCCCTACGCCTTCCGCCTGGGGGGCGTGCACTACGAGGCCGGCCAGGGCGCCGCCCACCAGGCCGCCTGCCTGCGCGCGCTGGCCCTGTACGGCAGCGCGGAGCCGGCATGAGCTTCCTGCGTTCGCTGCCACGCGACAAGGCCGATACCCTGCTGCTGCTGGGCAGCGTGGTACTGGTGCTGGCGCCGCACGCGGCCCACCTGCCGCCCTGGGTCACGCTGCTGTGCGCGGCCACGCTGGCCTGGCGCGCCGTGGTCACGCTGCGCGGCCGGCGCATGCCGCCGGCGCTGCTGCTGCTGCCGGTGGCGGTGGCGGCGATGGTGGGCGTGCAGTTCAGCTACCAGACCCTGCTCGGGCGCGACGCCGGGGTTGCCATGCTGGTGCTGCTGGTGGCCTTCAAGATGCTCGAAATGCACGCGCGGCGCGACCTGTACGTCGTGATCTTCCTGTGCTTCTTCCTGGTGCTGAGCAATTTCTTCTATGCGCAGGGAATCGGCAGCGCGCTGCTGATGGTGGCCGCGGTGCTGGCCCTGCTCACCACCCAGATTTCCTTCGGCTTCACCGGCAAGGTGCCGCCGCTGCGCGCGCGCCTGGCGCTGGGCGCGCGCATGCTGCTGCTGGCGGCGCCGATCGCGGTGCTGCTGTTCTTCGTGTTCCCGCGCCTGGGCGGGCCCCTGTGGGGCATGCCGGGCGGCGGCAATGGCGGCGGCCGGTCGGGCCTGTCCGAGCGCATGGCGCCGGGGCAGCTGTCGAACCTGGCGATGTCGGGCGAGCCGGCGTTCCGGGTGCGCTTCCAGGGCGCGGCGCCGGCGCGCGAGCAACTGTACTGGCGCGGCCTGGTGCTCGACGCCTTCGACGGCACCGCCTGGACCCGCGGCGGCTCGATCGCCTCCCGCTCCGGCACCTCGCTCAGCGTGCGCGGCCAGGCCCTGCGCTACGAGATCACCCAGGAGCCGTCCGACGCGCGCTGGCTGTTCACGCTCGAGATGCCTGGCCACATGCCGCAGCTGGCGGGCTACCGCGTGCGTGCCTCGCACCAGCTCGAGCTGAGCACGGAGCGCCCGCTGGCGCAGCGGGTGCGCTATGCGATGCAGTCCTATCCGGACTATGCGCTCGACGGGCAGGAGGCGCTGGAAGACCCGAACCAGTGGCTGCTGCTGCCCTACGGCTACAACCCGCGGGCGCTGGCGGCCGGCCTTGCGCTGCGCCGCGAAACGGAGCCGGCGCGCCGGGTGGAGGCGGTATTGCGCCAGTTCCGCGAGCAGCCCTTCAGCTATACGCTGGAGCCGCCGCTGCTGGGCCGCCATTCGGTCGACGAATTCCTCTACGGGACCCGGGCCGGCTTCTGCGAACACTACTCCGGCGCCTTCGTGTTCCTGATGCGCGCGGCCGGCATCCCGGCGCGCGTGGTCACCGGCTACCAGGGCGGCGAGCTGAATCCGCTCGACGGCTACTTCACGGTGCGCCAGTCCGACGCCCACGCCTGGGCCGAGGTGTGGCTGCACGGACACGGCTGGGTACGGGTCGACCCCACCGCCGCGGTGGCGCCGGAACGGGTGCGCCGCAACCTGGCCGCGGCCGTGCCGCCGCCGGCGCCCTTCGGCATCGACGCGCTGCGCGGCCTGTCCCTGTTCGACGGCGGCGGCAACGCCCTGCTGGGGCGCCTGCGCCATGCGCTCGGCGCCGTCAACAACGGCTGGAACCAGTGGGTGCTGAACTACACGCCGGAACGCCAGCGCGGCTTCCTGCAGGCGCTGGGCGAGCATCTGGCGGGCTGGCGGATTGCCGTGCTGGTCATGGTCACGGGCGCGGTGTTGCTTGTACTCAGGATTTTCTATCTCCGCCGGGAAATGAATCCGGTTGAGGCGGTATACTCGTCGCTGTGCAAGCGCCTGGCCCAGCTCGCGCCCGGGCTGGCACGCGCAGCGGACGAAGGGCCCAGCGCCTACGCGGCCCGGATCGCAGCCACCCGGCAGCTGGCGCCGTCCGCGCTTGCCGCCGCCGCCGAGTTCCTGCGCCGTTACAGCGCCTGGCGCTATGCGCCTCCCCAGCCCGGCCCGCCGCTTCGGCGCGACCGGCAACTGGCCGCCGTCCTGAAGAGTCTATTGTCGCAAGTAAGATGAAAGCTATCCTTCCCCTGTTTGCCGCGCTGGCACTGGCCCTTGCCCCCGCCGGACAGGCCGCCGCAGCAAAGGAAACGCCTGCCCGCAGCGTGGCAAGCAAGGCATCCAAGCCAGCCAAGGCCGCCAAGGCCAAGTCCGCCGGAAAAAAAACCAAGGCTTCCCGCAAGCGCGCCGCCACATCCGGCAAGGCCGTGCAGGCCGCCACCAGGATCGACTACGATGGCGAACACCACAATTTCCTCGAATGGGAAGCGGTGCGCACCTTCATCGATGAAATGGGCACCCGCCACGGTTTCGAGCGCGCCGCGCTGGAGACGCTGTTCGGCCAGGCCCGCTTCATCGATTCGGCGGTGCAGCTGGTCAAGCCGGCGCCGCCGGGCAAGCCGAAGAACTGGCAGGTCTACCGCACCCGCTTCATCGAACCGATCCGGATCGCGGCCGGCGTGCGCTTCTGGGATGAACATGCCCAGGCCCTGGAGCGCGCCGAGGCCGTCTATGGCGTGCCGGCCGAAGTCATCGTCGGCATCATCGGCGTGGAAACCATCTATGGGCGCGATACCGGCAAGTTCCGCGTGCTGGACACCCTGGCCACGCTTGCCTTCGCCTATCCGGAAGCGCCGAACCGGGCCGGCCGCATGGCCTTCTTCCGCAGCGAACTGGCGAATACCCTGCTGTTCGCGCGCGAGCATGGGGTCGACCCTTTTTCGCTGCTGGGTTCGTTCGCGGGCGCGATCGGCATGCCGCAGTTCATGCCCGGCAGTATCCTCGACTATGGCGTGGACTTCGACGGGGATGGCCAGCTGGACCTGCGCAACTCGGCCGAGGATGCGATCGGCAGCGTGGCCAATTTCCTGGTCAAGCATGGCTGGAACCCGGAACACAAGGGCAGCCCGGTGTACCCGGCCGAGGTCTCGCCGAGCCGCGCCTGGGAACCCCTGCGCGAGCGCGGCCTGGCGGCCACGCTGACGCCGGAAGAGCTGCGCACGGCAGGCGTGGAGAGCGTCGAAGCGCTGCCGCCGCAAGGCCTGTATGGCGTGGTCGACCTGCAGAACGGCGCCGATCCTACCGAGTACTGGGTGGCAAACGATAACTTTTTTGCCATCACAAAGTACAACCGAAGTTATTTTTATGCTATGTCGGTGGTAGAACTGGGCCGGGCGGTACGTGCCGCACGCGCTGGGTAAGCATTGCCCACTGGGAAACTTTGTATCGATTTGTAACTGGTTTCCCACTGCTTGTTCCTGTTTTGCCCGAACGACATCCCTGATACTCCCCCAGGGTATATCCTTCTTTTGTACAGATTCTCTGTAGAAACACCCCGCTGGTCCCCATACCCCCGTATTTCTTGCTTTTTTCTATAGCTTTTTCCATACCGTGCGGCATTCATGCCGGTGTGGCGATACACTCATGCTTAACCAAAAAACAATTATTATTTCAGTGACTTTGTGAGAGAATTGCATTGCAGCTATTGTTGCGATAAGACAACAATACTGATGCGTGTCTTCTGATTGCTATTGCTACTGAGTATCAGATTAGAAATTAGTTGTACAATTGAATAGAAAATGTCGAAACACCGAAGCCTGGAGCCGAGCACCGCATGGGGCTCCGTCCACATCCAAAAATAGGAATTTGAATCATGACAAACCAAGTCGGGATTGATATGAATAGCGATTCGGAGTCCGATGAACTCCTGCAGTACAACCCGAATCGCCTGCTCGACACCCTGATCGAGAACCTGCGTCTGAAAAACGACGCGGCCCTGTCGCGCGCACTGGAAGTGGCGCCGCCCGTGATCTCCAAGATCCGCCATCACCGCCTGCCGGTCGGCGCATCGCTGCTGATCCGCATGCATGAAGTGAGCGACCTGTCGATCCGCGACCTGCGCTACCTCATGGGCGACCGCCGCGCGAAGTTCCGCATCAGCGACAAGCAGTTCAAGCCGAAAGAAGGCGCCGCCCCGAAAGAGGCGTGATCCGCGGGGCCTTGCGCCCCGTGCCAGGCTGCCGCCGATGCGCAGGCTGCGGGCACACCGCCCTGCCGCCCTTGCCGCGCCTGCGCTTGCTTGCAGAAAAACAAAAGCCATCCGTCAGGATGGCTTTTTTATGGGTCTTGCCAGGCTTCAGGCCGGAAACACGCCCGTCGACAGGTAGCGGTCGCCACGGTCGCAGACGACGAACACGATGGTGGCGTTCTCCACCGTCTGCGCGATGCGCAGCGCGACTTCGCAGGCGCCGGCCGCCGAAATGCCGCAGAAGATGCCTTCCTCCGCCGCCATGCGGCGCGCCATCTGCTCGGCCGCGGCCTGGCTGACCGGCTCGACCTGGTCCACGCGCGCCTTGTCGTAGATCCTGGGCAGGTAGGCTTCCGGCCACTTGCGGATGCCGGGGATCGAGGAGCCTTCTTCCGGCTGCGCGCCGATGATGCGGATCGCCTCGTTCTGTTCCTTCAGGTAGCGCGACACGCCCATGATGGTGCCGGTGGTGCCCATGGCGCTGACGAAATGGGTGACCCGGCCTTCGGTATCGCGCCAGATTTCCGGGCCCGTGCTCTCGTAGTGGGCGCGCGGATTGTCCTGGTTGCCGAACTGGTCGAGGATCAGGCCTTCGCCGTTCTTCTGCATTTGCTCGGCCAGGTCGCGCGCATATTCCATGCCGCCCGATTTCGGGGTCAGCACGATACGCGCGCCATAGGCGGCCATGCTCTGGCGGCGCTCGACCGAGAGGTTGTCCGGCATCAGGAGCACCATCTTGTAGCCGCGGATGGCGGCCGCCATCGCCAGCGCGATCCCCGTATTGCCGCTGGTGGCTTCGATCAGGGTGTCGCCCGGCTTGATCTGGCCGCGCGCCTCGGCGCCGCGCAGCATCGCCATGGCGGCGCGGTCCTTCACGGAGCCGGCCGGGTTGTTGCCTTCGAGCTTGCCGAGGATGATGTTGTTGCGCGCCGCGGCCTCGGCGCCGGGCAGGCGCACCAGCTGTACCAGCGGGGTGTTGCCGATCGTGTCTTCGATGGTCTTGTAAGCCATTCCTTGCTTTCTCGCGATTCCTAAACCGCTATTCTAATCCGGTCTGCAAGGCGGCGTATTTGCCGGGACCGGTCCGCGGGCCCCGGCATCGCGCAAGGCTCAGCGCTGTGGCAACGGATAGCTGGCAACGCTGACGTTGCCGTCCCGGTCCACTGCCTGCACGCCGAAGAACACATTGTCCTTCGACAGGTCGATCGTGGCCTCCTGCACGTTGCCAACCCACTTCGCGCCTTGCCAGTCGCTGGCGGTGGTGTCACGCCAGACCACGCGGTAGCCGGCCAGGTCCGGCTCGGCGTTCGCCTGCCATACGAGGGTCGAATCGTTGGTCAGCCGGTCGGTGCGCAGCTTGACGTTCTGCGGCGCGGCTGGCGCCAGCGCCAGCGAGGCCAGCGCCGCGGCGTTCACCCGGGCCACCCGGGCGATGTAGTCGTAGTCGTTGAACTCGGCCAGGTCGCCGTACACCTTGCCGTTCTCGGTACGCAGGTCCTGGTGCTGGTGCGCGAAGTCCTCGGCCGGCTCGGTGAAGCGCAGCGCGGCGTAGCCCTGCTCGAGGAAGGGCATGTGGTCGCCGCCGCGCAGGTAGCGGTCGGCGCGGTGGATCACCGACACCTTGAAGCCCTTCACGTAGCGCTCGCCCACCTCCTTGGTGTGGCGGGCCAGCTGGCGCGACAGCGAATCGCTGTCGCCGCCGGTGGCCACCAGCTGGCGCACGGTCTCGCTCATTTCCTTGGTCGCCGGAATGCTTTGCGAGAACAGGCGCACCTGCTTGTTGTCCACCTTGCCATTGTCGGCGCGCGAGCTGCCGATGATGTCGTTGGTGAACATGCCGGCCACGTTCAGGCTGTTCTTGCGCGCCTGCTCGGCCCAGTGGCGGGCACCCAGCAGGCCTTGCTCTTCGGCGGCCACGGCCATGAACACCAGCGTGGCGTCGAACTTGTACTTGGCCATGACGCAGGCCAGTTCCATCACGGCGGCGGTGCCCGAGGCGTCGTCGTTGGCGCCCGGGGCGTCGGCGGTGTAGTTCATCACGTCGCTGACGCGCGAATCGTAGTGGCCGCTTACCACATAGAGGCGGTCCTTCGAGGCAACCTGGCTGCCCGGCAGGGTGGCGACCACGTTGACGATCTCGGTCGGGCGCGAAATGCGGGCGGACACCGGCGCCACGTGGCTGTCGAAGGCCACCTGCAGCGGGGTGCCGGCGCCGCAGCGCTCCATCTCGGCCTTGATCCAGCGCCGCGCGGCGCCGATGCCGCGCGTGTCCGATTCCGTTTCGGACATCGTGTGGCGGGTGCCGAAGCTGACCAGCTTGGCGACATAGGCCTCGATGCGCTTGGGCGAGATCTCGGCGAGGATCCTGTCGATCTGGGGCTGGTGGCGCTTGAGGTCCGGCGCGGCCTGGCCGGCCGGTGCGGCGCCTGCTGCGCCGGCGGTCAGGGCGAACAGGGCCGCCAGCAGGGAGGAAGAAACGCGGGCGTGAGGCATGGATACCTTTCTAGTGATGGGAGCGAAACGTCATGCACATCTTCTCATGCGGATTGCGCCATGTCAGTCAATACACGCATGCGCCGCACGAGCATGTCAGCCGGCGGCGATCGCCAGCGGGGCGGCACGCCCGGCGCCGGTCACCGGGTCATGCGCGGCATCGAGCCGGAACACGCTGACCACCTGCGCCAGCCGCTCGGCCTCGTCTTCGAGCGCCGCCGCGGCTGCCGTTGCCTGCTGCACCATGGCCGCGTTCTGGCGCGTCGCCTCGTCCATCTGGCCGATCGCGGCATGCACCTGGCCGATGCCGGCGCTCTGCTCGGCGCTGGCGCGCGTGATCTCGGCCATGATGTCGGTAACGCGGCGTACCGAGGCGACGATGTCGTTCATGGTGCTGCCGGCTTCGTCCACCAGGCGTGCACCCGCATCGACCCGCTCGACCGAGCTGCCGATCAGGCCCTTGATCTCTTTGGCCGCCGCGGCCGAGCGCTGGGCCAGGCTGCGCACCTCGGTTGCCACCACGGCGAAGCCGCGTCCCTGTTCTCCGGCACGCGCTGCTTCCACGGCGGCGTTCAGGGCCAGGATATTGGTCTGGAAGGCGATGCCGTCGATGACGCCGATGATGTCGACGATCTGCTTCGAGGAGTCGTTGATCGAGGCCATGGTCTGCACCACCTGCGACACGACGGCGCCGCCGCGCAGCGCCACTTCGGAAGCCGATTCCGCCAGCGCATTGGCCTGGCTGGCATTGTCGGCGTTCTGGCGCACGGTGGCGCTGAGCTGGGCCACCGACGCGGTGGTCGCTTCCAGCGTATCGGCCTGGCGCACGGTACGCTGCGACAGGTCGCGGTTGCCGTCCGCGATCTCGGTCGAGACGCTGGCCATGTTCAGGGTGCCGTGGCGCACCTGGCCGACGATGGCGACCAGGCTGTCGCGCATGCCCTGCATGGCGTACAGCAGGCTGCGCTTGTCGCCCGCCGCGGTCTCGATCTTCACGCCAAGGTCGCCCGCAGCGATGGCCTTGACGATCGAGGCGGCATACTCGGGCTGGCCGCCGAGCTGGCGCAGCAGGCCGCGGGTGATGATCCAGGCCCCGAGCGCGCCGGCCGCGATCGCGCCCAGGCACAGCAAGGTCATCCAGCCGAAGAAGCCCGAGGCCACGGTGCGCGCACCGGCCGCTTCGTCGTTGCTCATTTTTTCCTGCATGTCGATGAAGACGTTAATGCTGGCGAGCCAGTCGACGAAGGCCGGCGCCGCTTCGCGGGCCAGCAGGCTCCTCGCCTCCTCTGCCTGGCCGGCCGCCTGCAGCGCGATCACGCGCTCGATCAGGGGCTTGGTGCGGCGCTCCTGCGCCTTGATCGCGGCCAGCGCTTCCTTCTCGGCAGCGGAACTGTCGGCCAGCTCGTTGAACAGCCGGTCCATCGGTCCGGCCGAGCGCGCATAGTTCTCGTCCAGGCTGGCGATCAGCCGCACCGGTACGGCGGCGGCAGCCGGATCGGTGGAGAGCACCACGTCGCGCAGGGCGATGGCACGGTCGTGCACGCTGCCGCGGAAATTGATCGCATAGCGCTGCTTGACGTTGTTGACGTCGTTGATGTGCTTCAGGATACGCTCGATGTCGCCGACGCGACTGATGGCAAGGGCCGTGAGGGCGATCATCAGGAAAAACACAGCGCCATAGCCGATTGCCAGGCGTGCACCGATGGTGAGGGACTTCTTGTTCATGAGAGAGGCTCGATCCGCGTAGAAGGCTGCAAGGAAAGCAAGGGGTGTTTCCAAGGGGAAAGGAATATAGCATGCGCCTTTTTCGTTCCATCAGATTCGTCAATTGAATCGCGTACAGATGCGGGTCAATTCCGGACAGTCCGTGCTGGCACCTTATTCGCCTGGAAACGGGCAAAAAAAAACCCGCGTTGCCGCGGGTTCCTGCTGCTACATCGCCTTCTGCTCGGCCGGCTTGTCCTTGCCGGGCGCCCTGGCGGAAGTCTTTTCCGCCTTCGCGCCGGCCGGCCCAGCCGCCGCGCCCTCCATCGGCTTGCCGTTGACCACCAGGCCAGCCTCGGACAGCTTGAGCGCCTTCTTGTCGCCCACACCCTTGACGCGCTGCCGGAAGTCGGCCCAGTCCTTGAACTCGCCCTTGGCGCGTTCGTCGAGGATGGACTTCGACATGCTCGGGCCCACGCCCTTGACGCTGTCCAGCGCGGCCGCATCGGCCTTGTTGACGTCGACCTGGGCGAAGGCGATCCCGCTCGAGGCGAGCAGCGCGGCAACAGCGAATACCAGTTTCTTCATCATGTTCTCGATCTCCGTAGGTTATGGGATGGGCAGCGGCGCCACCCATCCACGCCCTAACGGGGCTGTCCGGCCCGGGTTGACGGTCCCGGCCTGATCGCGCTCAAGCCGGGAACAGCTCGTCGCGGGTGACGGTGGCCGTACCGAGCTTGCCGACCACGATGCCGCCGGCGCGGTTGGCCGTGGCCAGCGCCTCGGCCAGCGACGCGCCCGCGCCCAGCATCGCGGCCAGGGTGGCGATCACGGTGTCGCCGGCGCCGGAGACGTCGAACACTTCGCGCGCATCGGCATGCACGTGCAGCACTTCGTCGGCGCTGTACAGGCTCATGCCCTCTTCCGACCGGGTCAGGAGCAGGGCGTCCAGGCCCAGTTCGGCGCGCAGGCGCTGCGCCTTTTCGGTCAATTGTTCCTCGGTCTTCCAGGCGCCGACCACGCGCTGCAGTTCCGAGCGGTTCGGGGTCAGGATGCTGGCGCCGCGGTAGGGAGAGAAGTCGTCGCCCTTGGGATCGACCAGCACGGTCTTGCCAGCCGCGCGCGCCTCCTTCACCATCTCGGCCACGTTGGCCAGGGCGCCCTTGTTGTAGTCGGACAGGATCACCACGTCGTAGCTGGGCAGCAGGGTCCGGAACTGGTCGAGCTTCTCGACCAGCACGGTCTCGGTGGGCGCATCCTCGAAGTCGATGCGCACCATCTGCTGCTGGCGTCCGATGACGCGCAGCTTGATGATGGTCGAAATCGCCTCGTCGCGCTTGAGGTAGCTGTGGATGCCGCTTTCCTTCAGCAGCTTCTCGACTTCGTCGCCCGCCTCGTCCTGGCCACTCACGCCCAGCAGGCCGGTATGGGCGCCCAGCGCGGCGGCATTGCGCGCCACGTTGGCGGCGCCGCCCAGGCGCTCCTCGCGGCGCTCGATGCGCACCACCGGCACCGGCGCTTCCGGCGAGATGCGCGAGACCTCGCCGAACCAGTAACGGTCGAGCATGACGTCGCCCACCACGAGCAGGCGCACGCTGGAAAGTTCGGGGGCCGCCTGGCGGCGGAAGCTGTCTGCCGCCAGCAGGCGGCTCGGGATCGGGTGGGTCATGGATTGCTGCGTCAGTTCATCACATTGAGTTCTTCGGTGCGGCGCGGCGGGTAGGTCTCCCAGCGGCTGCAGCCCGGGCACTGCCAGTAGAACTGGCGCGCCTTGAAGCCGCAGTGGCTGCACTGGTAACGGGCCAGCTTCTGGGTATAGCGCTGGACCAGGTTCTTCACCATCGACAGCTCTTCCCAGACTTCGGTGCGGGCTTCCATCAGGTGCGCTTCAAGCAATTTATCCAGACCAAGCAGCGTCGGGTTGCGGCGCAGTTCCTCGACCACCAGCTGCTTCGCCGCTTCCACGCCGTCGAGTTCGATCACGGCCTTGAACACCACTTCGATCAGGTCGATCGACGACGCTTCGGACAGGTAGGAGCGCAGCAGGTTCACCCCTTCCTGCGGCCTGCCCACCTTGCGGTAGCCGTCCATCAGGCGCCCCGCCACCAGGGCCACGTGCGGCACGCTCTGGTGCTCGACGCGGCGCCAGGTCGCCAGCGCGGCCTCGGTATCGCCCTGGGCCAGCTGGGCGTCGCCGATCAGGATGGTGGCGCGCACGCTGGAGCGGTCGGCCAGCAGGGCCTTGTCCAGCAGGACAATGGCGTCGCTCGGCTGCAGGTGCACCAGGGCGTCCTGGGCCAGCTCGCAATAGAACTGGGCAATTTCCTTCTGGCGCGCGCCGGCGCCCGATTCCTGCAGGCCACTAGCGACATCGATCGCGCGGCGCCACTCCTTTTCGCGCTGGTAGATTTCCAGCAGCGCGCGCCGCGCCTGCACCTCGAACGGGGTGCCGACCAGCAGGTTGAAGGTTTCCTCGGCGCGGTCGAGCAGGCCGGCCTTCAGGTAGTCCATGCCCAGTTCATACTGGGCATGGGCCTTCTGCTCGCCCGGCAGGTCGGGGCGCGCCAGCAGGTTCTGGTGGACGCGGATGGCGCGTTCGATCTCGCCGCGGCGGCGGAACAGGTTGCCGAGCGCGAAGTGCATGTCGGCCGATTCCGGATCGAGCTTGACGATCTCGATGAAGGAATCGATGGCCTTGTCCGGCTGGTCGTTCAGCAGGTGGTTCAGGCCCTTGAAGTAGCCGCGCGGCAGGCTGCGCGATTCGGAGACGACGGCGTTGATGTCGACGCGGGCGGCGATCCAGCCCAGGCCGAAGATGACGGGGATGCCAAGCAGCATCCAGAGTTCGAATTCCATGTGTTCTTGTTCTGTGTTGGCGCGGACGCGCTAGCGCGCCGGATTCACGGCATCCGGCTGCGGCTGCACGGTGCCGGTGCCGGCGGCGCTCTGCAGGGCCTGGATGGTGTTCTTGTGCTGCGAGCTCTGGCGGCGCTGGCGGAACACGGTCGGCGTCAGGGCCAGGATGCCGAGCGCCGCGCCGGCCACGAAAAAGGCCAGCAGCATCAGCACGAGCGGGCCGCGCAGCTCGTAGTTGAGGAAGAAATGCAGGTCGACTTCCTGGGTGTTCTTCAGGGCGAAGCCGAAGAACAGGACGAACAGGATGATGCCAACAATGGTGGAAACGAATTTCATCAGCAGTGCCCGCTGTTAGGATAGGCAAATGGGTGCGCAAAGGCGCAGTGTCGCATATCCGCCATGATATTTCAAAAGCCAGCAATAAAAAACGGCGCCCCGAAGGACGCCGTTCTAGCCTGGAGACTGGCAGACGATTCAGTCTTCGATGATCGGTTGCCCGACCATCGCGTCCACGCGCTCGCGCAACTGCTTGCCCGGCTTGAAGTGCGGCACCCGTTTTTCGGGCACCATCACCTTGTCGCCGGACTTCGGGTTGCGGCCGATGCGTGGAGGCCGGCTGTTCAGCGCAAAGCTGCCGAAACCGCGGATCTCGATGCGCTGCCCGGTCGCCAGGGCGTTGGTCATCGCATCGAGAATGGTCTTGACGGCAAACTCGGCATCTTTCGCCACCAGCTGGGAATAGCGTTCAGCCAGGCGGTTGATCAGCTCGGACTTGGTCATCTGCAAGCTCCAGTAAGAAGTAAGCGCTGCTTAGTTCTTGCTCAGTTTTTGTTATCGAACTTGGCCTTCAGCAGTGCGCCCAGGCTGGTGGTGCCCGAGGCAGCGCTGTTGTCCTGAGCCAGCTTGCTCATTGCTTCCTGGGTGTCAGCGCTGTCTTTCGCCTTGATCGACAGCTGGATGCTGCGAGCCTTGCGATCGATGTTGATGACCAGGGCTTCGACCTTGTCGCCCACTTTCAGGTGGGTGCCGGCGTCTTCCACGCGGTCACGCGAGATTTCCGAAGCGCGCAGGTAGCCTTCGACTTCTTCGTTCAGCGCGATCACGGCGCCTTTCGGCTCAACCGATTTCACGGTGCCGGTGACCAGGGTGCCCTTGTCGTTCAGCGAAGCGAAGTTGTTGAACGGGTCGCCTTCCAGCTGCTTGACGCCCAGCGAGACACGCTCGCGCTCGACGTCGATGGCCAGCACGACGGCTTCCAGCTCGTCGCCCTTCTTGAAGCGGCGCACGGCTTCTTCGCCGGCTTCGGTCCAGGACAGGTCCGACAGGTGCACCAGGCCGTCGATGTTGCCCGGCAGGCCGATGAACACGCCGAAGTCGGTGATCGACTTGATCGAACCCTTGACCTTGTCGCCCTTCTTGTGGGTCATGCCGAAGTCGTCCCAAGGATTGGCCTTGCACTGCTTCATGCCCAGCGAGATACGGCGACGCTCTTCGTCGATTTCCAGGACCATGACTTCGACTTCGTCGCCCAGCTGGACAACCTTGTTCGGAGCCACGTTCTTGTTGGTCCAGTCCATTTCCGAGACGTGCACCAGGCCTTCGATGCCCTGCTCGACTTCCACGAACGCGCCGTAGTCGGTCAGGTTGGTGACCTTGCCGAACAGACGGGTGCCCTGCGGGTAGCGACGCGACAGACCGGTCCACGGATCGTCGCCCAGCTGCTTGACGCCCAGCGAGACGCGGTTCTTTTCCTGGTCGTACTTGAGGACCTTGGCGGTGATTTCCTGGCCAACCGACAGCACTTCCGACGGGTGACGCACGCGACGCCATGCCAGGTCGGTGATGTGCAGCAGGCCGTCGATGCCGCCCAGGTCGACGAACGCACCGTAGTCGGTGATGTTCTTGACGACGCCGGTGACCACGGTGCCTTCTTTCAGGGTTTCCATCAGCTTGGCGCGCTCTTCGCCCATCGATGCTTCGATGACGGCGCGACGCGACAGGACGACGTTGTTACGCTTGCGGTCCAGCTTGATGACCTTGAATTCCAGGGTCTTGCCTTCGAACGGGGTGGTGTCCTTGACCGGACGGGTGTCGACCAGCGAACCCGGCAGGAATGCGCGGATGCCGTTGGTCAGGACGGTCAGGCCGCCCTTGACTTTACCGTTGACGGTGCCGGTGACGATCTCGCCCGATTCCATTGCTTTTTCCAGAGCCAGCCACGATGCCAGGCGCTTGGCCTTGTCGCGCGACAGGATGGTATCGCCGAAACCGTTCTCCAGCGATTCGATGGCCACGGAAACGAAGTCGCCCACTTGGACTTCCAGTTCGCCCTGGTCATTCTTGAATTCTTCGACCGGAATGAAGGCTTCCGACTTCAGGCCGGCGTTGACGATCACGAAGTTGTGATCCAGGCGCACGACTTCAGCCGAGATGACTTCGCCCGAACGCATGTCCTGACGCGACAGCGATTCTTCGAACAGGGCGGCGAAGCTTTCCATGCCGGTATCTTGATTGGTTGCAGTAGACATAAAGGTTATTACTCGAGTTAGCCCAGCAGGCCGGCGATGGTGCGGACTGAACTGGGGTTAGGTTGACACACACCCGCGGCGGCGGAATTGCCGTCGCAGGCACCAGCATGGGCAAGGACCAGGCCCCTGCCCCCGCGCAAGGGCGAACGATGCAACGGCCATCGTCGTTCCGGAAGTCGCAGCGCAGTCATCTGGCGATGACTCAAGCCGGCGATGATGCACAGCATCCGGATCCACCTGCACGGAAAGTCTTCATTGCCCAAGGCAAGAAGACAATTCACAACATTCGTTCAACGCCTGACAAGTCAGGCTTGCGCATACCAGGCCAGGACCTGTTCGACCGCGTCAAGCGCCGTCATGTTCGAGGTATCGAGCAAATGCGCATCCGCTGCCGGAACCAGGGGAGCGATGGCGCGCTTGGTGTCGCGCTCGTCACGTTCCTTCAAATCCGCCAGCAGACCTTCCATATTAGCAGAAAATCCTTTGTCAATCAATTGCTTATAGCGGCGATGCGCCCGCGCCTCGACGCTTGCGGTGAGAAACACTTTTAGCTTTGCGCCGGGAAAGATCACGGTCCCCATGTCGCGCCCGTCGGCCACCAGGCCGGGGGTCTCGCGAAAGCCCAGCTGCAGGCCGTACAGGGCCTGGCGTACGGTCGGCAGCGCGGCGATCTTCGATGCCATGTTGCCCACCTCTTCGGCGCGGATGGCCTCGGTGACGTTCTCGTTGTTCAGGAAGATGTCGCCGCCGACGAAGCGCGCCGGCAGGTGCTCGGCCAGCTTGGCGATGGCATGCTCGTCGCGCAGCTCGACGCCGCGGCGCAGTACCTGCAGCGCGCTCAAGCGGTACAGCGCGCCCGAATCGAGCAGGTGGAAGCCCAGGCGCTCGGCCACGCGGGCGGCAACCGTGCCCTTGCCGGAGGCGGTGGGGCCGTCGATGGCGATGACGGGAATAGGATTGTTCGGCATGGTGGTCAAAACAGTTCGTTGCGGGCGATGCCGACGAAGGCCTCGAAGTAGTCGGGGAAGGTCTTGGCGACGCATTTCGGATCCAGGATCCGCATCGCATTGCCGCGCCGCGCCTGGCCGTCGAGCGAGGCGAGCGAAAAGCACATCGCCATGCGGTGGTCGTCGTAGGTCGCGATGGTAGCCGGTTTCAGCTGTTCCGGCGGCGTGATGCGCAGGTAGTCGGCGCCCTCCTCCACCTCGGCGCCCAGCTTGCGCAGCTCCGCGGCCATGGCGGCCAGGCGGTCGGTCTCCTTCACCCGCCAGCTGGCGATGTTGCGCAGCGTGCTCGGGCCGTCCGCATACAGGGCCGCCACCGCGATCGTCATCGCCGCGTCGGGAATGTGGTTGAAGTCGGCGTCGATCGCCTTCAGCACCCCGTTCGAACGCGCCTCGATCCAGTTCTCGCCGCGCGTGACAATGGCACCCATGCGTTCCAGCGCGTCGGCGAAGCGCACGTCGCCCTGGATGCTGTGCAGGCCCACCCCTTCCACCCGCACCGGCCCGCCGGCGATCGCGCCGGCCGCCAGGAAGTAGGAGGCCGAGGAGGCGTCTCCCTCCACATGGATGCTGCCCGGCGAGGCATAGCGCTGGCCCGGGTGCACGGTGAACGAGGCCCAGCCGTTCTGCTCGACCTCGACGCCGAAGCGGCGCATCAAATTCAGGGTGATCTCGATGTAGGGCTTGGAGATCAGTTCGCCGACCACGTCGATCGACACCGGGTGGCTGCCCGTCATCAGCGGCGCCGCCATCAGCAGCGCGGTCAGGAACTGGCTCGAGACGTTGCCGCGCACGGCAATGCGCTCGGCGTGGATGTGGCCGCGGCGGATGCGCAGCGGTGGATAGCCCGGCTCGCCCATGTATTCGATCTGGGCGCCGGCGGCGTTCAGCGCATCGACCAGGTCGCCGATCGGGCGCTCGTGCATGCGCGATACGCCATGCAGCGTGTAGTCGCCGCCGATCACGGCCAGCGCCGCCGTGAGCGGGCGGATCGCGGTGCCCGCATTGCCCATGAAGAGGTCGGCTTCGCGCTTGGGCAGCAGGCCGCCGCCACCATGCACCACAATAGTGCGCTCATCGATCTCGTCCCAGCGGATGCCGAGCGCGCGCAGCGCGCCCAGCATCACCATGGTGTCGTCCGAGGCCAGCAGGTCGTGGATGGTGGTGCTGCCCTCGGCCAGCGCCGCCAGCAGCAGGGTGCGGTTCGAGATGCTTTTCGATCCCGGCAGGCGCACCGTGCCTTCGGCGTGCAGCACCGGTTCGAGGTCGATGTGCTGGGGGTAGTGTTTAGGGTGAGGTAACTGAGGCGTCATTCTGTATCCCGGTGTGGCGGCAAGGGTGGCGAGCCGGCCTCGATCGCGTCGAGCCAGGCCTGCCGCGCGCGCTGGGCGCTGGCGAACACGGTCTCGAGGGCGCGGCCGTCGGCGGCGGCGAGCATCGCCCGCAATGAATTCAATTGTGCCAGATAGGCATCGAGCTCGGCGAGTAGCGCATCGCGGTTGGCCAGGCTGATGTCGCGCCACATCTCTGGCGAGGAGCCGGCGATGCGCGTGAAATCGCGAAAGCCGCTGGCGGCGTACTGGAACAGCATGCCGGCATGGGGCCTGGCCGCGATGTCGTCCACCAGCGCATAGGCCAGCAGGTGCGGCAGGTGGCTGACGGCGGCAAACACGCGGTCGTGGTCTCCGGCGCTCAGGGTGTGGACCAGCGCGCCGCAGGCGCGCCAGGCGCCAGCCACGCGCTCGACGGCCGCCGGATCGTTTTCCGGCAGCGGCGTGAGCACCGCCTTCTTGCCCCCGTACAGGCCGGCCCAGGCGGCATCCGGCCCGTTCGCTTCGCTGCCGGCGATCGGGTGGCCCGGCACGAACTGGCCGATGCGCTCGCCCAGTGCGGCGCGCGCCGCGGCCACCACGTCGCACTTGGTGCTGCCGGCATCGGTCACGACCGTGTGCGGCTCGAGGTGCGGCAGCAGCGAAGCAAGCAGCGCCCCGGTCTGCCCGACCGGCGCCGCCAGCAGCACCAGGTCGGCGCCACGCAGCGCCTGCTCCGGCGTGGCACAGGCTTCATCGGCGATGCCGCGTTCCAGCGCGCGTGCCAGCGCCTGCGGCGAACGCTCGAGCGCCGCCACCCGGCCCACCTGGCCGGCCGCCTTCAGGGCCAGCGCGAAGGAGCCGCCGATCAGGCCGGTGCCGACGATGACGAGGCGGCCGATCATTCAGGCCAGAACTTTCTTCAGCGCGGCGATGAAGGCGGCGTTCTCCTGCGGCAGGCCGATCGAGATGCGCAGCCACTGCGGCAGGCCGTAGTTGCCGACCGGGCGCACGATCACGCCCTGCTTCAGCAGCGCCAGGTTGACGCGTGCACCGGCGCCTTCGTCCTGGCCCACCTTGACCAGCACGAAGTTGCCGAAGGACGGCACGTACTCCAGGCCGAGCTCGTCGAAGGCAGCGGTCAGCTGGCGGTAGCCTTCGGCGTTGTTCTGCGCGCCCTTGGCCAGGAATGCCTTGTCGTTCAGCGCGGCGATCGCGGCGGCCTGGGCCAGCGAGTTGACGTTGAAAGGCTGCCGGATGCGGTTCATCAGGTCGGTCACTGCCGGCTGGGCAATGGCGAAACCGACACGCAGGCCGGCCAGGCCGTAGGCCTTGGAGAAGGTGCGCGAGACGACCAGGTTCGGGTACTTGCGCACCCACTGGCTCGACTCGAACTGGTATTCGGGCGCCAGGTATTCGTTGTAGGCCTCGTCCAGCACCACCACCACGTTGGCCGGCACCTTCTGCAGGAAGGCCTCGATCTCGGCCGCCGGGATGAAGGTGCCGGTCGGGTTGTTCGGGTTGGCGATGAACACCAGGCGGGTGTCGGCATCGATGGCGGCCGCCATCGCGTCCAGGTCGTGGCCGTAGTCCCTGGCCGGGACCACGATGGCGCGTGCGCCCACGCCCTGGGTGGCGAGCGCATACACGGCGAACGAGTACTGCGAATACACCACCGCCTCGCCCTGCTGCACGAAGGCGTGGGCGGCGATTTCCAGGATGTCGTTGCTGCCGTTGCCGAGGGTGATCCAGTCGGCCGGCACGTCGTAGCGGCTGGACAGCGCGGCCTTCAGCTCGAAGCCGTTGGCGTCCGGGTAACGGCCGAGATCGGCGGCAGCGGCGGCCATCGCGGCGCGGCTCGATTCCGGCACGCCGAAGGGATTCTCGTTGGAAGCCAGCTTGACGATCCTGGCTTCGTCGAGGCCGAACTCGCGGGCGACTTCAGCGATGGGTTTGCCGGCCTGGTAGGGGGCGATGGCGCGGACGTAATCTGGACCGAATTTCGACATGGTTGTACTCAGTGAATGATGAAAGATTAAAGACTTTGCGGATAGGAACCCAGCACCTTGAAGAAGGCGGCGTTGTCCTTCAGTTCGTCGAGGGCGCGGGCGACCGCGGCATCGCGCAGGTGGCCCTCGATGTCGACATAGAAGTAGTATTCCCAGGTCCCGACGCGTGCCGGACGCGACTCGAAGCGGGTCATCGACACGCCGTGCCTGGCCAGCGGCGCCAGCAGCTTGTAGACGGCGCCCGCCTTGTTCGGCACCGCCAGCACGATCGAGGTGTGGTCGCGGCCGGACGGGCCGGCCTCCAGGCTGCCGATCACGGCGAAGCGGGTGCGGTTGTGCGGATCGTCCTGGATGTGGGCCTGCACCACGCCCAGTTGGTATTGCTCGCCCGCCATCTCGCTGGCGATCGCCGCCACCGTGGCATCCTGGCTGGCCAGGACCGCCGCTTCCGCGTTCGAGGCCACGGCGCGCCGCTCGATGCCCGGGTGGTGCAGGTTGAGCCAGACCTGGCACTGGGCCAGGGCCTGGGAATGGGCGCAGACCACGGTGACGCCATCCATGCTGCCGGTCTTCGTCATCAGGCTGTGGTGGACCGGGATCGAGATCTCGCCGCTGATCACGGTGGTAGTAGCTAGCATCAGGTCGAGCGTGCGGTTGATCGCGCCTTCCGAGGAATTCTCGACCGGCACCACGCCGAAGTCGGCGGTGCCGGCCTCGGTGGCGCGGAATACCTCGTCGATCGAAATGCAGGGCAGCGTCTCGATGGCGCTGCCGAACTGCTGGTACACGGCCTGCTCGCTGAAGGTGCCGGAAGGGCCGAGGTAGGCCACCGTGACGCGCTTTTCGAGGGCGCGGCAGGAAGACATGATCTCGCGGAAGATGGTCTGCACGTCGCGGCTGTTCAAGGGGCCGGGATTGCGCTCGGCCACGCCGCGCAGCACCTGGGCTTCGCGCTCGGGGCGGAACACGGGGGCGTTGGTCTCGGCCTTGACGTGGCCGACTTCCTGGGCGATCCGGCCGCGCCGGGCCAGGAGGTCCAGGATTTGCGCGTCGATCGTGTCGATCTGCTCGCGCAGGGGGAGGAGTTTGTCTGTCATCGTTGGGTCGTTATCCATTTTCGCGGGCTGCTCGTGCGTGATTTGGACGCGTGGGCAGGAAACCTGCCCACCCTACGTTACCGTGGTTTTCGTAGGGTGGGCGGGTCCCCCGCCCACGCGTTCAACCAGCCGGTGCATAACCGCGCCAACCGGTTCAACACATGATCAACGTCCTGCGAATTCATTCAAATAATCGACGAGGGCCTGCACACCCTCGAGCGGCATCGCGTTGTAGATCGATGCCCGCATGCCGCCGACGGACTTGTGGCCCTTCAGTTGCAGCAGCCCGCGCGCCTTCGCGCCGGCCAGGAATTTGTCGTTCAGGGATTCGTCGCGCAGGAAGAACGGTACGTTCATGCGCGAGCGGTAGGCGGGCGCGACGCGGTTCTGGTAGAAGTCGTCGGCGTCCAGCGCGGCGTACAGCAGGCGCGCTTTTTCAATATTGATCTTTTCCATCGCCGCCACCCCGCCCAGCTTCTTGAGGTGGGCGAACACCAGCCCGGCGATATAGATCGCGTAGGTCGGCGGCGTGTTGAACATGGACTCGTTCGCGGCCACCGTCTTGAAGTGGAAGGCCGAGGGGCAGATCGCCAGCGCGTCTTCCAGCAGGTCGTCGCGCACGATCACCAGGGTCAGGCCGGCCGGGCCGATGTTCTTCTGCGCGCCGGCGAAGATCAGGCCGTACTTCGACACGTCGATGCTGCGCGACAGGATGTGCGAGGACATGTCGGCCACGATCGGCACCTTCGGCAGCGACTCGGGCACGAAGTCGTACTCGACCCCGTCGATGGTCTCGTTGGTGCAGATGTGCAGGTAGGCCGCGTGGCCGGTGAGGTTCCAGGTTTCCCGGGGCGGCACGCGGGTGAAGCCGTCCGCCTCGCTGCTGGCCGCGACGTTGACGTTGGCGTAGCGCCGCGCTTCCTGGATCGACTTGCCCGACCACGAACCGGTATGGATGAAATCGATCGTCGCCGGCTGCGGGCAGCAGCCCACCAGGTTCATCGGGATGATCGCGTTCTGCGCTAGGCCACCGCCCTGCATGAACAGGATCTTGTAGTTCGGCGGCACCGCCAGCAGTTCGCGCAGGTCGCTTTCGGCCTGGCGGTAGATCGAGATGAATTCCGGACCGCGGTGGCTCATCTCCATCACCGACATGCCGCTGCCCTGCCAGTCCAGCATCTCGCTGGCCGCCTGCTGCAGCACTTCCTTCGGGAGCACGGCCGGGCCGGCCGAGAAGTTGAATACCTGGTTCGTCATGCGGTCCTTTCTGGCTTGCTTACGGTTTCTGCGCGTCCTGCACCATGTCCTGCATCAGCCTGGCGATGCGCGGCATCATGATGCGCTGGCCGATCGCCATGCCCTCGGTGCTCAGCTGCGGGGTCAGGGCCATCATCTTGCGTCCCACCGGGCTGCTGTAGAAGACGGTAAGCTGGCGGATTTCCTCGGCCGTGTAATGGCGGGTGTAGAGCGGCACCATCGCCGCGATCATCTCGTCGACCAGGGCCTGGTCGCCCAGGATCCGGCCGATCGACTCGGCCATGGCGGGCAGCATCCGTTCGATCCTGTCCAGGGCCTGCCGCTTCTGCGCCGCATCCAGGCGCGTATCGGCCTGGACCATGGCGACCGCCTGCCGCTGCAGCATGGCCGGCATGGTCTTCTGCAGCTCGGCGTACATGGCCACCATGTTCCTGCGCATTTCCATCGCCTCGAACATGGCCTTGACGGCCGTGTCGGCCTCCGCGCTCCTGGCCGGCGCGGTCGGGGCGGCCGGCGCGGCCCCCGCGAACGACGGCAGGCCCGCAAGCGCGGCGGTGGCAACCAGGGTGAGGAGAATGGTCTTCATGCTTGATGCTTGCTTGATGCCTGCTTGGTGCTCGTTCGATGCGGGCCGGCGAGCCGGGCCGCCCTGGAAAAACGGGCCGCATCACGCGGCCCGCCCTGTACTGCTTACTGCGGTCCCTGCTCGATCTCGACCTCTTCGAGGTCGGTCTCGACGATGCGCTGCAGGCCGGACAGCTTGGTGCCGTCTTCCACCGCGATCAGGGTCACGCCCTGGGTCGCACGGCCCATCTCGCGGATCTCGGACACCCGGGTGCGGATCAGGACGCCGCCGGTGGTGATCAGCATGATCTCATCGAGGGCGTCGACCAGGGTCGCGGCCACCACCTTGCCGTTGCGCTCGGTGGTCTGGATCGCGATCATGCCCTTGGTGCCGCGGCCGTGGCGGGTGTATTCAAGGATCGGGGTACGCTTGCCGAAGCCGTTCTCGGTGGCCGTGAGCACCGACTGCTGCTCGTTCTCGGCCACCAGCAGGGCGATGACTTGCTGCCCTTCTTCCAGGTTCATGCCGCGCACGCCGCGCGCGGTACGGCCCATCGGACGCACGTCGTTCTCGTCGAAGCGGACCGCCTTGCCGCCGTCCGAGAACAGCATCACGTCGTGCTGGCCATCGGTCAGCGCGGCGCCCACCAGCACGTCGCCCTCGTCGAGGTCGACGGCGATGATGCCGGCCTTGCGCGGGTTGCTGAAGTCGCGCAGCGGGGTCTTCTTGACGGTGCCGAGCGAGGTCGCCATGAACACGTAGTGGTCTTCCGGGAAGGTGCGGTTTTCGCCCGACAGCGGCAGGATCACCGTGATCTTCTCGCCGTCCTGCAGCGGGAACATGTTGACGATCGGCTTGCCGCGCGAGTTGCGCGAGCCCTGCGGCACCTCCCACACCTTCAGCCAGTACATCCGGCCCCGGTTCGAGAAGCACAGCATGTAGTCGTGGGTGTTGGCGATGAACAGCTGGTCGATCCAGTCCTCGTCCTTGGTCGCCATCGCCTGCTTGCCGCGGCCGCCACGCTTCTGGGCGCGGTATTCGGCGATCGGCTGCGACTTCATGTAGCCGGTGTGCGACAGCGTGACCACCATGTCCTGCGGGGTGATCAGGTCTTCGGTTTCCAGGTCGCTGGCGTTGTGCTCGATGGCCGAGCGGCGTGCGTCCTTGCCGTTCTCGGTATATTCCGACTTGATGTGCGCCATCTCGTCGCTGATGATGGTCGTGACGCGTTCCGGCTTGGACAGGATGTCGAGCAGGTCGGCGATGTGATCCATCACTTCCTTGTACTCGTTGATGATCTTGTCCTGCTCCAGGCCGGTGAGGCGCTGCAAGCGCATCTGCAGGATTTCCTGGGCCTGCTCGTCGGACAGCTTGTACAAGCCGTCCTGCTGCATGCCGTAGTGCTTCGGCAGGTGCTCCGGACGGAAGGCCTCGATGCCGCCGGAAGCGCCCATCTCGGTGCGGTTCAGCATTTCGCGCACCAGGGACGAATCCCAGGCGCGCCCCATCAGCTCGACCTTGGCGATCGGCGGCGTCGGCGCGGCCTTGATGATCGCGATGAAGTCGTCGATGTTCGCCAGCGCGACGGCCAGGCCTTCCAGCATGTGGCCGCGCTCGCGTGCCTTGCGCAGTTCGAACACGGTGCGGCGGGTGACCACTTCGCGGCGGTGCGACAGGAAGCATTCCAGCATCTGCTTCAGGTTCAGCAGCTTCGGCTGGCCGTTGACCAGCGCCACCATGTTCATGCCGAAGGTGTCCTGCAGCTGGGTCTGCTTGTACAGGTTGTTCAGCACCACTTCCGGCACTTCACCGCGCTTCAGTTCGATCACCACGCGCATGCCCGATTTGTCGGACTCGTCGCGGATGTCGCTGATGCCTTCCAGCTTCTTGTCGCGCACGTTCTCGGCGATGCGCTCGAGCAGCGATTTTTTATTTACCTGATACGGCAGCTCGTCGATGATGATCGCGACGCGGCCGCCGTCCTTGCCGTATTCCTCGAAGTGGGTCTTGGCGCGCATCACTACCCGGCCACGGCCGGTGCGGTAGCCGTCGCGCACGCCCGAGACGCCATAGATGATGCCGGCGGTCGGGAAGTCCGGCGCCGGGATCAGCTCGATCAGCTCGTCGATCGTGCAGTCCGGGTTCTTCAGCA
This sequence comes from Massilia hydrophila, assembly GCF_020208145.1. Taxonomy (NCBI): domain Bacteria; kingdom Pseudomonadati; phylum Pseudomonadota; class Betaproteobacteria; order Burkholderiales; family Oxalobacteraceae; genus Massilia; species Massilia hydrophila. The sequence continues at coordinate 50,991 of NZ_JAHYBX010000011.1, read as the reverse complement.
GGTGCTGGGCGCCGTTGATCACTTCCGACAGGTTGTGCGGCGGAATGTTGGTGGCCATGCCCACCGCGATGCCCGAGGAACCATTGATCAGGAGGTTCGGGATCCGGGTCGGCAGGACCGTCGGTTCCTTTTCCTTGCCATCGTAGTTCGGCTGGAAGTCGACCGTGTCCTTGTCGATATCGGCCAGCAGTTCGCTCGAGATGCGGTCCAGGCGGCACTCGGTATAACGCATTGCCGCGGCGGAGTCGCCGTCGATCGAGCCGAAGTTGCCCTGCCCATCCACCAGGGTATAGCGCAGCGAGAAGTCCTGCGCCATGCGCACCAAGGTGTCGTAGATCGATGCGTCGCCGTGCGGGTGGTACTTGCCCATGGTGTCGCCGACCACGCGCGCGCACTTCACGTACGGACGGCTATGCGTCGTATTACTTTCGTGCATCGAGTACAGCACGCGGCGGTGCACCGGCTTGAGGCCGTCGCGCACGTCCGGCAGAGCACGGCCCACGATCACGCTCATCGCGTAATCGAGGTAGCTCTTGCGCATTTCTTCTTCTAGGGAAATGGGAACTGTTTCTTTTGCGAATTGATCCATTGGGCGGGTCGACTGCTTTCAGGCTAATGGTTATAAGTTGCAACGGATGATTCTACCATGGGGCACTTCGGGGCAGCACAAATCCATTTCCCCTTCAAATGCTGAAGGTGCGGCCGCGTTCGCCCGGCAAATGTTGCAATTAAACAACATACCCATGATTCAGCCTTGTGTTTGATTTGGCTGCAGTCGTGTGATTCTGGTGCATGTGGCAAAATGGACAGGAAATTAATTGTGCGATTCACAATGCGAGGCTGGTCTTCGTACGTCATGTTAATATCTTGACCACAAAGCCTGCTGAGCATGCGCTGAATTGGCGAAGCATCTACCCGAAAGGAAAAAGAACATGAATAAACTGGCTACCCTCCTGCTCGCCGCTTCGGCTGCGATCGCGGGCAATGCTGTTGCCCAGAGCGATGCGCCGTATGCGCCGCTGACTACCGACATCCAGGCGCGTACCCCGTACAGCGCCTATGTGCAGGACAGCCGCGGCGTGATCGCCCGCAATCCTTTCGGCCTGTGCTGGCGTACCGGCTACTGGACCCCTGCCGACGCGGTCCCGGGCTGCGACGCGCCGCTGTGCGTGCCGCCTGAAAAACTCGAGAACGGCAAGTGCGTCGCTCCGCCGCCGCCGCCGCCGCCGCCGGCCCCGCCAGCCCAACCGACCCCTGCCCCGACCCCGGCCCCGGTGCCGACCTCGGAAAAAGTGTCGTACTCGGCCGACGCCTTCTTCGACTTCGACAAGGCCGTGCTCAAGCCTGCCGGCAAGGCCGCGCTCGACGAACTGGTGGCGAAGCTGGGCGACATGAACCTGGAAGTCATCATCGCCGTCGGCCACACCGACTGGATCGGTACCGATGCCTATAACCAGAAGCTGTCGATCCGCCGCGCCGAATCCGTCAAGGCCTACCTGAAGGGCAAGGGCGTGGAAGAAAACCGTATCTACACCGAAGGCAAGGGCGAGAAGCAGCCGCAGGCCGACAACAAGACCGCCGCTGGCCGCGCCAAGAACCGCCGCGTGGAAATCGAAGTCGTCGGTACCCGCACCGTCAACAAGTAATCCGCGCGATTGCTCACCAAACCCCGCTCCGGCGGGGTTTTTTTTCGTTGCTGGCACAGGAGCGGCCCGGCTGTACACGGATGGGAACAGGCCTTGACATATTTTCCGTGCGGCATTCCGTGACCTGCGCCATTTCCAGTATGATCCGAGTATGAACACGAACGCAGACCCCTTAGAAATCCAGAAATTCAGTGAACTGGCCCACCGCTGGTGGGACCCGACGTCCGAATTCCGCCCGCTGCACGAGATCAATCCGCTGCGCCTGGAGTGGATCAATGCGCGCGCCCCGCTGCTGGGCAAGAACGTGATCGACATCGGCTGCGGCGGCGGCGTGCTGTCCGAAGCGATGGCACGCAAGGGCGCCAAGGTGACCGGCATCGACCTGTCGAAGAAGGCCCTGAAGGTGGCCGACCTGCACAGCCTGGAGTCGGGCGTGGAAGTGCGCTACAAGCACATCGCGGCGGAAGACATGGCGCTGGAAGAACCGGGCCAGTTCGACGTCGTCACCTGCATGGAAATGCTCGAGCACGTGCCGGATCCGGCCTCGATCGTGCGCGCCGCCGCCACCCTGGTCAAGCCGGGCGGCCACGTGTTCTTCTCGACGCTGAACCGCAATCCGAAGTCCTATCTGTTCGCGGTGATCGGCGCGGAATACGTGCTGCGCATGCTGCCGCGCGGGACCCACGACTATGCCAAGTTCATCACCCCGGCCGAGCTGTCGCAGTTCGCCCGTCAGGCCGGCCTGCAGGTCGACGGCTTGAAAGGCCTGACCTACAATCCGCTGACCAAGATCTATTCCCTCAACAACGACACCGACGTCAACTACATGGTGGCGTGCAGCAAACCGGTTTAACCTTTCGCCCTTTTCGCCCTTTCTACATGACTCTCCCGACCGTCCTGCCGGCACCGCGTGCCATCCTGTTCGACCTCGATGGCACCCTGGCCGACACCGCGCCCGACCTCGCGGCCGCCGTCAACTGGCTGCGCACCGAGCGCGGCCTGCCGCCGACCCCGTATTCGGTGCTGCGTCCCACCGCTTCCGCCGGCGCGCGCGGCATGATCGGTGCGGCCTTCGGGCTGGCACCCGGCGACGAGGGTTACGAAGAGCTGCGCATGCAGTGGTTCGACCGCTACCAGGAAACCATGGCCGTGCACAGTTCGCTGTTCGGGGGCGTGACCGAACTGCTGGTCGGGATCGAACAGGCCGGCATGAGCTGGGGGATCGTCACCAACAAGCCGGCCCGCTTCACCGATCCGCTGATCCCGCAGATCGGCCTGTCGCATGCGGGCTGCGTGGTGTCCGGCGACACCACCGGCTTTCCCAAGCCCCACCCCGCCCCGCTGCTGGAAGGCGCGCGCCGCCTGGGCGTGGCGCCGGAACAATGCTGGTACGTGGGTGACGACAAGCGCGATGTCGAAGCCGGCCATGCCGCCGGCATGGTCACCGTGGCCTGCAACTGGGGCTACTGCGGCGCCGTCGAGCCATCCACCTGGGGTGCGCACTACCTGCTCGACACCCCGACCGACCTGCTGCAAACCCTGCGCAGCGTGCTCGACGCCGCACGCCTGGCAGCCGAGCCGGCCGCCTGATTCTCTTCCCCGCAGCGGGCCGGACAGCTTCCGGCCCGCTTACATCTCTTTACGACTGATACAGGCTCAGGTCTAGTTCCGGGTCGTGCTCGCCGGTAATCTACTCCCATACGACAACACAACGTCTCACGGAGAAGAACATGCAAACTACCCAAGGCCTCAACCGCATCCACCCGCTGATGGCCGCCGCCGCCGTCTCGGTCGTCATCGTCAGCCTGACCGGCGCCGCCGCCATCACCGGCCTGCTGCCGAGCTCGAAGAGCGCCGCCGACCTGCCGCCGGCCCCGCTGGCCGCCGCCACGCCCTACAACCAGCCGGGCATGGTCCCGATGACGAACGCCCAGGGCCAGGTCGTGATGGTGCCGGCCGCCGCCCTGCAAGCCCAGCCGGCCGGCGCGCCGCTGTCGGCCACCCCGGTAACGCCGCAACTGGCGAGCCAGCTCGCCGCCGGCACCGCGCCGCAGCTGGCCATGCCGGTCGCCGCCGCCCAGCCGGTCGCCTATGCGCAGCCGGCGCCGCAGCCGGCGCCGGTGGTGGTCAAGGAAGTGATCCGCGAAAAGCCGGTCGTGAAAGTGGTCGAGAAAACCCGCGTGGTGCATGCCAAGCCGAGCGAGCCGCGCTACGTGCAGCAGGCGGCACCGGCCCCGGCACCGGCCCAGCCGAACTATGTCGGCATCGGCACCGGCGCCGTGATCGGCGGCCTGATCGGCAACCAGATCGGCGGCGGCAATGGCAAGAAGCTGGCGACCGTGGCCGGCATCATCGGTGGCGGCATGCTCGGCAACGAGATCGCCAACCGCAACCGCTAAGCCGCTTCCCCTTTACCAAACCGCAGGCGTAGTCAGCCTGCGGTTTTTTTTCGGAAGATGCAGACGATGATGTCGCTCGGGAAGATCCGCAGCACGGGAATCGCGCACATGGCCGCGAGGTACTGCAGCCAGAGGGACAGCGGCGACACCTTGCCGGCATAGCTCAGGCGCTCGCGCAGGCCCTTGGCGCGCAGGGCCGGCAGCTCGGCGCAGTCGACCAGTTCGAAGCCCTGCCCCGCCACCAGCGTCGCCAGGTTGGCCGGACTAAAATAGTGGACGTGGAGAGAAGGCATGTCCTTCTGCCACAGGCGCTCGAACGGCATGCGCCAGCCCAGCCGGGCCATGCATTTCGAAAAGCGGTAGAAGAAGCCGCGGCTGCTCGGCAGGTTAAGGATCAGGATGCCGTCCTGCTCCAGGTGCTGCCGGCAGGCGCCGAGGGCGCTGCGGATATCCGGGATATGTTCGATGACGTCGTTGAAAACGATGACATCGAAGCGCTCGTCGTCCTGCAACACGTCGGGAAAGAAACCTGCCCGCACCGGCAGGCCGCGGCTGGCTGCGCGCGATCCGACCACGGCATCGGGCTCGATGCCGAGCACCGCGAAATCCTCGCGTGCCGTTTCCAGGAACCAGCCATGGGCGCTGCCCACGTCGAGCAGGCTGCGCGCCCCGGGGGGCGCATGGCGCCTGGCGTACTGCACGATAGCGCGGAAATTCTCCAGCCGCAGTGCCTTCAGCGCCGCTTCGCGCTCGGCTTCGTTGATCTCGACCTCGGTCTGCTTGTTGATGGCGACGGACAGGGCCGCGCTTTCGTAATGGCATGCCGGGCAGGTAGCGTGCCATGACGCAATGCCGGCTGTTTGGGTGTTACCGCAGACGATGCAAACCATGTTCATCCTTGTCGAAAAAAGCGGATACCGACCGTGTAGCCGGGCCATGATATTGCACTTCCCGCATGATGTGAGGGTATCTTCGGTCCTACTTGACATTAAGCGCGGTCTAAGCCACAGACCTGCACGCAGCGGCAAATTGCAGTACAATGAAACCCTCTCGTTGGGGGCGACCTGGTTTCGACGTGGGTTGCAAAGCAGCGCAGGGCATACCGAGGACTGGTTACCTCGTAAATACATCCAGAAATCAATAACTGCAAACGATAACTCGTACGCACTCGCAGCTTAATTGCTGCTAGGTCCACACCACCTCGCCCCTGGGGTGTACCGCAAGGTTCGTGGACTCATTTACAGGGGCTCGCAGTAGGCCGGGTCACTTGGTCGACTGTTAAATCATAGGTGACTCGCCTGTCCAAAGGGTGCACATCCCCGTTGTCCAGGTTAAATTAATTGATAGTGCTAAGTATGTAGAACTGTCTGTAGAGTGCTTGCGGACGCGGGTTCGATTCCCGCCGCCTCCACCAACCTCTTCCGAAAAGCCGCTGATTCGTCAGCGGCTTTTCTTTTTTCAATGCGTTAATTTGATTTGCCGTACTAGCTTCCGGCTGTACCGTTGAATGCTCACGTTACAGTACTGACTCCAGCCTCTTCAGATGCTTGCAACAACATGTAGCCGCGCCAGGGCCCGGGGCGTCTGTTGGCGCCCAGGCTCACCTGCACGGCTGGCGCTCGCATCCACATCAAGACGTCGGCCCCGGATCCGACCCCGCCTGCTGGATCACCATCAACTCCTTCATCAGCGCTTCATTGAAGGCCGGAATATCCTCCGGCTTGCGGCTCGTGACCAGCTTGCCGTCCACCACCACCTCGTCGTCCGTCCATTCCGCCCCCGCTGCCTTCAGGTCATCCTGGATCGCCGGATAGCTGGTCAGATGCTTCGACTGCGCGATGCCGGCGTCGATCAGGGGCCACGGTCCGTGGCAGATCGCGGCGATCGGCTTGTCGGCCTCGTCGAAGGCCTTGATGAAGGCGATCGCTTCGGGAATCCGGCGCAGCTGCTTCGGATTCTCCTCGCCGCCTGGCAACAGCAGCGCATCGAAATTCCTGGCGTCGGCCTGGGCCAGGCCCAGTTCCACCTTGAACCGGTCCCCCGGCTGGTCGTGGTTCATGCCCTGCACTTCCTCGCCCGCACCCTTGGGCGCGACCAGCGTAACCCGCACGCCTTTCTGCTCGAGGAAAGCGCGTGGCGCCGTGTATTCCACCTGCTCGACCCCATCGGTCATCAGGACAGCGACCCGCCTGCCAACCAGGTCCTGTTCGCTCACCAGGTCCAGGTGATCGCCCGCGTTCACGATATTGCCCATATGTCCTCCTGTCTGCTTGTCTGGTCGAATCGATTGTAGGTCGCCCCCGGGGCGGGCGTCGCGCGGGTCGCACCCGACCGGCCTGTCCTGTTCATGCCCGCCGGCAGCTTAGCCAGTAAAATGGCGGGCTTACCAGGAACAAGAATCGAAGGCCATGACCAGCACCCCACCCGCCCACGTCGCGCCGGTACGCGCCGAAATCGCCACCCTGTGGCGCCTGTCCTGGCCGATGCTGGTCGGCCAGCTGGCCACCGTCGGCATGGGCGTGGCCGACGTCGCCATGACGGGCCACGTCAGCGCCGAGGAACTGGCCGCCGTCTCGCTCGGCACCTCGATCTGGTCGATCGTGCTGGTGACCGTGATGGGCACCATGATGGCGATTAATACCGTGGTCGCCCACGAAATCGGCGCCGCGCGCTACGACCAGATCCCGCATTCCGTGCGCCAGTCGATGTGGAAGGGCCTGCTCGTGGGCCTGGTCGCCATGCTGTTCGCCAACCTGTGCACCCTGCTGTTCGACCATGTCGGGCTGGACCAGCACGTGGCCGACCGCGCCGCGCTGTTCCTGCACGTGATCAGCGCCGGCATGCCGGCCTTCGCCTGCTACCGCGCCCTGTATGGCTACACGACCAGCATCAACCAGACCAAGCCGATCATGTGGATCGCCATTTTCGGGCTGCTGTTCAATGTGCTGTCGAACTGGCTGCTGGTCTATGGTAACTGGGGTTTCCCGCGCCTGGGCGCGGTCGGCTGCGCGGTGTCCACGGCGGTGGGCATGTGGCTGATGCTGGGCGCCATGGTCTTCTGGGTCAAGGTTTCGCCGGCCTACCGCATGACCTATCCCTTCACCGGATGGGAAGGACCGGACTGGAAGGAGATCGGCGCCATGCTGCGCCTCGGCCTGCCGATCGGTGTCACCTATTTCGCCGAGGTCAGCGCCTTCGCCCTGATCAGCCTGCTTGTAGCCCGTTTCGGCGTGGTGGCCGTGTCGGCGCACCAGGTGGCCCTGAACTTCGCTTCCCTGGTATTCATGGTGCCGCTCAGCTTCTCGATCGGCATGATGACCCGCGTCGGCCAGGCCATGGGCGAAGGCGATCCGGTACGCGCCCGCTTCGTCGGCTGGGTGGGAGTGGGCATGGCGGTGGCGTTCGGCGCCCTGTCGGCGCTGTTCATCGCCATCTTCCGCTGGGAGATCGCGGCCATCTACACCTCCGACCCGGCGGTACAGGCTGCCTGCGCCCACTTGCTGCTGCTGGCCGCCCTGTTCCAGCTTTCCGACGCGACCCAGGTGGCAACCGCCTCGGCGATCCGCGGCTACCAGGTGACGCGCGCGCCGATGATCATCCAGCTGCTGGCCTTCTGGGGCGTGTCGCTGCCGCTCGGCTGCATCCTGGGCCTGGCGCCGGGCTGGTTCCCGTGGACGCCGGCGGCGCCGATGTCCACCACCGGTTTCTGGATCGGCCTGGTCGTCGCGCTGACCATCGCCGCGATGCTGCTCACCTGGTCCTTCGAGAAGCTGGCGCGCCAGCGCATCCGGGATGGTGCGGCACCCCGCGGAGGCAAACACATGGCGGCGCATGTGTAGTTACAGCTTTTCGGGGCGGTCTCTGGTATCGTTCCGCAGTTGTCGTAAATTAATTTATATCAGAGACCTCATGCGCCCTTCCCTGCTCCTCTCGACCGCTTTCGCGGTCGCCCTCGCGGCTGCTCCCGCCATGGCTGAACGCCTGACGCTGGACCGCATCTACGGTGATCCAGCCCTGGCCGGCCCCGGCGTGCGCAACCTGCGCGTGTCGCCCGACGGCGAACGCGTCACCTTCCTGCGCGGCCGCAGCGACAACCAGTACCAGCTGGACCTGTGGGAATACAACATGAAGACCAAGAGCACCCAGCGCCTGGTCGATTCCAAGCGCCTGGTGCCGAATGAGGAGCTGTCGCTGGAAGAAAAGGCGCGCCGCGAGCGCGCCCGTACCGCCGGCCTGTCGGGCATCCTGACCTATAACTGGTCGCCGGATGGCAAGCAGCTCTTGGTGCCGATCGGCGGCGACCTGTTCCTGGTCGACGCGGCGAAACCGGACGCGCCGCGCAAGGTCGCTTCGGGCAACGTGACCGATCCGAAGATCTCGCCGAAGGGTCGCTACGTCTCCTTCGTGCGCAACCAGAACCTGGTCGTGATCGACCTGCAGACCGGCGCCGAGCGCCAGCTGACGCTTGATGGCAAGGGCACCGTCCACAATGGCGAGGCGGAATTCGTCGCGCAGGAAGAGATGGACCAGCATACCGGCTACTACTGGGCGCCGGACGATTCCGCGATCGCCTACCGCCGCTATGATGAAAAACCGGTCCCGGTGGTGCGCCGCTTCGAGATCTTCGCCGACCGCACCGAAGTGATCGACCAGCACTACCCGGCCGCCGGGGACCCGAACGTGCTGATCGAGCTGATGATCGTCAACCCGGCCACCGGCCAGCAGCGCAAGGTGGACCTGGGTGCCGAGAAAGACATCTACCTGGTGCGCGCCGATTTCAGCGCCGACGCCAAGACCTTGGTCTACCAGCGCCAGACGCGCGACCAGAAGCGCCTCGACCTGGTGGCCGTGGACGTCGACACCCTGGCCCAGCGCCCGCTCCTGACCGAAACCTCGAAGACCTGGGTCGAGATCCACAACGACCTGCGCTTCCTGAAGAACAAGAAAGCCTTCATCTGGGCTTCCGAGCGCAGCGGCTACAAGCACCTCTACCTGTACGGCCTGGACGGCAAGCTGCAGGTTCCGCTGTCGAAGGGCAACTGGGGCGTGGACAGCGTGCTGGCGGTGGATGAAGCCGGCGGCAAGGTCTATGTGTCGTCGGGCAAGGATGCGATCATCGACAAGCAGACCTATGCGCTCAAGCTGGACGGCAGCAATGCGGCCACGCCGACCCGCATCACGTCCGGCGACGGCTGGCACGACGCCGCGTTCGCTGGGAACGGCAAGATCTTCGTCGATACCTACTCGAACCCGACCACCCCGCCGCAAGTGTCGATCCGCCGCGCCGACGGCACGATGGTGGAATGGCTCGAGAAGAACGAACTGAACGCGAACCACCCATACGGCAAGTACATCGCGGACCACCTGCCCACCGAATACGGCACGATGAAGGCCAAGGATGGCCAGACCTTGCACTATTCGATCATCAAGCCTGCCAATTTCGATGCGGGCAAGCGCTACCCGGTGTTCCTGTTCACCTATGGCGGTCCGCACTCGCAGCGCGTGACCCGTGCCTGGGGCAATTATTTTGACCAGTACATGGCGCAGCAGGGCTTCGTGGTGTTCCGCCTGGATAACCGCGGTTCGGGCCGCCGCGAGCGCGCCTTCACCGACGTCATCTACAACAAGCTCGGCCACCACGAGGTCGAAGACCAGGTGACCGGCATCGACTGGCTGGCCCGGCAAAGCTTCGTCGATCCGAAGCGCATCGGCGTGTTCGGCTGGAGCTATGGCGGCTTCATGACGCTGCGCCTGCTGTCGGCGGCATCAAGCAAGATCGCGATGGGCGTGTCGGTGGCGCCGGTGACCGACTGGGCACTGTACGACACCCACTACACCGAGCAGTTCGTGGGCGGCACGCCGAAGTCGGATCCGGAAGCGTATGCGCGCAGCGGCGTTTTCGCGCACCTGGACGGCATGAAGTCGCCGCTGCTGCTGATTCACGGCATGGCGGACGACAACGTCCTGTTCACCAACACCACCCGCCTGATCGACGAGCTGGTCAAGCGTAACGTGCAGTTCGACCTGATGACCTATCCGGGCGCCAAGCACGGCATCTCGGGCAAGACCAACCAGCGCCACGTGTATGGCCTGATCGAGGCCTTCTTCAAGAAGAACCTCGGCGCAACGGCAGCGAAGTAAGCGGGTTTCCGCCTATGCAAACAGCCGCCCGCGGGCGGCTGTTTGCATTTCAGCGCGCCTCAAACAACAACAGCCGCACTCGGGCGGCTGTCGTGGGCGCGCGAAAGCGCGTCAATGCACGAATCAGTGCGGGCGGCGCGCGGCGTCGTCCAGCGTGTTTTCCACTTTTTCCTGTGCATCGCCCATCGTCTTCTGGGTCTTGCCTTCGACCTTGGTCGCCTTGCCCTTGGCTTCCTGGGTTGGGCTGTCGATCGCATCACCGAATTCTTCCTGGATCTTGCCACCGATTTCTTTCAGTTTGCCCTTGACTTGATTTTCGTTAATCATGGTCTTCTCCTTGAATTCACATGTCCGGATGGCCATGCACGGGTACAGAATACGGCGGCGTTCACATCCCTTCTGTTCGTGTCCGCACATTGCACAAATGTCAGTATTTGCGCGACTCCAATGCGCTGGCGATGCTAATCTTTTGGCAACACGACCACGCCCCGAGAGGCCGAGCCATGAACGAACATCAGAAAGAAGACGCTGTCGACCCGCCGCCCACGCAACGCCGGGTTGCCAAACGGGTCACCATGATCAGCGGAATCGCCATCCTCTTCATTGCCCTGGCCGCCGCGGTCGTACTCGCCGCCGATGCCTTGCTGCTGATCTTTGCCTGCATCCTGTGCGCGATCCTGTTCTACAAGCTGAGCGAGATCCTGGCACGCCGTTTCCCTATGAACCGCACGGTCGCGCTCGTCATTGTCGTAGCCGCCCTGCTCGGCATCATCGGGATCGGCAGCTGGGCCATGGCGCCCCAGATCTCCGAGCAGTCCACCAAGCTGGCGCAGGAGGTACCGGCTGCGGTCGAGCGTTTGAAGACGACGGTCGAGCAGCACCCGATCATGAAGCGGGTCGTGGCGGAACTGCCGCCCCCAGAGCAGATCGTCAAGCAGATGGGGGATATGGTGCCGAACGCAGGCCTGTTCTTTGGCGGCGTGATCGGCGCGCTGGGCAACATCGTCATCATCCTGTTCGTCGGCATCTATTTCGCCGCCAGTCCCCATACCTACACCGCCGGCGCGATTCGCCTGGTTCCGAAAGCCAGGCGCAGCCGCGCCCGCGAGGTGCAGCAGGAGCTGGGGAACACGCTGGCAAGCTGGCTGCTGGGCAAGTCGGCGTCGATGCTGATCGTTGGCGTGGCAACCTCGATCGGCCTGAGCCTGCTGGGCGTGCCGCTTGCCCTGATCCTCGGCATCATCGCCGGTCTGCTCGATTTCATCCCCTACCTCGGCCCGATCATGGCTGGCGTGCCGGCGGTGCTGCTGGCGCTGTCGATCAGTCCCGACCTGGCGCTGTACACGGTACTGCTGTTCCTCGGCATCCAGCTCATCGAGGGCTACGCGCTGCAGCCGCTGATCGAAGCCAAGGCGGTCGACCTGCCGCCGGCCCTGGTGATCGTGATGCAGCTGATCTTCGGGACCCTGTTCGGCTTCGCCGGCGTGGCCCTGGCGACGCCGCTCGCGGCCACGCTCTCGGTGCTGGTCAGGATGCTGTACATCGAAGACATACTGGATGACCGAACGGCGCAGAAGCGAAGTCCCTAGGCGCTGGAAAACACAAGGCCGCGCACTGCGCGGCCTTGTGCCTGGTGGGCGGGACTAGCGGTTGCCCTTGACGATGTCTTTCGCGTCACCGACCTTTTCCTGCACCTTGCCTTCGGCCTGGTTGGACACGCCTTCGCGCTGGGCCTGGCGGTTGCCGACGGCTTCGCCAACCTTTTCCTGGATCTTGCCGCCGACATCCTTGGCCTTGCCCTTGATCTGGTCCTCGTTCATGGAGCACCCTCCTCGTTGGTGGATCGAAACCCCACCATAGGCTCCAAACCCCGCCAACTCTGTTCGCCAATTAACACACAGGCTTGCGCCAGACGCTCGCCAGCCAGGGCTGCTGGTCGCGCGGCAAACCGGCCGGACGGTAGTAATGATGCAGAGGAACAAAGCCAGCGCTGGTGAGGTAGCGTTCCCAGGCGGCGTAGTCGTGGTAGCTGCCGTAGCGCGGGCCATTCCAGCCTTCGCGGTTGTCCCCGCGCGGGTTCGAGCTGAACAGCACCCCGCCCGGTTTCAGCGTGCCGTACAGCCGTGCCAGCACGTCCGGCAAGGCGGCCGCCGGCACGTGGAACAGCGAGGCGTTGGCAAAAACGCCGTCGAATCGGGCGGCCGGCAAGTCGAGCTCCAGGAAATCCTGGTGCCAGACTTCGCAGCCGCTGTACTGCCTCGCCATCTCGACGAAACGGCTGCTGCCGTCGATACCGATGGCCTGGTGGCCGAGCTCGGTGAACGCCTTGAGGTCGCGCCCCGGACCACAGCCGAGGTCGAGGATCGTGAACGGCGCAGCCGACTCGATGGCTTGGAGCAGCGCATCGATGTTCTGGCTGACGTCGTGGTCGATGGTGCCGGCGAAGAAGGTGTCCGCGGTCTGGTCGTAGTGGGCCAGGGTGCGGTGGGTGATGTCGTGCAGGTCCATGCCCGTATTATCGCCGAGACGGCGGCGCCGGGCAGCGCACACCGCACAACCTGCGCACCGGCGCAGGTCGTGCGGGTTGCCGGCTTACCAGACGCGCACGCGCTGCTCCGGCGCCAGGTACAGCTTCTGCCCCGGCTTGACGTCGAAGGCATCGTACCAGGCGTCCAGGTTACGCACGGTGTAGGTGCGGTACTGGCCCGGCGCATGACCGTCGGTCAGCACGGTGCGGCGCAGCGAGGCTTCGCGCATCTTGGTGCGCCAGGCCTGGCCGTAGCCGGTGAAGAAGGCGCGGTCGCCCTCCACGCCGCCCGCCTTGCCGCTCGGCGCCGCCTTGAAGGCGTCGTAGGCCGCGGCCAGGCCGGCCAGGTCGGACAGGTTCTCGCTCAGCGTCAGCTGGCCGTTGATGGCCAGGTCGTCGAAGGGCTTGTAGCCGTTGTACTGCTCCACCAGCTTGTGCGACGCGGTCTTGAAGTGGGCCAGGTCTTCCTTGGTCCACCAGTCGCGCAGGCGCCCCTGGGCGTCGAACTGGGCGCCCAGGTCGTCAAAGCTGTGGCTGATCTCGTGGCCGATCACCGAGCCGATCGCGCCGTAGTTGTGCGCGTCGGACGCCTTCGGATCGTAGAACGGCGGCTGCAGGATCGCGGCCGGGAAGTTCAGCGCGTTCTGCAGCGGCAGGTTGACCGCGTTCACCAGCTGGGGCGGCATGGCCCAGTCGGTCTTCTTCGGTTTCTGCTTGAGCTTGGCGAGCTGCTGGGCATAGTAGAACTCCTGGGCGCGCATCACGTTGCCCAGCGCGTCGGTCGGCGAGACCTGCAGGCCGGCGTAGGATTTCCATTCGTCCGGATAGCCCACGCCCACGTACATGGTGCGCACCTTTTCCTTGGCCTGGGCGCGGGTCGAAGGCGCCATCCAGTCCAGCTTGTCGATGCGGCGCTCGAAGGCCTGCTTGATGTTGGCGACCATCTTCTGGATCTGCGCCTTGTTCTCGGCCGGGAAGTACCTGGCCACGTACAGCTTGCCGACCGCTTCGTCCATCGCACCGTTGGTGGCGGCCAGCGCGCGCTTCCAGCGCGCCGACTGCTGCGGCGAGCCGGTCAGGCCCTTGCCGTAGAACTCGAAGCGCAGGTCGGCATAGGCTTTCGGCAGCGTGCTGGAGAACTGGTTCAGGCTGTGGAAGGCCAGGTAGTCCTTCCAGGTGGCCAGGTCGGTGGCAGCCACCTGCGCGGCCGCACCCTTGAGCGCGCCAGGATGGTAGGCGATGAAGCGGTCCTGGCGGTCCAGGCGCGCGCCCTGCAGGAAGGCGTTCCAGTCCATGCCCGGGGCCCTGGCCGCGAAGTCCTTCCTGGCCCAGACGTTGTTGGCCTTCAGGATGTCGCTCGACTCTTCGCGGCTGGCGTGGCTTTGCGCCAGTTCCGATTCCAGCGCGAAGATCTTCGCCGCGCGCGCCTCCACGTTGTCGTAGCCGGCCAGCTTCAGCATCGCGCCGATGTACTGCTGGTACTTGCCGCGCAGCTCGGCCATCTTCGGGCTGTTGTCGAGGTAGTAGGCGCGGTCCGGCAGTCCCAGGCCACCCTGCAGCAGATAAGGCAGGTTGCGTCCCGGTTCGCTCAGTCCCTGGTTGATCCACACGCCGAACAGGTTCGGCGTCTCGAAATCGGTGGCGTTCAGCGGGTCGACGTCGGCGCGCAGGAATTCACCCAGCACGCGCGCCAGGCTGCTGCGGTCCTTGATCGCGGCGATCTTTTCCAGGCGCGGCTTGAGCGGGGACAGGCCGGCCGCTTCGATCGCCGCCTCGTTCATGTAGGCGCTGTAGAAATCGGCCACCTTGCGCGCCTCGGCGCTGGCCGACTTGCTGGCGCCCGCTTCCTCGATCAGCTTGACGATGCGGCCGTTGTTGTCCTCGGCCAGCGCGCCCATCGCGCCCCAGGAGCCGCGGTCGGCCGGGATCTCGGTGCTGGCCATCCACTCGCCATTGACGTAGGCATAGAAGTCGTCGCCCGGCAGCGCCGCAGCGGGCCTGGCGGCCGCAGGCTTGGCCGCAGCGGCCTGCCCCGCGGCCTGGACCGGAGAAATGGCGGCCGCACCGCACAGGGCAAGAGTGATGGCGATCTTGATCGGAGTCCAACTGGTATTCATGGTTTCCCTTCTGTTGTCAGTGGTTCTGTGTCCTGTGGTTCTGCCCGCTCACTGGAGGGCGGCGCGCACCTGGGGCAGCAGGCGCGCCTTCTGGTCGGCGCGGATGCGCACGCCATTGCCGACGCGTTCCCCTTCGAGCGCGCCGTCGGCGCCGAAGTGCTTGCGCATATAGGCTTCCATCATCCCGGCGTGGGCCGGATCGGCCGACGCGCTGACGATGCCGGCGAACAGGCTGTGGCGTCCCAGCGCTTCCATGTTCGCCAGCAGCGCATCGCGGTTGGCGGTGGCGAAGCGCCAGGTCAGGTCCAGGTGTTCGCTGGCCACGCCGCCCAGCAGGTAGGGCAGCAGGTCGGGCGGGGTCTGGGGCGAGAGCAGCGACTGCAGCGTGCGCGCGGCCAGTTGCGGATCCTGGGCGCTGGCGAGGGCTCGGCTGAAGCGGTTGCGTTCCTCGCTGGTGGGCGCGCCGGCGGCGCGCGCGGCCAGCGCCTCGTAGGTGGCGGCGTCGGCGTAGCGGCCGGCGGTGCTGGTGACGAAATCGATCAGGCTCGGCGGCACCGAGGACGGGTCCTGCAGGTAGCGCGCGAAGCGGGAGCGTCCCTGCGCGATCGCCTCCGGGTCGCCGGCGCGCGCCAGCGCGGTGGCCAGCATGGCGCGCAGCTGGCTGTCGTCGGCGGTCTCGCCCGGCTTCTCGTCCCAGCCGAGGCGCTCGAGCTTCGGGCGCGCGAAACCGACCAGGAAGCGCCGGATCAACGCCTGTTCCGGCTCGCCCCGGGCCAGCCCGTCGAGGGTGCGCAGGTTGGCCAGGATCGCGTCCCACACGGCCACGCGCGGCTCGTCGCCATACTTGCGCACCAGGTCGAGGTAGGCACCCAGTTCCATGCGGCCATTGGACGCGAAGCTCCAGGTGTCGGACAGCAGCTTCAGGCGGGTACTGTCCGGCAGGCGCGGCGCCTGTTCGGCCAGGGCATGGAAGCTGGCCGGATCGTACTGCACGCGGAAGTAGCCGACGCTGTGCGGATCGACCACCAGCGCGCCCTCGCAGCTGCCCTGGGTCAGCGTGCCGCTGGTGCCGGACAGCAGCGTCGTCCAGGCCTTGCCGTTGACGGTGCCCACCTGCAACGGTACGTTCCACAGGCGCTGCTGCTGCGCCGGCTCGTCCAGGCGGTACTGTTCCTGCGCCAGCGTGACCCTGCGCCTGCCGTTCTCGCACACGGCCTCGACCTTCACCAGCGGGAAGCCGGGCTGCAGGGTCCAGTCGGATGCCAGCTTCTCGACCGGCTTGCCGGACGCCTTTTCGAGCGCCGCCCACAGGTCGGCAGAGGTGGTGTTCGAATACTGGTGCTTCGCCATGTAGGCGCGCATGCCCTTGCGGAACGCGTCCTCGCCCAGGTAGGCCTCGAGCATGCGCAGGAAGGCCTGGCCCTTCAGGTAGGTGATCGCATCGAACGCGGCGGCGGCCTGCTCCTCGGTCTCGATCGGGGTCTGGATCGGGTGGGTGGTCTTGCGCGCGTCAAGGTTCATCACGTACTCGCGCTCGGCCATGGCGTCCAGGTAGGGGCGCCATTCCGGGTGGAAGTGGTTGGTGGCCTTGGCCGCCATCCAGGAGGCGAAGCCTTCGTTCAGCCACAGGTTGTCCCACCAGGCCATGGTGACCAGGTTGCCGAACCACTGGTGCGCCACTTCGTGGGCATTGATATTGAAGGTCTGTTTCTTGACCCTCTCCGGGCTCTTCTTCGGGTCGTACAGCAGGGTCGGCTCGTTGTAGACCACCGCGCCCCAGTTTTCCATGGCGCCGTTGAAACCGCCCGGGATCGCGATCTGGTCCAGCTTCGGCAGCGGATAGGGAACGCCGAAGTAATGGTTGTAGTAGCGCAGCAGGTCGCGGGTGGCGGCCAGCGGGAAGGTAGCCGCGCCGAGCTTGCCCTCGGTGGTGACGATGCCGATGTCGACGCCGTCCTGGCGGCTTGCCAGGCGCTCCAGCTCGCCCGCCACCAGCACCACCAGGTAGCTCGGCATCTTCGGCGTGTTGCCGAACGTCACGCGCTGCATGCCGCCGGCAAGTTCCTCGCGCTTCTCGATCGGGGTGTTCGAATAGGCCTTGAAATGGCCCGGCAGGTCGACGCTCAGGCGGAAGCGCGCGCGGAAGGCGGGCTCGTCCCAGGTGGGCAGCATGCGGCGCGCGTCGGTGGGCGCCATGGTGGTCGCGATCAGCTTCTTGTCGGCGCCGCCGGCCTTGTAGTTGACGTAGAACAGGCCGCGCCCCTCGCGGTTGATCTGGCCGCGGAAGGCCAGCGCCAGCTCATACCTGCCCGGCGCCAGGGGTTGCGCCAGGGCGAAGCGCAGGGTCTGCTGTTGCTGGTCGAGGATGGGGACAAGGTTCAGCCTGCCAATGTCCTTGCCGGCCAGGCTGGCCGCGTCGATCTGCAGATTGTCGGCGTTCAGCATGATGGTCGAGGTCGGCTTCAGGACCTCGATCTCGACCGTCTGGGTGCCGCGGAAACTGTTGCCGGAAACATCGGGAACGACATGGGCGGTGTACTGCAGCGGCACCACGTCCTTGGGCAGCTTGCCCGGCGTGGCCGCGAACGAAAACGGTGCTTCGGCACGGGCGGCGGGCGCGCCCGCGGCGAATGCGAGCGCAGTGGCGGCGGCCAGGGCCAGGGCGACTGGCATGTCTCTCATAAGCATCTCTCTCTCATCTGTTTTTATTGGCGGATCCCGCGCGCCACGACGCAAAGACCCAGCGGGCACTGTAGAAAAGCCGGATTGCGGCTGCGCCCGGAATGCGACAGACTGCAGAAATCGGGGCCAGAGTGCCGAATCGGGGGAATGGCGGAGCATTCTGCAGCATGCATGGCGGGTTGACCATGGCATTTTGACAATATCAACGGGGCGAGAAAGAAATTTGAAATATTTTTTGAAAACACCCTAAAGTTTCCGAAAGGCCGTCCGTAAAAGCCTTTAGATGCCCGGCAATCCGGCCTGGCAGCAAGATGGGTGCAGACATGACCTCGAACGACGTCCTCTCGATGTACGAAAACCTGGCAGGCCTGAGCGGCCAGATGAAGGGCGCCGCCGAGGCGGGCGACTGGCGTGGTTTCGACAAGCTCAACGCCCAGGCAAGCGTGGCGGCGGGCGCGGCGCTCGGCGGCGTGCCGGCGCTGGATGGCGCCAAGCGCCTGCGCAAGATCGATCTGCTCAAGCAACTGATGGCCAACGACCGCGCGATCCGCGACGTGAGCGAACCGTGGATGGGCCAGCTGGACCGCGCCATGTGCGCACACTGAGCGAACGGACCAGGCGCCGCTGCGGCGTGCCCCCCCCCCCTGCAAAGGCGCCCATGGCGCCTTTTTTGTTTGGTAGCGTCGCCGGCACCAAACAGCAAAAAGCAAAAAGCAAAAAGCAAAAAGCGCCCGAAGGCGCTTTGCTGGTGTCCGGGCCAGTGGCCCCGACACGGAATCGGGGAGAGCGAGCACCAGGTATCTCCTGGCGTCGCCTCGTGCCGGTTGCATCCGGCGTTCGCTGCCGCAGCTGGCAGGCGAACCGCTTCCGGACACAGGCGTTTCATCAACGTCCGCCTGCTTTCCGCGCCACGCTATCGGTGGTGGCTGCGCCAGGCCTCTGTGCCGTTCATGATCTCGCGACCATGAAATGAGTATAACGTAAAAATCAGACTTGTGTAGACGACTCGTGCGCACCCTGTTCCAGGGTCGGCTCGACCGCGACCGGCGCCGCCGACTTGCGGCCGAGACGGGCGCGCAGGCGCGTCGCCAGGCCGACACGGGGTTCGGCGGCGCGCACCCCGGCCTTGCGGCGGCGCACGATGAAGACCAGGCCGCCCAGCAGCGCCAGCACGGCGGCACCGGCGCCGGCCAGCGGCAGCCAGGCGGTCTCCGCCGGCGGCGGCGCTTCCGGCTGCTTGCGCTTTTTCCGGGGCGCGCGCGGCGCCTCGGACGGGGCGGCGCCCGCGGCCACCTGCAACAGCTTTACCTTGTCCTCCAGCTGGACCAGCTGCTCGCGCAAGAGGGTATTTTTGGCGCCCAGTACGACGCAGCTGTCGACCGGCTGCGGCACCTGGGCGGCACAGGCGCCCGCCGCGGATGCCGATGCCGATGGCGATGCGGGTACCGGCGCGGGCGCGGTCACGCGCTCGGAGGCCAGCAGCGGCATGTCCGACGGCGGCCGGGATGCGGCCGCCACCCGCGGCGGTGCAGACGGCGCCGGCGGCGCGGGCGGATCGATCGGCCGGGGCCGCTGCCGGGCCACCGCTGGCGCGGGCTTCGGAGCCGGCATGGGAGGTGCCAGGGCCTGGACCGGATCCTGCGCCGCCACCGGCAGCGCGGCCGGCCGCACGGGCAGCGCAGGCGGGACCGGATGCGGGTCGGGCGCCAGCGACAGCGTTGCCAGGCGCACGGTGCGCTGCGCGCCGTCGGCCAGTTCTAGGAACAGGTGCAGCCGCTCCAGCTCCACCGGCGCGAACGAGGTGATGTGCAGGAACTGGCGGCCGTCGCGCCGCATCACCGACATCCGCAGCGTCGACAGCACCGGCGGCATGCCGAGGCCGGCGCCGCGGTAGACCTCCGGGTGCGCCAGGCGCACCTGCACCGGCATGGCCGGGTCTTCCAGCAGGGTGAGTTCGATGTCGGCCACCAGCGGCTGGCCGAGGAAGGACGCGAGCCGCGGCTCGCCGAGCTCGGCCGCGTGGGCGGCACTGATCGGCAGCGCGCACGCCAGGGAAAGCATCGATAACAGGATAAGCCGGCGCGCCATAGGGAAGTGGAAAATGAAGCCTGAACGTCATTAACGGACAATCGGCTAAACTCTTTAGCCACGCGCTACACCATTCCGCCCATTCGACAGGACACGCCATGGAAAACAGGATTGAAAAAGACAGTTTCGGCCCGATCGAGGTGCCGGCAGCCCGGCTGTGGGGCGCCCAGACCCAGCGTTCGCTGCACCACTTCCACATCTCGACCGAGCGCATGGCGCCGGAACTGGTGGCCGCGCTGGCCCAGGTCAAGCGCGCCGCGGCAGCCGTCAACCGCTCGCTCGGCAAGCTGCCCGCAGACAAGGCCGCAGCCATCATCCGCGCCGCCGACGAAGTGCTCGAAGGCCGCTACCCGGACGAATTCCCGCTCGCCGTGTGGCAGACCGGCTCCGGCACGCAAAGCAACATGAACATGAACGAGGTGCTGGCCAACCGCGGTTCCGAGCTCTTGAAAGGCGAGCGCGGCGAGCAGCGCCTGCTGCATCCGAACGACCACGTCAACATGGGGCAATCGTCGAACGACATCTTCCCCACCGCGATGCACGTGGCCGCCGCCTGCGCCGTGGCCCAGGACCTGCTGCCGGCCCTGGGCCAGCTGCGCGCGACGCTGCTGCGCAAGTCGCGTGATTTCGAATCGATCGTCAAGATCGGCCGCACCCACCTGCAGGATGCGACCCCGCTTACCCTGGGCCAGGAATTCTCGGGCTACGTGGCCCAGCTGGAGTTCGCGGAAAGCGCGCTCCGCGCCACCCTGCCCGGCCTGCTGGCCCTGGCCGCCGGCGGCACCGCCGTCGGCACCGGCCTGAACGCGCATCCGGATTTCGCCCCGCGCATCGCCGCCGAGCTGGCCTCGCGCACCGGCCTGTCGTTCAAGAGCGCACCGAACAAGTTCATGGCCCTGGCCGGGCACGACGCCATGGTGGCCGCCCACGGCGCCATGAAGACCCTGGCCACCGCCCTCATGAAGATCGCCAACGACGTGCGCTGGATGGCCTCGGGGCCGCGCTCGGGCCTGGGCGAGATCACGATCCCGGAAAACGAGCCGGGCAGCTCGATCATGCCGGGCAAGGTCAACCCGACCCAGTGCGAGGCGCTGACGATGCTGTGCTGCCAGGTGTTCGGCAACGACGTCGCGATCACGGTCGGCGGCTCGCAGGGAAACTTCGAGCTGAACGTGTTCAAGCCCATGATTGCGCATAATTTCCTGCAAAGCGCGCGCCTGCTGGCGGACGGCATGCGCTCCTTCGACCGGCACTGCGCCCAGGGCATCGAGCCGAACCATGCGCGCATTGCCGAGCTGATGGAAAAATCGCTGATGCTGGTAACCGCACTGGCCCCGCACATCGGGTATGATCGCGCCGCGCAGATCGCCAAGACGGCGTCGCACGAAGGCCTGACCCTGCGCCAGGCCGCGCTGCAGTCGGGCTTCGTCACCGAGCAGCAGTTCGACGGGTGGATTGTTCCAATCGACATGACCCGGCCAGATTCCGTCGATTAATTTCCTGAGAAAAAACATGCAAACAATCGTGTTCGATTTGACCGCCGAGTTCGTCGAGCTCAACCAGTTGCTGAAGCTGGTGGGCCTGGTGGACAGTGGTGGCGCCGGCAAGAACATGGTCGCCAGCGGCGCCGTGTCGGTCGATGGCCGGCAGGAGCTGCGCAAGACCGCCAAGATCCGCAGCGGCCAGACCGTGAGCGTGGGCGAACTGCGGGTGCGGGTGCAATAAATCACCTTGGGCCGGGCAATGGAACAGGGATCGCGGGCTTATGTTTGCGTCTTAACAAACAGAACAAGGATTCCTTGTTTATATTTTAAGTTCTCGCGTATCGACTTACCTCAACCGGCCAAAGGTGAAGCATGGAAACCCCGAACCGCGCCCAGTCCCAGGACCAGCTCATCGGTGACTTGCGTCTCGTCATCGAGAATGCGGAAGAGCTGCTGAAGAACACCGACCACTACACCAGCGACCTGTACCAGAACGCGCGCGCCAAGCTGGCGCTGGCGCTGGAAGCGGCCAACGAAGAACTGGCCCGCTTCGAGGATGCCCAGCT
Organism: Massilia hydrophila; assembly: GCF_020208145.1. Classification (NCBI taxonomy): domain Bacteria; kingdom Pseudomonadati; phylum Pseudomonadota; class Betaproteobacteria; order Burkholderiales; family Oxalobacteraceae; genus Massilia; species Massilia hydrophila. Next base: position 29,341 of record NZ_JAHYBX010000011.1, on the reverse strand, counting down.
CGAACGCATGATGGCCGCCACCCGCGCCGCCAACGAGCGTTACTGCGACCGCACCGGCGAACAGCGCATCCTGCGCGCCTTCCACTAGTCCTGCGCCGCGATCGCGGCCACCAGGCCGCGCCCGAACCAGCCTGCCAGCATGGCGCCGAGCGCGGACGCCGATGCCGACGCCGCATCCAGCGCTGCGCCGAAGCTGGCGCCGCGTACCAGCTGGCCCAGGGCAGCCGCCTCGGCCGCATCCAGCTCCTCCACTTCCACCTGCCAGCCACGCCGCAGCACCAGTACCGTGCAGGGCCGGTCCACGCGCGCCGGCAACGCCGGGCCGCCGGGCTGGTGCGCATGCCACAGCGCCGCGATCGCCCACGGGCTGTCCAGCAGCGCCGCCGAAGGATGCAGGGTGATCCGGGCACCATCCAGTGCGCTAGGTGCCATGCCGGCCAGCGCATCCAGCCCGAGCGGCGGGCTGTCCGGCGCCAGGTGGGCACGGTGCACCGCCCATTCGAGGCGCGCCACGTCCGGCAGGTAGGGATAGGGGGCAGCGGCCTCCATACCGGCCAGGAAAGCGGGAAAGTCCGCGCCGAAGGCGCCCAGGTCGGGATCCTGCGAAGGATGGGCCCTGCCGTAGGCGCGCGCCAGGCCAGCCATGGCCTGCGCGCCGACCAGCTGTTGCAGCACCGGATAGGCCGCGGCCAGCGCCCGCTCCCAGCCGGCCGCCAGGTTGCCGCGGTACAGGGGCAGGCGCACCAGGCCGCCCTGTTTCAGCAGGGGCGCCAGCGCCGCGTCATGGTCCGCATCGAGCAGGGCCGCGCCGAAGCGCCGTTGCATGTCTTCCTGTGAGGCCTGCGCTCCTGGCGCCGGCGCAGGGCGCGACGGGGGCGGTGGCAGCTGCGCGGGGACAGGTGGCGGATAGTCGCGGGCAATCGCATCGGCAGCCTGCGCCTCGGCCACCAGCACCTCGAGCGCGGGCAGCTCCGCATCCCACTCGACCAGGGTCGGCACCCGTCCGAAGCGCGCCAGCGCGGCGCGGTACAGCGCCCAGACCGGCGCCGCCACCGCCGCGCCGTGGTGGTCCACCACGCCGAGCGGTGTCTCCAGGTGGCCGGCCAGGTGGATCTCGCCCACGCTGCCGGGCGCCAGCGCGGCGATGGCCGCCAGCGCGTCTTCGCCGTGGTTGCGCTGGTTGACGTACAGGTTGTTCACGTCGAGCAGGATGCCGCAGCCGGTGCGCCGCGCCAGCTCCGCCAGGAAGGCGGTCTCGCCCATGCTGTCGCCGCGCCAGCGCACGTAGGCCGACACGTTTTCCAGCAGCAGGCGCCGGCCCAGGCGCGACTGGACCCGGTCGACGCGCTCGCACAGCAGCGCCAGGGTGGCTTCGTCCAGCGCCAGCGGCAACAGGTCGTTGAGCTGGCGTCCGGCCAGCGCGCCCCAGCTCAGGTGTTCGGAGACGAGCAGCGGATCGAGGGCCGCGGCGAGCGCCGCGACCCGTTCCAGGTGGGCCTCGGAAAACCCCTGCACCGAACCCAGTCCGAGCCCGACCCCATGCAGGCTGAGCGGATAGTCGCGGCGCAGCGTTTCCAGCACGTGCCAGTCCCAGCCGGCGCGGGCCAGGTAGTTTTCGCTATGGACTTCGATGAAGCCGACCGCGGGGCGCCGGGCGAGGAAGGCGCGGTAGTGCGGCGCGCGCAGCCCGACGCCGGCGCGCGGGACGGCATGGGGAGCGGACATCGACGTGCGCGTGCGGCGCTGGTTGACTGGCCTGGCCTGCGCAGCTTATTTGCGCACGGCGGGCTTGGGTGCCTCCACCGCGGCTTCGGCCTTGCCCTGGGCCGCCGCGTCGCGGGGTGCGCGTCCGGCCTCCAGCGAACCGCCCAGTTTGGTGCAGCTACCCTTGGCTACGAACTTCCATTCGTTCGGGTCCTGGTCGACGCGGGCGGCGCCGGCGCAGCCGTGGGTGGCGGTGCCGCAGTCGTTCTGGCCGGCCTTGGCCACGCCGTAGCAGGCTTCCTGGTCGGCCTTCGGCACGCCCATCGCATCCTGGGCGGCGGCGTGGGCGCAGGCGCTGGCAAGCGCAGCGGCGATCAGGGCGTGGCGGTGGGTCATGCGGGTACTCCTGGCAGGTGAAAAGCGCCAGTATTTATCAGGCCGGAGAAAGATGCAAGACGAAGGCTCAGGCGGTCGTGTCGATCTTGTTGCCCAGGTGCGCAGGCAGGCGCGCCGGCTGCGCCGCCGGCAGGGCCTCGAGCAGCTGGGTGGCGGTGGCTTCCTGGATCTGCTGGGCCTTCTTCATGACGGCCAGGCTCAGCTCCTGGCGCTGGCCGGTCTCGGCGATGCTGGTGGACAGCTTGGCGATGCTCGACACATCCATGTCACTCTCCCATTAAGGCGTATCCACCGTTTACGGCGGCGCCGGCAGGAACTTTAGGCTTGCCGCGCTTCTTTTTGCATCCAGGCGCGCAGCCAGCACAGCACGGCCTGGCGGTCGTTCAGGTCCAGCCAGGCGCGGCCGCCCTGCTCCACCGGAGCGGGTGCGTCGGAGGCCACGGCCACGATGTCCGGGTCGTCCGGATACAGGGCCGGGCGGCCCAGGCCGGGGCGGAACACTTCCAGCTTGGGCATGCGTTCCCACTTGTATCCCTCGACCAGAGTCAGCTCGGCCGGCGCCAACCGCGCCAGGTGCTGCGCCAGCGGTGGCTCCGGGGCGCCGCGCAGCTCGCGCAGGATGGCGACGCGGTAGGGCGAGGCGAGCAGCACCTCGGCCGCTCCCGCCAGGCGCAGGCGCGCGCTGTCCTTGTGCGGCGGCTCCAGCTCGACATCGTGGTGGCTGTGCTTGACGACGTTCACGCGCCGGCCCTCGCGCGCCAGGGCCGCCACCAGGAATTCCAGCAGCGAGGTCTTGCCGCTGCCGGACCAGCCGACCACGCCCAGCAGCAGGCGCGGCGCCTCAGTAGCCGACACGGTAGCGGTAGCCGCGGTAGTTCATGATCGCCGCCTTCGGCAGCAGGCGCTCGAGCACCAGGCCCGGGGCGACCTCCTCGCCTTCGCGGCGCAGCATCTTGTCGACCAGCAGCAGGCGCTCGGCCGGGTTCGGCGAGTAGATGTAGCCGCCGAACGTGACTTTCGGGATCTCGCGCTGCACCGCCTCCGGCAGCGACTGCAGGGGACCGGCGCTGTCCTCGGGCGCCGCTGCGGGCGCAGGCAGGGGCGGGGCCGGGACTGCGGTCGCCGGCTCGGGCGCCGCAACTTGCGCCAGGCGCGCCGGCGCCTCCGTCGGCGTGGCGGTCGTGCGTACCGGCACCGGCGCCGGCGCCGGCCGGGCTGGTGCGATGGCCGCGGTGGACGCCGGCGGCACCGGCACCGCCGCCGGCGTGGCGGGCGCCGGTTCCGCTACGCGAGCCGGGGCGGCGACGAGGCCGGCCGGCGCGGACGCGGACGGTGGAACAGCCTTGCTTGCGGACGCAGGCGCAGGCACGGCAACAGTCGCCGGTACCGGAACGGCCGCAGGCGCGGGTGCGGCCGCGGGCGGCACCGCCGTGGCGGCCGGCGCCGGCAGCGCAGCGCCCTGTCCCGCCGCCGGCGCCGGCTGGCGCAGCAGGAAAGCCGCCCCCAGCGCCACGAAGGCGGCGCCTGCGCCGACGGCAGCCAGCAGCGGCATGTGGCGCCCCCGCGCCGGCGTGGCCGCCGGAGCGGGCGCCGGCGCGTGGATGGTGGGGATATCGCCGAGCTGGCGCTCGGCCTGGGCCTTCTTGAGGGCGTCGAGGATGTACGACATGGCTTAGTTTCCGGTCGCGGCCCGGGCCAGCAGGCGGGGCTCGGGCACGCCCGACAGCTGGTTCAGGCGCATGTAGGTGCGCGGACCGGCCACGCCGTCCGCCTTCAGGTCCTGCGTGCCCTGGAAGCGCCGCAGCCGCTCCCGGGTGACGCCGTCCAGCGCTGCCGCGGGCCGCGGCGCGGGCGCGCCCTCCAGCTGCGCCAGGCGCGCCGCCAGCCAGTCGGCATCGGGGCCGCGGTCGCCTTCGGCCAGCTCGTCGCGAAACGCGCGCGGCATGCGCCAGAAGGTGGTGAACTCGCCGCCGAAGCGGGTCACGAAGTCGGCCAGGCCGATACGCTCCCGGCGTCCGCCGGCGCTCAGGGTCACGCCCTGCTCGTCCAGCGCGGACAGCACGGCGTAGCCGGTGCGCGGTCCCTCATGCAGGGTCACCACGGCCGGGCGGTCGAGCAGGCGCAGCTCGTACAGGCCGCCGCGGCCCTGGTGGCAGCGCAGGTCCTGGCGCAGTGCGGCCGCGCACGGGTCCTCGCCGTCCAGGGACTGGCCCCACAGGGCGGCCAGGCTGCGCAGGGCGCCGGCCTGGTCGGCCTGCAGCGGCGGGACGGTGGCCAGCGCCGCGCCCCGTACGGCATTTGCTGCCGCAGCCGGAGCCGGGGCCGGCGCGGTGGCGGTAGCCGGGGTTGCAGCCCGCTTGACCGGCGCCGCTTCGCGTCCCGGCATGACCTGCCAGGCGGCCGCGCTGAGCGCCGCCAGCGCCAGCAGCGCGCCCGCCGCCAGCGGCAGGCGGCGCGGGCGGGCGGCGGGCGCCTCCGCCGCGAACACCTCGGCCGCGGCCTTGTTCAGGATCCGGCGCGTGACCTGCGGACTGTTTTCGACATAGGCCCCCAGCAGCGCGCGGTCGCACAGCAGGTTGATGCGGCGTGGCACCCCCTGGGTCCAGGCATGGATCGCGGGCGTGAGCGCGGGCGGGAACGGCCTGCCGCTGCTGCCGGCCACCGCCAGGCGGTGCGCGACGTAAGCGCCGGTCTCCGCTTCCGACAGCGGCCCCAGGTGGTAGCGCGCGATCACGCGCTGGGCCAGCTGCTCCAGTTCCGGGCGCGCCAGCATGCTGCGCAGCTCGGGCTGGCCGATCAGGATGATCTGCAGCAGCTTGCGCTCGCTGGTCTCGAGGTTGGTCAAGAGGCGCAGCTGTTCGAGCACCTCGGCCGACAGGTTCTGCGCCTCGTCGATCACGAGCACATTGTTCAGGCCCTGGGAGTGGGCTTCCAGCAGGTAGACGTTGATGGCGTCGACGTAGGCCTTGATACCGGCGCCGGACGCGGCTTCCGGCAAGGGAATGTGCAGCTCGTCGCACACGCTCTGCAGCAGTTCGCCCACGCTCAGGCGCGGGTTGAAGATATAGGCCAGCCGGCAGTTCGGGGGAACCTGTTCGATGAAGCAGCGGCATACCGTGGTCTTGCCGGCGCCGATCTCGCCGGTGAGCAGGACGAAGCCGCCGCCGCTGCCGATCCCGTACAGCAGGTGCGCCAGCGCCTCGCGGTGGCGCTCGCTCATGAACAGGTAGCGCGGATCGGGAGCGATCGAGAACGGTGCGCCCTTCAGGTCGAAGTAATGGTTGTACATGCGTGGGCCGGGTTGCGCTGGCTAGCGGGACTGCGACTTGAACTTCGCGCAATATATCTTGCTTTTGTCATTCACGTAAGCGATCTTGCTGCCCGGGTTGGACACGCGTACGGGAAAGGGCGAGGCGTCGCGCGGCCGGAAGGCGGTGCCGGAAGCGGCGCGGATGCTTTCCTGCAGTTCGTCCGGGGTGCTGCCGGTGGCGGCGGCGATGAATACCAGCTCGCTGCTGTCGTCGCTGACCATGACTTCCGCCACCCGCGCACCCCACAGCGTGGCCTCGACCCGGAACCAGTAGGCGCCGCCCTCGCGCTTGTAGGCGGGGCCAAAGGCGGCGGTGAGGTAGTCGTGGAAATAGCGGTTGTCGAGGTGGCTGCGGCACAGCAGGGCATCGCCGATCACCTGGTTGAAGGTCGAGGGCATGGCGCGCGCCGGCAAGACCGCGCACAGCGCGAGGCACACGGTGGCGGGCCAAAGACGGCGCACGGCGGCCTAGAGCCTGGACAGCCAGTCGCGGTTGGCCGCGATCTGGGCCTTGACCGAGGCCGGCAGGGCTTCATAGCAGCCGGGATGCTGTTTCAGCGCGTGTTCGCGCACTTCCTTCTGCATGCCATTGACGATGAAGACATACACAGCAGCCCCATCCTTGTTACGGGTGCCCATATAGCGAATCACGGTAGATCTCCTTCCATGACCCGTATTATGACATCCCGAGGGGCGCCAGGCCACGCGCCCGCCCGGCAGGGGCCCGCGCCCGGCGATGGCGGACGGCAGTTCTGCGGCTATCCGAGGCAATCCGCGGCGCCTCAGGCGGGTGGACTGCTGCGCAGCGCTTCCCAGGCCGCGCTGTTGCGGTCCAGCCACATCCGGACCAGGCCCCGGTTGTCGTGGCGCCATGGGTGGAAGCGCGGCGAACAGTACTGCAGCACCGGACCCGCCATGTGCCAGGCCAGGCCGCGCCGGCCGAACCACATGCGCGCCGCGCTGGCCCAGGTGCCGGGCCGCCACAGGGCGCCGTCGCGCCGCAGGTTGTGCGCGGTCTGCAGGAAGATGTCGAACCAGAACACCAGGCTGGCATGCAGGAACCACAGCACGCGGCGCAGGTGGCCGCCGCCGGCGGCGCGGTAGGCGTCGAAGGCCACTGCCTTGTGCTCGAGCTCTTCCACCGCGTGCCATTCCCACAGGCGGCGCAGGGCCGGCTCGGCGCCCTCGAGCCACTCGGGGTGGCGCAGCACGCCGTCGGCCAGCATCGCCGTATAGTGTTCCAGCGCGCAGGTGATCGCCACCCGGTCGCGCACGCCGAGCGCGGCGATGCGGCGCACGCGGCGCACGATGCGCCCTTCGATCGCGAAGCGCAGCCCCTGCCGCTCGAGTTCGGCGTTGTACTGGACATGCATGTGGCGGTGGGTCGCTTCCTGGCCGATGAAATCCTTGACCTCGGCGCGCAGCACCGGGTCGAGCCGCTCCTGCGGCAGCGCGCGCAGGCTGTCGATGAACATCTGTTCGCCGATCGGGAAGGTCATCGACAGCGCATTGAAGAACTGGGTGCGGTAGGCGTCGCCGCCCAGCCAGCGGCGGCCGAAGCCGCCCGACAGGTCGACGTCGAGCTTGCGGACGGTAAGCGAAGACATGGCGGCTCCCGGGATCGAACGAGCAATATAGCACCGGCGCCGGAGGCGCATGCGCCCCTTTCCGGATTCGTTGACTGACGGCAATATTGACCGCGGCGTGCGCGGGCCGGTTCACGCCGCCTCGGCTCATCCGTGAAAATGACAATTCATTCCCCGTTTTTGCGCTTCCGTCGGTTTCCCTGCGACTTCGGCGATGGCCTGTCTTATCTTGCAGTCTCCCCGACGCCCTGATCAACGACAACAACATGCCTACCGTCCTCAAGCCTACCCTGCTCGCCGCCGCCATTGCCATCGCCGCGGGCGCCTTCGCCCAGGCCAGCCATGCCGAAGCGCCCTCCACGCCGGTCACGCAGCAGCGCAAGCTGGCCGCCTTCAGCGCCATCGAACTGTCCGGCCCCTACCAGGTGGTGGTGCAGGCCCAGGGGAGCCAGGCGGTCGCGCTGTCGGGCGAGGCCAGGCAGCTCGGCGAGGTCGAGACCTTCGTGCGCGGCGACACCCTGGTGGTGCGCCCGGTACAGCGTACCGGCTTTCATTTCAGCTGGAGCAAGCGGCGCGACAAGGTCACGATCCACATCACCGCGAGCGGCCTGACGAGCCTGAAGATGTCGGGCAGCGGCGACGTCGAGCTGTCCCGGCTGGCCGGCGAGCGCGTCGCGCTCAGCGTGGACGGCCCCGGCGACCTGCAGGCCGAAGGCACGGTGCGCGAGCTGGCGCTGCGCTCCAGCGGCAGCGGCGACGCCGACCTGCAGCGCCTGAAGGTGGCCAACGTGGAACTGAACATGTCCGGACCGGGCGACGTGCGCCTTGCCGGCGTCGGCAACGAACTCAAGGCCACGCTCAGCGGTTCCGGCGACCTGACGGCCGATGACATGCGCCTGGCGCGCCTGCAGGCCCGCATGAGCGGCCCGGGCGGCATGACGCTGTCCGGCAGCGCGCGCGAACTGCGTGCCGAGATCAGCGGTTCAGGCGACCTGGACGCCTGTTCGCTGGCGGTGGAAGCAGCCTCCACCGTGCAGAACGGCCCGGGCAGCGCCTGCGTGAACGGCGCCATCAGGAAGTTCGATGCCGAAGTACGCGGCTCCGGCGACCTGCGCGCCAGCGGCCTGCAGGCCGGCAGCGCGGTCGTGCGCCTGGGCGGCCCGGGCAGCGCCACGCTGGAAGGCAGCATCGGCCAACTCAGCGCCGACGTCAGCGGTTCCGGCGACCTGGAAGCCGGCGCCCTGAAGGTCCAGCGCGCCATGCTCAAGGCGCGCGGCCCGGGCGGCATCGCCCTGGCCGACGTGTCCGACACCCTGGACGCCGAGCTGCACGGCTCGGGCGGCCTGGATGCGCGCATCGACGGCAAGCGCCTGCTGCTCAGGATGACGGGACCGGGCGCCGCCCGCGTCGAAGGCAATGTCGCCTTGGTCAAGGCGCGCCTGAGCGGTTCCGGTGGCCTCGACGGCCGCGCCCTGACGGCGGGACAGGCCGACATCGCCGTCACGGGCCCGGGCAAGGCGCAGGTGCAGGTCACCGGCCAGGAAGAGCCGCGCAAGGCCGCCCGCCGCGAAGGCCAGGCCGCGCTGCTGGTGGTGGACCAACGCGGCAGCCGCCACTCGGTGCAGTAATATCCGGGGCGCCGCCGCCCGGCGGCGCCCTTCCCGGCGGGCACCTCCTCTCCGTTTTCACGCCTCTGCAATACCACTTTCAATACCAATTAAAACATCTGCAAAATCAAAGGTTTATACAAATAAAAGATGCCATTCGTGGCGTTCTTGCAAAGAATATTTGCATACCAGTTAAATACCTGTTGACAGCATCGGCCCGCCTGCCTATAGTGCGCTGACCTTCCCGGCTGAACACTTCAACATGACCGACTATCTCATCGGCGTCGATGGCGGCGGCACCGGCACCCGCGTACGCCTGGCGCGCGCCGACGGCAGCGCACTGGCGCAGGCCAGCGGCGGCCCGTCCGCCCTGGCGCGCGGCATCGACAACGCCTGGACCACCATCAACGGCGTCGTTGCCGACGCCTTCGCCGCCATCGGCATGGCCGAGGTGCCGCTGCGCGACTGCGCCATCGGCCTCGGCCTGGCCGGCGTGCACAACAAGGAATGGGCGGCCGCCTTCGTCGCCGCCGATCCCGGCTACGCTGCCCTCGCCCTCGACACCGACGGCTTCACCACCCTGATGGGCGCCCACGGCGGCCGCCCCGGCGCGATCGTCGCGATCGGCACCGGCAGCGTGGGCGAAGCGATGCTGCCCGACGGCGCCAAGGTCGAAGTCGGCGGCTGGGGCTTTCCGGCCGGCGACGAGGCCAGCGGTGCCTGGATGGGCCTGCGCGCCCTGAACCACATCGAACACGTGCTCGACGGCCGCGCCGAAGGCGGCGATTTCGCGCGCGAGGTCATCGCCTTTTGCGGCGGTTCGCGCGACGCGGTCCAGGTCTGGTTAGGGCGCGCCAACCAGACCGCCTACGCCGGCCTGGCGCGCTTCGTGGTGGCCCACGGCGAGACGGACCCGGTGGCACGCGCCATCCTCGAACATGCGGGCCGCGAAGTGGCCGCCATCGCCGCCGCGCTCGACCCCGGCGGCACGCTGCCGCTGGCCCTGTGCGGCGGCCTGGGCGAGGTCCTGCGCGCCTGGCTGCCCGCCGACACCCTGGCGCGCTGCGTGCCGCCCGCGGGCGACTCGGCCGCCGGCGCGCTGCGCATGATCCGCCAACGCCTGCAAGGAGCGACACAATGAAGGGCAACATTCTCACCCCGGACGGCTGGATCCACGGCGTGCTGCGCCACGGCGCCGTCATCGAGGCGGTCGAGGGCCATGAAGTGGACCCGGCCGCCAACCAGGACGACTACATCCTGCCCGGCTTCATCGACGTGCACGTGCACGGCGGCGCCGGGCGCGACATGATGGAAGGCGGCGACGCCCCGCACGTGGTCGCCGCGCTGCACGCCAGGCACGGCACCACCGCGCTGCTGGCCACCACCATGACCGCCCCGGTGGACGACATCGAACGCGCCCTGGGCGCGATCGGCGCCGCCTGCCGCGCGCGCGGCCCGGGCGAAGCGCGCATCCTCGGCGTGCACCTGGAGGGCCCGTACATCAATTCGGGCAAGCTGGGTGCTCAGCCGCCGTATGCGCGCGAAGCCACGCTCGACGAAGTGATGCGCTTCCACGCGATGGCGCCGCTGCGCCTGATCACGGTGGCGCCCGAGATCGACGGCCACCTCGACCTGGTGCGCGCCATCGCCGACGCCGGCATCCGGGTCCAGATCGGCCATACCAATGGTTCCTACGAGGATGGCGTGCAGGCGCTGGCGCGCGGCGCCGGCGGCTTCACCCACCTGTTCAACGCGATGCCCGGCCTGCACCACCGCGCGCCCGGCATGGTGGGCGCGGCGCTGGCCCATGCCGAGTACGCCGAAATCATTCCCGACCTGCTGCACGTGCACCCGGGGGCGATCAGGACCGCGCTGCGCTGCATCCCGAAGCTGTTCTGCGTCACCGATTCCACCGCGGCCGCCGGCATGCCGGACGGCGAGTACATGCTGGGCCGCCAGACCGTCCACAAATGCATGGGCGGTGTACGGCTGCAGGACGGCACCCTGGCCGGCAGCACGCTCACCATGGATGGCGCGCTGCGCAACCTCGTGAGCATCGGCCTGCCGCTGGCCGAGGCCAGCCGGCGCGTGTCCACCCATGCCGCCGACTACCTCGGCGAAACCCGGCGCGGGCGCCTGGCGCCCGGCTGCCATGCCGACTTCGTGGTGCTCGACCGCGACCTGAACATCAAGTCTGTCCATATCGAAGGAGAACTGCAGTGAGCGTCCCGCATTCGCTGATGTACCAGGAAGCCCTGTCGGCCGGCGACTGCGTCGCCGGGCAGCTGGCCCAGGATACCGAACGTTATGCGCAGCTCGGCGCGGCGCTGCGCGCGGCCAGCTTCCACAGCGCGGTGACGGTGGCGCGCGGCAGCTCCGACCATGCCTCGAGCTACCTGGCCTACCTGATCATGGCGCGCATGGGCCGCCTGGTGACCTCGCTGCCGATGTCCCTGGTCACGCTGTACAAGTCGCCCCTGGTCACGCGCGACACCCTGGCCATATCGATCTCGCAGTCCGGCCAGAGCCCGGACGTGGTCGAGCCGATCGAATACTTCCGCGCCGGCGGCGCCACCACGGTGGCGCTGGTGAACGACGCCGCCTCCCCGCTGGCGCGCGCCGCCGAATGGACCATGCCGCTGCATGCCGGCCAGGAGAAAAGCGTGGCCGCCACCAAGAGCTTCATCGCCAGCCTGGTGGCCGGCGCGCGCCTGGTCGCGCACTGGCAGGACGACCGCCAGCTGCAGGACGGCATCGCGGCCCTGCCCGATACGCTGCGCGCCGCCAGCACGCTCGACTGGTCACCGGCGATCGAGGCGCTGGCCCCGGCCCGCAACATCATGGTGGTCGGACGCGGCATCAGCTTCCCGGTGGCGCTGGAAGCGGCCCTGAAATTCAAGGAGACCTCGGCCCTGCAGGCCGAAGCCTTCAGCGGCGCCGAGATCAAACACGGCCCGATGGCGCTGATCGAGGACGGCTATCCGCTGCTGATCTTCGCCACCCGCGGCCCGGCCCAGGCCGGCCTGGTGGCGCTGGCCGACGAGATGCGCGGGCGCGGCGCGCGCGTGCTGCTGGCCGCCCCCGGGGATGTCGCCAGCCGCGACCTCACGCTGCCGGTGGCCGCCCTGCCCGAACTCGACCCGATCGCCGCGATCCAGGCCTTCTACATGATGGCGGCGCGCCTGTCCGAAGCGCGCGGACTGGACCCCGACCAGCCGCGCCACCTGAGCAAAGTCACGAAGACCAACTGAGACCAAGCGAGACGAAGCGACATGGCAGAGCAGCACGACGACTACCTCGCCCTCGCCGGGCAACTGATCATGGTGCGCCTGTTCGGCACCGAGCTCGATACCGATACCGAGGCCTTCATTCGCCAGTACCGGGTGCGCGGCGCCTGCCTGTTCCGCCAGAACATGACGGATGCGGCCCAGCTGGGCCGCTTCACCGGCGCCCTGCGCGCGGCGATGGGTCCGGAAGCGCTGCTGGCCCTCGACCAGGAAGGCGGCGCCGTGGTGCGCGCCACCTGGGTGCCGGCGCCGCCGAGCGCGATGGCGCTGGGCGCGGCCGGCGACCCGGCCTTGGCGCGCGAGGTCGGCGCGGCGGTGGCGCGCGCCGTGCGCGCGCTCGGCTTCAACTGGAACTTCGCGCCGGTGCTGGACCTGAACAACAACCCGCACAACCCGGTGATCGCCGAGCGCTCCTTCGGCGCCGATCCCGCTGCCGCGACCCGCATCGCGATGGCCTGGATGGAGGGCAGCGAAAGCGAGGGCGTGGCCTGCTGCGTCAAGCACTTCCCCGGCCACGGCGACACCCACGTCGATTCGCACCGCGACCTGCCCACCGTCGACAAGCCGCTGGCGGAACTGGAGCGTTTCGAGTTCGCCCCCTTCCGCATCGCCGCGCCGAAGGCCAGCGCGGTGATGACCGCGCACATCGTGTATCCCGCGCTCGACCCGGCGCATCCGGCCACGATGTCGCGCGCGATCCTGACGGGCATCCTGCGCGAGCGCTTCGGCTATCAAGGCGTGATCATCACCGACGGCATGGACATGCACGCGATCGCGCACCGCTACGGCGCCGGCGAAGCGGCCGTGAACGCGCTGGCGGCGGGCGCCGACATGGTGATGGCGATCGGCTCGCGCGAAAGCCAGCGCGACACCGTGCACGCGATCGCCGCCGCCATCCGCACCGGTGTACTGCCGCTGGCGCAAGTGCATGCGCGCCTGGCGCGCCTGTCCCGCCTGGCGCAGGCGCATCCGGCCGGCCCGGCGCCCTACACGCGCGACGCCGAGGACCGCGCCCTGATGGCGCGCGCGTGGCAGGCGGGCCTCACCGCGCTCGGCCAGCCGCGCCCACCCGCGCCCGGCAGCGCGGTGCGCCTGGTGGCGCGCGCCGACGTGGTCAGCGACGGCGTGTCCGAGGCCGGCGTGCCGGCCGCTACCCTGGCCGCCCTGCTCGGCCGCCTGTACGACGTCGAACTGGTCACCTTTGCCGACGCCGAGCGCTTCGACTGGAACGCGCTGGCGCAGGACGGCCGCTTCACGATCCTGGCCTCGACCTCGCGCCGGCGCTACGGCCCCCATGCGCGCGCCACGTGGCGCCCGGACCTGCACCTGGCCTTGTGGAACCCGTACCAGGCGCTCGACTTCGCCGCCCCGGCCCTGATGAGCTACGGCTTCGCGCCGCCGGCCCTGGAAGCGGTGCTGGCCTGGCTGGCCGGCGAAGGCGGGGCGCCGGGACGCTGCCCGGTACCGGGCTTCGATGCTGCCTCGGCGAAACTCGGTAACGCTATGTAACCGTGCGCGCACCGCGGCCCGGGCTGCGGCACAATTGCCGGGCCTGAAAAAGGCAGTTTTATGGGACAATGCACACTTTGCCGGGATAGCATTCTCACTATATTTCCGAGTATGCATGTCTTGATTGCACTCCTCTTATTTTCGACTCCATTGAAGGATTATTCATGGCCCAATTCCGTCTTGCCCGCCTCTGCCTGATGCTCGCCGCGATCGGCGTGTCCGCCCCGGCACTGGTTTCCAGCGCCCACGCACAGCAGAAGAGCGATGCGCCGGCTGCCGCCGCGCCGGCAGCGGCGAAGGACACCGTCCGTCCCGAAATGTTCAAGCTGCTCGATCCGGCCGCCCTCAAGCCCCTGATGGATGCCAAGAACTACAGCGAAGTGCAGAACCGCATTACCCAGGCCGAGGCGATCCAGAACCGCACGCCCTACGAAGACTATGTGATCAACCGCATGAAGCTGTCGTGGGCCCTGGCCACCGAGAACAGTGCGACCGCCATTGCGACCATGGAAGCGATCCTGGCCTCGGGCCGGCTCGAGAAGGGCGACCAGCTGAATTACTATCAGGCCCTGGGTGACGCCAACTACAACGCCAAGAACTATGCCAAGGCCGTCGAGTGGTACACCCGCTTCCAGAACGAAGGCGGTGACCCGAACAAGGTGCGTAGCGCACTGTCGCGTGCCCAGGTCAGCAGCGGCAACTTCGCCGGCGCCAAGACCTTGTTGATGACCAACATCAACGCGGCCAAGCAGGCCGGCCAGAAGCCGTCCGAGAACGACCTGCGCCTGCTGGGCCAGGAAGCGAACAAGGCCAAGGACAGCGACACCTACCTGTTCGCCCTCGAAAACCTGGTCCAGTACTATCCGACCGACGACTTCTGGATGGACCTGCTGAGCCGCGGCGTGACCCGCAAGCCGGGTTTCGACGAGCCGACCTACGGCGCCGACATGCTGCGCCTGGAAATGGCTGCGGTGAAGGAAATGCCGCCTGAGCACTATTCCTACCTGGCCGAGATCGCGATGCGCGACGGCTTCCCGGCCGAGGCCAAGCAGGTGCTGGATGCGGGCTTCAATGCCGGCGTGCTGGGCAAGGGCAGCGACGCCAAGGCCATGAGCGCGCTGCGCGCCAAGGCCACCAAGCAGGCCGCAGACGACGTCAAGACCATCGCCGCGGGCGAAGCCAACGCGGCCAAGGCCAAGACCGGCGCCGGCCTGGTCAACCTGGGCTGGGCCTATGCCACCATGGGCCAGGCCGACAAGGGCATCGGCTTCATCCAGCAGGGTATCGCCAAGGGCGGCCTGAAGGCTCCGGACGAAGCCAAGCTGCGACTCGGCATGGCACAGGTTCGCGCCGGCAAGAAGGCCGAAGCGATCCAGACCTTCCAGGGCATCAACGGCAAGGGCGGCGCGGCCGAACTGGCCAAGTACTGGGTCCTGCTGCTGCAGCAGGGTGGCGGCGCGGTCGCTGCCCAGTAAGATCACGGCATTGCCACCACAGCCGGGCCCGCGGGCCCGGTTTTTTTTCGTCCGCCGCACCGGCGCGGCGTCCAGCGATTGTCCTGTCTTTGCCAGCCGAATGTGCGTGGGCGTACATCGGCCCGCCACTGCCGCGCCGATAATGCACGCACGGCACAGGCGAGGAGGACGGCATGACACAAGTACCCGAGAAACGCACAGGGCAGGCGCCCGCCCCACTCCGACGCGACGAATTTCACCTGCGCTTTCGCCAGGCCTTCTTCGATCCGGCCTACGAGGCCCTGGGGCCGCAACTGGATGCGATCGAACAGGTGGCCTGGGATGCCTACCACGAAGGGCGCAAGGCGCCGCGCACCGTGAAAGCGGGGCCGGGCTTCGCCGACCCCGATTACGACCTCTCGGTGGAGTGGAAGGAGGCGCGCGACCGCCTGCTGGCGGCCGAGGCGCGGCAGAAGGATCCGGCCACGCGCAGCCGGGTGCTCCTGATCAATGGAGCGGCGCGCAATGACGGCACCTGCCCTGGCGAGATCTCCAAGAGCTGGCGCCTGACCATGATGGCGCGCGAGGTCCTCCAAGCCGAGGGACTCGAGGCCGACGTGCTCGACCTGAGCCGCCTCACGTCCGACTACGACCGCCACATCCATCCCTGCAAGGCCTGCGTCTCGACCGCCATGCCGCTGTGCCACTGGCCGTGCAGCTGCTATCCGAACCACGGCCAGCGCCAGGTGAACGACTGGATGAACGAGATCTACGAGCGCTGGACCCTGGCGCACGGTGTCATCATCCTCACCCCCGTGTACTGGTACCAGGCGCCAGCCGTGCTCAAGCTGATGATCGACCGCCTGGTGTGCGCCGACGGCGGCAACCCCGACCCCTCCTCCACCCACGGCAAGACGGTAGAAGAAGCCAAGGCGCTCGAACTGGACGGCTGGGACTATCCAAAGCACCTGGCGGGACGCGCCTACGGGCTGGTGGTGCATGGCGACGTGGCCGGCATCGAGGGCACGCGCCGGGCGCTGGCCGACTGGCTCTCGTGGATGGGACTGGTCGATGCCGGCAGCTTCTCGCAGCTCGACCGCTTCATCGGCTACTACGAATCCTACGCCGCCAGCCACGAGGCGCTCGACCGCGACACGGCGGTGCAGGAGGAGGTGCGCAACGTGGCGCGCGCGGTGGCGGCGGCAGTGGGCGAGATCCGCGCCGGGCGGGTGGCCCTGGCCGAGCACCCGCTGCGCAACCCGCGCCCAAAGTAAGAGCCGGAAGAAAGCGGAAGGAAGCGGAACGGAGCGGTAGAATGCGGGGATGAACGGACTTGCGGAACTGATGCAATCGGCCGCCGGCGGCGGCAAGCTCCCCCTTTACCAGCAGCTGCAATACGCGCTGCGCCGCGCCATCGGTGAAGGCGCCTGGGGCGCTGCCAGCGCCTTGCCGGCCGAGCGCCAGCTGGCGCAGGAGCTCGGAATTTCGCGCATCACGGTGCGCAAGGCGATCGACGCGCTGGTCGAGGAAGGCCTGCTGGTGCGGCGCGCCGGCGCCGGCAACTTCGTCAACGGGCGCATCGAGAAGAACTTCGCCCGCCTCTCCTCGTTTTCCGAAGACATGCGGGCGCGCGGCCGGGTGCCGCGCAACGAATGGCTGCGCCGCGCCGAAGGCCTGGTCACGCCCGAGGAAGCGCTGCGGCTGCGGCTTTCGCCGGGCACGCCGGTGTACCGCTTCCACCGCATCCGCTATGCGGACGAGCTGCCGATGTGCGTGGAATACGCCACCATCGCCGCCTTCGCCCTGGCCTCGCTCGATGCGGTGGAAGACTCGATGTATGCGGCGCTGGAAGCGAGTGGCAACCGGCCGGTGCGCGCGCTGCAGCGCCTGTCGGCCCTGCTGCTGGGCGCCGAGCAGGCGCGCCTGCTGCAGACCCGCGAAGGCGATGCGGGCCTGTGCGTGGAGCGGCTCGGCTTTGCCCGCGACGGGCAGGCGGTGGAGTTCTGCCGCTCCTACTTCAGGGGCGACATGTACGATTTCGTGGCGGAGCTGAACGCATCCTGACATGGCCGGCCCTGCCGGCCATGTCGGCCATGCGCTAGACCGCGGTGAAGCCGCCGTCGACCACCAGCTCGTGGCCGTTGACGTACGAGGCCTGCTCCGAAGCCAGCCACAGTGCCGCGTTCGCGACCTCGATGGTCTCGGCCACGCGGCCCATCGGATGGCTCGCTTCCAGCTTCTCCTCGGCGGCCGGATCGCGCTCGACGAAGCGCGCCAGCATCGGGGTCTTCACCGCCGCCGGGCACAGCGCGTTGATGCGGATGCCTTCGCGGGCATATTCGGTGGCCGCGCTGCGGGTCAGGCCCAGCACCGCGTGCTTGCTGGCGGCATAGATCGCGCGGTTCGGCGCGCCCACCAGGCCCGAGACCGAGGCCACGTTGACGATCGCCCCGCTGCCCTGCCTGAGCATCTGGCGCAGCTGGTACTTCATGCACAGCCATACGCCCTTGACGTTGGCGTCCATGATGCGGTCATACTGCGCCTCGTCGCCCTCGGCCAGCGGCGCGCTCTCCTCGTCGATCGCGGCATTGTTGACCGCGATGTCAAGCCGGCCGTAGTAGTTGATGGTCTTGTCGACCAGTGCCTCGACATCGGCCGCCTTGCCGATGTCGCTGCGCACGAACAGCGCCTTGCCGCCCGATTCGACGATCATCGCCGCCGTCGCATGGCCGCCGTCGATGGCCGTGTCGGCC
Organism: Massilia hydrophila; assembly: GCF_020208145.1. Classification (NCBI taxonomy): domain Bacteria; kingdom Pseudomonadati; phylum Pseudomonadota; class Betaproteobacteria; order Burkholderiales; family Oxalobacteraceae; genus Massilia; species Massilia hydrophila. Next base: position 11,735 of record NZ_JAHYBX010000011.1, on the reverse strand, counting down.
ACCACCACGTGGGCGCCGGCGCGGCCGAACGCCAGCGCCGTGGCGCGGCCGATGCCGCTGGCCGCGCCGGTCACCAGCGCTACCTTGCCGGCAAAGCCGCCCTCGTTCGGCGCTTGCGCTTTTGCTATCCCTCTCATGTTACTCCTGATGCCTTGCAAAATGGTTCCCAAGGGAAACATTTTAACGCAGGGGAGAGGGCTTTGTCATGCCCGGCGCCTGGGCTGTTGCTTCTAGGGCTGACCGCTGCCCTTCCCCGCCTTGCCCTGGTCGCCCGCCATGATCACCGACAGCTTGGCCGGATCGATTCCCTTGCGGAAAGCCGCGTTCAGTTGCGGCAGGGTGACCGCCATCAGCTTGCGCTCGAACGCGGCCGACCAGGTGAAGTCGCGGCCGCGATACAGGTAGGAAGTCCAGCCCGCGGCCAGGGCGGCATCGTTGGCGCGGTTCTGCAGGCGCTGCTGCATCAGGCCGGACTTGGCGTCGGCCAGTTCCTGTTCCGTGAAACCCTTGGCCACGGCGCGCGCCAGCTCGTCGCGCACGGCGGCGTCCAGCTTGCGCAGGTTCTGGGGCGCGGCGATGGCGCTGATCGAGAAGCTGCCGGCGCGGTCCAGGTCGCCCGCCGCCAGTTCCGAGCCGCCGCCATAGGACAGGCCGTCCTTCTGGCGGATGCGGTCCATCAGGCGCGACTTCAGGCCGCCCTCGCCGAAGATGTAATTGGCCAGCATCAGCGCCGGGTAGTCGGCGTCATCGACATTCAGGTCGAGGTTCATGCCGGCCAGGTAGAAGCCGTTTTCCTTGTCCGGGGTGTCGAGGGTGCGCGCGACCGGCGCCACCTCGGCATGGCGGCGCAGCACCGGCGCCACGTTCTCTGGCGCTGTCCACTTGCCGAACAGCGCGTCCACCAGCGGCACGATGTCCTTCGGGTCGAAGTCGCCCACGATCGCCATCTCGGCCGGATGGGTGTTGTAGTAGCCGCGGTGGAAGGCCGCCAGGTCTTCCAGGCGCACCGCCTGCAGGTCCGCGATGTCTTCTTCCAGGGTATTGGCATGGCGGATGTCGCCACGCGGGTACTGGTTGAAGTGGGTAGCCAGGGCGCGCGCCGCCACGCTCTGCGGCTCGTTGCGGCTGGCTTCCAGGCCGGTCAGGATCTGCTTGCGCAGCTGCGCGAACTCGGCCGCCGGCAGGGCCGGTTCCCTGAGCACGTGGGCGGCCAGCCTGATGGCCTCGGCCAGGTTGGCGCGCGTGGTCTGGAAGCTGTTCGGACCGCCCACCATCTTGAGCTTGTCGAAGGCGTCGGCCAGCTCGGCGCGGCTGTATTTGCTGGTGCCGCGCATCAGCATGGCCGAGGTCAGCGCCGACGTCATCCCCTTGCCGAACAGGTTGTTCTCGTCGCCGAAGTGCTGGCGCAGCTGCACGGTCACGGTCTCGCCGCGATTCTTCTTGGGCAGCAGCGCCAGCTTCACGCCGCCTGCCGTGGTGAGCGTGGTGCGCTTCATGATGTTGTCCTGGCTGGGATCGAAGTCTTCCGCCACCAGGTTCGAGGCCGCCGGCCGGTAGTCCTTCATCACGCTTTCCACCGGCGGCGCGGGCGGGATCGCCGCGCGCAGCGGCGTCTCTTCCGGCACGAAGCTGCCGACCACCCGGTTACTGCGCAGGAAGTAGCGGCCGGCGCTGGCCGCCACCTGTTCCGCCTTGACCTCCTTGATGCGCTCGCGGCTCAGGAAATACAGGCGCCAGTCGCCCAGCGCGATCGCTTCCGACAGCGCGACCCCGAAACCCTGCGCGTCGTTCAGGCTGCGTTCGATGTTGTTGAGCCAGGCGCGGCGCACGCGTTCCATCTCCTCGGCGGTGGGCGGCTGCTTGGAAAGGCCTTCGACCGCCTCGACCAGCGCCTCGCGCACCGGCTCCAGCGGCTCGCCCTTCTTCACCACCGCGCCGTAGAACTGCAGGCCGGGCGCGTAGCCGGTCTGTCCGAAGCTGAACACCTGGCTCGCCTTGCCGCTCTCCACCAGCAGCTTGTGCAGGCGGCCATTGGGCGCGTCGCCCATGATCTCGGCGGCGAAGCCGAGCGCCTCGGATTCTTCCTGCAGGTCGGACGGAACCTTGTAGCCGACCGCGACGATCTGCACGTCGCCTTGGCGCCTTACGACGAAGCTGCGCTCGCCGTCCTGGGTCGGCTCCACGGTCCAGAACTGGGGCAGCGCGCGCTTTGGCTTCGCGATCGCGCCGAACAGGCGCGTGATCTGGGCCAGGGTCGCGTTCGGCTCGAACTTGCCGGCCACCAGCAGCACTGCGTTGTCGGGCTGGTACCAGGTGCGGTAGAAGGCCTGCAGGTTGGCGATGCGGACGTTTTCGATGTCGCTGCGGTTGCCGATGGTCGAGCGGCCGTAGCTGTGCCAGTCGTAGGCCACGCTCTGCATGCGCTTGAACAGCACCTGGGCCGGCGAATTCTCGCCGCTCTCGAACTCGTTGCGCACCACCGTCATCTCGGACGCCAGGTCCTTTTGGGCCACCGGCGAATTCGCCATGCGGTCGGCTTCCATCTGCAGCGCCCAGTCCAGGTTGTCCTTCGATGCCTGGAACACCTCGTAGTAATTGGTGCGGTCGAGCGAGGTGGTGCCGTTGAAATCCATGCCGCGGCGCGCGAACTGGCCGGTGATGTCCGGGTTTTTCCTGGTCCCCTTGAACAGCAGGTGCTCCAGCAGGTGGGCCATGCCGGTCTCGCCATAGTTCTCGTGGCGCGAGCCGACCAGGTAGGTGACGTTCACGGTGACCGTCGGGCGCGAGCTGTCGGGGAACAGCAGCACCTTCAGCCCGTTAGCGAGGCGGTATTCGGTAATGCCTTCGGCCGAGGGACCGAGCGTGACGCCCTGTGGCAGTGCGGCTGACGCGCGGGCCGGCGCGGCGGCCGGCGCCGCCGCCCCCCAGGCGGCGCCAGCGATGACGAAGCAGAGGCCGGCGGCGGCCAGGCGCGCTGCCGTGCCGCGTGTGCGATCGATCGGATTCATGGTGTCCTGTGATGTTGGCAGGACGTTTCCACCCTGCATGTTCTTGAATGCAGGATGGTAGCAGACCCGATCACTACTGGCGGGCCCGCTTTTCGTGAGCTTGTTGATATGGGCTAATACGAGATAATTCTCCCATCTCCTCGGCCAGGAATTCGAGCAGGTCGTCGGCGCTGACGATGCCGGCCAGATTTCCCTGCTCGTCGATGACCGGCACGCGCCGGATGCCGCGCTGGCGCATGCGCTCGATGGTCCCGTAGACGTCGTCCGTCACGTGCGCGAGCAGCAGGTCGTCGGCCATGATGTCGCCCACCTGCAAGCTGGCTGGATCGAGCCCGGGAGCAATGACGGATACCACGATGTCGCGGTCGGTCAGGATGCCGACCGGGACGCTGGCGCCGTCGAGGCAGTCGACAACGACCACGTCGCCCACGTGCAGGCGGCGCATCATGCGCGCCGCGCCCTGCACGGTCTCGTCGCGCGTGCAGTGGGCGGCTTCGCTGGTGCAGATATCGCGGATGTGCATGCTGCCTCCTTGTTTCCGCTGGCCCAATGAAAACTGGCGCCATGATTTTCATCATAGCGCCAGTTCCGGAATCGTAAAGGGCGTCAGGCCGTCGACTTGCTGGCGTCCGGGGGCGGCACGAAGCAGGCGTCGGCCACCTGCAGATCGTTATCCTTGGCGAAATTGAGCACGAAGTGGTAAGCGAGGGGCTCGACCTGCTGCAGCTCGCGGCTGACAACCACGGCCTTGACGCCGTTGACGACGGTGGGGTGTACCCAGGGGGAAAACTGGAGGTGGGAATTACGGCTGGCGGCGCCGGGGGCGAAGCAGGACATGACCCCGCACAGGCGCTCGGCCCAATCGCTGGGACGGAACTGCCTGCCTTTGCTCGTAATGCCCAGGATAAAAAACTCGTCCTTGAGCTTCTTGTCCGTGGTGTGCGGTAACTCGGCCATAGTGCTGCTTGCTGAAACAAGGATACTGCGTGAAAGAGAACAAGCTCAGATCAGCTCAGTTCACTATTATATCTTATAGAAGACTCACGGACGAGACCTGTTCACAATTCAGCCCGCCGCTTAGCCCAGCCACACCACGCTCGACAGCAGGAGCAGCAGGATCATCCACAGGATGAGCGCCCGCCACACCAGCCCAACCGTACTCTGCAGCGCACGCAGGTTCGGCTCCTCGCCCGGCAGCATCTCCGTATCGCGGTCGCTCAGGTCCACCGTGGCGGCGTCGAGCGGCAGCGGTTCGGGCGCGTTTTCGTTCGGTGTCCCCAGGCGCACGCCCATCGCCCCGGCGCCCGCGGCGAGCAGGATACCCCGCGATTCCTCGGCCCAGCGGCCGGCGAAATTGCGCCAGGCGTAGATCGCATCCTCGAAGTTGCCGACCACGGCGAAGGCCACCGCCGTCAGGCGCACCGGTACCCAGTCGATCCAGTAGAAGGCCCTGGCGGCGAACTGGCCGAAGGCTTCGTTGCGCATATGGTCGGGTTCGTTCCAGGCGCGCGCCAGGTATTCCGAGACGCGGTACAGCACCGCGCCCGCGGGACCGAACGGCATCAGGAACCAGAAGAATACGCCGAATACGTTGCGGTGGGTGGTGATCAGCGATTTTTCGACCGCCACGCGGCAGATCTCGGTGGCGTCCATGCCGACCGTATCACTGCGGGTCCACTCGGCCAGCAGCTGGCGCGCGCTGGCTTCGTCGCCCTGGTTCAGGGCCAGCTGGATCGAAGTGAAATAGTGGCTGTAGTGGCGGAAGCCCAGGGTCAGGTAGACGATCAGCACGTTCCAGGCAAAGGCCAGCAGCACCAGGTTGTAGCGCATGAAGACCCAGTACACCAGCCAGGTCGGCAGCATCAGGGCCAGCATCATCAGGATCCAGCCCATCCGGCCGTTCTTCTGCTCGCCCGCATTGAACCAGCCCTCGATACGCATCGCCAAGCCCTTGATGCCACCGTACACCTGGTTGTCGGCACGCAACGGCTTGAGCTGCTCGATGATGAGCGCGACGAGGATGGAGAAAAATGTCATTCAGGAATCCTTTTTTATTCTGGCAAGTCCATGCTGCCCGCTACGATAGCGGAGAAGCCAGCCGGAATCAATTCGGGAATCGACCTGGCCTGGTCCCATGGACCAGGTCGCGGTGCGGGTTCAGGCCCGCAGGAAATGGTACAGGTTGCGCAGCATGGCCGCCGTCGCGCCCCAGATGAAGTAATCCTGGTAGGGCATGGCATAGAAGCTGCGCTTGCCGCTACCGTCGGGCAGGGCTACCGAGCGGCGCTCGTGGTTGGCGCCGGACATCAGGAAGGCCAGCGGCACTTCGAAGATCTCGGCCACCTCGCCCGGATCGGGACGCAGCGCGAACGGCGGCTGCACCAGGGCCACCACCGGTGTCACCCGGTAGGCGCTGATGGTGACGTGTTCCGGCAGCACGCCGACGATCTCCACGTGGCGCCGGTGCAGGCCGATCTCTTCTTCCGTCTCGCGCAGGGCGGTCTCGATCGGCGAGGAATCCAGCTCTTCTGCCCGGCCGCCGGGAAAGCTCACCTGCCCCGCATGGCTGGACAGGTGCTCGGTGCGCCGGGTCAGCAGCACGCTCAGGCCCGCGGGACGCTCGACCAGAGGCAGCAGCACGGCGGCGCGGCGCAGGCGCAGGCTGGGCGCGGCCAGGGCTTCGTCCGAAGGTTCGGGATCCCAGGGCAAGGTGCGGGCGAAACGGGCCCGCACCGCCTGCGCCGTCAGCACGTCGGGCGCGAGCGGCGCTTCGCCGGCCAGGCCCTCGACGGGCATGGCGCCAGGATCGAACAATGTCTTGGTCAAAAAAGTTCCTAAAGGCAAAAACGGGGTCGCATAAAGAAAAAGGCATCCTTGCGGATGCCTTTCTCATGACACAGTAGCGATTACTCGGCTGCTGCTGCGGTCTTGACTTTACGCTGCGGCAGTTTTTCTTTGATACGTGCCGATTTGCCCGAACGCTCACGCAGGTAATACAGCTTGGCGCGGCGGACGTCACCACGACGCTTCACTTCGATCGAAGCGATCAGCGGCGAGTACAGCTGGAAGGTACGCTCGACGCCTTCGCCCGACGAGATCTTGCGAACGATGAAGTTCGAGTTCAGGCCGCGGTTACGACGCGAGATGACGACGCCTTCGTATGCCTGGGCGCGCTTGCGGTTGCCTTCGACGACGTTGACGCTGACGACCACGGTATCGCCCGGTGCGAAGTCAGGGATGCTGCGGCCGAGGCGCGCAATTTCTTCTTGCTCGAGTTGTTGGATCAGATCCATTTTTATCACTCCAATGACCATCTTGCCGGCGCTCAGGAACTGCGGTGCCCGGTAGAGGATGGGGTTAAACAAGCGGACAACATGTCCGCCTTCACATGCGCACGAGGCACATTCCTACTCGGCAGGCTGGTCCAGCCCTGCCAGAAACTGTTCGTCGGCCCTGCTCAGCTGGCCGGCGGCGCGCGCCTTGTCCAGCAGTTCGGGCCGCTTCTTCCATGTCGCTTCCAGCATGCGCTGGCGGCGCCATTTGTTGATCTCGGCATGGTTGCCGCCCATGAGAACCGGCGGCACCGCTTCGCCCTCGTAGACTTCCGGGCGCGTGTAATGCGGCGAATCGAGCAGGCCGTTGACGAAACTGTCTTCGACCGCCGAGGCTTCGTCGCCCAGCACGCCGGGCAGCAGCCGCACCACCGCATCCATCAAGGCCATCGCCGGCAGTTCGCCGCCCGACAGCACGAAGTCGCCGATCGAGATTTCCTCGTCGACGCAGCGGTCCAGCAGGCGCTGGTCCACCGCTTCGTAGCGGCCGCACAGCAGCACCAGTCCCGGCTCGTTCTTCAAGGCCATCGCACGTTCGTGCGTCAGCGGCTTGCCCTGCGGCGACATGAACACCACGCGCGGCGCAGGCAGGCCAAGCCCGGCCTGGCGCTCTCGCGCGGCGCCGATCGCGGCTTCGAGGGGCCGGGCCAGCATCACCATCCCGGGGCCGCCGCCATAGGGGCGGTCATCCACGGTGCGGTGGCGGTCCTGCGTGAAATCGCGCGGATTCCAGATCTGCAGGCCCCAGCGTCCCTGTTCGAAGGCGCGGCGCGTCACACCCGATTGCGTCAAGGCGGTGAACATTTCCGGAAACAGGCTCACGACATCAAACTGCATCGGGACCCCGCTTCACGCGCATTGCTTTACTGCCGGGGTCAATAATCCAGACCCCAGTCCAGCGTAATCTGTTTTGCTTCGAGATCGACGGTCTTGACGAACTGATCCACAAACGGCACGAGGCGCTCCGCCACTTTCGCGTCAGGAGCAGCTTCGCCGGCCACCGGCGTGATTCGCAGGATCGACTGCGCGCCGTTGTGCATCATGTCGGTCACCTTGCCGAGGGCTTCGCCCTGCAGGTTGACCGCGTCCAGTCCGATCAGGTCGGACCAGTAGAATTCGTCTTCCTCGAGTTTCGGGAACTCGCTGCGCGCCACGAACACGCCCGCGCCCTTCAGCGCTTCGGCGTCGTTGCGGTCACGCATGCCGACCAGGGTGGCGACCACGTCGCCGCCATGCATCTTTGCCGTGCGTACCGAGACGGAACGCTGGGCCGGCTTGTCGAGCCACCAGGTCTTGACCTTCAGCAGCGCGTCGGCATCCACGGAGAACGGGGTGACACGCAGTCCACCCACGATCCCGAACGCGCCGGACACATAACCGACCTGGACCAGGTCGTCGGGGACTTCCACCCCGGATGCTGCCGAATCGGTCAAGCCTTGACCTGCCTTGCTTAGGCTGCAGGCTGCTGGTTGGCAACCAGGCGAGCAACGGTCGGCGACAGTTGTGCGCCAACGCCTTGCCAGTGAGCCAGACGGTCGGCAGCGATACGCAGGCCGACTTCAGCGCCCGATGCCATCGGGTTGTAGAAACCGATGCGCTCGATGAAACGGCCATCGCGACGGTTACGCGAATCGGTTGCAACGATGTTGTAGAACGGGCGCTTTTTTGCGCCGCCACGAGCCAAACGGATAACGACCATAATATTTCCAAAAAGTTGTATTGGACGGAGAAAGCCGACGATTATAGCGCGTAAGCCTAGATAGGGGCAAGCGGTTATAGCAACACGGCGCGCTTGGACTACCCGGCGGCGTGAGGTTCGGCGAATTGAGCATTATCACCGATTTTTCGCCACAAGGCCACCTCCCCTACGCTTCTCCCATCAGAATGCGCAACATGCGCGCCGGGTTGGCGAGGAAATCGCGGGTCACGCGGTAGTGCTCCGTGTCTTCGTAGGCGAGCTGGCGGATGCCCTCTTCGCCGAAGGCGTAGATGGTGGCGTTCGGATAGGCCATCAGGATCGGAGAGTGGGTGGCGATGACGAACTGGCAGCGTTCACCGACCAGATCGTGCAGGCGGCCCAGCAGGGCCAGCTGGCGCTGGGGCGACAGGGCGGCCTCGGGTTCGTCCAGCACGTAGAAGCTGTCCTTGCGAAAGCGGTTCATGAACAGGCTGAGGAAGGCTTCCCCATGCGACTGCTCATGCAGCGAGCGCTCGCCGCCATATGCCCTCATCAATGGGCCATTGGGAAACTCGTCCAGCCGCTCGATTTCGGTACTGACGTTGTAGAAGCTCTCCGCGCGCAGGAAGAACCCGTCGCGCGGCCGCTCGATGCCGCGCACGAAGCGCAGGTGCTCGTGCAGGCTGGAATGCGAGGCCCGGGTGGCGAAATTGAAATTACGGCTGCCGCCTTCGGCATTGAAACCCATGCCGACCGCGATCGCCTCCAGCAGCGTCGATTTGCCGGAGCCGTTCTCGCCGACCAGGAAGGTCACCTTCGGGTGCAGCACCAGGCGCTCGAGGGAGCGGATAGCGGGCAGTGTGAAAGGAAACGCCGGCGGCTCGCGCGGCGCCGTCGGTTTGATCTGGATTTCTGCCAGGTAGGCGCGCGTCTTGAGCATGGTCGGAAGATGGGCTGGCTGCACGCAACGCGTGCCTTCCTTGTCATTTTGCACCATACTTCCGTTTTCCTGAACTTTTGGCAACGCTCATGGCTGTCCAGCACAAGAACAAGACCTTCGCCGCCCTCCTCGCCCTGCTGCTGGGCGGCTTCGGCGTCCACCGTTTCTACCTGAAGAGTGGCGCCGACCGCCTCGGCCTGCTGCATCTGTGCAGCCTGCCGCTGACCGGCATCCTGTGGGGCGCCGTGAAGCCGCATCCGTTCTACGTGCTGCTGCCGCTGCTGCTGTCCTACATCGCGGGCTTCATCGAGGGGCTGGTAATCGGCTTGACGCCGGACGAGGCCTGGGATGCGCAGCACAACAAGGGCAGCGGCAAAACCTCGCGCTCGAACTGGGTGCTGGCCCTGGTGCTGGTGCTGATCCTGGGAGTGGGGGCGATCGTGCTGATCGGGACGATCGCGCGGGTGTTCGACCTGCTTTATACGGGCGGGTCGTACGGCTGACGGAACCGCCGCTTGAACGTAGGGTGGGCGCTCCCGCGCCCACGCGTTCAATCTGCACGTGAATAGACGCACAGTCTATTCGGGAACCGTTTGAACGCGTGGGCGGAGGACCGCCCACCCTACATTCAGAACTGCTCGACGTCCAGCGCCAGCACGCCCGGGGCGCCTTCGACGATGGCGGTGCGCAGGCCAGGCGCGCTCGAGAGCACGTGGTCGGCAAAGAAGCGCGTAGTGGCGATCTTCGCGCGCAGGAAGGAGGCATCGCCCTCGCCTGCCGCCAGCCTCGATTGGGCGACCAGTGCGGCGCGCGCCATCTGCCAGCCACCCAGCACGATGCCGGCCAGCTTCAGGTAGGGCACGCTGCCCGCGTACACGGCGCGCACGTCCGATTTGCCATGTGCCACGACGAAGTCCACCACTTCCTCCAGCGCGGCCGCGCCGAGCGCCAGCTGGCGGCGGATGGCCGCGAACTCCTCATCCTGCTGCTCGCCCAGTTGCGCTTCGACGGCGCGCACCTGTTCGATCAGCGACTTGGCCACGGCGCCGCCATCGCGCACGGTCTTGCGGCCGACCAGGTCGTTGGCCTGGATCGCGGTCGTGCCTTCGTAGATGGTGAGGATCTTGGCGTCGCGGTAGTGCTGGGCCGCGCCGGTTTCTTCGATGAAGCCCATGCCGCCATGCACCTGCACGCCATCGCGGGTCACGTTCTCGCTCATCTCGGTGGACCAGCCCTTGATGACCGGAACCAGGTATTCGTACACGGCGAGGTTCGCCTTGCGGGTCGCTTCGTCAGGGTGGTTGTGCGCGATGTCGGACAGGGCGGCGCCGACGTAGGCCAGCGCGCGCGCCGCCTCGGTCTGCGAACGCATCGACATCAGCATGCGGCGCACGTCCGGGTGGTTGATGATGGCGACCGGGCCCGGGGAGCCGGCCACTTCGCGCGACTGCACGCGGTCCTTGGCGAATGCGACCGCCTGCTGGTAGGCGCGTTCGGCCAGGCCGACGCCCTGCATGCCGACGCCGAAGCGGGCTGCGTTCATCATGATGAACATGTACTCGAGGCCGCGGTTCTCTTCGCCCACCAGGGTGCCGATGGCGCCGCCGTGGTCGCCGAACTGCAGCACGGCGGTGGGCGAAGCCTTGATGCCCAGCTTGTGTTCGATCGAGACGCAGTGGGCGTCGTTGCGTTCGCCCAGCGAGCCATCAGGGTTCACCAGGAACTTCGGCACGATGAACAGCGAGATGCCCTTCACACCCGCCGGTGCATCCGGGGTGCGCGCCAGCACGAGGTGGATGATGTTCTCCGCCATGTCGTGCTCGCCATAGGTGATGAAGATCTTGGTGCCGAAGATCTTGTAGGTGCCGTCGTCCTGCGGCTCGGCGCGGGTGCGCACGGCGGCCAGGTCCGAACCGGCCTGCGGCTCGGTCAGGTTCATGGTGCCGGTCCACTTGCCGCTGATGAGCGGCTCCAGGAACAGCTGTTTCTGTTCATCCGAACCGGCGGTGAGCAGCGCCTCGATGGCGCCGTCGGTCAGCAGCGGGGCCAGCGCGAAGGATAGGTTGGCCGCGTGCAGCATCTCCATGCACGGCGTCGCGACCAGCTTCGGCAGGCCCTGGCCGCCGAATTCGCTCGGATGCTGGATGCCCTGCCAGCCGCCGTCGGCAAACGCGCGGAAGGCGTCACGGAAACCTTTCGAGGTGGTGACGCTGCCGTCTTTCCAGAAGCTCGGTTCCTTGTCGCCCGCATGGTTCAGCGGGGCGACGACCTCGCCGCAGAACTTCGCGCTTTCCTCGAGCACGGCATCGACCGTGTCGGGGGTGGCCTCTTCGCAGCCGGGCAGCTGGTTGATTTCAGCCAGGTTGGCCAGTTCGTTCAGCACGAACTGCATGTCTTTCAGCGGGGCTTGGTAGCTCACCTTGGTCTCCTGATGTGACGCTCAATGTACGAACGTCGCTCCCGCTTGCGCGGGAACGACGTGGTTTTCATGCTGCGGTGGCGGATCGCACCGTGGACTGATTAGCCCAGTTCCTTGACCAGTGCCGGCACGACCTCGAACAGGTCGCCCACCAGGCCGTAGTCGGCCACCGAGAAGATCGGCGCTTCCGGGTCCTTGTTGATGGCGACGATGGTCTTCGAGTCCTTCATACCGGCCAGGTGCTGGATCGCGCCCGAGATGCCGACCGCGATGTACAGGGTCGGGGCGACGATCTTGCCGGTCTGGCCGACCTGCCAGTCGTTCGGCACGAAGCCGGCGTCCACCGCCGCGCGCGAGG
>NZ_JAHYBX010000112.1:0-206 GCF_020208145.1 Massilia hydrophila | reverse complement strand
ACGTTCATCGGAGCAGGGTGAGTCGGCCCCTAAGGCGAGGCAGAGATGCGTAGCTGATGGGAAGCAGGTTAATATTCCTGCACCGTCGTATGATGCGATGGGGGGACGGATCGCGGAAGGTTGTCCAGCTGTTGGAATAGCTGGTTTCTGGTTCATAGAAGGCGCTTAGGCAAATCCGGGCGCAGGATTCAAGGGACTGGGACGTG
>NZ_JAHYBX010000111.1:0-213 GCF_020208145.1 Massilia hydrophila | reverse complement strand
ATCGGCGCAAAGTCGTTTCACGGTCCTGTTCGGGATGGGAAGGGGTGGGACCGACTTGCTATGGTCATCAGGCTTTGACTTGTCCGAGCTTCGCCTTGCAGCGTTGCTCGCAATCCGGGAAGAAGTAAGTTCTTGTTGTTCTTTGGGTAGCAGTATCAACAAACTGCAGCTGTATTCTTGACTCGTCTATAGCCTACCAAGGTTATAGGGACA
>NZ_JAHYBX010000110.1:0-223 GCF_020208145.1 Massilia hydrophila | reverse complement strand
GCATGTGTAAAGCATGCCGCCAGCGTTCAATCTGAGCCAGGATCAAACTCTTCAGTTCAATCTCTGTTTTTAGACACTTTCGTGTCACCGGCATTGCTGCCGGGTCGCTCACTCAAGATACTGACCGCTATCCCATTGCTGGGACAACGCTTAATACGTTTGTGAACATTTGATAATTTAAGTATGCAGCTGAGCGAACCCAGCCGGCACCTTCATCAAACGC
>NZ_JAHYBX010000010.1:0-146761 GCF_020208145.1 Massilia hydrophila | reverse complement strand
GCGGCGTCGCTCTTCGGACACCGTCACGACTTCGATGGTTTGCTTGTTACTAGTCATACTCACAGTCTTATTCCTATCCGTAAGGATACAGCATCAACTGTGTCTGGTGAATCAAGGGGCTATTTCAGTGTCGCCAAAAAGGATTGCAAGCACGCGCAGGATGCAGAGATGGATAAGCGGACGGGCTTTAGAAAGCCTTGCACAGTGCATGCAATTTCATCACGGTATTCCAATTGCGCGAGGTGCTCGTGTCGCCCAGGATTTTCCCGATGGAGACGGCTACCGCGCTCTCCAGTATCCCCTCCGGAAACCAGACATAGGCCGCCGCCTCGCCCACGGCAAGGCGTTCGCCATTCCAGTCACGCTCCGCGAGTCCGGCCAGCCGCGCGCGCCGGTCCGCGTCGGGCAGCAGGAAGACCAGCAGGCGCGCATGGTCGGCGGCCACGTCCAGCAAGGGGTTGGCGGCCACGATGGCGGCCAGTTCATCGCAGCCCAGCACGAACACGCGCGCCGCCACGCCCAGCTTCAGGACCAGGGCATCCTCGAGCTCCCGGGCGAGCCCCGGAGCACTGCTACCCGGGGCCCGGAAGACGAGGTTGCCGCTGTTCAGGATGCTGCGCACACCCGTATAGCCGAGGCCTTCGGCTAGCATGCGCAGGTCGGCCATGGCGATGCGCTTGGCGCGCCCGACATTGATTCCGCGTAAAAGGGCAATGTAGCAGTGGCTGTTCATGCTGCGCTCCTGGTGAAATGCGCGGGTGCCCGCTACCCGCCCTGGCTTGCACGGGCGCCGGCTCAGGCCAGGCCTTCGGCCCGCATCGCTTCCTGCACCGCAGGGATGGCGCCGACGCGCGCCTGGTAGGCCTGCAGGACTGGCCAGTCATCCAGGCTGAACTTCGCGAACATGGCCCAGTTCAGCGCGGTAAACAGATAGGCATCCGCGATCGAGAAGCTGGCGCCGGCCAGGAAGTCCCTGCCATCCAGCTTGCCTGCGATGTAGCCGAGTGGGCGCGCCAGCGCGGCCCAGGCGGCGCTGCGCCCTTCTTCCGTGCAGCCGGGCGTGAACAGCGGCGTGAAGCGCTTGTGCAGTTCGGTGGCAATATAGTTCAGCCACACCATCAGTTCGTAGCGCTCGACGGTCCCGGCGGCTGGCGCCAGTCCGGCTGCCGGCGCCTGGTCGGCGATGTACTGCAGCAGTACCGCCGCTTCGGTCAGCACCTTGCCATTGTCCAGTTGCAGGGCTGGTACCGAGCCCTTGTCATTGATGTCGCGGAAATCGCTGCCGCTCGCGGTGAGCTTGGTCTTCAGGCTGACACGTTCGGCCGAGAAGGGTACACCGGCGATGATCAGGGCAATATGGGGAGCCAGGGAACAGGCGCCTGGGCTGAAATACAGTTTCATGTCAAACCTCTAGGATAAGAACGGCCAGCGCCGCAAAATTGCAAGCGTACAATATTTCCGGCGCTTGCTGCGGGAACGCCACAGTTGCTGCGCCAATACGTGGCGCCTGCATTTCCCGATGCTAAGATCAAGTGAAATTAACGGGAGGAAAAATGAGCGATAGCTATGACATGTTACCGCTGGCGCAGCTGTTCTCCGGCATGGTGCTGGCCGATGCACTGCTCGATGCGCACGGCAACGTGCTGCTGGCCGAAGGCACCGTCCTGAGCGAGGCCAGCATCCGCTCCCTGGCCCGCCATGGCGTGGGGGCGGCGCCCATCATGCGCGCCAATCCGCCGGACGCACCCTCCCCGGCCAGCATCCAGCAGCGCCTCGACCATCTGTTTCGCCATCATGATCCCGATCACCAGGAAGACTGGGCGCGGGGCCTGCTGCGCCGTTATGTCGAAGACTACCGCCACCGGCGCGAGGTGGCCCCATGAGCGCCGCGGCACTCGACAAGGCGGACATCCTGGGCGGCCTCGACGACCTGCCCTCGCTGCCGGCGGTGGTGATGGAGCTGCTCGGCAGCATGGAGGAAGAGGAGGCCGACATCGCCACGCTGGCCAGGAAACTGGCAAAGGATCCGGCCCTGACGGCCAAGACGCTGCGCCTGGTGAACTCCCCGGCCTTCGGGCTGCAGGTCAAGGCCACCACCATCCAGCAAGCCATGACCTTCCTCGGCATCCAGGCCACGCGCCAGCTGATCATGGCGGCCGCCCTCACCGGCTGCTTTCCAGCCGGACGCTGCCCCGGCTTCAACGACCAGGCCTTCTGGCGCCATTCGATCGCGACGGCGGCCTGCGCCCGCGCGCTCGCGCGCCGGGTGCGCTTCAATCCGGATGTCGCGTTTACCGCCGGGCTATTGCACGATATCGGACGGCTGGTGCTGGTGACGCGCTTTCCGGAGCGCTACCAGGCGGTGCTGTCGCTGCGCGACAAGCATGATGGCGAGCTGATTGATGCTGAGCGCAGCCTGTTCGGCTTCGACCACGTGGACGCCGGCGTGGCCCTGGCCGAACACTGGCGCTTCGCGGACACCATGCGCCAGGCGATCGCCTTTCACCATGCGCCGGAACTGCCGGCCGCGGGCTTCCTGGCGAGCATCGTGCATGTGGCGAGCGCGGTCGTCCATGCGCTCGATCTGGCCGGCAATCCGGACGAGCTGGCACCACGCCTGTCGGCAGTGGCCTGGGCCGCCCTGGGACTGCCGGAAACGGCCTGGCACGGGGTCTTCCACGAGACGGAGTTGCAGTATGAGGAGATGGCGGCCGTGATGATGGCCTGAACAAGGGGAAGAAAAAAAGAAACCGACGCCGGATGCGCCGGGGAAAGCCGGAAAGAGCGGGCTGAGCGAGCTGGAAAGCGCCGGAACGGTACCACCCGACCGGCGCGGCACTGCGCTCAGGGCGCGGTGCCGCATCCCGCTGGCACCGAAGGCATGACAGGCGCGGCTGTCATGCCGACGGCATCAGTGAGCATAATTGCCGGTGGATGGGTTGGCTTCGTTGCCTTGCTGGGGTTGCTGGTTCTGCTGCTGGGCCGCCGCTGCAGCTGCCTGGGCCGCCTTCTCTTCTGGCTTCGGACGGCCCTGGGCATCGGACAGGCGATATTTGGTGCGGCGGTCGCCCATCAGGTCGCGCAGGTCGCGGATGCTCATGCCGGTCACTTCGTGCATGCGGATCAGCAGCGAGGCGCCGACCGGCAGGCGGTGGTGGCGGATCTTGCTGATGACCGGCGGGGCCACTTCGAGCATGCGCGACAGCGCAGCATCGTTCTTGAGCTGCATTTTACCGAGCAGGATATCGAGCAAGTGGTTGGGGTTATAACTTTCCTGCGAAGACAGAGCATGATGCTGTTGTGCCATGATATTACCTCTTCAGTTGGTTAAAATAGTTCCTTTACGAACTTTTGTTAAAGACTACTTCGTCAACATAAGTTCCCGGACTGCCTTGTAGAAATTAAACAGGTGGAGCCTGAAGAACACCTTAAGGTCTTGCCGGACTGCATGCCCCCGCGTACCCTTCCCGCATACGCAGTTGTCTTTCCAACAAAATATCGGGCCCTAACGTCCACAGTAAATCCGAGCGGCGCGTGTGACTCATTGTCGGAAATCAAGCTATCGTGCGGAAAGCTTGTCACATAGGCATTTCAGCACATGGGGATTATTTGTGGCGCACGCAAGAGATTTCCTCAATAAATTTTCCTCATTAGAAGTTGCACTGAACTTCTTGATTTACAAGAAGAAATATTCTCTTCTTCGCTGCGCTTTTTCAATCTTTCAGGAAACCTTGTTGCAATTCAGAAATTTAACAATATAGTTATATTTGCAATTACTTTAGGTTAAGTTATTTCCGCTCAAATTGCACGTCATTCTTTCAATTCCGATGCTGCCACGCGTGAGCCTTGGCGCACACACGCCAATTCCGGGCTAGCGGAACGATTTACGCTAAACTGGACCCCTGTTTCATCGAGGCGAAGCCTCTCTTTCAACACAGCACTCCATGCAGAAAAAAGTATTCATCAAGACCTTCGGCTGCCAGATGAACGAATACGATTCGGACAAGATGGCGGATGTCCTCGGCGTATCCGATGGACTGGTCCGTACCGATTCGCCCGAAGATGCCGACGTCATCCTGCTGAACACCTGTTCAGTACGCGAAAAAGCTCAAGAGAAAGTGTTTTCCGACCTAGGGCGCTTCAAGGCGCTCAAGCGCGCCAAGCCGGAACTGGTGATCGGCGTCGGCGGCTGCGTTGCCTCGCAGGAAGGGGAAGCCATCGTCAAGCGCGCGCCGCACGTGGACGTCGTGTTCGGCCCGCAGACCCTGCACCGCCTGCCGCAGATGATCCGGGAGCGGCGCGCCAGCGGCGCGGCCCAGGTCGACATCAGCTTCCCGGAAATCGAAAAGTTCGACCACCTGCCCCCAAGCAAGGTGGAAGGTCCGGTCGCCTACGTGTCGATCATGGAAGGCTGCAGCAAATATTGCAGCTACTGTGTCGTGCCCTATACCCGCGGCGAGGAAGTCTCGCGTCCCTTCGACGACGTGCTCACCGAGTGCGCCGGCCTGGCCGCCCAGGGCGTGCGCGAGATCATGCTGCTGGGCCAGAACGTGAACGCCTACCGCGGCGCGATGGCGGGCGGCGAGACCGCCGACTTTGCCCTGCTGCTGGAATATATAGCGGACCTGCCCGGCATCGCGCGCCTGCGCTACGTCACCAGCCATCCGAAGGAATTTACCCAGCGCCTGATCGATGCCTATGCCCGCATCCCGCAGCTGGTCAACCACATCTACCTGCCGGTGCAGCATGGTTCCGACCGCGTGCTCGGCGCCATGAAGCGCGGCTACACGGCGCTCGAATACAAGTCGATCATCCGCCGCATCCGCGCGGTGCGCCCGGACATGGCCTTCTCGTCCGACTTCATCGTCGGCTTCCCGGGCGAAACCGAGGCCGACTTCGAGGCCATGATGAAGCTGGTGCAGGACGTCGGCTTCGACAACAGCTTCAGCTTCATCTTCAGCAAGCGCCCGGGCACGCCCGCGGCCAGCCTGGAAGACGATACCCCGCACGAGACCAAGCTGGCGCGGCTGCAGCGCCTGCAGGCCCTGATCGATGCGAATACCTGCAAGTACAGTGCGGCCATGGTCGGCAGCGTGCAGCGCGTGCTGGTCGAGGGCGTGTCGAAAAAAGATCCCGCCCAGCTGCAGGGGCGTACCGAAAACAACCGCGTGGTGAACTTCGCCCCGGACGCGAGCGGGCTGTCCCTGGTGGGCCAGCTGGTCGATGTCCACATCCTGGCCAGCCACGACTACTTCCTTCGCGGCGAACTCGTCGCCAACCTCGATACGATTGCCAAAGCCAGTTGAAGAACACACCTACCCAGCCCTCGTATTTCATTCCCGAGCCGCTCGACAACAACCGGCTCGCCCACCTGTGCGGTCCGCTCGACGAGAACCTGCGCCAGATCTCGGCCGCGCTCGACGTCACCATCTTCCGCCGCGGCGAGAAGTTCATCGTCAGCGGCAGCAATGCCGCCCGCGCGGTCGAGCTGCTGGAACGCTTCTATGCGGTGGCGAACAAGGTCGTGCCGATCGAGGAGGTGCAGCTGGCCCTGGTCGAACAGCGTACCGGCCTGAAGCCGCGCATTCCCGGTGAAGCCGAGCCTGCAGCCCCCGGCGCGGCGCCAGCGCAGGATGCCGCCGCGCCGGCGCGCGAGGATGCGCCTTCCGACCTGGTCAGCCCCACCCTGAAAACCCGCCGCAGCGACCTGCGTGGCCGCACCCCGCACCAGATCCAGTACCTGAATGCGGTGCTCGAGCACGACATCAGCTTCGGCGTCGGCCCGGCCGGCACCGGCAAGACCTACCTTGCCGTGGCCTGCGCGGTCGATGCGCTGGAACGCGACGCCGTCAAGCGCATCATCCTGACCCGCCCGGCGGTGGAAGCGGGCGAACGCCTGGGCTTCCTGCCCGGCGACCTGAGCCAGAAGGTCGACCCTTACCTGCGCCCGCTGTACGACGCGCTGTACGACCTGCTCGGCTTCGACCGCACCCAGAAGCTGTTCGAGAAGCAGGTGATCGAGATCGCCCCGCTGGCCTACATGCGCGGGCGCACCCTGAACCACGCCTTCGTAATCCTGGACGAAGCCCAGAACACGACCGTCGAGCAGATGAAGATGTTCCTGACCCGCATCGGCTTCGGCAGCAAGGCCGTGATCACCGGCGACGTCACCCAGGTCGACCTGCACAAGTCGCAGCGTTCGGGCCTGGTGGACGCGATCCACGTGCTGAAGAACGTGCGCGGCATCGCCTTTACCCATTTCGCGAGCGAAGACGTGGTGCGCCACCCGGTGGTGGCGCGCATCATCGACGCCTATGAAAAGCATTCCTCGATCGAGGACCTGGCCGCTTTACCCAAACCTACCCCTGTGAAAAATGCAAGAAAAAAAACATAAGCTCGACCTGGAAGTCCAGTACCCCGACACCCGCCTCGAGCAGGAGATCACGGCAGAGATGCTGCAGCGCTGGGTGGAAGCCGCCCTGCTCGGCCCGGCCGAACTGTCGATCCGCTTCGTCGATGCCGGGGAAGGCCAGGAGCTCAACCGCCAGTACCGCGGCAAGGACTACGCCACCAACGTGCTGACCTTCGCCTACAACGAAGGCGAGGACCTGGGCGAGGACGACCCGACCCAGGCCGACATCATCCTGTGCACCGACGTGCTGATGCGCGAGGCGCAGGAGCAGGGCAAGACGGTCGAGGAGCACGCGGCCCACCTGGTGGTGCACGGCGTGCTGCATGCCCAGGGCTACGACCACGAGCACGACGAGGAAGCCGAGGAGATGGAGCAGTTCGAGCGCGACATCATGGAAGTGCTCGGCTATCCGGACCCGTATTCGGAATGATTCCGCGGGTGGGCGGCTGCGTCGTCCACCCTGCTAACATCACCCAAAATTGGGCCATCTGCCCTTTTCGTGTATCCTATACCCATCGTAACAACGGCTTCACGCCAACTATGCCCGAGTATCCCAGTGACGTCCGATCGGACGCCAAACCCCACCGGTCGCTGTTCGAACGGCTGACCGCACTCATCTCCCCCGAGCCTGAAAACCGCGCAGAACTGCTCGAAGTCCTGCACGAAGCCCACGAGCGCAAGCTGATCGATGCCGATGCACTCTCGATGATCGAGGGCGTGTTCCAGGTGTCCGACCTGTCGGTGCGCGACATCATGGTGCCGCGTTCGCAAATGGACGTGATCGACATCACCGACCCGATCGAGCAGTGGCTGCCGATCGTGCTCGAGACCCAGCACTCGCGCTTCCCCGCCATCGAGGGCGAGCGCGACAAGGTGGTCGGCATCCTGCTGGCCAAGGACCTGCTGCGCTACTACGCCGAGGACGCCTTCGACGTGCGCAAGATGCTGCGCCCGGCGATCTTCATTCCCGAATCGAAGCGCCTGAACGTGCTGCTGCGCGACTTCCGCGCCAACCACAACCACATGGCCATCGTCGTCGACGAGTACAGCGGCGTGGCCGGCCTGATCACCATCGAGGACGTGCTCGAGCAGATCGTCGGCGACATCGACGACGAATACGACGTCGACGAGGATGAAGACAACGTCCTGTCGATCAAGGAAGGCCAGCTGGGGCCCCGCTGGCGCGTCAAGGCCCTGACCGAGATCGAGCAGTTCAACGAAGAGATCGGCGCCGACCTGCCCGAGATGGATGCCGACACCATCGGTGGCCTGGTCGCCAGCCACCTCGGACGCATGCCGCACAAGGGCGAAGTGTTCGACCTGCAGAACCTGCGCTTCGAAGTGCTGCGCGCCGACGCGCGCCAGATCCACGTCCTGCTGGTCGAGAAGCTGCCATTCGCTGAAGACGACCACGACTGATGCTGCGCCGCCGTACCCAGCCCACCACCGCTCCCGATCCAAAGCTGCGCGGCACCAGGCCTTCCCCCCAGGCCCTGGTCCTGATGGCGCTGGCAGGCGCCAGCAGCCTGCTGTCCTTCCAGCCCTTCGGCTGGTGGCCGGTGCAGTTCCTGGCCCTTGCCTACTTCTTCTACCAGGTCGGCATGGGCACCTCGCCCCGCCGCGGCCTGTGGCTCGGCTGGGCGTTCGGCTTCGGCTGGTCGGTGGCTGGCATGCACTGGCTCTACATCGCGGTCACCCGCTTCGGCGGCCTGCCCGCCATCCTCGGCGCCATCGCGATCGCCCTGCTCGGCCTGTACATGGGCCTGTTCGGCGCGTTTGCCGGCGGCGCCGCCAGCTGGCTGCGCCGCAAGTGGGCGCTGCCGGTGTCGGCCTTCGTGCTGCTGGTGCTGCCCGTGACCTGGGGCGCGTCGGAATGGATGCGCGGCTGGGTCTTCACCGGCTTTCCGTGGGCGGCCTCGGGCTACGCCCACAACGTCTCTCCGCTCGCCGGCTATGCGCCCATCCTTGGCGTGTATGGCGTCGGCGTGCTGGCGGCCCTGTGCGCCGGCTGCCTCGTGATGCTGACCCAGCGCGCGCGCTGGCCGGCCCTCGGCCTGCTCGCAGCCGTGATGGCGGCGGGTTTCGGCCTCAAGCACATCGGCTGGACCCAGGAAGTCGGCCAGCCCATCACGGTGCGCCTGCTGCAGGGCGACGTCAGGCAGGACCAGAAATTCGACATGGCCTACCGGGTCGACATCGTCGGGCGCTACCAGGGCCTGATCACGGCCGCGCCGGCCGACCTGATCGCCACGCCGGAAACCGCGATTCCCGTCACGCCGCAGCAGCTGCCGCCCGCGTACCTGGCCGGCTTGCGCAGCTTCGCCGCGCAGACCGGCAGCCACCTGATGATCGGCATCCCGACCGCGGACAGCGCGACGCGGTATTCGAACAGCGTGATCGCCTTTGGCCCCGGCAGCGCCAGGGCCCCGCAGTCCTACCGCTACGACAAGCACCACCTGGTGCCCTTTGGCGAATTCATCCCGCCGGGCTTTCGCTGGTTCACCGACCTGATGCACATCCCGCTGGGCGACCAGACCCGCGGCCCGGCCCTGCAGGCGCCCTTCCCGGTCAAGGACCAGCTGGTGCTGCCGAATATCTGCTACGAGGACGCCTTCGGCGAAGAGATCGCGGCCCAGCTGCGCAATGCGCCGCGCCCGGCCACGCTGCTGCTGAACGTGTCGAACCTGGCCTGGTACGGCGAATCGGTGGCGATCCCGCAGCACCTGCAGATTTCGCAGATGCGCGCCATCGAGACCGGCCGGCCGATGCTGCGCTCGACGAACAACGGCGCCACCGCCGTCATCGACGGCCGCGGCAAGGTCCTGCATCTGCTGCCCTTCCACGAGCGCGGCGTGCTGGCGGCTACCGTGCGCGGGACCGAAGGCATGACCCCGTACATCCGCTTCGGTAACGCGGCTTTCCTGCTGCTCGGCGGCCTGATGCTGGCCGGCGCATGGCTGGCCGGCCGCCGCTATCAAAATAACGGCGCCAATTCCAAGGGCTGAGTTGATTCGATCCCAGAGGGCCCTGAAAATTCAGTAGAATTGGTCATTTGGCAAATTTACTGTGACCGCGGCGACGAGCGCCGCGGCACCCCACATGTCGCTCACATTCCGATGCTCACATTCCAACAAATTATCCTGACCCTGCAGACCTACTGGGACAAGCAGGGCTGCGCACTGCTGCAGCCGTACGACATGGAAGTCGGCGCTGGCACCTTCCACACCGGTACCTTCCTGCGTGCGATCGGTCCGGAGCCGTGGCGCGCGGCCTACGTGCAGCCTTCGCGCCGTCCGAAGGATGGCCGCTACGGCGAGAACCCGAACCGCCTGCAGCACTACTACCAGTACCAGGTGGTGCTCAAACCGGCGCCGGAAAACATCCTCGACCTCTACCTCGGCTCGCTCGAGGCGCTGGGCCTGGACCTGAAGAAGAACGACGTGCGCTTCGTGGAAGACGACTGGGAAAGCCCGACCCTTGGCGCCTGGGGCCTGGGCTGGGAAGTCTGGCTGAACGGCATGGAAGTCACCCAGTTTACCTACTTCCAGCAGGTCGGCGGCCTCGATTGCAAGCCGGTGCTGGGCGAGATCACCTACGGCATCGAGCGCCTGGCGATGTACTTGCAGGGCGTCGAGAACGTGTACGACCTGGTGTGGACCGAATGGGAAGAAAATGGCGCGAAGAAGCGCCTGTCCTACGGCGACGTCTTCCACCAGAACGAAGTCGAGCAGTCGACCTACAACTTCGAGCACGCCAACACCGAGCTGCTGTTCCAGGCCTTCAGCAACCACGAAGCCGAAGCCAAGCGCCTGGTCGAACTGCAGCTGACGCTGCCGGCCTACGAGCAGATCATGAAGGCTTCGCACAGCTTCAACATGCTGGACGCGCGCGGCGCCATCTCGGTGACCGAACGCGCCGCCTACATCGGCCGCGTGCGCACGCTGTCGCGCCTGGTGGCGCAAGCCTACTACGATTCGCGCGAGAAGCTGGGCTTCCCGATGCTTCCCGGTGCCGCCAAGGCCGCGGCCTGACAAGAACAGAATAGAACAGATGATGAACCAGACTCTCCTCGTCGAAATCCAGACCGAAGAACTGCCGCCGAAAGCGCTCGTCAAACTCGGCACGGCATTCGCCAACGGCATCGCGGGCGGCCTGAAGGCGCGCGACTTCCTTGAAGCGGACAGCGTGGCCACGGCCCATGCCACCCCGCGCCGCCTCGCGGTCACGATCACCAGGGTGCGCGGCACCTCGCCCGACAAATCGATCCGCGAGAAGGTGCTGCCGGTGGCGGTCGCGCTGGACAAGGACGGCAACCCGAGCGCGCCGCTGGCCAAGAAGCTGGCCGCGCTGGGCTTCCCCGACCTGAAGATCAGCGACCTCGAACGCGCCCAGGACGGCAAGGCCGAATCCTTCTTCTACACGTATACCGCCAGCGGCAGCCAGCTCGCGGACGCCTTGCAGGACGTTCTGCAGGACACCGTGGCCAAGCTGCCGATCCCCAAGCTCATGAGCTACCAGCGCCCGGATGGCGCCACCGTGCAGTTCGTGCGCCCGGTGCACCTCCTCTCCGCCCTGCATGGCGAACAGGTGCTGCCGCTGTCGCTGCTGGGGCTGGAAGCCGGCCGCCACACCATGGGCCACCGCTTCCTGTCGCACGGCCAGGCCATCGCGATCCCGCATGCCGACCAGTACGCGCAGGTGCTGGAAAGCGAAGGCAAGGTGCTGGCATCGAGCGAAGCGCGCAAGGAAAGCATCCGCCAGCAGCTGCTGGAAAAGGCCGGCGCCGACCAGGTCCTGATGCCGGAAGCGCTGCTCGATGAAGTGGCCGCGCTGGTCGAGTGGCCGGTGGTCTACGAATGCCGCTTCGAGGACGAATTCCTGGCCGTGCCGCAGGAATGCCTGATCCTTACCATGCAGACCAACCAGAAATACTTCGCGCTGACCGATGCCTCGGGCAAGCTGCGCTCGCGCTTCCTGATCGTGTCGAACATCGCCACCGACGACCCGACGGCCATCGTCGGCGGCAACGAGCGCGTGGTGCGCCCGCGCCTGTCGGACGCCAAGTTCTTCTTCGAGCAGGACAAGAAGAAGACGCTGGAATCGCGCCTGCCGCAACTGTCGAACGTGGTCTACCACAACAAGCTGGGCACCCAGCTCGAACGCACCGAGCGCGTGACCAAGCTGGCGACCAGCATCGCCAAGCGCCTCGGCTTCGACGTGGCGCTGGCCGAACGCGGCGCGCGCCTGGCCAAGGCCGACCTGCTGACCGACATGGTGGGCGAGTTCCCCGAGCTGCAGGGCATCATGGGCACGTATTACGCGCGCCACGATGGCGAGCACGATGAAGTGGCCAAGGCCGCCTCCGAGCACTACCAGCCGCGCTTCGCCGGCGACCTTCTCCCCTCGACCAACACCGGCCTGGCAGTGGCGCTGGCCGACAAGCTGGAAACCCTGGTCGGCATCTGGGCCATCGGCCTGCAGCCGACCGGCGAGAAGGACCCGTTCGCGCTGCGCCGCCACGCCCTGGGCGTGATGCGCATGCTGGTCGAGAAGCGCCTGCCGCTGTCGCTGTCTGAACTGCTGGGCGATGCCGTGGCGGTGTTCGAAGGCCAGGCCGCCAAGGTAAAGGAAATGCGGGACCCGAGCGTGGAAGTGAAGGACTTCATGCTCGACCGCCTGCGCGGCATGCTGCGTGAGCGCGGTTTCTCGCCGAACGAGGTCGAGGCCGTGCTGGCCCAGAACCCGGACCGCGTCGACGACGTCGTCCAGCGCCTGGAAGCGGTGCAGGCCTTCGCCGCCCTGCCGGAGTCAAGCTCGCTGGCCGCCGCCAACAAGCGCATCACCAATATCCTCAAGAAGAACGAGGAAGCGATGCCGGCCGACGCCTCGGTCAGGCAGGAGCTGCTGGTCGAGCCGGCCGAAAGGAACCTGGCCGCCAAGATGGGCTCCCTCGAGGGCGAGGTCACCAGCGCGTTCGAGAAGAGCGACTTCACCGGTGCCCTCAAGACCCTGGCGCTGATGAAGGACGAAGTCGACGCCTTCTTCAACGACGTGATGGTGATGGCCGAGGATGTCTCCCTGCGCAACAACCGTCTGGCGCTGCTGTCGCAGCTGCACGGCATGATGAACCGTGTTGCGGATATTTCGAAGCTGGCAGCGTAAGCGTTCCAGGTGTAAATAAGGTAATCCCATGAAACTCATCATCCTCGACCGGGATGGGGTCATCAACCACGATTCGCCGGACTTCATCAAGTCGCCGGCTGAGTGGATCCCCATTCCCGGCTCGCTGGAAGCGATCGCCCGCCTGAACCAGGCGGGCTACCGGGTCGTGATCGCCTCGAACCAGTCGGGCATCGCGCGCGAACTGTTCGACATCACGACCCTGAACGCGATCCACCAGAAACTGCACGCCAGCGCCCAGCTGGTGGGCGCCGACATCGACGCCATCTTCTTCTGCCCGCATGCGGCGAGCGACAACTGCGACTGCCGCAAGCCCAAGGCCGGCATGTTCGAGGAGATCAGCAAGCGCTTCAAGCTGAGCCTGAAGGGCGTGCCCACCGTGGGCGATTCGCTGCGCGACCTGCAGGCCGGGTTCAAGATGGGCTGCACGCCCTACCTGGTCCTGACCGGCAAGGGCGAGAAGACGCACGCGACCGGCGGCCTGCCGCCCGGTACCCAGGTCTTCCCCGACCTGGCCAGCATGGTGAACGCCTTCCTCAAGGCCGCGGCACAGCGGCCCGAGTAAACACCGATCCAAACCTAGACCACTGTCCGGAGCCCCTTTGCGACAATTCAGCCTGTTCCTGCGTTCCCTGCTCTTCACGATCGTGATGGTCGTGGCCACCGTGGTGTGGGCCTGCGTCTGCTTCCTGGCCGCGCCCCTGCCCTACAACAAGCGCTTCTGGGTGACCTCGCGCTGGAATGTCTTCATCGTCTGGTGTGCGAAGGTGATCTGCGGGATCCGTTACCAGTTCAAGGGCTACGAGAACCTGCCGGACGCACCGGCCATCGTCCTGTCGAAACACCAGTCGGCCTGGGAAACCATCTTCCTGCTGCCGAACCTGACCCGCCCGCTGGTATTCGTGTTCAAGAAAGAAATCCTGTACATCCCCTTCTTCGGCTGGGCCATGGGCCTGCTGCGCATGATCCCGATCGACCGCAAGCAGGGCAAGCACGCTTTCAGCCACGTGGTCCGGCACGGCAAGCGCCGCCTGGCCGACGGCCAGTGGATCATCATGTTCCCCGAGGGGACCCGCATCCCCGTGGGCCAGACGGGCAAGTACAAGAGCGGCGGCACGCGCCTGGCGATCGAAACCGGTGCCGTGGTGGTGCCGATCGCGCATAATTCAGGCGAGTGCTGGCCGAAGAACTCGTTCATCAAGCGTCCGGGCCTGGTGACCGTTTCGATCGGCAAGCCGATTTCGCCGCAGGACCACACCCCCGACAGCATGATGCAAGAGGTCGAAAATTGGATAGAATCCGAAATGCGCGTTATCTCGCCCCACGTCTACAAAGGTGGCTGAGCGACGTCAGCGCCCAGATCAGGCAGTCGCAGGCACCGCACACCATGCGTTCGGCCAAGGTCGATGGGCAGCAGCTGGAGCTGTTTGCCCAGGAATTCTTCGCGGCGCTCAAGCCCTCCGATAAGCCGGCCGCGCCGGCGCAGCCGCTGTTCAAGGCGCCGCCCCCGGCGCCGCGCCACCTCATCCCCACGCCGCCTGTCGCCAGCGGCGATGCGCCCCTCAAGCGCATCGTGCTCGGCCCCCACACCGTCGACTATGCCCTGCGCCGCTCGGCGCGCCGCTCGATCGGCTTCATGATCGACGACGACGGCCTGCGCGTGACCGCGCCGCGCCGCTGCACCCAGGCCGACATCGACAGTGCGATCCGCGCCAAGCAGCGCTGGATCCTGTCCAAGCTGCTCGAACGGGGCGAACGGCGCGCCAGCCGGCAGCAGCGCCCCCCGGTGGAATGGAAGGACGGCGCGCGCCTGCCCTACCTGGGCGGCGAGATCACGCTGCGCCTCGAGGAGGCAGCGCGCAGCCACTGCCAGTTCGACGCCGCCGGCGGCGAACTGTGGATCGGGGTAGTGCCGGGGCTGTCGGAATGGCAGCTCAAGGAACGCGTCAAGCTGTGGTTCCAGGCCGAGGCCAAGCGCCTGTTCCGCGAGCGGCTGGATTTCTTCGCCCCGCAGCTGGGGGTGCGCTACGCGGCCTTCAGCCTGTCCTCGGCCGGCACGCGCTGGGGCTCCTGCACCAGCGCCGGGAGCATCCGCCTGAACTGGCGCCTGATCCACTACGCGCCGGCGCTGGTGGACTACGTGGTGGTGCACGAGCTGGCGCACCTGCGCGAGATGAACCACAGCCCGCGCTTCTGGGCGGCGGTGGGCGAGGTGTATCCGGACTACGATGGAGCGCGGCTGGCGCTCAAGAAGCGGGCGCAGGAGATGCCGGTGCTGTTCGCGGACTGATCGCGGGCTTGCGGGTTCACGGCAAGGCCGTGCGCCCTACAGCAGCGAGTCGCGCCGCGCGGCGGCCAGTTCCTTCATTGCGCCGCGCTGCGCGTCGGACAGGGCCCGGTAGGGAATCGGCAGCGTGCCGCGCTTGAGGACCATCATGAAGCCGCGCGTGTAGGTGCGCACGCCGATCACGTCTTCCCAGCCGATCAGGGTCACGCCGCCGCTGGTGCGCACGATGCCGTGCTGGTCGATCGTGAATTCGTAGGTGCGCCGGCCGCGCCCCAGCATGACGAAATGCAGGGCCGCGCTCAGCGTGCTTTTCAGGCGCAGGTAGAGGCTGGCGGGCCAGCGGATGCGGCGCCGGCGGATCAGGAAGCCGGCATGGTCCCACATGAAGCTGAGGTACTCGCCCAGCGTATAGCGGACGAAGAAATGCAGCCCGGATAATGGTACCGGTGGTATCGGAGAAACAGGGGCTGTGGCGGGATCGGCGTTCGCCGCTGCGTCGACCGGGCCGTCATGGGCGGGCAAGCGCAGCGCATCGTCGACACCGGCGCCATGCTGGGCCAGCATGGCCAGCGGCTGTTCGCTTCCCACTCCATTGCTTCGCGGCCTCGGGTGATTAAACGACAACATTGCGCATCCCCTGTAATGATCCGAGCTCGAACCGGAATGGTAACAAAAGCTATCCGATAAGTCGCCGCAGCAGTTCAAGCGTGCGCAGGGTGGCGCCGCGGTGGCGCCCGGCGAAAGCCAGCGCATGCGCGCCCATCGCGGCGCGCGCCGCGCCGTCCGCGAGCAGGCCCAGGGCCGCCGCCGCCAGGGCGTCGGCATCGGCCACGCGCAGGGCGGCACCGGCGCGCACCGCTTCCTCGCTGGCGTCGGCGAAGTTGAAGGTGTGCTCGCCCAGCAGCACCGGCTTGCCGAGCGCGCAGGCCTCGATCAGGTTCTGGCCGCCGAGCGGCATCAGGCTGCCGCCGATGAAGGCGCAATCGCAGGCGGCGTAATAGGCGAACATCTCGCCCATCGAGTCGCCCAGCAGCACCTCGGCCGCGCCGATGCCGTCGCTCCCCCCGTCCTCGAGGGCCGAACGGCGCGCCACCCGCAGGCCGCGCGCCGCCGCCAGCTTTTCCACCTCGTCAAAGCGCTGCGGATGACGCGGCACCAGCGCCAGCAGCGCATCGGCCGGCTTGCCGGATGCGCGCTGCCAGGCATCGAGCACCAGTGCCTCCTCGCCCTCGCGCGTGCTGGCGCACAGGAACAGGGGGCGGCCGCCGCATTGCGCGCGCAGCCAGGCACCCTTGTCCAGCGCCGCCTGCGGCGGGACCACATCGAACTTGATGCTGCCGGTGACCTCGACCCGGGGCGCGCCGAGCGAGCGGATGCGGGTGGCGTCGGCCTCGGTCTGGGCCGCCACCAGGCCGATGGCGCCGGCGGCCTCCCCCACCAGCGCGCCCATCCTGCGGCCGCGCCGCAGCGAGCGCTCCGACAGGCGCGCGTTCACCAGGGCCACCGGCACCCCGGCCTTCGCGCAGCCGGCGATCAGGTTCGGCCACACTTCGGTCTCCATCAGGATGCACAGGCGCGGCTGCCAGCGGCGCAGGAAGCGCCCGACCATGAAACCGGTGTCGTAGGGCAGGTAGGATTGCAGCACCCGTTCGCCATGGCGGCCGAACAGGGCCTTGCCGGTGGCGCGGCCGGTCGGCGTCATGTGGGTGAGCAGGATGCGGGCCTCGGGGTAGGCTGCCAGCAGGGCCTCGACCAGGGGTTCGGCGGCGCGGGTCTCGCCCACCGATACGGCATGTACCCAGAGCGTCATGCGCGCCGGCGCGGCCTGCGCCGCCGCGGGCCCCGCGCCGCCCAGGCGCTCTGCCCAGTGGGTGCGGTAGCCGGGCTCGCGACGTCCGCGCCACCAGAGGCGGGCCAGGACCAGCGGCATGGCCAGCCACCAGGCCAGCGAATACAACCAGCGCGTCAAGGCCGGGCCTCCGCCGCGCCCTCCAGCAGGCCGCGCGCGGCGGCGATCACCTCGGTAGCGGAGGGCGGCGCACCCAGGTCGCCCAGGTTGACGATCCGGTCCGACCAGTTGCCCTCGGTTTTCCACTTCGGCGAGTCGCAGTAGATCTCGACGGTCGGGCGCAGGAAGGCCGCCGCGATGTGGGTCAGGCCGGTATCGACGCCGACCGCCAGGCGCGCATGCTGGGCCAGCGCCACCGCATCCATCATCGACAGCTGCGGCAGCACGCGCGCGTTCGGCAGGCCGGCCGCCAGCAGTTCGGCTTCCTGCCGCTCCTGGGGCGAGCCCCAGGGCAGCAGCACCGTCATTGGCGCCAGCGCCTGCCCCAGCGCGATCCAGTCCGCGCGCGGCCACTTCTTGGCCGCGCGCGCGGTGCCGTGGAAGAACACGGCATAGTCCTGGGCCGGCAGGAAGTCCGGCCGCGCCGCGGCCTGCGGCGCCGGCAGCCCGAAGTCGGGCGCGCTGTCGACCTGGTAGCCGAGGGCCGCCGCGGCCACCAGGCGCCCGCGCGCCACCGCATGGGTGCGCGGGTTGAGCGGTATGCTGTGGGTGTGGAAGATGCGCGAGATGCCTTCGTAGCCGGAGCCTTCGCTGCCGTTGGCCAGGCCCACCTTACGCCCGCCGCGACGGGTACGGGCGGCGCCCATGATGATGCCGGTCTTGAGCAGACCCTGGGTGTCGAACACGATGTCGTATTCTTCCTCGCGCAAGGTAGAGAAGAAGGCCTTGATCTCGGCCCGCGTCTCGGCCTTGCCCAGGCTCTTGCGCCAGCGCCGCAGCGCCCACGGGATGATCTTGCGCACCCGCGGATTCAGGCGCACCAGGCTGGTATAGCCCTCTTCCACCACCCAGTCGATGGTGGCGCCCGGATGCTGGCGCAGCAGGTCGGCCACCATCGGCAGGTTGTGCAGCACGTCGCCCAGCGAGGACACGCGCACCAAGAGGATCTTCACCGCGCGGTCCTCAGAACGGCAGTTCCGCGTCCGGCTTGGCCGCCAGGATCACCGACTTGAACTCGGCCTGGATGCGCGCCAGGGCCGCCGGATCCTCGCCTTCGAAGCGCAGCACGACCACCGGGGTGGTATTCGAGGAGCGGGCCAGGCCGAAGCCATCCGGATATTCCACGCGCAGGCCGTCGATGCCGTTGATGCTGGTGGAGCTCGGGAAGCTGGCGTTGGCGCGCAGGCTGTCGATCAGGGCGAAGTTCTCGCCCTCCTTCAGGTGCAGGTGCAGTTCCGGGGTGCTCGAGGCGATCGGCAGGCTGTTCAGCAGCCTGGAGGGGTCGGCTTCCCTGGACAGGATCTCGAGCATGCGCGCGCCGGCATACAGGCCGTCGTCGAAGCCGTACCAGCGGTCCTTGAAGAAGATGTGGCCGCTCATCTCGCCGCCCAGCGGCGAACCGGTTTCCTTCAGCTTGGCCTTGACCAGCGAGTGGCCGGTCTTCCACATCAGCGGCTTGCCGCCGGCCTGCTCGATCCAGGGTGCGAGGTGGCGCGTGCATTTGACGTCGTACAGGATCTCGGCGCCCGGGTTGCGCGACAGGACGTCGCTGGCGAACAGCATCATCTGGCGGTCCGGGAAGATGATCTGGCCGTCCTTGGTGACGATGCCGAGGCGGTCGCCGTCGCCGTCGAAGGCCAGGCCGATCTCCGCGTCGGTGTCCTGCAGGGCCTTGATGAGGTCCTGCAGGTTTTCCGGGTGCGCCGGGTCGGGGTGGTGGTTCGGGAAGTGGCCGTCCACGTCGCAGAACAGTTCGACGACGTCAACGCCCATGCCGCGGAACAGGTCGGGGGCGAAAGCGCCAGCCACGCCGTTGCCGCAGTCGACCGCGATCTTGATCGGGCGCGCGATCTTGACGTCGCCAATGATGCGTTCCAGGTAAGCGGCACGGATGTCGTGGGTGCCGTATTCGCCGCGCTGCTCGGCCACTTTACCGTCATGGGCGGCGATGCTGTCGTGCAGGGCCAGGATGGCGTCGCCGTAGATCGCCTCGCCCGCCATCACCATCTTGAAGCCGTTGTAGTCCGGCGGGTTGTGGCTGCCGGTGACCATGATGCCCGAGCGGGTGTCGAGCACGTTGGTGCCGAAGTAGACCATCGGGGTAGCGACCATGCCGAGGTCGATCACGTCGACGCCGGCGTCGCGCAGGCCTTCGGCCAGGGCCGCTGCCAGGCCGGGGCCGGACAGGCGGCCGTCGCGTCCGATCACGACCTTGCGCTCTCCCTTGGCCAGCGCGGCGGCGCCAAAGGCGCGGCCGATATCGCGCGCGATGCCTTCGTCGAGCGTCTTGCCGATCACGCCGCGAATGTCATAAGCCTTGAAGATGGTTTTCGAGAGAGGGAGCATGGTTTCCTTGAAAAGCGGGAGGCGCGGGCGTGCATGAGCCGCCGGGGAATCGGCGCCGGATGATCGGGGTGGCTAGTTGGAGGAATGACAAATGCGGCTATTGTAGCGGCAAGCAGCGTCGCGTGGGAATCGGACGGACCGCTTGCGCGCGCGGTGCGCGGCCGCCGGAGCGGCCGCGGAGGTGACCCGGGCCTGCGTTCAGACGCGCAGCTTGTCGAGCGACTTGCCGCCCTCGACCCATTCCTTGACCCATTTCGGCTGGCGGCCGCGGCCAGTCCACTGCTGCGACGCATTGTCGGGGTGACGGAAGCGCACGGCGACGGTATTGCCTTTATTCGACGCGCCCTTGGCGGCGCCGCGGCCGCCGGTGGCGAGCAGGTCCTTGAGGGGCACGCCAACGCTTTGCGCGATGGCCAGAATCTGTTCGCGCGCTTTTTGCACTTCCTGTACTTCGCGCGTTTTCATCTCCTGCTTGATTTGCTCCTGCAGGTTGCGCAAATCGCTTATGGACAAATTGGACAGATCCATCTTGGTTCCCTCGTCAGTGAAAAGTTGAAACAGATTAAAGCAGCTTGATGCAGCCTTCGTTACAGAATCCGTTACAGAATCTGTTACAGCATGGCGAGAATCTCACCAAATTTCGCGACATACTATCATTAATATTTCATTTCCGCTTTTTATTGTGCAGGAAAAGCCAGCGTGGCGACTTAAATCGAACAATACGCGCATATAACCAGAGGTAACTGATTATAAACAACAAACTGAAGAAGATCAGAAGTCCGGTGTTTTTCCAGAACACGGTTGCGGGAATCACTGCCATCAAGGAAAAGAGCCATAAATAGGGCGAGGTGCGTGCGTTCCGTTTCATCAATGCGCGCGCTTCACGCGGACCGACGGTCCATTGCACGATGCGGCGAAATATCAGGCTATGCAGATGAATACCATCCGGTAGTGCCGGCGATTTACCGCGCACGAACATCCGGCGATAGGCCGAGAATAAGGTTTCGAATGCGGGATAGATCAGCAGCAGCGCGGCGTACCAGGTCGACACGCCAGGATTGCGCATCACCAGCAGCAGTGCGAGTTCGCCCAGCATGAAACCGATGAAGTAGGCGCCGCCATCGCCGAGGAATATCAGGCCGACCGGGTAATTCCAGATCAGGAAACCGGCCGTGGCGCCGGCCACGATCAGCGCCGTCACCAGCACGTACATGTCACCCACCTGCAGCGCCACATAGGCCAGCGACAGCAGCATGCAAATGCTGACCATGCTGGCCAGGCCATTGAAACCGTCGATAATGTTGACCGCATTCGCAATACCGGCCACCGCCAGCACGGTCAGCGGCAGCACCAACAGGTTCAATTGCAGCGGCAGCACGCCCCAGGGTAAATCCAGACGCACCAGTTTCGCGCCGAGCAGGTAATACGCGAGCAATGCCGCAAGCATCGTGAGCAGCAGCCGGCGGCCCGGGGAAACGCGGCCGGTACAGTCTTCGAGGATGCCTCCGGCCATGGCGATGAATGCGCATCCGATCAGCGATGCGAGCCACGGACCGAGGGTCAATTCGCGCAGCGTCGAAATGGCGCCACTGAATAGGACCGCGAGAAAGATCGGGATTCCGCCGATACGCGCGACCGCATGGGTATGGAACTTCTGCACACCTTCATAATCGCTGTCCAGCGCCGCGCCATTGCGCTTCGCGTACTTAATCACCAGCAGGGTCAGCAGCGCGCAGGCTACGAAACTGACGAAAAAGGAGAACATTATTATTCTTTCGGTGCAATTACGTGAGCCGCTTTCGCATGCGCGTCCGCGGAATAACCACGGCACGCCGATCCCGCAAATGGTCGCCCATTGTACCGGAATGGACCGCGTTTTCCGGAAGCGGATACGCGGCTGTGCACCCTCATTCGACTGGATCAAATGCGCGCATCATCCCGCCCTGCGGCATGCGCCGCAGCGTCTCTGCGTGAAATCATTTAGTATCCGAAAATGCCGGCCACCCGGCACCGCTTACTTCGCATCACCAGGACGACAATCACCATGAGAACCTATGCCATCGGCGACCTGCAGGGCTGCGCCCACGAAGCCCGGCTCCTGATCGAACGCATCGCCGACGACGCCCTGCAGCACGGCGCGGAAGCACCGCGCATCCTGTTCGTTGGCGACCTGATCAACCGCGGTCCGGATTCGCTGAGCGCGCTGCGCCGGATGAAGGCGCTGTCCGAGGCCGATCCCGGCCGCATCGAAGCCCTGCTCGGCAACCACGACCTGCACCTGATCGCGGTTGCCGCCGGCGCGCAGCGCGCCAGCCGCTCCGATACGCTGGAAGAGATTCTGGCCGCGCCCGACCGCGACGACCTGGTCGCCTGGCTGCGCCAGCGCCCCCTGGCGATGTTCGTCGACGCCCACCTGCTGGTGCACGCCGGCGTCGCCCCGCAATGGGATGCGGCGCAGACCATGGCGCTGGCGCACGAGGTGGAAAGCGCGCTGCGCGGCCCCGACTGGATCGATTTCCTGCGCGAGATGTACGGTAACGAGCCGGACCGCTGGGACGAGGGACTCAGGGGCAGCGCGCGCCTGCGCTGCATCGTCAATGCGCTGACCCGCATGCGCCTGTGCGCGCCGGACGGGCGCATGGACTTCCTGCACAAGGAAAGCGGTCAAGGGCCGCAAGGCTCGGACCTGCTGCCCTGGTTCGATCTGCCCCAGCGCCGCACCCGCGACGTGACCGTGGTGTTCGGCCACTGGTCGGCGCTGGGCCTGGTGCTGCGGCCGAACCTGGTGGGCCTGGACAGCGGCTGCGTGTGGGGCGGGAAGCTGACGGCGGTGTGCCTGGACGACCGCTCGCTGCTGCAGGTGGATTGTCCGGAATACCGCGAGCATGGCGGCAAACAGTAGCGTGGGTGGCGTCCGGTCGCGCCGTGGTTTGCAGACGGCGCCTGGACGCGTGGGCAAGGGACTTGCCCACCCTACGGTCAGCGCTTGAGCTGTGACAGGTCGCGCACGGCCCCACGATCCGCCGACGTCGTGAGCGCCGCATAGGCCTGCAGCGCCTGCGACACATAGCGCTCGCGCCCCGCCGGCTTCCACGCATCCGCACCGCGCTCTTCCATCTTTCCACGGCGATGCGCCAGTTCCTCGACGCTCACGCGCAGCTTGATCGTGCGCGCGGGAATGTCGATGTCGATCATATCGCCCTCTTCCACCAGGCCGATCGCGCCGCCTTCGGCCGCTTCCGGCGAGGCGTGGCCGATCACCAGGCCCGAGGAGCCGCCCGAGAAGCGTCCGTCCGTGAACAGCGCGCAGGCTTTGCCGAGTCCCTTGGACTTGATGTACGAGGTAGGGTACAGCATCTCCTGCATGCCCGGACCGCCCTTCGGACCTTCGTAGCGGATGATGACCACGTCGCCAGCGTGTACCGTGTCACCAAGGATGCCCTCGACCGCCGCGTCCTGGCTCTCGAACACGCGCGCCTTGCCGGAGAATTGCAGAATGCTCTCGTCCACCCCTGCCGTCTTCACGATGCAGCCCTTCTCGGCGATGTTCCCGTACAGGACCGCCAGGCCGCCGTCCTGCGAATAGGCGTGCGCGCGGTCGCGGATGCAGCCCGCGCTGCGGTCGAGGTCATTGGCCTCGAAGCGCTCGGCCTGCGAGAAGGCGACCTGGGTCGGCACCCCGCCCGGCGCCGCGCGGAACAGCTGGTGCACGGCGCGGTCGTCGCTGCGCTTGATGTCGTACTTCTCGATCGCTTCACCCATCGTGGGGGTGTGCACGGTGGGGAGCGAAGTATCGAGCAGGCCGGCGCGCGCCAGCTCGCCCAGGATCGCAAAGATGCCGCCGGCGCGGTGCACGTCTTCGATGTGGTACTTGTCGGTCATCGGCGCCACCTTGCACAGGCAGGGCACCTTGCGCGAGATGCGGTCGATGTCGGCCATGCTGAATTCCACGCCGGCCTCGTGCGCCGCCGCCAGCAGGTGCAGCACGGTGTTGGTGGAACCGCCCATCGAGACGTCCAGCGCCATCGCGTTCTCGAACGCCGCCCTGGACGCGATCGAGCGCGGCAGCACGGAATCGTCGTCGCCCTCGTAGTGTCGCCTGGCGATGTCCACGATCAGGCGGCCGGCGCGCAGGAACAGTTCCTTGCGGTCCGCGTGAGTGGCCAGGATGGTGCCGTTGCCCGGCAGCGACAGGCCCAGCGCCTCGGTCAGGCAGTTCATCGAGTTCGCCGTAAACATGCCCGAGCAGGAGCCGCAGGTCGGGCAGGCCGAGCGCTCGACTTCCGCCACGTCGGCGTCCGATATCCTGCTGTCGCCGGCCTGGATCATGGCGTCGACCAGGTCGAGCTTGATGATCTTGCGGTCATTATTCACGACCTTGACGACCTTGCCGGCTTCCATCGGACCGCCGGAGACGAACACGGTCGGGATGTTCAGGCGCATCGCGGCCATCAGCATGCCGGGGGTGATCTTGTCGCAGTTCGAGATGCATACCATGGCGTCGGCGCAGTGGGCGTTGACCATGTACTCGACCGAGTCGGCGATCAGGTCGCGCGAGGGCAGCGAGTACAGCATGCCGCCATGGCCCATGGCGATGCCGTCGTCGACGGCGATGGTGTTGAATTCCTTGGCCACGCCGCCGGCCACCTCGATCTCGCGCGCCACCATCTGGCCCAGGTCCTTCAGGTGCACGTGGCCGGGCACGAACTGGGTGAAGGAATTCACCACGGCGATGATCGGCTTGTCGAAGTCGCCGTCCTTCATGCCGGTGGCGCGCCACAGGGCACGCGCGCCGGCCATGTTGCGGCCCTGGGTGGTGGTGCGGGAACGGTAGGTGGGCATGCTGGTCTCCTCGGCGGGCTGGGCAAAGCACCAGCGTGCCCTGCTGGCTGTGAGTTGTCCAATATATGATTCAGCGCGCTGTGATACGTTTTACGTATCAGTGACGACGTGCGCCGCGAGCGCCGTGCCGATCGCCGCCTGGGCCACCCTGGCCAGGTCGCGCCGGTGCGCGCCGGTGGCATCGATCGGGGCCAGGCATTGCAGGCGGGCCTGCACCGGCTCGCCCTCCAGGATACGGAACAGGCTGTCCACGAAGGTGGTTTCGCCCACATACGCCACCGACGCGTGGTAGCTTCCCGCGGCGTCGACATAGCTCAGCGCATACGGCTGCACCGCGACCCCGGCATCGATCGCGGCCTCGAACAGGTTGGCGTGGAAGGGCAGCACCTCGCCCTGCAGCGAGGTGGTCCCTTCGGGGAAGAAGGCGACCCGCTGGCCGCCGTGCAGCACCGCCACCAGGCCCTTGAACAGGTGGCGCAGCTCGCGCCG
The DNA here is from genome assembly GCF_020208145.1 of Massilia hydrophila. Classification (NCBI taxonomy): domain Bacteria; kingdom Pseudomonadati; phylum Pseudomonadota; class Betaproteobacteria; order Burkholderiales; family Oxalobacteraceae; genus Massilia; species Massilia hydrophila. The sequence goes on along the minus strand of NZ_JAHYBX010000010.1, from coordinate 122,197 downwards.
GTTGCCGCGCGCGATGAAGACGGTGCCGGCGCTGGCCGCCAGCCAGCCCAGCACCGGCCAGGAGCGGATCTCGGCCTTGGCCACGAAGCGGCAGGGGTAGAGGGCGTTGATCACGAAGATGTCGAGCCAGGACACGTGGTTGGCCACCACCAGCGCATGCGCGGCCGCCGGCGCGCCGGGCAGCTGCGCCAGGCTTACCCGGCACAGGCCGAGCAGGCGGCGCGACCAGCGCCGCGTCAGGCGCTCGCGCAGGGCGCGCGAGGCGAGCGGGAACACCAGCGCGGACGTCGCCAGGCCCGCCACCAGGTGGACCATGACGCGCGCCAGGCGCAGTGAACGGAGAAGGCCCGGCCGGAGCTTCACGAGAAGAAGGAGAAGGCAAGCTGGCGGACGGCGGGCGCCGTCCGCCCGGCTCAGCGCTGGAAAGCCACGCGGCCGCGCACGACCGTCGCGCGCACCTGGCCGGCCAGCTCGTAGCCGAGGAAGGGCGTGTGCTTGCCCTGGCTGGCCAGCGCCTTGCGCTCGACCTTCCAGCGCGCCTCGGGATCGAACACGATCACGTCGGCCGCCGCGCCTACCGACAGGGTGCCGGCCGGCAGCCCGGCGATGCGGGCCGCCTCGACGGTGACCTTGGACAGGGCCTGCGCCAGCATGTCGCCATGGCGCTGCTCTTCGGCCCACTTCAGCGTCAGCGCCAGCAGCAGCTCCAGGCCGGTCGCGCCGGGTGTCGCTTCGGCGAAAGGCAGCAGCTTCTCGTCGTCGTCGACCGGCGTGTGGTCGGAGCAGATCGCATCCACGGTGCCGTCCAGCAGCGCGTTGCGGATCGCGTCGCGGTCGCGCTGGCTGCGCAGCGGCGGGTTGAAGCGCGCGTTGGGGTCGAAGAAGCCGATGTCGGCGTCGGTCATGTGCAGGTGGTGCACGCCGACGTCGCAGGTGAGCGGCAGGCCTTCCTTGCGGGCCGCGGCCACCAGCGCCAGGCCGGCGGCGGACGACATGCGGCACAGGTGCACGCGCGCGCCGGTGGCGCGCATCAGCTCGAAGATCGTGTGCAGGGCGATGGTCTCGGACATCACCGGCACGCCCGACAGGCCCAGGCGCGAGGCCAGCGGGCCGCTGTGGGCCACCCCGCCGCGCCCGATGTGGGCGTCCTGCGGGCGCAGCCAGACCGTGTAGCCGAAGGTCCGGGCGTACTGCATGGCGCGCAGCAGCACGGTGGTGTCCAGCACCGGCACCTCGGCCTGCGAGAAGCCGATGCAGCCGGCCTCGGTCAGCTCGGCCATCTCCGTCAGGGACTGGCCCTTCAGCCCCATCGTCAGCGCGCCCAGCGGGTGCACATTGGCCTGGTCCAGCATGCGCGCGCGGTGCTTGAGCATCTCGACCAGGCCCGGTTCGTCCAGCACCGGATCGGTGTCCGGCGGGCACACCAGGGTGGTCACACCGCCCTGCATCGCCGCCCGCAGTTCCGATTCCAGCGTCGCCTTGTATTCGTAGCCCGGCTCGCGCAGGCGCGCGGACAGGTCGACCAAGCCGGGGGCGACCACCAGGCCGGCCGCGTCGATGGCCTGGTCGGCATGGAAGCCCGCCGGCGCGGTGCCGCGGGCGGCGATCACGCCGTCGGCAATGAACAGGTCCTGGACCGCGTCGATGCCGTTCGCCGGGTCGATCACCCGGCCGTTCTTGATATGCAGTTTCATCTGTCCGACCTTCACGCCCTGCCTCCCGCCAAAATACTCATCACTGCCATGCGCACCGCGATGCCGAAGGTCACCTGCGGCAGGATCACCGCCTGGCTGCCGTCCGCCACCGCCGAATCGATCTCGACCCCGCGGTTCATCGGTCCCGGGTGCATCACGATCGCATCCGGCTTGGCCAGGGCCAGGCGTTCCGGGGTCAGGCCGTAGCTCTTGAAGTATTCCTGGGCCGAGGGCAGCAGCGCGCCGCTCATGCGCTCGTTCTGCAGGCGCAGCATGATGATCACGTCCACGTCCTTCAAGCCTTCATCCATGCTGGTGAAGGTACGCACGCCCATTTCCGCCAGGCCGCCCGGCAGCAGGGTGTGCGGGCCGATGGCGCGCACTTCCGGCACGCCCAGGGTGGTGAGCGCATGGATGTCCGAGCGCGCCACACGGCTGTGCAGGATGTCGCCGACGATGGCCACCCGCAGGTTGGTGAAGTCCTGCTTGTAGTGGCGGATCGTGTACATGTCGAGCAGGCCCTGGGTCGGGTGCGCGTGGCGGCCGTCGCCGGCGTTCACCACGTGCACGTGCGACTGCTGCGTCTCGATCAGGTGCTTGGCGATCAGGTAGGGCGCGCCCGACTGCGCGTGGCGCACCACGAACATGTCGGCGTGCATGGCCGACAGGTTGTCGATCGTGTCCAGCAGCGACTCGCCCTTGCTGGCCGACGACGCCTGGATGTTCAGGTTGATGACGTCGGCCGACAGGCGCTTGGCCGCGATCTCGAAGGTGGTGCGGGTACGGGTGCTGTTCTCGAAGAACAGGTTGAACACGCTCTTCCCGCGCATCAGCGGGACTTTCTTGACTTCGCGGTCGGAGATGCCCACGAAGCTCGAGGCGGTATCGAGGATGTGGTTGATGACCGCCTTGGGCAGGCCTTCGATGGTGAGCAGGTGCTGCAGCTCGCCGTGCTGGTTCAGCTGCGGATTGGTAAACAGTTTCGGCATGATCAGTGGGAAGCGTCGGAAGCGGCGGAAGCGTCAGTAGCGGCGGAATCGTCTTCGATGGTCAGCGCCAGCTGGCCGGCGGCGTCGCGCTGCAGGCACAGCGACTGCTGCGGGGCCAGCTCGGCGCGGGTGCCGACATAGTCGGCCGCCACCGGCAGCTCGCGCCCGCCCCGGTCGGCCAGGGCCGCCAGCCGGATGCAGGCCGGGCGGCCGTAGTCGAACAGCACGTTGATCGCGGCGCGCACGGTGCGGCCGGTCTGCAGCACGTCGTCCACCAGCACGACCGTGGCGCCATCGACCGGGAAGCGGATGTGGGTCGGCTTCACGTCCGGATGCAGGCCCTTCCTGGCATAGTCGTCGCGGTAGAACGAGACGTCGATGGTGCCGAAGCGGCTGGTGAGGTCGAGGTCGCGCGCCAGGCGTTCGGCCAGCCAGGCGCCGCCCGAATGGATGCCGACGATGGCGGGCTCTGGCACCCCGTCCAGGCCCGCGCGGACCTGGCCCAGCAAATCGCGGTAGAGCGCCTCCGCGTCGTAGGCGTGTTTAGATGTTGGCATGAGCGTCGAAGTATTGTTGCAAAATGATGGCGGCCGCCTTGGCGTCGATGATCTCGCCCCGCTTTTTCGGGATGACGGCGGATGAATAGCGCTCGTCGACGAGTTCGACGGGCAGGTTGTAGCGGCCGTGGAGCTGGTTGGCGAAGCGGCGGCTGCGCAGGGTCATGTCGTGCTCGGCGCCGTCGGGATGGCGCGGCTCGCCCACGACCAGGCGCGCCGGCTTCCATTCATTGATGAGTTCGCCGATGACCCGGAAACGGGTGGCGTTGTCGACCGCCTGGATGACGGTCAACGGCTGGGCTTGCCCAGTGAGGCTATTGCCCATGGCGATGCCAATACGCTTCAGCCCGAAGTCGAAACCCAGGACGATCTCAAGCACAAGCCGACTCGGACACGCGAGCTCCTTCTTTATGCATGGCCGGCTTCGGTGGCAAGCATGAGCGGATCGATTCCCAGCAGCTTGATGGCGGCGGTATACCGGTCCTCGATCGGCAGGTCGAACAGGACACGGGCGTCGGCGCCGACCGTGAGCCAGCCGTTGCGCGCGATTTCTTCCTCGAGCTGGCCCGGGCTCCAGCCGGCATAGCCGATCGAGACCAGCATGCGGGCCGGACCGGCGCCGCTGGCCACCGCTTCCAGCACGTCGATCGAGGTGGTGAAGGCAACGTCGTCGGTAACGGTGAGCGAGGACGAATAGCGCCCGCCCGGGGAATGCAGCACGAAGCCGCGGTCGTCCTGGACCGGTCCGCCGAACATGATCGGCTGTTCCGCTACCGAGGAGCGCAGGCCGGGGGCCAGCTTCAGGTCGACGCGGTCGAACAGCACCGACATCGTCATGTCGGTCGGCTTGTTGATCACCACGCCCAGCACGCCCTTCTCGTTGTGCTCGCAGACGTAGACCACGGTGCCGCCGAAGATCGGGTCCTGGATCGATGGCATCGCGATCAGGAAGTGATTGGCAAGGTTCAGGCCGGACGCGACGGGGCCGATCTTGCCCAGCGCTTCGTCGGGTTCCGGCGGCCTGCCCGGCATCGCTAGAGTGCTGCCAACTTTGCTTTTTTTCATACGATTGCTCTCACACGGGGCTCACTCTGGTTAAGCACCGGGGCGCCGCGGGCGGCGTCCTGGAACGCGAAGTGTCCACAAGCCAATATTAGGCTTTTCGATAGTTTACACCGAATCCGCCCGGGGCCCATCGAAGCGCCCCGCTTCGGGCGCCTGGACACGCTGGCAACGACCCGCCTCTGTCCCGTCCAGCTGCCGGGACGGCGCTTTAGGAAGAATCCTACCCAGTACAATCCGCCGACACTTTGACCCTGCACACGATGATGAAAATGAGCAACAGCCTGCTATGGTTCCGGCGTGACTTGCGGGCATTCGACCATGCGGCCCTGCACCGGGCCTTGACCTCGTCAAACTGTGTGCATTGCGTCTTCGTGTATGACAGCGACATACTCGATCCGCTGCCACGCGACGACCGGCGCGTGCGTTTCATCCACGCCAGCCTGGCCAGCCTCGACGCCGAACTGCGCAGGCTCGGCGGCTACCTGATCGTGCGGCAGGGCCGCCCTCTTGAAGTGATTCCGTCGCTTGCGGCCGAGCTGGCCTGCGACGCGGTATGGGTATGTGCCGATTATGAACCCGACGCGGTCGAACGTGACGCACGGATGGCGGCGCTGCTCGCCGCGCAGGGTCGGAAATTCCTGAGCGTAAAAGACCAGGTCGTCTTCGACAGCGGCGAAGTACTGACCCTGGCAGGCGGGCCGTTTTCCGTGTTCACGCCCTACAAGAAGGCCTGGCTCAAGCGCCTGGCGGCGCAGCCGGAAGCGCTGGCCGCCTACCCGGTGGACGCGCATGCCGATGCCTTCGCCGCGCCCGCCGGGCCGGCGCGGCTGCCCACGCTGGCGCAGCTCGGCTTCGCCGAGGGCCCGCTGCCGGCAGCGGCCGGCATGGAAGGGGCGGCCGACCTGTTCGAGCGCTTCCTGGCGCGCCTGCCCGACTACGGCCGGGCGCGCGACTTCCCGGCGGAAGACGCGAGTTCGCGCCTGTCGGTGCACCTGCGCTTCGGCACCACCTCGGTGCGCCACCTGGTGCGCAGCGCGCGCGAGCTGCAGGACAGCGGGGCCGGCGGCAGCGGCGCCACGGTCTGGCTGTCGGAACTGGTCTGGCGCGAGTTCTACATGATGATCCTGGCGCGCCATCCGCAGGTCGTCGCGCGCGCTTTCAAGCCGGCCTTCGACACGCTTGCCTGGGACGAGGGTGCGGCGGCGGACGCCCTGTTCGCCGCCTGGTGCGAGGGCCGCACCGGCTACCCGCTGGTGGACGCCGGAATGGCCCAGCTCAACCACACCGGCTTCATGCACAACCGGCTGCGCATGGTGACGGCCAGCTTCCTGACCAAGGACCTGGGCATCGACTGGCGCCGCGGCGAGCGCTACTTCGCGCTCAAACTCAACGACTACGAGCTGGCCTCGAACAACGGCGGCTGGCAGTGGGCGGCCTCGACCGGCTGCGATGCCCAGCCGTGGTTCCGGATCTTCAACCCGGTGACGCAGTCGCAGCGCTTCGATGCGCAGGGCGACTTCATCCGGGAATGGGTGCCGGCGCTGGCGCGCCTGGGAGCGAAGGAGATCCATGCGCCATGGCTGCTGGCGCCCGCGCTGCTGGCCGAGCGCGCAGTGGTGCTGGGGCGCGACTATCCGCTGCCGGTGGTCGAGCACGACGCGGCACGCCGGCGTACGCTGGAACGCTTCGGCCGCCTGAAGAAGACGCAATAAAAGGACCGCGCCGCGGCCCGGCCCGCAAGCGCGTCAGCCAGGCACCCCCTGGCCCAGCAGACTCCCGATCGCCGCCAGCAGCACCGGTTCCTGGTAGGGCTTGCCGAAGTACGCGTTCACCCCCAGCCCCATCGCATAGTTGCGGTGCTTGTCCGCCGTGCGCGAAGTGATCATGATGATCGGGATGTCCGCCGTGGCTTCGCGCGCGCGCAGTTCGCGCGTCAGGTCGAAGCCGTCCATGCGCGGCATCTCGATATCGACCAGCATCAGGTCCGGCCTGGCCCCTTCCAGCTGCTCGAGCGCGTCGACCCCGTCCTTGGCCAGCATCACCCGGTAGCCTTCCCGCTCCAGCAGGCGCTGGGTGACGCGGCGCACCGTGATCGAATCGTCGACCACCATGATGCGCGCGCGCTCGGCCGGCGGCGCTTCCTCGGCCGGCGGCGCCGGCTGCGCGGCGGGGCGCTGGGCCAGCACCACCGGATCGAGGATCAGCACGATCTCGCCGGTACCCAGCACCGTGGCGCCGGCGATGCCGGGCACGCGCGCCAGCTGCGGGCCGATGTTCTTGACCACCACTTCGCGGTTGCCCAGCACCTCGTCCACGCGCAGCGCGATGCGCCCGCTGGCGCCGTGCACCACCAGCACGGAATTCACCCGCTGCAGCGGCGCGCCCTTGCCGCCCTTTCCTTCTCCCAGCAGCGCATCGAGCGCATGCAACGCATGCGGCTGTCCTCCGACGGCGAGGGTGCCGGCCGCCTGGGCCGCCGCCAGCTCGCTGTCGCGCACCTGCAGCACCTGCTCGACCAGGGTCGAGGGCAGCGCATGGGTACGGCCGGCACTGGCCACCAGCACCACCTGGGCCACCGCAAGCGTCAGCGGCAGGTGGATGGCAAAGCGCGTGCCCTGCCCCGGCTCGGCCGACACCTGCACCCGCCCGCCCAGCGCTTGCGCCTCGGAACGCACCACGTCCATGCCGACCCCGCGGCCCGCCAGTTCGGTGAGCGCGTCGGCGGTCGAGAAGCCGGGCTCGAAGATCAGTTCCGCGGCCTGCTGGTCGCTCATCGCCTGGTCCGGCCCGAGCAGGCCGGTGGCGCGCGCCTTGGCGCGGATCCGGTCCAGGTCGAGCCCCGCGCCGTCGTCGCTGAACACGATCGCCACCTCGTTGCCGTGCTGGCTCACCTGCACCAGGATCTCGCCGGTCTCCGCCTTGCCGGCGTCCAGGCGCGCTGCGCGCGGCTCGATGCCGTGCACGATCGCGTTGCGCAGCAGGTGCTCGAAGGGCGCTGCCATCTGTTCCAGCACGCTGCGGTCGATTTCCACCGAGCCGCCGCGGATGTCGAGGTTGACGCGCTTTTCCAGCTCCTTGGCGGTCTGGCGCGCGATGCGGAACAGGCGCTCGGACAGGTTCGAGAACGGCACCATGCGCACCCGCATCAGGTCGCGCTGCAGCTCGCGCGTCATGCGCGCCTGCGCCGCCAGGTCTTCCGCCGCACTGTCCACCGTGCGCGACAGGCCCTCGTGGAAGGCTTCCACGTCGTTGACGCTCTCGGCCATCATGCGGGTCAGTTCCTGCAGGCGCGTGAAACGGTCGAACTCGAGCGGGTCGAATTCGCGCTCGCCGGCGATCGACAGGCGCGACGCGATCTGCGACTCGGCCTGCATCTCGATCTCGCGCATCTGGCGCCGCAGGCGGTCGAGGTTGTCCGTGAAGTCGGACAGCGCGCCCTTCAGCGAACCGACCTGGTTTTCCAGGCGCGAGCGCGTGATCGACACTTCGCCGGCCTGGTTGACGACCCGGTCGAGGATGTCGGCGCGCACCCGCACCAGCGGCGCGCGCGCGCCCGGCTGCTCGGCGGGGGCGGCCGCCGCCGGCGCCCGCGCAGGCTGCGGCGCGGACGGGCGCTGCAGCTGCTCGAACAGCAGCAGCGCGGCGTCGTAGCTGGCCAGCAGTTCGTCGAAGGCGGCCGGGGTGCTGGTCCCGGCATGCACCATGTTCTCGATCTGGGTTTCCAGCTCGTGGGTATGCTGGCCGAGGCGCATCGCGCCAGCCATGCGCGCGCTGCCCTTGACCGTGTGCAGGGCGCGCTGCAGGCCCTGGGCGATCGCGTCGTCCTGCGGCTGCTGCTGCCATTGGCGCAGGCCCTTGCCGATCTGCGGGAACAGGTCGGCGCCTTCTTCCAGGAACACCGGCAGCAAATCCGGGTCGAGCTCGTCGGTGAAGAGCGGACCGGCGGCCAGGCCGCTGTCGGGCTGCGCCGGGACGGCGTCGGGGCGGGGCTCCGGCGCGTGTGCCGGTTCGGTTCCGGCTGCGGGCTCCGGTTCCGCCACCGGTTCAGCCACCGGTTCGGGTTCGGGTTCGGGTTCAGGTTCGGGCAGCACGGCGTCGCCGGCCAGCTCCGGCACGTCCTCCAGCGCGGCCTCGTCCGGCGTGACCGGGACGAACACCGGTTCCGGCGCGGCCTGGTCGAGCGCCGGCGCGGCGTAGGGATCGTCGAGGAAGCTGTCGAACAGGTTGTCGATCTCGTTGACGGCGCTGGCCTTCTGCTGCGCTTCTTCCGCTTCGCGCGCCGCCGGGTCCGGCAGCGGCGGCGGTCCGTCGAGCAGCGCGGCATAGGCGCTGGCGAACAGGGTGTCGAGCTGGCGCGCCAGGGCCGGCTCCACCGTGCCATACACGCTGGCGGCCTGCTGGCTGGCCAGGCGCGCCAGCAGCGCATCGAGCTGGGCCAGCAGGTCCGGCTGCGACGGCGCCAGTTCGCCCAGGGCGAACACCTGCAGCATGGTGCGCATGCGCGCCAGGCTCGCCTCCAGCAGCGCGAGGCCGGCCTCGTCCAGGTTCGGCCCAGGCAGCGCCAGCTTTTCCAGCACCAGCTCCAGCGCATGCGCAAGCGCATGCAGCGCGCCGAAGCCGACCGTGGACGAGGTCCCGGCCAGCGTGTGCGCGGCCTTCAGGGCGTCGGGCGCGGTGCGCCCTTGCGGCGCGGCGCGCCAGGCCGCGAATTCCTCCGCCAGCACGGCCACCAGGGCCGCGGTCTCGTCCAGGTACACGCTGTACAGGCCGAGCGGAATCTCGAGTTCGCCGACGCGCTTGACGGCGGGGGCAGCGCCGGCGGCAGGCGCCGTCCCGGTGTTCGCTTCCAGGTGCGCTTCCAGGTCGGGTTCCAGGTCCGGCGCCAGGGTCGGCTCCGGGCCAGACTCCGCAACCGGTTCCAGCGCCATTGCCGGGACATCGTCGGCGGCCGCTTCCGGAACAGCGTCCGGCACGGGGGCGGGCGACGCCCCGGCAGCGGCATCGTCGTGTCCGGCATGCGCCGGTCCGCCTTCCTGCACCCGCGCCGCGGCCTCCACGATGGCAGCGCCATCGCGCGCCGACTGCCCGCCGGCGGCCAGCTCGACCACCCAGGTCCCCAGTTCTTCCCGGGCCTGGTCCAGCAAGGCCAGCAGCGCCGGGGTGGCGGCGCGCGCCTCCGACAGCCACAGGTTCAGCACGCGCTCGACCGCGGCGGCGGCCTCGGCGAAGCGCTCCAGGCTCACCATGCGGCTGCTGCCCTTGAGCGTGTGGAAGGAGCGGCGCAGCAGCATCAGGGTTTCCTGGCTGTCCGGATGCGCGTGCGCCTGCGGCAGGGTGTCGCGCACCAGGCCCAGCACCTCCCCGGCTTCCAGGATGAAGATCTCGAGCAGTTCCGATTCGACGCTCGCTGCCTGTGGCGCGGCGATCCCGGGCGCCGGCTGCGGCTGGGCCTCGACGTATTCGAAAGGCAGTTCGCGCAGCAGGCGCTGGCCGGCATCGAAGCGGAAGCGTCCGCTGGCAGCCTCGCTGTTCTGCGCCAGCAGGTCGGCGAAGAAGCCGAGCGCACCGATGTTCTGGGCGATGTTGTGCAGCGCACCCGACTGCGCCTCGAGGTCGCCGTCGCCTTCGGCCAGCGCCCCGACCGCCTCGGCCACGTGGCCTGCCGCCAGCACCGCCTGCTCCTGGTCGAGGATGGCCAGCGCTCCCTGCAGGCCGTGCAGCACCGGCGCGGCCTGGGCCAGCACTTCGCGCCGGTTCGGCCGGTCGTAGTAATCGTCGAGCAGTTTCTCGACCTGGCGCAGGCCGGCCTTGATCTCGCCGGCCAGCACCGCCACGGTCTGGCCCTGCTGGATCTGGCGCGCCAGCTCGCCCTGCCATTGCGGGGCGTCGGGCGGGGTTTCGCCTGCGGCCAGCGCCAGCAGGCGCGCACCGACTGCTTCCGCGTTCTCGGCGAAATCCTGCGGCAGCTGGCGCAGCTGGTCCAGGCCGTTCTCGACGAACAGCATGGCGGCCGCCATCTCGAGCTTGACCTCGTCGCCGCGGCCGGCCTGCAGGGCGTCCTGCGCTGCGCGCCCGAGTTCGCGCATCAGCTGGGCCAGCGCCGGGGCACCCAGCTTTTCACTGGCGCCGGCCAGGCGCGCCAGCTGCCGGCCGAAGTCGTCCTGCAGGGCCAGGTCGCCTTCGCTGGCGATGCGGTCCCAGTCCGACTTGCTGCGGGCCAGCGCCTCGCGCGCTTCCTGCAGCACGGCCTGGTCGATACGGCCATAGCGCCGTACCGCATAGTCGTGCGGCACCATGCCGTCCAGGCCCAGGGCCTGGCGCAGGCGCGCGGCGTCCGGATTCGGCGTTCCTTCGGCCGCGGCCACGAAGAACAAGGCGTCGCGCAGCATCGCGTCCGGCGTGCCGCCCTGGCCCTGGGCCAGGCGGCGCAGCTGCAGGTTGACCTGGCCGAGCAGCTGCTTCACGTACAGGTCGGGCCCCAGCGCGCCGTCGGCCACCACGCCGGCAAAGGCGTGCATCGCCTGCCAGAACAGGCGCCCACGACCGTCCTGCTGGCCGGCCGCCACTGGCGCCAGCGCGTCGCGCATGCCGGCCGCATGCTGGGCCTCGCCGCTCTTCAGGTAGGGCAACAGGGCTTTTTCGAAACGCGCGCGGCAAGCTGCGATGTCGAGCGTCATGTCGGGCACGTTGGCGGCGGGCAGGCCGGTGTCGGACGCCGGCAGCGCGGCGCCCTCGCCCAGCCTGGCCGGCAGCAGGTCGGACGGATGGATGCGCTCCACGCCGAGCCGCTCCTGCAGGTCGCGGTAATAGGGAAACAGGCGCGCCGGCTGCTGGGGGCTGCCGGCCAGCAGCTCGTCGAGGTATTCGACCAGGGCCTGGTAGGCATCCTGCACGGCCTGTACCGATTCCGGCGTGCAGGGCAGCTGCCCGTCCTTGAAGCGCTCGATCAGCCGTTCGGCTGCGCTGCCCAGCACGCCGGCACCCTCGACATCGACCAGCTGCAAGGCGCCATGGGCCTGGTGCAGGTGGGTGCGGGCATGCAGCAGCAGGGTCGGCTGGGCTTCGAGGCTGCGCGCTGCGGCGTCGCGCAGGGCCGCGCCCGAACGCCCCAGCGCATCGCGGATCTCGCCGATCACCCAGGACAGGGGACCGGTATCGAAGGCGGGTGCGCGCGGCGGGAAAGGGTTCGTCATGGGCTCGTGTAATCGGTGAATCAGGCTGCCACGCGGAAGCGCGACACGGAATCCTTCAGTTCCTGCGCCAGCAGCGCCAGCTCGCGGATCGACTGCGCCGTCTGGCGCGTGCCGCCCTGGGTCTGCTCGGTAACCGACAGGATGTGCTGCATGGTATGGGCCACGCCGTTGGCGGAGGTGGCCTGCTGCCCGGCCGCGGCGGAAATCCCCTGGATCAGCTCCGCCAGGCGGTTCGACACGCGCGAGATATCGCTCAGGGCCGCGCCGGCCGCATCGGAAAGGCGCGCGCCCTCGACCACGCCCTGGGTCGATTTTTCCATGGCCGCCACCGCGTCGTGGGTGTCGGCCTGGATGGTGCGCACCAGCGCGCCGATGCCCTTGGCCGCTTCGGCCGAGCGCTCCGCCAGGCGCTGCACTTCCTCGGCCACCACCGAGAAGCCGCGTCCCGCTTCACCCGCCGACGCGGCCTGGATCGCCGCGTTCAGCGCCAGCACGTTGGTCTGTTCCGTGATGTCCGAGATCAGGTCGGTGATCTCGCCGATCTCCTGCGAGGATTCGCCCAGGCGCTTGATGCGCTTGCTGGTTTCCTGGATCTGTTCGCGGATCTCGTTCATGCCCAGGATCGCGTTCTGCACCGCCTGCGCGCCCTGCTCCGCCGCCGCCACCGACTGGCGCGCCACGTCGGCCGATTCGGTGGCCGAACGCGACACGCTGGAAATCTGGGCCGCCATCTGCAGCACCGTGCTCGACGCGTCCTGGATCTCGCGCGACTGCGCCTCGGCCGCGCCCAGCAGTTCGGTGGACACGGCCTGGGCGCCGGCCGCCGCGCCGGTCACCTGCCCGGCGGTCTTGATGACCCGCAGCACCAGGCCACGCAATTCCTCGACCGTGTAGTTGACCGAGTCGGCGATCGCGCCGGTGATGTCTTCCGACACGGTGGCATGCACGGTCAGGTCGCCGTCCGCCACTTCCTGCAGTTCGTTCATCAGGCGCAGGATCGCCGCCTGGTTCTGGTCGTTGGTGGCCTTGGCTTCTTCTTCCTTGGCCTGGGCCAGCTGGCGCATCGCCTCGGCTTCGCGGCGGCGCGCCTCGGCGCCGCGGGTACGGTTGCGCGAGTCCTGCAGCATCACGCGGCTCAGGCTGCCGCCCATGGCGAGCGTGAACACCGAGGCGCCCACCAGCACCCAGAACCAGCTGCTGCGGATACCCAGCTGGTAGCGGTATTCGGACTGCAGGCGCGCCAGCGAGGAACGCAGGCCTTCGCTGTCGCGCGCGATCACCGCCTCGGCGCTGCGCGCGGCGGCGAAGCTGTGCTGGTTGGTCGAGAGCGGCGCCAGCCCTCCCTGCCAGGCCTGGAAGGCGCTGCGCGCGTCGTCCAGGCGCGCGCGCAGGCCCGGATCGGCCGCCGCGCCCGCGCCTTCGGACAGGGCCGCCAGCAGGGTGCCGAGGTCCGCGCTGTCGCGCGCGATGCCGCGCGCGGCATCGCGGTGGGCGCCGCCGGGCGCCATGAAGGCGTGGGTCGCCACCGACAGGCGCTCGCTCAGCAGCGCCAGGCGGGCGCCGGCGGCGGCCTCGCGCGGACTGTCCTGCAGGCGTTCGGCCAGGGTGCGCAGTTCGGTGGCCAGCGGTTCGTAGCGCTTGACGGCGCCGCCGTAGCCGACCAGGTGGCGCTTGTTGCCGACGATGGTGGCGGCCGCCGCGTTCGAGGCCGACCAGGCGGCGCGCGCCTTGCCCAGCAGGCCGGACAACTCGTTCGAGGCGGCCGGCACCGCATGGCCGCCGGACTGGCCGCCGCGTGCCAACAGGGTCAGCAGGCGTCCGACTTCGGCGCGGCTGTCATCCAGTTCGGTGAAGGCGGACGGCTCGCCGCGCAGCGCGTTCGGGGCCGACTTGGCTACCCGCTGCGAGTGCATCAGGGCGTCGGCCGCGACCTGGCCCTGGGTCGAGACGACGTCGGTGCGCGCCGCGTTCTGCCACATCGCCAGCACGGTCAGGAGAATGCCGCCGACGAAGGCGGCCAGCACCAGGCGCAGCTGGCGCGACAGCGACATGTGGCCGATCAGCGGCAGGCGCAGGTCATCGGGGTCGGCCGGGGCGGCCGCGAGCGGCTTGCGCGGACGGGTATTGCCGAGCCGGCGCGCTGCCGCGTCGGCCGAGCCATGCACCGGGCCTTCGGCGGAAGCCGGCGCGGACGGATGCTGGGGCAGCAGGCCAGGGCCGAACTGGGTGTCGGGCGAGGCCAGGACGGTGTCTTCGTCCTCGTCCTTGGTAAATGCGTTGATGCTGAGTTTCGAGGCGAATCCCATACCGGCTCCTGGTCCTACGATCGATGGACGCGCCGCCTGGCTGCGTCGGTGTGTTTGAATGCGGTGGCTGTTCCGGCTGCCCGCTGTCAGCCGTCCGGCTCCTGGGCGACCTGCAGGAAGCGCTCCTCGCGCACCAGGGCCGCCAGCGACAGCGGCGTCCACAGCTGGCCGTCGGCGTCGCACAGGGCCTCGCCCACGCGTTCCATGGCGCCGGCCTGGCGCAGTCCGTACACGCGCTCGGCCAGCAGCGCGCAGTTGAAGCCGAGCGCGGGAGCGAAGGTCACCAGGCGCATGCCCGGGGCGGCCGGCGCCGCGCCGTCTTCTTCGCCCAGGTAGCGCGCCAGGTCGATCACGCCGACCAGGCTGCCGCGCACATTGGCCAGGCCAAGATACCAGGGAACGGTGAGGGGCACGCGGGCGATCGGCGCCAGCGGCACGATCTCGCCTGCCTCCAGCAGGTCGAGCAGGTAGCGGGTGCCGCCCAGCTGCAGGCCGAGCTGCTGGATCGGCGCGCCCTCGCCGCCCCTGGCGGCCTGCATGCGCTCGAGCAGCTGCTGCTGGTAGTCGCGCAGGCGGGTGCGGCGGGCGGCCGGATCGGCGCTGCCCTGGCGTGGCGCCGGCGCGTCCTTCATGCGGCGGCGCTGGCCGGCTGCTGGTCGAGCGAGGCGATGCTGGCCAGCAGCAGCGCCGGATCGACCGGCTTGACCAGGTAGTCGCGCGCGCCCTGGCGCATGCCCCAGATACGGTCGGTCTCCTGGTTCTTGCTGCTGCAGATGATGACCGGGATCGCGGCCAGCTCCGGGTCGCGCGCGATCGAGCGCGTCACCTGGAAGCCGTTCGCGCCCGGCATGACCACGTCCATCAGGATCAGTTGCGGGCGCTCGGCGCGGATCTTGTCGATCGCCTCGCCGCCATTCACGGCGGTGGTCACGGCAAAGCCCGCGCGCACCAGGATATCGGTCAGGTAAAAGCGTTCGGTCGGGGAATCGTCGACGATCAGGATGTTATGTATGGCCACCTTGGGCTCCGGGGTCGGTCAGGTCAGTCAGGTCAGTCGCGGGCGGCGGTGTGCTCGCGCACGGCCGCCAGCAGGCTGTCCTTGGAAAACGGCTTGGTGAGATAGGCGCTGGCGCCGACCATCGCGCCGCGCGCGCGGTCGAACAGCCCGTCCTTGGACGACAGCATCAGCACCGGCGTAGCGTGGAACCGCGCGCTCTTCTTGATCAGGGCGCAGGTCTGGTAGCCATCCAGGCGCGGCATCAGGATGTCGCAGAACACCAGCGCGGGGTGGTGGTCGTTGATCTTGGCGAGCGCATCGAAGCCATCGTCGGCCAGCACCACCGTGTAGCCGGCCTGGGTCAGGAAGATTTCGGCGGAGCGGCGGATCGTGCTGCTGTCGTCGATCACCATGATGGTCAGGCCGTTTGCTTGCGGCGATGTCGTCATTTTCGTTTCACTTCAGCATGAAGCGCCACGATAGCACAGGGTTTTCCCCTTGTGCGCAGGAGTGTTGCAGTACGTCAACTGTTGCCTGCAGATTGGATTAACGTCTTGCAAACTCAACTGTCAATAAGGCAATGGCAGGGTGGGCGGACCGTGGCCCGCCCGGTGAAATCAGATGGCGGTCATCTCGAAATCGTCCTTGCGGGCGCCGCATTCCGGGCAGGTCCAGTTCATCGGGACATCGGCCCAGCGGGTGCCGGGCGCGATGCCGTCGTCCGGCGCGCCGGCGGCCTCGTCATAGACCCAGCCACAGATCAGGCACATCCAGGTCTGGAAAGGGGCCGTCGAATCAGTACTCACAATATGCTTCCTTCTATCTAGTAAAATGCGGAATCAGGTATCTTAATCCAGGCGTCGTGCAAAACCAACCGTTCCCCCTCATCCTGACATTTGGCGTGTCCGACCCGGTCGGCGCGCTCGGCGTGCAGGCCGACCTGGCTGCCTTCGCCGCGCACGGATGCCACGGACTGTCGGTCGTGGCGGGACTGCTGGTAGCCGACAGCGCCAAGATCGAGAACCTGCACGAAGTCGACAGCGACTGGATGGCCGACCAGGCCCGGGTGCTGCTCGAGGACATGCCGGTGGCGGCCTTCAAGGTCGGCGCCGTGGCGACCGTCCTGCAGCTGGCGGCGATCGCCGAGATCGTGTCCGACTACCCGGATGCACCGCTCATCCTCGACCCTTTCCTGTCGGCCCTGCCCGACTCCGGCCTGGCCGACGAGGAAATGCTGTCGGCGATCCGCTCGATCCTGGCGCCGCAGACCACAGTGCTGATGCTGTCGCAGTCGGAACTGGGCCGCATGGCCGAGATCTGGCGCGAGCCCGGCACCGAGGGCTCGCTGCTCGAGGACGTGGCCGAGCTGACCGATGCGGGCTGCCAGTACGTGCTGGTCACCGGCACCCGCGACGAAGCGGGCGCCTGTTCCAACACCCTGTTCGACGCCGGCGGCATCGTCGCCCGGGTCGAATGGAAGCACCTGCCGGGGCCGTTCGTCGGCGCCGGCAATACCTATTCGGCGGCCTTCACCGCCCTGATGGCCCAGGGCATGGAAGCGCCTGCGGCGCTGTTCGCGGCCCAGGAATACACCACCGGCGCCCTCGAGCACGCGCAGCGCTTCGGCATGGGCAAGTTCATCCCCAACAAATTCTACCGGTGCTGAAAAGCCCGCACATCATGACCACTGACTCCACTTCCAAGAACGAGATCCTGTTTGCCCGCGCCCAGCAATCGACGCCGGGCGGCGTGAACTCGCCGGTGCGCGCCTTCCGCTCGGTGGGCGGCACGCCGCGCTTCATCACCCGCGCCGAAGGGCCGTATTTCTGGGACGCGGACGGCAAGCGCTATATCGACTACATCGGCTCCTGGGGCCCGGCCATCGTCGGCCACGCCCACCCGCAGGTGATCAAGGCGGTGCAGGCCGCGGCCGCAAATGGCCTGTCGTTCGGCGCGCCGACCGAAGGCGAGATCGAGATCGCCGAAGAGATCTGCCGCCTGCTGCCCTCGATCGAGCAGGTACGCCTGGTCTCGTCCGGCACCGAGGCCACCATGAGCGCGCTGCGCCTGGCGCGCGGCGCCACCGGGCGCGACAAGATCGTCAAGTTCGAAGGCTGCTACCACGGCCACGCCGATTCGCTGCTGGTGAAGGCCGGCTCCGGCCTGCTCACCTTCGGCAACCCGACCAGCGCCGGCGTGCCGGAAGACTTCGTGAAGCACACCCTGGTCCTCGACTACAACAACATCCCGCAGCTGGAAGACGCCTTCGCCTCGATGGGCGACACCATCGCCTGCGTGATCGTGGAGCCGGTGGCCGGCAACATGAACCTGATCCGTGCGACCCCGGAATTCCTGCAGCGCATGCGCGAACTGTGCACGGAATACGGCACCGTGCTGATCTTCGACGAAGTGATGTGCGGCTTCCGCGTGGGCCTGGGCGGCGCCCAGGAACTGTACGGCATCACGCCCGACCTCACCGCGCTGGGCAAGGTGATCGGCGGCGGCCTGCCGGTGGCGGCCTTCGGCGGGCGCGCGGACCTGATGCAGAAGATGGCACCGATCGGCCCGGTGTACCAGGCCGGCACCCTGTCGGGCAATCCGGTGGCGGTGGCGGCCGGCATGAGCACGCTGAAGCTGATCCAGGAGCCGGGCTTCTACGAGCGCCTCGGCGCCGCCGCCCAGCGCCTGGTGGACGGCCTGACCGAGGCGGCCACGGAAGCGGGCATCCCGTTCTGCGGCGACGCGGTGGGCGGCATGTTCGGCTTTTACTTCAACCACGACATCCCGTCGACCTATGGCCAGATGATGGCCGGCGACAAGGAGCGCTTCAACCGCTTCTTCCACGGCATGCTGGACGAAGGCGTGTATTTTGCCCCGGCCATGTTCGAGGCCGGCTTCGTGTCGGCCCAGCATACCGATGCGGTGATCGACGAGACGGTCGAGGCGGCGCGCCGGGTGTTCAAGCGCATCGGCTGACACGCGCCGGGAACGGCCCGGCGGCGCTCAATAGGGCGTGTACTGGAACCCGTTCCCGATGAGATCCACGGTCGCCGCGACATTTTCGGCGGACTCGCTGAACGACACCAGCACCTGTTCGCGCCCCTGCCCGTCATGCAGGCGTGCCAGCCAGAACGCGGCCCCGGCCGCATCCGGCTCGCGCTGCAGCACGTTCTGGTAGAGCAGGCGCACGAACAGCTGGTCGTCCGGCGCGGTGCCGTACAATCCTGCGAATTCGGCGCTGCCGATGAAGCCGCGCGCAGCGTCGAGCAGGCTGCTGCCCCTGTCGAGTTGGGCAATCCAGAAACCCAGTCCTTTCAGGTCGGGCGCGCGATCGAAGGCGGCGCGATACAGGCGGTAGGCCTGGCCGCCGTTGCCGTCGATGTCGAGCGCGATCGCCCCGTATTCGAACAGCAGCCGTTCGACATTCACGACATCGTAGCGCGTTCCCCACAGGTCGTGCTGCGTAGTAGCTTCCTGCCCGTTACGCTGAATGAGGTAGTTGCCGGCCGCGCCCGGCAGCAGCAGCGTATCGATGCCTGCGCCGCCGTCGGTACGCTGTCCCGGCAGCCCCGCCAGCAGGTCGTTCCCGGATGTCGCGGCCGCGACCGGCGCGGCGGTGCTGAAGCGCATGCTGTCCGGGCCGACGTAGGGGTTTCCCGCCAGGTCGGACACCGCCCCCTGTGGCAGGTGGATCGTATAGCTGCCCGGCGTGAAATGGGCCTGTGCCCTAAGCAGCACCTCGCTTCCCTGGACAAGTGGAAAGTCCATGCTGAGGTAGTCGTTGTCCCTGGCCTGGTAGACCACGGCGCCGCTCGGGCCGGTAATCGTGATTTTCGACTTGTCGATCGCGACCGGCTCGCTGAAGCGCAGCACGATGGCCGTGTCGGTCAGCGCGACGCCATCGGCGCCGGCCGGATGGGTGCTGCCGAGCAGCGCCGGACCATTCGTGTCGCCGCGCAGCGGCAAGACCGCAAGCGTGTACGGGTGCACCCCGCCCATTGCCGACTTCAACTGCAGGTAATAATCTCCGCTCAGCATCGGCGTGAAGTCGAGCGCCAGCGAGTAGTTTCGGTCATCCCAACCGTCGTCGAAAGCCAAGGTCGCGCCGTCCGCGCCGAGTACGCGCAGCACGAAGCCCTCGGCGCGCCCGGTCTGCGCGCCCACGGTCATCGCATAATGCTCTCCCGCCACCAGCGAGACCCGGTACATGTCGACATCGCTGGCAGCCTCCAGCACTCCCCGGGTGGACACGCCGATGGGGACCGGCTGCGCGGTCGCGATGGTGTCGCCGACCAGGTCGCGCCTCCCGGGACTCAGGCTGAGCGTGTAGGAGCGCGGTTCAAGCAGGCCGCGGACCGTCGGGCCCTGCTCCACGTCCAGGAAATGGCTACTCCCTGCGTCCGCGCGGAAGTCGGACGACATCGTCCTGCCGTCGATGTTGCCCGAGGCGGATTCGCGTATCGTGCCCGCTGCGTCGCGCAGGAACAACATGTAGGTATCCGGTTCGGCATTGAAGGTAAGGGTATAGAACACCCCTTCTTCGACGTCGAGCCGGAACCGGTCCACATCGTGCTCGAATTCGATGGTCCCCGTGGCAAGCGCTCCCGGCGCGATGAAACCCAGCGTCGCATTGCTCGGCAAATAGTCGTCCTGCCAGGTCTGCGAAATCCCCTTGAAGGTGCCTGCCTGCAGGCCGCGCAACTCGAGGAAGTAGTCGCCGGCCTGCACGGGCGAGAAGCCCCAGTCCAGGTATTGTACGAACCTGCCGGCGGCATCGAGGATCCGGATCTCGGTCGGAAAGACGTAGGGCGAACCGGTGCCGATGCCCGGCCCCTCGAATTCGAAGCGGTAATGCATGCCGGGCTGCACGCTGAACCTGACCCAGTCGATATCGCCCGCCACCTCGAAGCTGCCGGTAACCGAGCCGTCGCTCGGCAGGAAGGCGCTGGTGGCACTACTGGCCGGCTGGTCGTCGGGTCCGGTGCGCAGCGCGGCCTTGAGCTCGTAGCCTTCCAGTCCATACCATTTGTACAACGAGATCGCTTCGACGTAATAGGTTCCTGCCGCTGGCGGTACGAATTCGATCGTCGGGCCGTGCAGGTAGTCGCCGTTCAGGATCCTGGTCAGCCGGTTGCCTGCCGCGTCGTACACTGCCAGCGCATACACGGCGTTGCCGATCTCGGGAAGGCTGATGCCGGTGGTCGATTCCAGCGAAAACAGGTAGCGCTGGCCGGCATCGAGCGTGATGGCGAACCAGTCGCCATCGTAGCCGCGCTCGAAGCGCCCCCGCTGCGGCGCGAACAGGTCGAGGCGGCCGGGCGTGTCCGGATTCTGGGGAAAGTCGTCGGTCAGGTCAGCCATGGCGCACTAAAATTACACGTCTAGCGCAGCCAGCCGCGGCGCTGGAAGTACACGAGCGGCGCCGCCATGGCCGCGACCATCAGGCCGATCGCGAGCGGATAGCCGAAGCTCCAGTTCAGCTCGGGGAAGACCTTGAAGTTCATGCCGTAGATACTGGCGATCAGGGTCGGCGGCAGGAAGGCCACCGAGGCCACCGAGAAGATCTTGATGATCTTGTTCTGGTTGATGTTGATGAAGCCGACCGTGGCGTCCATCAGGAAGTTCACCTTGTCGAACAGGAAAGAGGTGTGGCCGTCGAGCGACTCGATGTCGCGCAGGATCTGGCGCGCTTCCTCGAACTGGTCCGAGTTCAGCAGCCGGCCGCGCATCAGGAAGCTGACCGCGCGCCGCGTGTCCATCATGTTGCGGCGGATGCGGCCGTTCAAGTCTTCCTCGTGCGCGATCGCGTTCAGCGCCGCGGCCGCGTCCTGGTCGGTGAACTCCTTCTGCAGCACGCGGGTCGAGACTTCTTCCAGCGCCTCGTAGATGCCCTCGAGCGCGTCCGCCGAGTACTCGGCGTCGGTCGCGTACAGGTCGAGCAGCACGTCCATGTAGTCCTCGATCGAGCCGGGCCGCGAACGCGCGCGCAGGCGTACCAGGCGGAACACCGGCAGGTCGTCGTTGTGCACCGAGAACAGGATTTTCCCGGAAAGGATGAAGGCCACCGTCACCACACGCGACGGCCCGTCCTCCTCTTCGAGCAGGAAGTCGGTGCGCAGGTGCAGGTCGCCGTTCTCGGCTTCGTAGTAGCGCGCCGATGCCTCGATGTCCGACACCTCGTCCTCGCCCGGCAGCGTCACCCCATAGGTGGTCTTGACCAGGATGCGCTCCTCGTCGGTGGGCTCGTTCAGGTCGACCCAGACCGGTGTCACGTTGGCCAGGTCCTCGCGCGAGTCGACGCTGACCTGGTTCAGGCGGCCATTTTGTAGGACGAATACGTTGATCATGCGTGTTTCTCGAGGGCCGGAATGCGAAGTGACGCAAGTGTAACCGACAGCCCACGGGGGCGGCCACCCCGTCACGACAATTTCGTCGCTAGCCTGCCCCGGACCTCGCCCCGCTGCCGAACATGGCCGCATGCCAGTAGGCGCGCGGGTCGTCGAGCCAGGCGAAGCGTGCCTTACCAGCCAGCGCGCGCAGCGGCGCCAACGCAATCCGGTAGCGCCACAGGAGCGCGACCAGCTCGCGCATGGCGTCCCGGTTCAGGCGCCGCAGGTCGAGCGCCACCAGCAGGTCGCGGCCTTCACCGCGGCAGCCCTGTACACCCGCGAGCGCCAGCAGGCCGTCGAAAAAGCGGCGCTCGTCGCCCGGCGAGTAAAAGTCCTGCAAGCGGATCCGGAGTTCCACGGCCGGGGCTCAGGGCAGGTCGACGAAGCGCATCCGGCGCTGGATCAGCGCGGTACGGCGTTCCAGGTAGCGGGTGCTGCGGTGCTTGTCGTAGTAGCGCGGGTTGGGCAGCATCACGGCCAGGCGCGCGGCCTGCTGCGCGTTCAAATTCCCGGCCGAGGTGCGGAAGTAGTGGCGCGCGGCCGCCTCGGCGCCGAACACGCCACGGCCATACTCCACCACGTTCAGGTAGACCTCGAGGATACGGCGCTTGGGCATCACCGTCTCCAGCATGAATGCGATGACCAGCTCCTGGCCCTTGCGCAGGTAGCTGCGCGAGCCGGACAGGAACAGGTTCTTGGCCAGCTGCTGGGTGATGGTGGAGCCGCCGCCCACCACCTTGCTGCGCCGGTTGTTCTTTTCATAGGCCGCTTCCAGCGCTTCCCAGTCCACCCCGCCATGCTCGGCGAAGCGCGAATCCTCGGACGCCACCACCGCCCTCTTGAGGTTGACCGAGATGCGCTCGTAGGGCACCCATTCATGCTTGAGCGTCGCGTTCGGGTTCTTCTCGCGCAGTTCCGCCAGCTGCTGGCGCATGAAGCTGGTCGAGCCGGGATTGAATACCGCGTACCAGCACACCATGGCGAAGAAATACAGCTGCACCAGCAGCACCAGCAGCAGCGGGCCGAGCACCAGCCACTTGAGCCAGCGGCGCGAACGCTTGCCGCCGGCCTTCTTCGTCTTGCCCATCGCGAGCGTGCTGGTATTCATGGTCGCATCTTCCTGAACAGTTCAGTGGTATCGGGGCGCACGCCGCGCCAGATGGCGAAGGCTTCGGCAGCCTGCTCGACCAGCATGCCCAGGCCGTCGCGCACCCCCGCGCCCTGGCTCGCCGCGAATTGCATGAACACGGTGGGCTGCTCGCCATACATCATGTCCAGCGCCAGCGCGCCGGGTGCGAATACGCCGGCCGGCAGCGGCGGCAGCGCGCCGGCCAGGCTGCTGGAACTGGCATTCACGACGATGTCGAAGGCGCCGGCGACGGCGTCGAAGCCCGCACCCCGCAGCGGCACGCCGTGCCGGCCGAAATCGCGCGCCAGCGCGGCCGCCGTGGCGGCAGTGCGGTTGGCGATGACGATCTCGCGCGGACCCTGCTCGATCAGGGGCAGCAGGGCGCCGCGCGCCGCGCCGCCAGCGCCCAGCAGCAGCACGCGGCTGCCGGCGATGGCCTTGCCCGCGTTGCGGGTGATGTCGGCCACCAGGCCCGGACCGTCGGTATTGTCGCCGGCGATCTCGCCGTGCGCGAAGCTGAGCGTGTTGACCGCGCCGGCCGCGCGCGCGCGCGGCGCCAGCCGGGTGCACAGGGCGGCAGCTTCGATCTTGAAGGGCACGGTCACGTTGGCGCCGCGGTAGCCCTCGTCCACCAGGCGCCTGAGCGTGGCGGCGAAGCCGTCCACTGGCGCCAGGCAGCGCTCGTAGGCCAGGTCCTGGCCGGTCTGGCGCGCGAACACCGCATGGATCGCCGGCGACTTGCTGTGGTCGACCGGGTTGCCGATCACGCAGTATTTGTCCATCACCCCTGCCCCCCGCGCAGCTCGGCCTGCATCTTCTCCTCGCGCGTGAAGCGGAAGCGCGTGATCACTTCCCACAGGTCGTCCTTGCCGCGGCTGCGCATGTTCGCCGGGAAGGCGCCGAAGGGCGCGGCCTGGCGCACGATGCGCAGCGCCGCCGCATCCAGCGCCGGGCTGCCCGAACTGTGCTCGATGCGCGGACCGCCATCCTTCAGGTACAGGCTGCCGTCCTGGAACACGGGGATATAGACCACCAGTTCGCCATACAGCTTCCTGCCGTTCTGCTGCGGGAAGTTGAGGGTGCCGACTTCCTCGATCCGCTTCTGCATCTCCTTGTAATAGAGGGCATAGCCGACCTGGCGCGTGCTGGGCGTGATCTGGGTGCGCTTGGGACGCTTGTTCTGATCCTCGATGCGCTCGATGACTTCGGCCGCCGCGCGCGAGATGGCGCGGCTGGTGTCGAAGGCATCAAGGCCGCGGGCGGCCGGATCGGGCTTGTCCTGCTCGGTCCTGGCCGCCGCCGCGAAACTGGACGAGCGCACCCGGGTCAGCACGTTTTCCTGGCGCTGTTCGAGGTCGGCGATGCGGCGCTGCAGGGCCTTGATGCTTTCGCCATCCTCGACCTTGCGCAGGTCGGGCAGCGGGGAGCGCACCCGTCCCGCATCGGCCGTGCCGCCGCCTTCCAGGTTGGCCTGGGCCAGCGCGTCGGCCTTGGCCGGAGCCCGGGCGTGCTTGGCGTTGACCAGGATGACTTCCAGGCCGGGGTCGGCCGGGCGCTGGCGGAAGGCATCGGGAGCGGCGAAACGCACCGCCAGCAGCGCCGCGTGCGCGAGCACGGAAACGCCGAGGGCGATCATCAGGGGACGGTTGTTTTGCAAGTACTTCACTGCGCGTGCCCGGGCGGGCGGTTGGATCAGGGATGGGGCATTCTAACCTGCAACAGCGGGCGGGGGGAGATTCGGGGGGAGATTCGGGGCGTGATCGCGACACGGGGATGGGCGTTCAACGAGCGGCAGGATCATCGCGGATGATATTCATCCGCGAAGCATCACCGCGTGGACCGGAAACCCGCCCACGCTACGGGGTCAGGCGGTTCCGGCGTTGCCGGGAACGTCCACGCCCTCCTCGGTCGTGACCGCGGCAACCACGCCTTCGGCTTCCACGACTTCCGCCAGCGCCGCTTCCCCGGTATCGCCCTCTTCCTCTTCTTCCAGCGCGAGCGCAGCGTCGGGCGCCGCGGCCGCCACTTCCAGCAGGCGCGCCTCGAGGCTCAGGTCGACCTCGTCCCAGCGCAGGATGTCGAGCCGCACCTGGGCGCCGCGCGCCAGCTGCGGCATGCCGGCCAGGCGCGCCACCAGCGGGATCTCGACCAGGCGCACGAGGTCTTCCTTGAGCACCACGGCATCGACCTGCCGGGCGTTCTCCTGCGCCAGCCAGCGCAGGCACCAGTAGCGCTCCATGTTCTGCTGGAAGTCGTTGTAGGCCGCGTAGGCCGCGTCGAAGGCGGACACGATCGAGAACAGGGTCGCGTCGCGGTGCTTGAACGGCGCCACCAGCGGCGCCGTCACGCCATGCGAGGCGCAGGCCAGGATCTGCCACTGGTTCACCAGGTCGGTGTAGCGGCGCAGCGGCGAGGTGCTCCACGCGTACTGGTCCACCCCCAGGCCCTGGTGCGGGGCCGCGTGGGTCACCATGCGCACCTGGATCTTGGCCGCCCAGCCGCCGGCGCCCGGTCCCTGCGAACGGTAGATGCCCGGCACGCCCGAGTCGTGCAGCAGCTTGCCCCAGGTGCTGTTGGCGAAGATCATCAGCTCGGCCACGATCTTGTCGAGCGGCGCGCCGCGCTTGCGGCGCACGATGGAGACCACGTCGTCTTCCACGTAGAAGTTGAAGTCCACGCGGTTGGCCTGTTCCGGCCTGAGGCCGAAGGCTTCGCGCTTCTTCATGCGGCCCGCTTCCAGCTGCAGGGCCCATTGCCACAGCAGGCCCAGTTCTTCCTTGTGCGGGTAGTCGGCCGTACCTTCGCCGCTGCCACCGGCCAGCGCCTCCTCGGTGACGATGGCGTCCAGGTCGTTCAGGCGAAGGTTGCGCGCGATCGGTACGCGTTCGGCACGGGTGGTGGTCGAGACCACGCTCCAGTCCTGCGGATCGAGCACCGCGTACAGCGACAGCGCCGGGCAGTCCGTGCCTTCGGCCAGCGTGAAGGCATTCACCACCTCGTCCGGCAGCATGGTGATCTTATCGCCCGGCATATACACGGTGGACATGCGCGCGCGCGCAATCCTGTCGATCGCATCGTCCGGCCGGATGGCCAGGCCCGGCGCCGCGATGTGGATGCCGACCTGCAGCTTGCCGTCCGCGAGCCTGCGCACCGAGAAGGCGTCGTCGATCTCGGTCGTGGTGACGTCGTCGATCGAGAAGGCGGCGACGTCGGCCAGCGGCAGGTCTTCCGGGGCCCCGGGCACCTCTACCTGGGGGAAACCGGCGCCGCGCGGGAAGTGCTCGAACAGGAAGCGCGACATGTGCAGTTCCTTGGGCGAAGCCAGGCCGCCCGTGTTCAGCATCAGGCGCGCAGCCGTGGTCTGCAGCTCGCTGGCGGCCGCTTCCAGGGCCTTGTATTCGATCGTGTTCTTGTCCGGCTTGAACAGCAGCTGCTGGACGATGGACTGCATCGAAGCGGGCAGCTTGCCGGCCTTGAGTTCGTCCACGTAGCCGGCCTGCACGATGGCCTGCTGCTTTTTCTTCTCGATGCCGGCCAGTGCCGCCTTCAGGGTCTGCTCAGGGGCAGCCTTGTAGCGTCCGCGACCCTTCTTGTGGAAGTAGATCGGCGCGGCGTGCAGCGCCAGCACCAGGCCGGCCGCTTCAAACGGCAGCGGCGCGTGGCCGAAGTATTCCAGGCCCAGCTCGGCGAAGCCGAATTCTTCCTGTCCCGCCACTTCCCACAGGAAGTCGAGGTCGACCTCGGCGGCGATGCCTTTCGCGCTGCCCAGCAGCACTTCCGGCTCGGGCTGCTCGAACTGGATCAGCACGTCGCGCGACTTGACCTTGCTGCGCTTGCCGCTGGCCAGTTCCACCTGGTAGGCCTCGCCCGCCTGCGACAGGACCTTGCCGGCCTTGAAGTCGCCCGACTCTTCAAAAAATACGTTCATGTTATTTCGTGTTCTGTTGTGTGGTGGGCCGCTTCAGGTCCAGCACCGCCGGCAGGAATACCTCGGTGACCAGCAGCAGGCCCTGGTGGCGGCGGTAGACGCAGCGCCGCGCATAATACAGTGTGTCCTCGGGTCCGCCGATGGCCGCGCGCACGCGGCGAAACAGCGGATGGCCCGCGCGGATGCGCGCGTATTCCAGCTGGCCACGGCGCACCAGCGGATCGTAGAACAAGGTGGTGCCGAGCGAGCGCTCGCCCAGCGCCGAAAACAGCGGCCAGTCGCTGGCCGTGCAGCCCATCGGCACCACCGTGTGGCCGAACACCCGTGGCCGGCCATCGCATTCGAGCAGCACTTCGCGTTCCCACACGCGCCCCCGACGCGGCAGGCCGATCGTGCGCGCCTCGTCCGCCAGGCAGGTGGCGGCCTGCTGGTGCAGGCGGCGCACGCGGAAGGCTGCACTGTGCGCCATCAGGCGCGCGGTCAGCGAACCCTCGGTCGTCAGCCAGTCGCGCATCCGGTCCGGCGCGCGCAGTGCCCCCGGGTGCGGCTGCCAGGCCGCCAGCCTCAGCGAAGCATTCCTCATTGCGCCATTCACTGCGGCGCGCCCTGCACCACGTTCGCTCCAGCGCAGAAGGCCAGCACCTCGTCGACATAGCGCGGAAACTCCGAGATCGCATGGTCGCTGCCCTCGATCACGTGCTGCCGCGCGCCGGCGTAGTGGGCCACCATGTCGCGGTAGTCCAGCACTTCGTCGCCAGTGGCGGCCAGCAGGAAGTAGCGCTCCGGCTTCGTGATCCGCTCGACCCGCAACGCCGCCAGCTCGTCGATGTACTCGCGGCGGAACTCGAAGGGCTCGTCGGAATGCCAGGCGGTGGTGAGGCCGACGTGGTGCTCCAGGCTCTTCAGCGGGTTGACGGAAGGATTCAGCAGCACGGCCGGCACGTCCAGGCGCTCGGCCAGCCAGGTGGCGTAGAAGCCGCCCAGCGAGGAGCCGATGATGGACAGGTTGCCTGGCGCATGGCGCTTGGCCAGCAGCAGGGCCAGGTCCATCGCGGCCTTCGGCGAAGCCGGCAGCTGCGGGCAGATCAGCGCGTGGGCGCGCCCGGCGTCCGCCATTGCCTTCTGTACCACCCGCGCCTTGAAGGACTTCGGCGAGGAGCGGAATCCGTGCAGGTAAAGAACGTACCCGTTCGCGGTCATGGCGCCAGCGCGTCCAGCAGTTTCTGGTGCACGCCGCCGAAGCCGCCGTTGCTCATCACGAGGATGTGGTCGCCCGGCTGGGCGGCCTGCACGATGGCCTGCACCATGTAGTCGAGCTGGTCGAAGCTGTGGGCGATGCCGCCCAGCGGCTTCAATGCGTCGGCCAGCGACCAGCCCAGCGCCTGCTGGCTGCCGAAGCCGAACACGAGGTCGGCGTCCTTCAGGCTGCCCGGCAGCGCATCCTTCATCGCGCCCAGCTTCATGGTGTTCGAGCGTGGCTCGAGCACGGCCAGGATGCGGCCCGAGTTTGTTCCACTACTGCCGATCTTCTGGCGCAGGCCGGCGACCGTCGTGGCGATCGCGGTCGGGTGGTGGGCGAAATCGTCGTACACGGTGATGCCGTTGACGGTGCCGCGTACTTCCATGCGCCGCTTGACGCTCTGGAAGCGCGCCAGCGCGGCGATCGCCTGCGAGGTCGGCACGCCGACGTGGCGCGCGGCGGCGATCGCGGCCAGCGCGTTCGAACGGTTGTGGTGGCCGCTCAGGTCCCAGTGCACGGTGCCCTGCACGTCGCCGTTGAACAGCACGTCGAAACTGCCGCCCTGGTGCTCGACCAGGCTCCAGTTGGCCCCTTCGGACAGGCCGAAGCTTTCCTTTTCGCTCCAGCAGCCGCGTTTCAGCACGCGGGACAGCGAGGCCTCGTCACCGTTGACGACCAGGCGGCCCACGCCGGGCACGGTGCGCACCAGGTGGTGGAACTGGGTCTCGATGGCGCCGATATCGGGGAAGATGTCGGCGTGGTCGTATTCCAGGTTGTTCAGCACCGCGGTCTTGGCGTGGTAGTGGACAAACTTGGAGCGCTTATCAAAAAAGGCGGTGTCGTACTCGTCCGCCTCGATCACGAAGAAGTCGCTCGGCTTGTCGCCATGCAGGCGCGCCGAGATGCCGAAGTTCATCGGCACCCCGCCGATCAGGAAGCCGGGCGCATAGCCGGCGTCTTCCAGGATCCAGGCCAGCATCGAGGTGGTGGTGGTCTTGCCATGCGTGCCAGCCACCGCCAGCACCCATTTGTCACGCAGGATGTGCTCGCCGATCCATTGCGGACCGGAGACGTAAGGCAGGCCGCGGTTCAGGATCTCTTCGATCAGCGGATTGCCGCGTGTCATGACATTGCCGATCACGTACAGGTCCGGATTCAGCGACACCTGTTCCGGGCCGTAGCCCTGGATCAGCTCGATGCCCTGGGCTTCGAGCTGGGTGCTCATCGGCGGATAGACGTTGGCGTCGCAGCCGGTGACGCGGTGGCCGGCTTCCTTGGCCAGGACCGCCAGGCCACCCATGAAGGTGCCGCAAATACCGAGAATGTGAATGTGCATGGTCGAAGAAAAGTGAGCTGCGGTTGGGACCGAAAGCGCGATTCTACCCGACCCGCTGCCATTTTCCGTTCAAGAGTATGATTCAGGCACCATGCCAATACCGAACCATGATGTGCTCCAGTTGCGCGCCGAAATCGCTGCCCTTGCCGCGCGCATGATCGCCCAGGACGGGGCCGACTACGATACCGCGCGCCGCAAGGCGGCCCGCCAGGCGCTCGGGGTGGACCGCCCTGCCCCCAACCTGATGCCGGACAACCTGCAGATCGAGGACGAAGTCCGCAAGTACCAGTCGCTGTTCGGCGGACCCGGCCACGCCGCGCGCCTGCAGGCACTGCGCAGTACCGCGCTCCAGGTCATGGATGCGCTGGCCGAATTCCGCCCCTACCTGACCGGTGCCGTGCTGAACGGCACCGCGGGGGAGCACGACGACATCCACCTGCAACTATTTGCCGAGAGCGCCAAGGAAGTCGAGATCTACCTGCTCAACCGCAACGTCAATATCGAGATTTCGGAAACGCCCCATTTCAAGGGCGGGCGCCACGATCCGGTTGAAACGGTCAGCTTCATGTGGCATAAGGAAAGAATTCATGCCGAGTTGTACGACTTTCATGATTTGCGGGGGGCCCTCAAGCCGCGCGCCGACGGCCGCCTGCAGCGGGTGGACGCAGCCGGACTGCGCGCGCTGATGGCAAACGACGAAACACTGGAACAGGACGAATGAACAAGAAACACGTAGCGATCTATGTGGCCGTGGCCGCCATGTTCGGCATCATGGGGGCGCTGGTCGCACTCAACCAGAAAGAATTGCCGCCCATGACGGGCAACGCCGGCGCCGCGGCCGGCGCCAAGCCGCCAGCGGCGGTCGACAAGCTGTTCGCGCAGTCGCTGAACGACTTGGAGGGCAAGCCCGAGGCGCTGGCCCGCTGGCGCGGCAAACCGCTGGTGGTCAACTTCTGGGCAACCTGGTGCGCGCCCTGCGTGCAGGAGATGCCGGAGCTGTCCGAACTGGCGGGCAGCGACGGTGGCAAGACCTTCAATGTGATCGGCATCGGCATCGACTCGCCTTCGAACATGCAGGCCTTCGCGGCCAAGCTCAAGATTGCCTATCCGCTCTATGTGGGTGGCATGGGCGGAACCGAACTGTCGCGCGCCTTCGGCAACAGCGCGGGCGGCTTGCCGTATACAGTATTGATCGGAGCGGATGGGCAAGTGCGCAAGACGTATTTGGGCAAGCTCAAGTTCGACGAATTGCGCGCGGATCTGGCGAAGTTGTAGGCGTAATCTGGTCCGGTGGACCAGATTACGCTATGCCGATACCCTGTAAAAACCGGGTCAGCGAACGATCGTACTTTTCCGAACTGCGCCGAATATGCCTGCATCAACTGGCAATTTTACTGCTTGCCAATAGCCGAGCTTGACGGCACAATGCCTTCCTTTCGGGCGTTCAGACTCTTCAACATGGCGAAAAAGCTACTGCTGCTTAATGGCCCCAACCTCAATCTATTGGGGACCCGGGAGCCTGCGGTGTACGGCGCGACGACGCTGGCCGACATCGAGCAGGCAGCCAGGGCACAGGCAGCAAGCGCAGGCGCAAGCCTGGACTGCTTCCAGAGCAACCATGAAGGAGCCCTGATCGACCGCATCCATGCCGCGCACAGCGAAGGCGTGGAGGCGATCGTCATCAATCCGGGTGGCCTGACCCATACCAGCGTGGCACTGCGCGATGCGCTTGCGGCGGTGGCAATCCCTTTCGTGGAGGTGCACATCTCGAATGTCCATGCCCGCGAATCCTTTCGGCACCACTCGTACTTGTCCGCCATCGCGCTCGGCGTGATCTGCGGCCTGGGTCCGGACGGGTACCGGTTTGCCATCGACTTTGCGCTTAAATCGCGTTAATCTACGTCAACTTCATGTATCAGCAGCCACGCAGCCACCACCAGCGCGTTGCCAGCTCTCTTAAAACGAATAAAACACCAAGGGGTTTCACATGGATCTCAGAAAACTCAAGACCTTGATCGACCTGGTCGCCGAATCGGACATCGCTGAACTCGAAGTCACCGAAGGCGAAAGCAAGGTTCGCATCGTCAAGTCGTCCGCAAACCCTCAGGGCGGGATGATGATGGTCCCGCAGCAGGCGGTGCAGCACATCGCCGCGCCGGCCGCCCCGGCCCCCGCCGCCGCGCCGGCAGCCGCACCGGCCGCCGCCGAGCCGACCGGCCACGTGGTCAAGTCGCCGATGGTCGGCACCTTCTACCGTAGCTCGGCCCCGGGCGCCCCGGCTTTCGTCGAGGTCGGCCAGAGCGTCAAGCAGGGCGATACCCTGTGCATCATCGAAGCGATGAAGCTGCTGAACGAGATCGATGCCGAGGTTGCTGGCACGGTCACCAAGATCTTCGTGGAAAACGGCCAACCGGTCGAATTTGGCCAGCCGCTTTTCATCATCGGCTAAGATCGCCTAATAAATTCCCATGGCGGCGTTGCACGACGATGCGCCTTGCCCAGGGGTTTTGTTAGACGATCCAAGATTTCGGCCCGGCGGCGTCCTGCCGCCAGCCCATTCATGTCGTGTCCGGCGCGTGCTGTTACCAGTCTGCGCCGGTTTTCACTGAAACACCGAACCTACCATGTTTGAAAAAATCCTCATCGCCAACCGTGGTGAAATCGCGCTGCGTATCCAGCGCGCATGCCGCGAGCTGGGCATCAAGACGGTCGTCGTTCACTCCGAGGCGGACAAGGACGCCAAGTACGTGAAACTGGCGGACGAATCCGTCTGCATCGGTCCGGCCCAGTCGACGCTCAGCTACCTGAACATGCCGGCGATTATCAGCGCCGCCGAAGTGACGGACGCCGAGGCGATCCACCCGGGCTACGGCTTCCTGTCGGAGAACGCCGACTTCGCCGAGCGCGTCGAGAAATCGGGCTTCGTCTTCATCGGCCCGCGTTCGGACTCGATCCGGCTGATGGGCGACAAGGTCTCGGCCAAGCAGGCGATGATCAAGGCCGGCGTGCCTTGCGTGCCGGGTTCGGACGGCGCCCTCTCGGACGACCCGAAAGAGATCATCCAGACCGCGCGCCGCGTCGGCTACCCGGTCATCATCAAGGCCGCCGGCGGCGGCGGCGGCCGCGGCATGCGCGTGGTGCATACCGAAGCCGCGCTGCTGAACGCCGTCCAGATGACCAAGACCGAGGCCGGTACCGCCTTCGGCAATCCGGAAGTCTACATGGAGAAGTTCCTGGAAAATCCGCGCCACGTGGAGATCCAGATCCTCGCCGACGAACACAAGAACGCCGTCTGGCTGGGCGAACGCGACTGCTCGATGCAGCGCCGCCACCAGAAGGTGATCGAGGAAGCACCAGCGCCGGGCATCCCGCGCAAACTCATCGAGAAGATCGGCGACCGCTGCGCCGAAGCCTGCCGCAAGATCGGCTACCGCGGCGCGGGCACCTTCGAATTCCTGTACGAGAACGGCGAGTTCTACTTCATCGAGATGAACACCCGCGTGCAGGTGGAACACCCGGTCACCGAGATGATCACCGGGATCGACATCGTGCAGGAGCAGATCCGCATCGCCTGCGGCGAGAAGCTGCGCTTCAAGCAGCGCGACATCATGCTGTCGGGCCACGCGATCGAGTGCCGCATCAATGCCGAGGACCCGTTCAAGTTCACCCCGTCCCCGGGCCGCATCACCGGCTGGCACCCGCCGGGCGGCCCCGGCATCCGCGTCGATTCGCATTCCTACGCGGGCTACTACGTGCCGCCGCACTACGACTCGATGATCGGCAAGGTCATCTCGTATGGCGCCACGCGCGAACAGGCGATCCGCCGCATGCAAATCGCGCTCTCGGAAATGGTGGTTGAAGGTATCCTCACCAATATTCCGCTGCACCGCGAGCTGATGGTGGACGCCCGCTTCATCGAGGGTGGCACCAACATCCACTACCTCGAGCACAAGCTGGCCTCGAAGCCGGACCTGCCGAAGGAAACGGGGATCGGCGCCAAATCGGACACCAGGATAGACGCATGAGCTGGACTGAAGTCGTCATCGAAGTCGCGCGCGAACACGCCGAGGCCCTGTCGGACGCCCTGATGGAAGCGGGCGCCCTGTCGGTCTCGGTGGAAGACGCGGACGAAGGCACGGAGGCGGAAAAACCGCTGTTCGGCGAGCCGGGCATGGAACCGCTTGAAGCCGCCTGGGACCACTCGCGCGTGGTCGCGCTGACCGATACGGACGCCGACCAGTTCGCGATCGTGCAGGAAGCCGCCAACGCCATCAAACTGCCGGTCGTGCCCTCGTTCACCACCCGCGCGCTGGAAGACGCCGACTGGGTGCGCCTGACCCAGTCGCAGTTCGAGCCGATCCACATCGGCACTAACATCTGGGTCGTGCCGAGCTGGCACGAGGCACCGGACCCGAACGGCCTGATCCTGGAACTCGATCCGGGCCTGGCCTTCGGCACCGGCAGCCATCCGACCACCCGCCTGTGCATGGAGTGGCTGGAAGCGCACCCGGCACCCGGCAAGTCGGTGCTGGACTACGGCTGCGGCTCGGGCATCCTGGCAATGGTGGCCAAGAAGCTCGGTGCGAATGATGTGGCCGGGGTCGACATCGATCCGCAAGCGATCGAATCGGCGCGTGCCAATGCCGAGCGCAATGGCTGCGCCATCGATTTCTACGTGCCGGACGACTTCGCGGTGGCGCCCAACGCGCGCCATGCCAAGGGCCAGTTCGACATCGTCGTGGCCAACATCCTGTCGAGCCCATTGAAGCTGATGGCGCCGATGCTGTCCGGCCGCGTGGCGCCTGGCGGCTCACTGGTCCTGTCAGGCGTGCTGGCGCGCCAGGCCGAGGAAGTGGCCGCCGCCTACGCTCCCTTCATCCAGCTGGGCGTCTGGGCCGAGCAGGACGGCTGGGTTGCCCTGCACGGCACGCTCGGCCAGGACACCGCACCCGCGCCGCGCTCTTTCGCCGGCTAAGGAACCCGCCAGGCATGGCCCTCGCTACCCAATGCCCCCACTGCGGCACCGTGTTCCGCGTCGCCGCGGACCAGCTCAAGCTGCGTGGGGGCATCGTCCGTTGCGGCGCCTGCACCCAGGTCTTCGATGGCAATGCCGCCCTGGTAGACCTGGAGGGCGCTTCCGCGCCTCCTTCCGCCACGCCGGCTCCCGTGCCGCCGCCCGTGACTGCCGCGCCGGCGGCCGAGGAAACGGGCGACGAAGCCATTTATACGCTCGAATTCGACCGTACCTTCGCGCCTTTCGGCATCTTGCCGCAGGCCAGCACCGTGCCGGCGGCACCAGTGCCGCCGATGGCACCTGCCCCTGCGCTTGCGCCGGTACCCGAGCCAGAACCTGAGCCTGAGCCGGTACCGGAACCGCCTCCTGCGCCGCAACTCGAACCCGAGCCGGAAGCGGCACCCTCCCCCGCAGCACCCACCACGACGGCGACGGCGGGTACTGCCATAACTACAGCTACAGCGCAGGAGCATGCGCACGCTCCCGCAGCGGCGCCGGATCCGGCAGTGCCTGCATCCTCGGCGGCCCCGGCACCGGGCGGGCCATCCGCGCGCCCCGCGCAGGCGCTCCCGCCGCCGCTGCTGCTGCGCGAATCGGGCCCTGCCACCGTCACCCTGCCGCTGCCGCCCAGCGCGCCACCAGTCGCCCCGCGCACGCCGCGCACCAAGGCAGCCAAGGCGGCCAAGGCCGCGGACGCGCGCGCGCGCCGCGCCCGGCCGGCGCCGGCCAGCATCGAAGCGCCCAAGCCGCCGCCGGAGCCGGACGAACCTGCCTTCGTGCGCCGCACCCGCCAGCGCGAGCGCTCGGGCAAGACGCTGCGCATCGCGCTCGCCACCGGCAGCGTCGTCCTGCTGCTGGTCCTCGCCGCCCAGCTGGTGCGCAGCTTCCACGACCCGCTGGCGGCCCGCTATCCCGCCTTCAAGCCGGCGCTGGTGTCACTGTGCGGCCTGCTCGGCTGCCGGGTCGAGCTGCCGACGCGCATCGAACAGCTGGTGATCGATACCGGCGAACTCACCACCCTCGGCGGCAACGCCTATACCTTCACGACCCAGCTGCGCAACCAGGGCGATACCGTACAGGCGTGGCCCAGCCTCGAACTGACCCTGTCCAGCGCCGACGACAAGCCGCTGGTACGGCGCGTGTTCGGTCCGCGCGACTACCTGCCCGCCGGGCCGCTGCTGGCAGCCGGCTTCCCCGCCCGCGCCGAACAGCCGGTAAAACTGCACTTCCGCGTCGAGGAACCGGCGCCGTCCGGTTACCATGTCGCCGTCTTCTATCCCTGAAAGCCCATCCATGACCCACACCGCCCTGATCTGCGGCTCGATCGCCTTCGACAAGATCATGCAGTACCACGGCCGCTTCGCCGACACCCTGCTGGCCGACCAGCTGCACCGCGTCAACGTGTCCTTCCTGGTGCCGAGCTTGCGCCTCGAGTACGGCGGCTGCGCGGTGAACATCGCCTACAACCTCAAGCTGCTGGGCGGCGAGCCGCTGGTCATGGGCACCATCGGCCAAGATGGCGGCGACTACCTGGAGCGCATGCGCAAGCAAGGCCTGGACACGCGCGCCATCCGCACCGTCCCCGACGCCTATACGGCGCAGTGCTTCGTCACCGCCGACCAGGACAACAACCAGATCAATGCCTTCCACCCGGGCGCCATGCAGCATTCGCACGAAAACAACGTGGGCGACCAGGGTCCGCTGCGGGTGGCGATCATCTCGCCGGATGGCCGCGACGGCATGCTCAAGCACGCGGCCGACTGCGCCGCCCTCGGCGTTCCCTTCATGTTCGACCCGGGCCAGCAGCTGCCGATGTTCTCAGGCGACGAGCTGCTCCGCTTCATCGATGGCGCCAGCTACCTGGCCTGCAACGACTACGAGTTCGAAGTGGTGATGGACCGCACCGGCCTGGGGCTGGAACAGATCGCGGCGCGCCTGGACGCGCTGGTCGTCACGCGCGGCGGCGAAGGCTCGGACATCTATGCAGGCGGCGAGCGGCACCGCATTCCGGCGGTCCAGGCCGAGCAGGTGGTCGACCCCACCGGCTGTGGCGACGCCTACCGCGCCGGCCTGCTGTACGGGATCACGCAAGGTTTCGACTGGCCGACCACCGGCCGCATTGCCAGCCTGCTGGGCGCGATCAAGATCGCCCATGCCGGCGGCCAGAACCATCACGTTGAACCGGAAGAGATCGATCGCAGGTTCGAGGCGGCCTTCGGCTACCGCTTCCGCTGAACAGCGCAGCCGGCGGCGGCCGGCAAGGGATGAAAAAGGGGCCCCCATGGGGCCCCTCGTCGTTTGCCGCGCCGGGTGCGCCGTCAGCCGTAGAAGAGTTGCTGCAGCACGAACTTGATGATCTGGATCAGCACGAAGGCCACCAGCACCGACAGGTCGATTCCGCCCACCGGCGGCACCACGCGCCGGATCGGACGCAGGATCGGCGTATTCAGCGCGTGCACGAAGGGCGCCAGCGGCGCATGCGGGTTGACCCAGCTGAACACCACCTCGATGATCAGGAGCGCCATGAAGCCATACAGGATCCAGGTCAGGAAGCGGTACAGCGCATGGGTCAGCACCATTTCCCACGGCATTCCCGCCACCAGCAGCAGCGAACTGGCCAGCAGCACCACCAGGAAGGCGCCGATCAGGCTCGCCCAGTCATAGCCGCCCATGCCGGGTACCAGGCGCCGCAGGGGCAGCACCAGCCAGTCGGTCAGGGTGAAAATGAAATGGCCGATCTGCTGGGGTGGACGCACGCGGATCGCCTGCATCCAGAAGCGCAGCAGCAGCATTCCTCCCAGCAGGCTGGCAGCGGTATCGACAATAAACTGGAGAATGGACAGCACGTAGGCTCCTCAAAAAAAACCGCCGTGTGAAAATCACACAGCGGTATTTTGCCTGATCCAGGCAAGACTCGCCATCGAGCCCGGATTATGGGCGGCTGCTGGTCGGGAATGGCCAGGCCGCTGCCGGCGACAGCGTGGTTTTTGCCGCCGGAGCTGGCGCGGCTGCCTTGCTGTCGGCCTTGCCATCCGATTTCGAATCGGATTTCGATTCTGGTTTGGTGTCGGCTTTTGCCTCGGCCTTGGTTTCCTGCTTGGAATCGGCTTTCGAATCCGCCTTGGTGTCGGCCTTGCTATCGGCTTTCACTTCTGGTTTGGTATCGGCTTTGGTTTCCGGTTTCGATTCGGCTTTTACTTCCGGCTTGGCTTCGGCTTTTGCAGCAGGCTTGGCAGCAGCGGATTTGGATGCAGCCGATTTAGCCGGCGCA
The DNA here is from genome assembly GCF_020208145.1 of Massilia hydrophila. Lineage (NCBI taxonomy): Bacteria > Pseudomonadati > Pseudomonadota > Betaproteobacteria > Burkholderiales > Oxalobacteraceae > Massilia > Massilia hydrophila. The sequence continues at coordinate 85,089 of NZ_JAHYBX010000010.1, read as the reverse complement.
GCGGTTTTGGCCGGTGCAGCCGATTTGGCCGGAGCAGCGGATTTGGCCGGTGCAGCCGATTTAGCGGGTGCAGCCGATTTAGCCGGTGCAGCCGATTTAGCCGGAGCAGCGGATTTAGCCGGTGCTGCCGCTTTCTTGGCCGCAGGTTTGGCAGCGGCTTTCGCCGGCGCGGCGGCTTTGGTCGCGGCCGCTTTCTTCGCCGCCGGCTTGGCTACCGATTTGGTGGCAGCAGTTTTAGCGACGGTCGCTTTCTTTGCAGCCGGCTTGGCGGCGGTTTTTGCAGCCGGCTTGGCAGCCGTTTTCTTGGCTGCAGGTTTGGCGGCCGATTTTGCAGCCGGCTTTGCAGCCGGCTTTGCAGCCGATTTTGCAGTCGACTTGGTTGCCGATTTTGCCGTGGTCTTGGCTGCCGATTTCACGGCAGGCTTGGCAGCTGCTTTCTTGGCTGCAGGTTTAGCAGCAGCTTTCTTGGCTGCAGGTTTAGCAGCAGCTTTCTTGGCTGCAGGTTTAGCAGCAGCTTTCTTGGCTGCAGGTTTAGCAGCAGCTTTCTTGGCTGCAGGCTTGGCTGCCGCTTTCTTTGCTGCAGGTTTTGCTGCCGGCTTGGCGGCGGCTTTCTTGGCGGCAGGCTTGGCGGCTGGCTTGGCGGCGGCCTTCTTGGCTGCCGGCTTGGCGGCCGCTTTCTTCGCTGCAGGTTTTGCTGCCGGCTTGGCGGCGGCTTTCTTGGCGGCCGGCTTGGCGGCGGCTTTCTTTGCTGCAGGTTTTGCTGCCGGCTTGGCTGCCGCCTTCTTGGCTGCTGGCTTGGCTGCGGTCTTTGCAACCGGTTTTGCAGCGGCTTTCTTCGCTGCCGGCTTGGCGGCGGCCTTGGTGGCGGTGGTCTTGCTTGCGGCGGTCGACTTGGTCGCGGCGGTGGCGCGCTTGGCCGCAGGCTTGGCGGCGGTGCCTGCCTTCTTCGCTGCCGGCTTGGCGGCGGTCTTGGTCGCGGTGGCCTTGGCGGCCGGCTTGGCGGCGGCGGCTTTCTTCGCTGCCGGTTTCTCGGCGGCTGCCTTTGCTGCCGGCTTGGTGGCCTTCGTCACGGACGAAGGCGCGCTTTTTGCTGCTGCCTTTGCTGCTGGTTTCTTAGCGGTTGCCATTTTGATTCTCCTTCATCTGCGATGAGAAATACGCTCAAGGTTAAAACCCGACCACCCATTGCTGGCGGGCGAATTATTCATCGGACCAAACCGCCAGGCAATTTGGGCCAATGAATCCGGCACCGGCTGAACTGCTGCAATTCCTCACAATTGCAGCGCTTCAGCCAAGGTCGACAGGCAACCGACTCAATGCGCTTTCACATCGCTACCCTCGCGGGCGCGAAAAGAAAAAGCCGCCTTGCCTGAACATGGTCAGGCAGTGCGGCTTGTTCTTTTCGCTTCGCTTACGTGCATACTGATTGAATCAGTGTCCTATTGTTTCGATCGATTACTGCCCGGATGGACGCGACAATATCACATGTTCACGTTTTGACAAATTCAATCATGTAAAGTACACGAAAACCTTGTGAGCGCGCAACCCGAACACGGCAAATCAAATCGCGTTTTCGGCCTTGAATAGCGGCGTTTCCACATTCCCGGCACAGCCCGCATCATTTGAAACGCCATTCCAATTACGCCGATGCCGCAGCGCTTTCGTATCGCTGCGCACCGCGCCGTTTCACACCAGGCGCTGTCATGCCAATTCCGGGAATCCGCTATCGGGCGGCAACGCAGCCGACGAATTGATCAGCCCTTCCCGCTTGGACCCACTGATATGGCAAACGGTGCCCGCGACATGCACGCGATATTGCGCGCTTGCTAGTCGACGACCCGCAGCAGGTCCATCTTGCACAGCCAGGCCAGCCCGCGCAGCAGCGTCGGCCGGTCGCAGGGGCCGAGCGTGTCGATCAGTTCCTCCACCTCCAGCGGACGCGGGCCGATGGCGCCGAACAGGCGGCCGAAGTCTTCCAGCGTCGGCAGCGAAGCCGCCGCGAAACGGTTGATGGCCAGCTCGCGGTACTGGTTGACCCGTGCCAGCGAGGCATCCGGCGCCAGCTCCACCAGCGAGGCCGCGCCGAGCGCGCGGGTCGGGTAGCTGGCAAACAGGCGGAACGGATCGGGGCGGTCGGGCGCGCGTGCGGGCAGCGGCGGCGCCAGCACCGGGTCGGCGCGCCGGCGCTCGGCCAGTTCGTCCCACAGGGCGCGGTAGCGCCTGAAGATCACGCTCCAGTCGAACTCCGATCGGGCCCGTGCGCGCCCCTGGCTGCCCAGGCGCTGGCGCAAGTCCGCGTCGCGCACCAGGCGTCCGTAGGCCTGTGCCAGCAAGGCCCCGTCCAGGGCCACCGCCTGGCTGGCATGGCCGCAGTACATGTCAACGGTGTCCACGCCATCATCGTAGCGCAGCGCCAGGTCGGGACCTGCGCCCGGTCCCGGCATCACGGTCGGGATGCGGTAGCCATCGACGCCGTCGCGCACCGTGTCGCGGTAGCCGTTCCAGTCCGAGACCACGCAGGGCAGCCCGGCCGCCATTGCTTCAAGCGGGGCCAGGCCGAAGCTCTCCTGGACATTGTCGGCCAGCGAAGTGAAAACGTCGGCGGCGGCCCAGGCATCGCCCTGCTGATCCGCCGCGCGTCCATCCAGCTCGACCAGGCGCACCGAGGGACACAGCAGCGCCGCCGCTTCGCGGAACGCCGCCTCGACGGCCTCGCCGGCGGACCAGCCGGCAATCAGGAGGTGTACCCGCCGCCCGCCCTTCTCCGCCTGTTCCAGCGCCGTGAACATCTGCTGCGGATGCGACTTGGCATGCAGGGACAGGCGGCCCAGGTAGAGGAAGGCGACATCGTCCGCACCGAGGCCGAAGCGGGCGCGCGCTTCCTGGCGCCGCGCCGGGTCCGGCGCCAGGCTGTCGCAGTGCACGCCGAGCGGAATCAGGGGCAGCTGGGGCAGCTCGAAGCGCTGCGCCCCGAGCCGCGTGCGCAGGTAGTCGGCCTGCTCCTCGACCAGCACACGCAGGCTGTCGCGCACGGCGCGCGAGGTGCAGATGATGGCGTCCCAGCCGCGCACCGGCGCCACCAACAGGCTGGTCACCATGCTCATCGTCTCGTGCGAGGCGATGGCATGCGTGATGCCGCACAGGCTGTAGCGGTCCTGGCCGGCGGCCAGGCGGCGCCAGGCCAGGCGCGCGATGCCGGGGTCGGGGTGGAGCAGGCAGTCGAAGCGTTCCAGTTCCTGCGGTGCGGACTGCGGGACCCAGGCCACGCTGCCCGCATGGCCCTGTTCGCGCAGGGCCGCCGCACACGCCTCGACGTGGCTGCGTTCGGAAGCAAAGCAGCCCAGCTCGCCCGCCTCCGGATCGCGTGCGATCGCGCGCAGCAGGCCGACACCGGCCGACTGGCGGCCCATCAGTTTTTGGCCGGCGGTGGAAAATGCCTCGGGAAGATAGTGTAGGGCGAAGCGCTGGGCCATGCGGTCTCCTGCGGCCATGCGCATGCCGCCGGGGAGGCGGCGCAGGGCTGGCCTGTCGCGGCCATCATAGCGGGCGCGCGCGGACCGCGGCGCAGGCCTGCGGGCGCGGGCGCTGCCGGCGGACGGCGCCCCGGGACCATGCCGCGCGAAACCACCTCAGTCGGCCAGCTTGACGAGCAGCTTGCCGAAGTTGCGGCCCCGGAGCAGGTCGATGAAGGCGGCCGGGGCATGGTCCAGGCCCGCGACGATGTCTTCGCGGTAGCGCAGCCTGCCATCGGTGATCCAGCCCGCGGCCTCCTGGTAGAAGGCGGGCTGCATGGCGGCGAACTCGCGCTGGATGAATCCACGCATGCTCAGGCTCTTCTTGAGCACCTCGCCCATGAAGCGCGCCAGCTTGTCCGGCCCGGGCTCGGCCTGGGGCAAGCCGTTGTACTGGGCGATCAGGCCGCATACCGGAATCCGGGCGAAGTCGTTCAGCAGCGGGATCACCGCCTCCCACACCTTGCCGCCGACATTCTCGAAATAGACGTCGATCCCGCCCGGGCAGGCCTGCGCCAGCTGTTGCGCGAAGTCGGGCGCGCGATGGTCGATGACGGCATCGAAGCCGAGCACATCGCGCACGAAGGCGCATTTCTCGGGACCGCCCGCGATGCCGACCGCGCGCGCGCCCTTGATGCGGGCGATCTGCCCGACCACCGAGCCGACCGCGCCGCTGGCGGCGGCCACCACCACGGTTTCGCCCGGCTTCGGCTGGCCAATCTGCAGCAGGCCGGCCCAGGCCGTGAAACCGGGCATGCCCAGCACGCCGAGCGCGGTGCTGGGCGGGGCCAGCGCCGGGTCGAGCTTGCGCACGCTGGCACCATCGGCCAGCGCATAGCGCTGCCAGCCGGAGTAGGACAGCACGATATCGCCCGGCACGAAGCCCGGATGGCGCGACAGCAGGACGCGCGCCACCGTGCCGGCTTCCATGACAGCGCCGACCTCGACCGGCTTGGCATAGGACTTGCCGGCGTCCATGCGGCCGCGCATATAGGGGTCGAGCGACAGGAACAGGATCTCGAGCAGCAGCTGGCCATCGCCGGGCTCCGGCACCGGCGCCTGCACGATGCGGAAATTGTCTGGCGTGGGCATCCCTTGCGGGCGCGCGGCAAGCAGGACTTGCTGGTTCATCGGGTCGGGCATGGGGTGTCCTTTCGCTTGGTTCGGCAGGACCGGCCATGTTACTGCGCTTCGCGATTTCCTGCCGCCCGCGCCAGGCCTTTCAGCCGCCCACGCCGTGCGGCGCCAGCGCATCAGTCGCAGGCGCTGCCACCCTCGGCAATCCACCACCTCCCGCCGCGGTGGGAAAGGAGCACGCCGGCGATGCAGGCTTCGTTCGGCGCATACTGCAGCGCCACGCCATCCCCACGCCATTCGAGCGTCGCGCGCCAGGCCTGCCCCTTGGCCATCACTTCCCGCACCAGTTCCTCGTTCGGTGGCAGGTACGCGACATCCGGGTCGGAGCCGGTGCCTTCGTAGACCATTTTCGTCCGGGGACCCAGCAGCAGCCGGACCTGGCGCACGTTGGCGGGCGTGGCGGGCGCGCACAGGAGCGTGTCGACGGCCCGCCACAGCGCCGGCGTGGCGGGAAGCTTCAGCCCGTCCAGCGAGGCCTTCAGGGCCTTGCGCTCGCCGGCCTTGCACGCATGCGGATACCGGTTGCCATGGACGTCCAGGTCTGCAAGCGCCTGCGGCGCAGCGGTGGTGGTGGTGGTGGCGGTGGCACCGAGCAGGCCCGCTGCCAGCAGGCACGCGAGGTGGCAGGAAAAGCGGCGCATTGTCTTCCTTTCAATGAACATGGACCTTGGTGGAGGCCAGCGCATGCATTAGACAGGCTTTGCCGGAAAGTCGCCTCCGTTAACGACAAAGGCCCTTCACGATGGATGGTCCTGTCCATCCACTCTGCCTTGGGACGCGAGGCTGGTACCTGGCGCGATGCCGGATGCGGCAGGGCTATAATCGTGCACAACACGTCCACGGCCACAACAATCGACCACATGCCGACACCAATACCGATGGCCAGGAACGAGGACGCGTCGTCCCTGCACGCCGAACTCGCCCGCTACCGCTTCATCACGGGACTCGACGACGCCATCCGCCTGCTGACCGATCCGGAACAGATCGCCCATACCGCCGCGCGCCTGCTCGGCGAGTTTCTCGGCGCGGACCGCTGCGCCTATGCCTACGTGAGCGAAGAACAGGGCAGCTTCACCCTCGCCGGCAACTACACCCGGGACGTTCCCAGCATCGTTGGACGCTACCAGCTGGCCGCCTTCGGCGCCGAGTTCGTCCGCCTGAACCGCCTGGGCCAGCCTTACGTCGTGGAAGACAGCGAGCTCGATACCCGTGTCGGCGACGTGCTGCAGGCCTACCGCGACACCGGGCTGCGCGCCGTGATCTCGGTCCCCGTCATCAAGGGCGACCAGTGGGTGGCCGGCATGGCCCTGCACCAGTCGACTCCGCGCCGCTGGCAGGAGCACGAGGTACGGCTGCTGGAGGCGGTCGCCAACCGCTGCTGGGAATCGATCGAGCGCAGCCGCATCGCGATCGAGCTGCGCGTGGCCGAGGAACGCGTGCGCGGCAGCCACGACTACCTGCGCCTGCTGCTCGACTGCACCGAGGAAGGTTTTTATTCGGTGGACCGCGAAGGCGTCACCATCATGTGCAACGCGGCTTTTCTCAAGATGCTGGGATTTCGCAGCGAGGACGAGGCCATCGGCAAGAAACTGCACGGCGTGATCCACCGCGCGCATCCGGACGGCTCGCATTACTGCGTGGAGGATTGCCCGATCTACCGTGCCGCGCGCGACGGCGTGCCGGCGCTGGTGGACGACGAGATGTTCTTCCGGCTGGACGGCAGCGCCTTTCCGGTCGAGTACCGCGCCCGCCCGGTCTGGCGCGACGGCCAGCTGCAGGGCGCGGTCTGCACCTTCGTCGACCTGAGCGAGCGCCGCCGCACCGAGGATGCGCTGCGCAGGAGCGAAGCGCATCTGCAGTCGGTGTTCGGGCAGACCGCCGCCGGCATCTGCGAGACCGACCTGCAGGGCCGGATCGTGAAGATCAACGAGCGTTTTTGCGACATCGTGGGACGCAGCCATGAATCGCTGCTGGGGATGCCGATGCAGGAGATCACGCATCCGGACGACCTGGCGCTGAACCTGCCGCTGTTCAAGCGCACCATCGCGACCGGCGAGCCCTTCGAGATCGAGAAGCGCTACCTGCGCCCGGACGGCAGCGATGTCTGGGTCAACAATACCGTCAGCCTGATCCGCGCGCCGGACGGCCAGGGTGCCGACAGCATCCTCGCCGTCTGCATCGACATCGCCAAACGCAAGCGCGCCGAGGAAGCCCTGCACGACGCCGACCGCCGCAAGGATGAATTCCTGGCCATGCTGGCGCACGAACTGCGCAACCCGATGGCGCCGATCCGCGCCGCCGCCGACCTGCTGGAGTCGCGCGACCTGGCGCCCGAGCAGCGCCGCCGCACCAGCCAGATCATCTCGCGCCAGGTCCGCCACATGACCGGCCTGGTGGACGACCTGCTGGACGTCTCGCGCGTCACGCGCGGCCTGGTGGAGCTGCAACAGGCGCGCCTCGACGTCAAGCAGGTCATCGCCGATGCCATCGAACAGACCCGTCCCCTGATGGAAGCGAAGCGCCACCGCCTGGTGGTGGAACTGGCTTTCGACGCTGCCCAGGTGCTGGGCGACCACAAGCGCCTGGTGCAGGTCCTGAGCAACCTGCTGGGCAACGCGGCCAAGTACACCCCGGCGGAAGGCCGCATCGAAGTGACGATGAGCGCGACCGACGAGCAGGTGGCGCTGGCGGTCGCGGACAACGGCATCGGCATCGCCCAGGAACTGCAGGTGCGCATCTTCGACCTGTTCGCCCAGGCCGACCGCAGTCCCGACCGCTCGCAGGGCGGCCTTGGCATCGGCCTGGCCCTGGTGCGAAGCCTGGTGGAGCTGCACGGCGGCAGCGTCGCCTGCCACAGCGAAGGCGTGGGCAAGGGCAGCCGCTTCCTCGTCACCCTGCCACGCGCGGCCGGGCGGGATGCGCATTCCGGCATCGAAGGCGGTCCGCTGGCACCGGCGCCAAGCGCTCCCCGGCGCGTGCTGGTGGTGGACGACAACGTCGATGCGGCCCAGATGCTGGGCATGTGCCTGGAGGCGGCCGGCCACGCCGTCATGATCGAGCACGATTCGCAGCAGGCGCTGGAACGGGCCCGGATCGGTCTGCCGGAAGTGTGCATCCTCGATATCGGCTTGCCGGGAATGGATGGAAACGAACTGGCGCGCCGGATGCGGGCGCAAGCCGAGACGGCCGGGGCCATGCTGATCGCCTTGACGGGCTATGGGCAGGAGCAGGACCGGCAGAACGCCATGGCGGCCGGGTTCGACCATCACCTGGTGAAACCGGTGGCGGCGCCGGAGCTGCTGGCGCTGGTGGCGCAGGTGCGGCGCTAGCGCCTGGCTTGCACGGTCAGCAGGCCGCGAAAGCCGCGCGCCGCGTAATAGGACTCGGCGCCGTTGTGGTAGGTGAATACCCGGCCGTAGCGGCGGTCGCAGAACAGCGCGCCGCCCAGCTTGCGCACGTCTGGCGGGGTAGCGATCCAGCTCGAGGTCTTGCGGTCGAATTCGCCCAGCGTTTGCAGGTGGCGGTACTGTTGTTCGGTCAGCAGTGCGATGCCCATGCCGGCTGCCACCTCCTCCGCGCTGCCGCGTGGCTTGTTTTCCTTGCGCGCTTCCCATGCGGCGCGGTCGTAGCAGATGCCGCGGCGGCCGGTGGGAGACTCCGGGGAGCAGTCGCAGAAGACGATGCCGCCGCTCGCCTCATCGATGCCGATGACGTCCGGCTCGCCGCCGGTCGCTTCCATCTGTGCCAGCGCATCCAGTGCTGCGGGGTAGTCTGCGAGTATTTTCTCTACCGCGGACCAGTCAAGTCCGGCATGGCGTTGCATGTTCCTGTCGAAGCGGGTTCTCAAGGTCTGCAGCAGTTCCTCGGCTTGTTCCAGGCGCATGGCTGCCCTTCTTCTCTCATGGCGGTGACTGCAATCAGGAACGCAAGCTTAGCACGGCGGCGGACCCGGGCATGAAAAAACCCGGCTGCCGTTGCCGGTAGCCGGGTTGCATGAGGCGGATGCTGGAGATCAGTCCCAGCTCAGCGCACCGCCGGTCTGGTACTCGGTCACGCGCGTCTCGAAGAAGTTACGCTCCTTCTTCAGGTCGATCATCTCGCTCATCCACGGGAACGGGTTCTCTTCGTTCGGGAACAGCTGCTCCAGGCCGATCTGCACGGCGCGGCGGTTGGCGATGAAGCGCAGGTAGCCCTTGAACATCGGGGCGTTCAGGCCCAGCACGCCGCGCGGCATCGTGTCTTCGGCGTAGCGGTATTCGAGGTCGACCGCCTGCATGAACAGGACCTTGAGCTCTTCGCGGAAGGCCGGGGTCCACAGTTGCGGGTTTTCCATCTTGATCGTGTTGATCAGGTCGATGCCGAAGTTCACGTGCATCGACTCGTCGCGCAGGATGTACTGGTACTGCTCGGCGGCGCCGGTCATCTTGTTCTGGCGGCCGAGCGCCAGGATCTGGGTGAAGCCGACGTAGAAGAACAGGCCTTCCATCAGGCAGGCGAACACGATGATCGACTTCAGCAGCTTCTGGTCGTTTTCCAGGGTGCCGGTCTTGAATTCCGGATCGGTCAGCACGTTGATGAACGGGATCAGGAACTGGTCCTTGTCGTGGATCGATTCGATCTCGTTGTAGGCGTTGAAGATCTCGCGCTCGTCCAGGCCCAGCGACTCGACGATGTACTGGTAGGCGTGGGTGTGGATCGCTTCCTCGAAGGCCTGGCGCAGCAGGTACTGGCGGCATTCCGGCGCCGTGATGTGGCGGTAGGTGCCCAGCACGATGTTGTTGGCGGCCAGCGAGTCGGCGGTGACGAAGAAGCCGAGGTTGCGCTTGACGATGCGGCGCTCGTCTTCGCTCAGGCCGTTCGGGCTCTTCCACAGTTCGATGTCGCGCTGCATGTTCACTTCCTGCGGCATCCAGTGGTTCGCGCAGCCGGCCAGGTACTTGTCCCATGCCCACTTGTACTTGAACGGCACCAGCTGGTTCACGTCGGTCTGGCCGTTGATGATGCGCTTGTCATCGGCGTTGACGCGCTTGGCGACTTCGGCGGCGGCAGGTGGCGCTTCGCCGGCGGCTTGCGCTGCGCGCGGGGCTGGTGTGGTGCTTGGTTCGTCGTCCCAGGAGAGCATGTGTTTGTTCCTTCTTTCGTGACTGCGTCCGCACGGGGCGGACGGTCGGTCGTATTGGTTCAGTAAAGTCAGCGGTGATTCAGGGGTGCGGCCCGGCGCTCATGCCGGTCCGCACCCGATGTCGCTGATTGACAGCTTATTGACAGCGTATTGGAAGCTTATTGGCAAGCCTCGCACTCGTCGAAGCCGGCGTCGCCCGGACGCAGGTAGCAGGCGGCGCCTTCCACCACTTCCGCGCTTGCCGCCGCAGGTGTTGCCGATGCGGCGGCCACCGGGCCATTCGCCGCCGCCGGGGCGCCGGCCGGCGCGGCATGGCCGGCCACCAGGCCGCCCGAGACCGGCACCGCGTTCAGCGCGCCGGTACGGGTGGTCGACTTTTCCATGTGCGTCGCCGCGATGGTGCGCAGGTAATACGTGGTCTTCAGGCCGCGCAGCCAGGCCAGCTTGTACGTTTCATCCAGCTTCTTGCCCGAGGCGCCGGCCATGTAGATATTCAGCGACTGGGCCTGGTCGATCCACTTCTGGCGGCGCGAAGCCTGCTCGACCAGCCACTTCGGCTCGACTTCGAAGGCGGTGGCGTAGATGTCGCGCAGGTCTTGCGGCACGCGGTCGATCTTGGACAGCGAACCGTCGAAGTACTTCAGGTCGGCGATCATGACTTCGTCCCACAGGTCGCGTGCCTTCAGGTCGCGCACCAGGTACGAATTGATCTCGGTGAACTCGCCCGACAGGTTCGACTTCACGTACAGGTTCTGGAAGGTCGGCTCGATGCAGGCCGACACGCCGATGATGTTCGAGATGGTCGCGGTCGGGGCGATCGCCACGCAGTTCGAGTTACGCATGCCGAACTGCTTGATGCGCTCGCGCACCACGCTCCAGTCCATCGATTCGCCCGTGTCCTGCTCCAGGTAGCCACCGCGTTCTTCCGCCAGCAGCTTGATCGAGTCCTGCGGCAGGATGCCGCGGTCCCACAGCGAACCTTCGTAGGTCTCGTAGCGGCCGCGCTCCTCGGCCAGCTCGGTCGAGGCCAGGTAGGCGTAGTAGCAGACGGCTTCCATCGACTTGTCGGCGAATTCCACTGCCTTCTCGGACGCGAACGGCACGCGCATCATGTGCAGGCAATCCTGGTGACCCATGATGCCCATGCCCACCGGACGGTGGCGCAGGTTCGAGTTGCGCGCCTTGTCCACGGCGTAGTAGTTGATGTCGATGACGTTGTCCAGCATGCGCATCGCGGTGCGGATGGTCTTCTGCAGCTTGGCGTGATCCAGGCCCTCGCCCTTCATGTGCTGCGGCAGGTTCACCGAGCCCAGGTTGCAGACGGCGATCTCGTCGGCGCTGGTGTTCAGCGTGATCTCGGTGCACAGGTTCGACGAGTGCACCACGCCGACGTGCTGCTGCGGCGAGCGGATGTTGCACGGATCCTTGAAGGTGATCCACGGATGGCCGGTCTCGAACAGCATCGACAGCATCTTGCGCCACAGGTCGAGCGCTTCGACCTTCTTGTACACGGTCATTTCGCCGCGCGCGGCCTTGGCTTCGTAGGCGACATACGCCTCTTCGAAAGCCTTGCCGACCTTGTCGTGCAGGTCCGGCGTTTCGCTCGGCGAGAACAGGCTCCAGTAACCCTTTTCCATCACGCGCTTCATGAACAGGTCCGGAATCCAGTTCGCGGTGTTCATGTCGTGGGTGCGGCGGCGGTCGTCGCCGGTGTTCTTGCGCAGGTCGAGGAATTCCTCGATGTCCATGTGCCAGGTTTCCAGGTAGGCGCAGACCGCGCCCTTGCGCTTGCCGCCCTGGTTCACGGCGACAGCGGTGTCGTTGACCACTTTCAGGAACGGGACCACGCCCTGCGACTTGCCGTTGGTGCCCTTGATGCGCGAGCCCAGTGCGCGGACCGGGGTCCAGTCGTTGCCCAGGCCGCCGGCGAACTTCGACAGCAGCGCGTTTTCCTTGATGGCGTCGTAGATGCCTTCCAGGTCGTCGCCGACGGTGGTCAGGTAGCACGAGGACAGCTGCGAGCGGCGGGTGCCCGAGTTGAACAGGGTCGGGGTCGAGCTCATGAAATCAAAACTCGACAGCAGGTTGTAGAACTCGATGGCGCGCGCTTCGCGGTCGCTTTCCCTCAGGGCCAGGCCCATCGCGACGCGCATGTAGAAGGCCTGCGGCATCTCGATGCGGGTTTCGCGCACGTGCAGGAAGTAACGGTCGTACAGGGTCTGCAGGCCGATGTAGCCGAACTGCAGGTCGCGGTCGGCCACTAAGGCTTTCGCCAGGCGCTCGAGGTCGTAGGTGCCCAGCGCTTCGTCCAGCAGCTCGTTCTGGATGCCCTTGGCGATGTACTGCGGGAAGTAGGTGATGTACTCAAGAGCGGCGCCGGCCTGCGGCACTTCATGGCCGAAGACTTCCTTGCGGATGGTATGCAGCAGGATGCGCGCGGTGACCTGGCTGTAGGCCGGGTCTTTTTCCATCAGGGCGCGGGCGGCCAGGATGGCCGACTTGTGCAGCTCCTCGACCGGCACGCCGTCGTACAGGTTCTTCAGGGTCTCGGCGACGATGGCGTCGGCGTCGACATGCTTTTCCAGGCCGGAGCAGGCGGCGTTCACGAGGGCGTGGACGTCGTTCATGTCGAGCGGACGGCGCTCGCCGCCGTCGACCACGTGGATCTGCGGCGCGGCGACCGGGGTGCCGCCAGCGGCTGCCTTGGCGGCCTTGCGTTCTTCCATGCGCTTGGCGCGGTACAGCACATACTCGCGCGCGACGTCATGCTCGCCCGAGCGCATCAGCGACAGTTCGACCTGGTCCTGCACGTCCTCGATGTGGAAGGTGCCGCCGTTCGGCTGGCGGCGCACCAGCGCGGCCACCACGTTGTTGGTCAGCTGTTCCACCAGCTCGCGGATGCGGGCCGAGACCGCGCCCTGGCCGCCGGCGACGGCGAGGAAGGCCTTGGTCATCGCGACCGAGATCTTGTGCGGCTCGAACGCGACCACGGCGCCGTTGCGGCGGATGACGCGATAGTCGCCACGCGCGGCGATCTCGGCCGGGGTGGCGGTGGCCGCCGCGCCAGGTGCGACGTGCGGAACGATCGAAATGTCTTGTGCTGTTTGCATTGAGCCTCCAGTGGCAGCGGAACCTGCCGTCGTTTGTTTTAACCAGCCTTGTCAACTGGACAAAATTTTGAGCAAAGCGAACCCCCGCCAGCGAAAACGATTGCTGACAATCAAGAAAAGAACATTACGGCAGGGTAGAAAATCGCTGATGAATCAGTGGCTTGCAGAGCAAGCTTCACGTCGATGCTGAACTAGTTGCTTGTCGTTCAGTACCACTATATCTAGTGTTCAACGTTGAGATCAGACTAATTGTAGTGGCTGCCCCAGGTCAGGGCAAGCGAATTACTTTTCAATTTATGGCCTTTTTTTTGCCTCGCAGGCTTGACAAGACGTTATAGCGAGAATGGTGGGCAGCTCGCGGTGAGTAAGTGCTAACCAAGGCCGCCAGCGCTGCTCACTGAGTAATCAAGGCCATCCGGGCTGCATCATCCTTGTTAATTTTGCACTGGCGAAAAGACAACAGCAGCCCTCAGGCATGGTCGTCCGGCGCGCAGATTTCCAGCTTCTGGATCTGGTAGCGCAGCTGGCGCACGCTGATCCCCAGCAGGGCCGCGGCCTGGGTGCGGTTGAACTGCGTCTGCTGCAGCGCGCGTCCGATGATCTCGCGTTCGACCTGGTTCAGGTATTCGGGCAGGTTGCTGGGCAAGCCGGTCGGCCCGAGCTGGGCTGCCCCCGCCAGCTGTGCGGACAGCGCCGCTGGCGGCTGCCCGGTATCCTGCACCTGCGCCGGCACCGGCGCAGGTTGCGTCAAGGACGGCGGCAGCGTCGCCGCGGCCGACTGCACGCCCCCGCCCCCGCCCTCTACCGGGCGCGCCGCTTTCAGCGACAGGTCGCCGACTTCGATCACGCCATCGTTGGCGAAGGCCAGCGCCCGCTCCAGCACGTTTTCCAGCTCGCGGATGTTTCCCGGGAAGGAATAGGCGCGCAGCGCCTCGAGCACGCCCGGGCCCAGTGCGGCCTGGTCCGGCCCGGCCAGGCGCGCCAGGATCGTCGCGGCCAGCACCGGCAGGTCGTCGAGCCGTTCGCGCAGCGGCGGCAGCGCCAGCTCGATCACGTTCAGGCGGTAGAACAGGTCCTGCCTGAACCTGCCCTGCTCCACGCAGCGTGCCAGGTCCTGGTGGGTGGCGCTGATGATGCGCACGTCGACCGGCTCCTCGGCCGTGGCGCCGATCTTGCGCACGCGCCGCTCCTGGATCGCGCGCAGCAGCTTGACCTGCATCGGCAGCGGCAGGTCGGCCACTTCGTCCAGCATCAGGGTGCCGCCGTTGGCGGCCTGGAAGAAGCCGTCGCGCTCTTCCGCGGCGCCGGTGAAGGCGCCCTTGCGGTAGCCGAAGAACTCGGCCTCCATCAGGGTTTCCGGGATCGCCCCGCAGTTCACCGCCACGAAAGGCTTGCTGGCGCGCGAGCTCAGGGCGTGGATTTCGCGCGCGGCCAGTTCCTTGCCGCTGCCGGATTCGCCGGTGATCGAGATCGGCGCGTTGGAGCGCGCCAGGCGCCCGATCTGGGCGCGCAGCGCCGCCATCGCGGGCGAACTGCCGATCATGCGCGAGCCGGGCGCCGCGCCGCCGGCCGGCGCCGGCGGCGCCTCCAGCAGCTTCAGGGCCGAGCGCACCATCACCCGCAGCGCGTCCAGCGCCACCGGCTTGGAGATGTAGTCAAAAGCGCCCGCCTTGAGCGCCACCACGGCGTTCTCGGCGCTGCCATAGGCGGTGATCACGGCGATCGGCGTGCCGGTGCCGGCGGCGCTCACTTCGCGCACCAGTTCCAGCCCGAGGCCATCGGGCAGGCGCATGTCGGTCAGGACCAGCGCATAGTCATGCTCGTCCAGCAGGGCGCGCGCCTGGCGCAGCGTGGCCGCGCTGTCGACGTCCAGGCCCATCTTGAGCAGGGTGATCTCGAGCAGTTCGCGCAGGTCGGCTTCGTCGTCGACCACGAGGATGCGGGGTGCGGCCATGATTTCCTTTCTTGTCGTCGCTAGGCGGCGGGCTGGGCGAAACTGATCACGAAGCGGCCGCTGGCCTCGGCGCCATCGACGCCATCGACGCCATCGGCGCCATCGTTGCCACCGGTGCCATCAATGGCGTCGAAGCGGTATTCGTAGTCGAGTTGCGCATCGTTGTTCAGGCACAGCTCGCGCGCCAGGTACAGGCCCAGGCCCGTGCCCTTGCTCGAGGTGGTGTAGAAGGGCTCGAACAGGTGGGCCCGCACTTCGGGCGTGATCCCGGGGCCGTCGTCCTGCACGTGCAGCTCGATCCTGCCGGCGGCGTCGTGGGCGGGAAAGACGCGGATGCTGGCCGGCCGCCGGCTGGCGTAGCGCACCGCGTTGCCCAGCAGGTTGAGCAGCACTTCGTGCAGGTGCAGCGGATCGAAGCGTACCGCGCTGGCGCCGGGGTCGCCGATGTAGAGCACTTCCTGCGCCAGCCCATAGGTCTCGCAGAACTCGGCCTTCAGCTCGGCCAGGAAGGCGCCCAGCTGCACCGGCTCGCCGTTCGGTTGCACCTTGCGCGACAGCTGCAGGATGTCCTCGACCATGCGGTTCACCCGCGCCACGTTGTCGCCCACGATCTTCAACAGGCGCACCTCGGCAGGGCCGTGCAGGTCTTCGGCCAGCAGCGCCGTGGCATGGCCGATCGCCGACAGCGGATTGCGCACCTCGTGCGCGATGCTGGCGGTGAGGCGTCCCATCGAGGCCAGCTTCAGCTGCTGCGCCTGGTTTTCGATGGCGCTCACGTCCTGCATGAAGACCACACTGCGGCCCAGCGCCACGCCGCCCGTATCGACGCGCGCGAAGCGCAGCTTCAGGTGCACCGGCCCGTCGCGCCGCCCGCGCAGCGCACCGGTCTCCTGCTGGTAAGGCTTGACGGTGACGAAGGCGGCGCCGTCGACCGGAGCGCGCAGCCAGCTGGCGAAGGCCTGGGCCAGCGGCTCGAGGCCGGGCGCCTCGCCCAGCCTGAAGCCGGCCGCCTCGCCTTCCAGGCCGAGCATGCGGCGCGCCGCCGGGTTGCCGGTGAAGACCGTGCTGTCGTCGCCCGCCACCAGGATGCCGTCGCCGACGTCGGCCATGACGATCCCGTTGATCACCTGCTGCACGCGCAGGTCGGCGCCGCGCTGGGCGGCCAGTTCTTCCTGCTTGATCAGGCGCGCGGCCAGCCGGTTCACCAGCAGCGCGCAGGCGAAGAAGGCGGCCCCGTACAGGCCGGCCTGCATCAGCGGCGGCTGGCGCTCCAGCATGAACACCTGCCAGGTGGCCTCCAGCAGCAGGAACAGGGTCGCCATGGCGCTGGCGAACAGCGCCAGCGAGAGCGGCGCCAGGATCGCGGTGCCGGCCAGCGGAAACAGGTAGAGGATCGCCAGGCCGCTGCGCATGCCGCCCGCATCGAGGTAGAGCAGCGAGATCACGGCCAGGTCGAGCGCCACCTGGCCTCCCAGCTGCAGCGCGAAGCGGCGCCGCCACCAGGTGGCCAGCACCGCGAACACCAGGGCCGCGGCCAGGTAGAACAGGCAGGCCTGGGTATTCACCGCGTCCAGGCGGCCGGCGCCGCCGTTGATGCTCACGCCCAGGTAGAGCAGCAGTACCAGCGCGATAACGATGCGGGTGACGGTGAGGGTCTGCAGCGAGCGCCACAGGGTCGCGCGCGATTCGGGAGACAGCAGGGTACGGACGGGCATCGGCCGGCCTAGCGCGGCGGCAGGCGCGCGTGGCCCGGCGAACAGTAGTCGTGACCGTCGGCGTGCACCGCTTCCGAGGCCGGGAAATGCAGGCCGCAGTGGGCGCACTGGGCCATGTTCTCGATCGCGGCCGCTGGCGCCTCGCTGCGCGGGGGAGGCTGCACGGGCGGCTGGCGGCGCGCGCCGAGCGCCTTCAGCTTGGCGCGCACGGCCAGCACCACCAACCCGACCAGCAGGATCCAGAACAGGACGCGGCTCATGCCAGCCCCCGGTGCAGCACGACTTCCAGCACGAAGCGGCTGCCGACATAGGCCAGCGCCAGCGTGGCGAAACCGGCCAGCGTGAAGCGCAGCGCGGTCTTGCCGCGCCAGCCCTGGTAACGACGGCCCGCCAGCAGCGCCGCGAACAGCAGCCAGGACAGCAGTGCGAACACGCTCTTGTGGTCCAGGCGCAGCGCGCGTCCGAACAGCTGTTCGGAGAACACCACGCCCGACAGCACCGTCAGGCTGAGCAGGATAAAGCCGATCCAGATCACGCGGAACAGCAGCTTTTCCATGGTCAGCAGCGCCGGCAGCTGGTCCAGCGCGCTGCCCAGCCAGCCGCCGCCGGCGGTGCGCGTGTGCAGGCGCGCCTCCTGCAGGGCCATCAGCACCGCGTGGAAGGCGGCGATGGTGAGCGTGCTGTAGGCCAGCACCGCCACCGCCACATGCCAGCCGAACGCGGGCGACTGGCCATCGAGCGGCAGCAGGCTGCCAGGGAACAGCATCGGCAGCGCGCTGGCCGCGACGGCGCAGGGCATCACCAGGCGGCGCATGCCGTCGAGGGCGAAATTGCGGTTTTCCAGCCAGTAGGCGGCCACCGAGACCCACAGGGCGCTCGACAGCATGATGGCGAAGCCGACCCGCAGCCGGCCCGGCGCGAGCACGTCGAGCCCGAGCGCGGCGCCATGCGCCACCCAGGCCAGGGCAGTGACGCCGGAAATCGTGGCGCCCCGGCGCGACGGCAGCAGGGCGCACACCGCGTACAGCAGGGCCGCGGCGAGAAAGAGGGAGTTCTGCATAATAAGAGTCTACACCATCGGGAAACGGCGGGAACAGGGGCGGGCCTGGCAAGGATGGCAAGCCTTGCGCATGGGAGCGGCCGCCACGGCAGCGAATATTTGCGCTGGCGGGCCGGCGCGGCCGGACTGGGCGCCTGGCGCAAGGTAGAATGTCGGTTTCCCGAATTTGTCGTGCTGTCTTATATAGTCAGGTAGAACATGCTAGATAACCTTACCCAACGCCTAGCCAAGGTCGTCAAGACGATGCGCGGCGAGGCGCGTCTTACCGAGGCGAACACCGCCGAGATGCTGCGCGAAGTGCGCATGGCCCTGCTGGAAGCCGACGTGGCGCTGCCGGCGGTGCGCGAGTTCATCGCCAAAGTCAAAGAAAAAGCGCTGGGCGAAGAAGTCATCGGCTCGCTCAGCCCGGGCCAGGCCCTGGTCGGCGTGGTGCAGCGCGAGCTGGCCGCCCTGATGGGCGCCGACCTCGGCCCCGATGCCACCCAGCTCTCCTTCGCCCAGCAGCCGCCGGCGATCATCCTGATGGCGGGCCTGCAGGGTGTCGGTAAAACCACCACCACCGGCAAGCTGGCCAAGTATTTGAAAGAGCAGAAGAAAAAGAAGGTCCTGACCGTCTCGGCCGACGTGTACCGCCCGGCCGCGATCGCGCAGCTGGAGTCGGTCACCAAGCAGGTCGGCGCCGACTTCTTCCCGACCACGGCCAACGACAAGCCGGTCGACATCGCGAAGAACGCGCTCGACTGGGCGAAAAAGCACTACCACGACGTCCTGATCATCGACACCGCCGGCCGCCTCGGCATCGACGAAGCGATGATGCAGGAGATCGCCGCGGTGCACGCCGCCGTCAATCCGGTCGAGACCCTGTTCGTGGTCGACGCCATGCTGGGCCAGGATGCGATCAACACCGCCAAGGCCTTCAACGACGCCCTGCCCCTGACCGGCGTGGTGCTGACCAAGCTCGATGGCGATTCGCGCGGCGGCGCGGCGCTGTCGGTGCGTCACGTGACCGGCAAGCCGATCAAGTTCGCCGGCGTGTCCGAAAAGCTGGACGGCCTGGAAGCCTTCGACCCGACTCGCATGGCCAACCGCGTGCTGGGCATGGGCGACATCCTGGCGCTGGTGGAAGAAGCGCGCAAGGGCGTCGATGCCGAAGCGGCGACCGAACTGGCCAACAAGATCAAGGGCGGCGGCAAGTTCGACATGAACGACTTCAAGGCCCAGCTGACCCAGATGAAGAAAATGGGCGGCATGTCCGGACTGCTGGATAAACTGCCGGCCCAGTTCCAGCAGGCGGCCGCCGGCGCCAACATGGACCAGGCCGAAAAGCAGGTGCGGCGCATGGTCGGCATCATCGATTCGATGACCGCGCTGGAACGCGCCAAGCCGGAACTGATCAAGGCCAACCGCAAGCGCCGCATCGCGGCCGGCGCCGGCGTGCAGGTGCAGGAAGTGAACCGCATGCTGAACCAGTTCGAGCAGATGCAGACCATGATGAAGAAACTCAAAGGCGGCGGCCTGATGAAGATGATGCGCGGGATGAAGGGCATGATGCCCGGCATGCGCTGACCTCCCGCGGCACTTCCCGGAAAACCGCGCGGGCCCTGGCCTGGCGCGGTTTTTTCACGTCCGGACCGGGCTTTTTTCACTGAATGCGCCACGAGTGTGAGATAGCGCGCATTGAACGGCTTGTCAGAGTGAAAAAATTTCGAAAAAGACTTGCACGAACAGTAAAAGGCCACCAATATAAGCCCGTGCGTATATAGCGCAAATTCCCTGTGTTCGTTTTAGGAGGCTCGAAGATGGCAACAGCCAAAAAATCCACCGCAGCGCCAGCCAAGCAAGCCGCCAAGCCGGCTGCAGCGGCCAAGCCTGCAGCAAAGAAGGCAGCTCCAGCAAAAGCAGCAGCGAAACCAGCAGCAAAGCCGGCGGCCGCACGCAAGCCGAACGCCGCTTTCATGAAAGAGATGACGCCGTCGGGCGAGCTGGCAGCAGTGGTCGGCAACAAGCCGCTGCCACGCACCGAGGTCACCAAGAAGGTCTGGGACTACATCAAGGCCCAGAACCTGCAGGACGCATCGAACCGCCGCATGATCAATGCCGACGACAAGCTGAAGGCTGTCTTCGGTGGCAAGGCCCAGGTCTCGATGTTCGAGATGACCAAGCTCATTTCGGACCACCTGAAGTAAGCACTGGCTGGCTGTCCAGTAGCCTTGCAAGCGGAAAGCCCCGTCGATCGACGGGGCTTTTTGTTTGTGGGCCTGGCCCCGCGGCCTAGAGACCCGCCGCGGCCTTCATCAGGTGGAACACCTGCGTGTTCTCGATCGTGCCCTTGAACGGGGCCGAACCGGCGCCGGTGGCGTACAGCTTCACGTCCCCGCCCCCGTGCGACTCGTAGACCGTGCGCACGCCGGCTTCCTGCTGGTACTCGTCGTCCAGGGCGGTGGCGCTGTCGACGTCGGCGCGCTGGTCCGGACGCACCTTGCCGTTGCCGAACACGAGGGCGGTGAAGGTCTTGCCGTCGGCATCCTTCTTCGGCTGGCCGGTGGCGTAGTCGTGCACGATGTCGAGCACCTTGCTGCCGCGCTTCGGATAGCCGTTCAGGACCATGGTGTGGTCGTGGTCGGCGGTGATCACGATCAGGGTATTCTCCAGGCCCGGGTCGATCTCGCGCATGCGCGCGATCGTCGCCACGATCGCCTCGTCGAACGCCACGGTGTCGGCCAGCGCGTTCTTGGCGTTGTTGTCGTGCAGGGCGTGGTCGATCTTGCCGCCTTCGACCATCAGGAAGAAGCCGTCCGGATCGGGCGCCAGCAGTTCGACCGCCTTCAGGGCCATCTCGCTCAGGCTCGGCTGCTCGGGGCGGCGCGCCAGCGCGAAATCGAGGTGGTCGTCGGCGCTGTAGATGCCGACGAACTTGCGGCCCGGGCGCGCCGACAGCATGTCGGCGCGGGTGGCGCCCACCGCATAGCCTTGCGCGGCGAATTCCTTCAGCAGGTCGCGTCCGTCGGCGCGGCCCTTCGGATTGCGCGTCCGGTCGTAGGGCGTGAAGTGGTTGCGCGCACCGCCCATCAGCACGTCCACGCCGTCGCCCAGCGCCGCGTTGTAGCCCTCACCGCCCGGCACGATCTGGCGCGCGATGCTGTAGGCGGCGTCGCGGTGGCAGGCGTGGGCGAAGGTGGAGGCCGGGGTGGCGTGGGTCAGCGCGGTGGTGGTCACCGCACCCACCGCCTTGCCACGCGCCTTGGCCAGTTCGAGGATGGTCGGCACCACCTGGCCGTCGACGCACTTGTCGACCGTGCGGTTGCCGTTCGCGTCCTTGTCCGGCTCGATGGCGCGCGCATCCTTCAGCGAGATGCCGTCCTGGTTGATCTTCACGCCCGTCATGTAGGCACCCATCGAGGGCGCGCTGTCGGTGGTCTGGAAGTCGTTCGAATAGGTCTTGATGCGCGCGGTGCGCTCCAGCCGTTCGAAGCCGAGCAGGCCGTCCTCGCCGTGCTTGAAGATGCGCGCGGCGGTGATGGTGGTCGGGCCCATGCCGTCGCCCAGGAAGAAGATGATGTTCTTCGCCTGCGGCGCGGCCGCGGCGCCCGAGGCGACCAGGCTGGCGGCGAGCAGGAGGGAAAGTCGTTTGTGCATGGTGGTCTCCTTACAGGCCGGCGGCGGTCTTGATCAGGCCGAATACGCGCGTGTTGTCGATGGTCCCGCGGAACAGTTCCGCGCCGGCGCCGGCGGCGCCCAGGTAGACGTCGGTGCCGCCATGGGTCTCGGCGCCGGGGCGGGTGCGCACCACGGCTTCCTGGTGGTAGTCGTCGCGCGTGACGATCTCGTCGGTCAGCGCGGGCTGGGTACCGCGGCTGCCATTGACCCGTTTCTCGCCGGTGCCGAAGCCGATGATGGTGAACGGACGGCCCTCGCGGTCCAGCATGGGGCTGCCGTCCAGGTTGCGCACCAGCCCCAGCACGCCCGGGTTGGTGGGCGTGGTCTTGCCGGTGCGGACCGTGTAGCCGTTCAGCAGCAGGGTGTGGTCATGGTCGGCGGTGGCCACGACCAGGGTGTGCTTCAGGCCCGGATCGAGCGCTTCCATCTTTTCCAGCGCGGCCTGCATGGCCGCGTTGTAGGACACGGTTTCCTGCAGCGCGCGTTTGCCCAGGGTGGCATGCAGCGCGTGGTCGATCAGGCCGCCCTCGACCACCAGGAAGAAGCCCCGGCCACCCTGGCCGGTGCCGGCGTGCGGCGCCAGCAGGTCGATCGCCTTGCGCGTCATTTCGGTCAGGCTGGGCTGCCTGGCCGGGTCGCGCGCGGCGTCGTAGTCCATGTGGTTGGCGGCGAACAGGCCGATCGCCGGCTGGCGCGGATCGGCGCCGAGCGCCCCCATGCCAGCGCTGTCGGCCACCACGCGCACGCCCTGCACGCGCAGCTCGGCCAGCAGGTCGCGCCCGTCGGCGCGCTTGCCGCCGCGCTCGAAGGGCGTGAAGAACTGTGCGCCGCCGCCGAACAGCACGTCGAGGCCGCGCGCGCCGAGGGCCGCGTTGTAGCCGGCGCCGCCCGGCACCAGCATCGCCGCGTAGTCGTTTTCCAGCTTGCGGTGGCAGCCGTGGCCATATGCCGAGGCTGGCGTCGCATCGGTGACGCTGGTGTTGGTGACCACGCCGATCGCCATGCCGCGCCGGCGCGCCAGTTCCAGCAGCGTGGGAGCGGGCTGGCCGTTGTCGCACTTGCTGACCAGGGTATTGCCGTTGGCATCCTTGGCGGGCGCGATCGAGCGCGTGCCGAAGGACATCGAGATCACACCGTTGTTGTGCTTCACCCCGGTCATGTAGGCGGCCATGCCGGCCGCGCTGTCGGTGACCATGGCGTCGTTCGAGAAGGTCTTCACGAAGGCCGATTCGGGCAGGCGGTCGATGGTAAGTTCGCCTTCTTCGCCGGCGTGGAAGATGCGCGCGGCGGTGAGCGTGTTCAGGCCCATGCCGTCGCCGAGGAAGAAGATCACGTTTTTCGCGCGCTCCTCGTGCTGGGCCTGCGCCCGGTCCTGGGAAGGGGGCGGCACCGAGGCGCAGCCGGAAAGCAGGGCAAGCAGGGCTGCGCCGGCAAGGGTGGTCAATCGCATGGAGAACCTCTACGTCTGGAAAGCGCAGAGTTTACACCGCGCCATGTGCATATGGCAGGCGGATTTGTTGCGGGATTGTTGGGTCTAGGCGCCCGGCTTGAATTCCCAGCGCTTCCACGCCGCCAGCACCGCATTCGGATACTGCGGCTTGCCGCGGCTGCCGTTGTAGCGGCCCAGGGCCAGGTAGAGGTTGCCCTTTTCCATGTCGATGTACATGCGCAGGATCGAGCAGCCGTAGCGCAGGTTGGTCTGCATGTTGAACAGCATGCGGCGGTCGCTGTCGCCGATCACCTTGGTCCAGAACGGCATCACTTGCATGTAGCCGCGCGCGCCCGCGATCGAGATCGCGTACTTGCGGTAGGCCGACTCGACCTGGATCAGGCCCAGCACCAGCCCCGGATCGAGCCCGGCACGGGTCGATTCGTACCAGAGCGTCTCGAGGAATTCGGTGCGCGACAGGAGGTCGGGAATGCGCTTGGCGAGCCGGGTCGACATCTCGGCGAACCAGGCTTCGTAGCGCGCCCGCGCCGCGGCATCGCGCAGTACCGGCTTGGGCGGACGGCTGTCGCGGATCGCGCTGGCCAGGGCCAGGCGCACCGAATCGGCGAGCTGCTCTTCCTTCTGGTTGCCCGCATGGGCACTGCCAGCGAGCAGCAGCGCGCCGGCGAACAGCGCGCCGGCCGCGAACGGGAACAGCGTGGCCAGGTTCACTTGCCCAGCTTGCCCTTGATGAAGGCGACCATGCCGTCGACCGGCACGCTAGTAGCGGCTTCGTCGCGGCGGCCCTGGTATTCCAGGTTGCCTTCCTTGAGGCCGCGCTCGCCGATCACGATGCGGTGCGGGACGCCGATCAGTTCCCAGTCGGCGAACATCGCGCCCGGACGCAGGCCGCGGTCGTCGACGATCACGTCGATGCCCGCCGCCTGCAGGTCGGCGTACAGCTGCTCGGTGTGTTCCCTGACCATCTCGCTGCGGTCCAGGCCCATCGGGCACAGCACCAGCTCGAAGGGAGCGATCGCGTCCGGCCAGACGATGCCCTTGTCGTCGAAGTTCTGCTCGATCGCCGCGCCCAGGATGCGGGTCACGCCGATGCCGTAGCAGCCCATCTGCAGCGGGGCAGGTTTACCGGCTTCGTCCAGGAAGGTGGCACCCATCGCTTCCGAGTAGGCGGTACCGAGCTGGAACACGTGGCCCACTTCGATGCCGCGCTCGATCGCCAGCACGCCCTTGCCGTCCGGCGAAGGATCGCCTTCGACCACGTTGCGCAGGTCGGCAACCAGCGGCTCGGCGCAGTCGCGACCCCAGTTGGCGCCCACGTAGTGGTAGTCCGCCTCGTTCGCGCCGCAGACGAAATCGGCCATGTTGGCGACCGTGCGGTCGGCCACCACGGTGACCGGCAGTTTCGTATTGATCGGGCCGAGGTAGCCCGGCACGGTGCCGTAGGCTTCCCCGATCTCGGCTTCGGTCGAGAAGCGGAACTCCTTCAGGCCCGGCACCTTGTTCACCTTGATCTCGTTGAGCTCGTGGTCGGCGCGCAGCAGCAGCAGGAAGTAGGTCTTCTTGCCTTCGGCCTCCACGGTCAGGGCGATGCTCTTGACGTGGTGCTGCAGCGGGATGTCCAGCAGTTCGGCCACGGCTTCGCACTTGGTCTTGCCGGGCGTGGACGTCTTGGTGAGTTCCTGCGTCGGCGCGGCGCGCTCGCCGCTGGCCAGCGCTTCGGCCGCTTCGATGTTGGCGGCGTAGCTCGAGGTCGGGCAGTACACCAGCGCGTCTTCGCCGGTGCTGGCGATGACGTGGAATTCGTGCGAGCCGGTGCCGCCGATGGCGCCATTGTCGGCCGCCACCGCACGGAACTTCAGGCCAAAGCGGGTGAAGATCTTCGTATACGCCTCGAACATGGTGGCGTAGGACTTCTGCATGCCTTCGACGTCGCGGTCGAAGGAATAGGCATCCTTCATCGTGAACTCGCGGCCGCGCATCAGGCCGAAGCGCGGGCGGCGCTCGTCGCGGAACTTGGTCTGGATGTGATAGAAGTTGATCGGCAGCTGGCGGTAGGATTTCAGTTCGCTGCGCACGACGTCGGTGACCACTTCTTCCGAGGTCGGCTGGATGGCGAACTCACGGCCATGGCGGTCCTTGACGCGCATCAGCTCGGGGCCCATCTTGTCCCAGCGCCCGGTCTCCTGCCACAGCTCGGCCGGCTGCACCAGCGGCATCAGGAGTTCGATGGCGCCTGCCTTGTTCATTTCTTCGCGGATGATGTTCTCGACCTTGCGGATGATGCGCAGGCCGGTCGGCATGTAGGTGTAGATGCCCGAGCCGAGGCGCTTGATCATCCCCGCGCGCATCATCAGCTGGTGGCTGACGATTTCCGCGTCCGAGGGCGCTTCTTTGAGAGTTGAAATAAAAAATCGTGAGGCGCGCATATCCGTGAATTCTTTTTAAAAAGAGAGGGTTATAATCGACCTAATTTTAAAGGATTAGCTGGCTGATGCGTCCAAACTTTCTACAAATGGGGCCGGAACGGAGCACGGAACCGGCAAGCCCGGCCTGGTCGGCAAGCCGCGGTCAGGGCAAGGGCGACAATTTGTGGGTAAAAATATAAGGATCATTCGGCCGGCAGAAAGTTTCGAGGTGCACTTATGCTCGATCGTGAAGGGTTTCGCCCCAACGTCGGCATCATCCTGCTGAACGCCAACAACGAGGTGTGGTGGGGCAAGCGGGTGCGCGAGCACTCGTGGCAATTTCCGCAAGGGGGTATCAAATACGGCGAAACGCCGGAACAGGCGATGTACCGCGAACTCGAAGAAGAGATCGGTTTGCGCCAGGAGCACGTCAAGATCGTGGGCCGCACCCGCGACTGGCTGCGCTATGAAGTGCCGGATCACTTCATCAAGCGCGAGATCCGCGGCCACTACCGTGGCCAGAAGCAGATCTGGTTCCTGCTGCGCATGATGGCGCGCGATAACGACGTCAACCTGCGCCTGACGGATCACCCCGAGTTCGACGCCTGGCGCTGGCACGACTACTGGGTGCCGCTGGACGTGGTCATCGAGTTCAAGCGCGATGTCTACCAGCGTGCGCTGCAGGAACTGTCGCGCTTCATTACCTGGCCGGCCCGCGGCGCCCACGGCGAACGCCGCCACAGCGCGCGCTACCTGCGCCAGCCGCACGGACGCGCCCAGGGCGGCGGCAAGGCGGCCCAGCAGCAGCCGGCGCTGGCGGCAAGCGCCACGGCGGCGTCCGTCCCGGCGGCGCCGGACGCAATGGCGGCGCAGGAGAAGTAGGCTGCGCATCCGGGAGCGGGGCGGCGCCATGCCGCCGCGCGCCTGCGCCTGCGCTCGCGCCCCCGATTCGTCCAATTCGTCCGATTCGTCCCGAGCGACGGCCGCCCTGCCCCATCGTACATCGGGATGCAGGCTGGCGGCGCCTGCCCGGCAAGGCGGGCGGCATCGCGCTACAATGCCGCCTCCACTCCTTTTACTTCCCCGCTCCCCATGTTTACTCCGTCCTCGCACGACGTGCGCCGCTTTTTCTGCGACGCCCTGCGCAAGCAGCGCAATGGCGAGATCCTGAGCCCGATGGATGCCATCGCGGCCGACTGGATCGTTCAGCACCCCGAATACCACGCCGAACTGGAAGACGCCGAAGCGGCGATCGTGCGCGACTACTCGGTCGAAGGCGGCAAGCCGAATCCCTTCCTGCACCTGTCGATGCACCTGTCGATCGCCGAACAGGTCTCGATCGACCAGCCGCGCGGCATCAAGGCGGCGCACGATGCCCTGGTGGCGAAACGCGGCGAGCACGACGCGCACCACGAGATCATGGAATGCCTGGGCGAGATGATCTGGACTTCGCAACGCAACGGACTGCCGCCCGACACCGAAGCCTATATCGACTGCGTGCGCCAGCGCGCCACGCGCTGAGGGCGATGCCGCAACATGATTCGAAAATGCGGCAGATGCCGCATTTTTTGTATCATGTTCAGGCCAGCTTGTCGTCCGCCACCCGGTAGCGCGGGTCTTCCAGCAGGTTCACCTCGATCATGTCCCGCGCCTTTTCGAGCACCTCGCGGCAGTCCGGGCTCAGGTGGCGCAGGTGCAGGCGCTTGCCCAGCTGGCGGTAGCGCTCGGCCAGCGCGTCGATGGCCTGGATCGCCGAGTGGTCGGCCACGCGCGCGCGGCGGAATTCGATCACCACGTCCTGCGGATCCTCCTTCGGCGTGAACAGGGCCTGGAAGCCCGTCACCGAGGCGAAGAACAGGGTTCCTTCCAGCTCGTACACCTTCCAGCCCTGGGCGTCGACGTCCGTCTCCACCCGGATCTGCCGGGCGTGCTGCCAGGCGAACACCAGCGCCGACACGACCACGCCCGCCAGCACCGCCACCGCCAGGTCGAAGGCCAGGGTCATGCCGGCCACCAGCACGATCACCAGCGCGTCCGCGCGCGGCACCCGGCCGAACAGGCGGAAAGTGCCCCACTCGAAGGTCTTTTCGCACACCACGAACATCACGCCGATCAGCGCCGCCAGCGGGATCTGCTCGATCCAGTGCGAGCCCACCAGGATGAAGGACAGCAGGAAGCTTGATGCCACGATGCCCGACAGGCGCCCGGTGCCGCCGCTGTTGACGTTGATCATGCTCTGGCCGATCAGGGCGCAGCCGCCCATGCCGCCGAACAGGCCGGTGACCACGTTCGCGGCGCCCAGCGCCAGGCATTCGCGGTTCGGCTGGCCGCGCGTGTCGGTGATCTCGTCGACCAGGGTAAGCGTCAGGAGCGACTCGATCAGGCCGACGCCGGCCAGCACCAGCGCGTAGGGGAAGACGATGCGCAGCGTGTCCAGGTTCCACGGCACCTCCGGCAGGGCGAACGCTGGCAGGCCACCGGCGATCGAGCCGAGGTCGCCCACGGTCTTGGTGTCGATGCCCAGCAGCGCGCAGCCGGCGCTGGCCGCCAGGATGCCGACCAGCGTGGCCGGCACCGCTTTCGTCACCCGTGGGGTCAGGTAGATCACGGCCATGGTGGCGGCCACCACGCCCAGCATGGTGGCCAGTGCGGGGCCCGCCATCCACTGCGGCGCGCCGTCCGGGCCCGGGGTCTTGAAGTGCCCGAACTGGGCCACGAAGATCACCAGCGCCAGGCCGTTGACGAAGCCCAGCATCACCGGATGCGGCACCATGCGGATGAACTTGCCGAGCCGGGCGGCGGCGAACAGCAGCTGCAGCACGCCCATCAGCACCACCGCGGCGAACAGGTACTGGGCCCCGTGCTGCACCACCAGCGCCGTCATCACCACCGCCAGCGAGCCGGCGGCGGCCGAGATCATGCCCGGACGCCCGCCAAAGGCGGAGGTCATGAAGGACACCAGCACCGCAGCATACAGGCCGGTGAGCGGCGAGACCTGGGCCACCAAGGCAAAGGCGATCGCTTCGGGGACCAGGGCCAGGGCCACGGTCAGGCCGCTGAGCAAATTGGATTTGAGATAGGTGGGAGACAGGGTCGGCATGGTGAGCGGTTCGGAAGGCGGCCAAAAACAAAATCCCCCCGCCGGCTGCCCGGTCGGGGGGATCGGCAGTTTACCAGCCCTGGGCCGGTAACGCTGCGAAAAGCTTATTTGCTGACGACGAACTGCGACGGCAGGCTGGCCAGGTAGGCGCCGATGTCGGCCATGTCCTGGTTCGACAGCGGCTGCACCTGGCCCGCCATGATCGGGTTGGTGCGGCCGTTGGCGCCGGCACCGCGCTTGTAGGCGCGCAGCGCGTGGGTCAGGTAGTCGGCATGCTGGCCGGCCAGCTTCGGATAGCTCGGGTCGATCGGCTTGTTGAAGTCGGCGCCGTGGCAGGACGCGCAGTTGTACTTCTTGGCCAGCGCCTCGCCTTTGGAGACGTCGGCGGCGGCCGCATTCAGGGAAAACGCGCCGATCACCAGCGCGGAGAACAGTGTTTTCATTGGCTGGTCCTTAGCGCTTGGCGGTGGCGGGGGTCTGCTGCGCGTAGTAGGCAGCGACGTCGGCGATGTCCTGGTCGCTCAGCGACTTGGCGATGCCGACCATCGACGGATGCTTGCGCTCGCCCTTGCGATAGGCCTTGAGCGCGCTCTCGATGTACTTGGCCGACTGGCCGCCGATCATGGGAACCTGGTAGACCTCGGGGAAGCCGGTCTTGTAATGGGGGATGCCGTGGCAGCCGATGCACATTTCGATCTTGGCCGGTGCCGCTTTCGGATTGCCGACAACTTCCGCCGCGACGGCCGCGCCGGTCGTGATTGCGCTGGCGGCAAAACCTGCCAATGCCAGTACTGCTAAGGATGTTTTCATGGTGTGGCTCGTTAGTTGTAATTCGAATACCGCAAACGCACAAAAAGTTAGCAAACGTACTACCAACCTGTCGATTCTATCTGAAGAGTTGTTACCAGTCTACAAGACGCACGCTCCCGCCCCGCGCCCGGTTCTGGCATATACTCGCCCTCATTTCCCATCCATCCAACACGCCCATGCACGCTTCTCCACGCTTCGAAGGCAGCGACCAGTACGTCGCCACCGATGACCTGAAACTGGCGGTCAACGCCGCCCTGACCCTGGGCCGTCCGCTCCTGATCAAAGGCGAGCCCGGCACCGGCAAGACCATGCTGGCCGAGGAAGTGGCGGCCGCCCTCGGCATGCCGCTGCTGCAGTGGCACGTGAAGTCCACCACCAAGGCCCAGCAGGGCCTGTACGAGTACGACGCCGTCTCGCGCCTGCGCGATTCGCAATTGGGCGACGAACGCGTGCGCGACATCCACAACTACATCGTCAAGGGCGTGCTGTGGCAGGCGTTTACCGCGCCGGAACCGACCGTGCTGCTGATCGACGAGATCGACAAGGCCGACATCGAGTTCCCCAACGACCTGCTGCGCGAACTGGACCGCATGGAGTTCTACGTCTATGAAACGCGCGAGATGGTGGTGGCCAGGCACCGCCCGCTGGTGATCATCACCTCCAACAACGAAAAGGAGCTGCCGGACGCCTTCCTGCGCCGCTGCTTCTTCCATTACATCAAGTTCCCCGACCGGGACACGATGGCCGACATCGTCAAGGTGCATTTCCCGACCCTGAAGCAGGACCTGCTGGCCAGCGCCCTGCAGAGTTTCTATGAGCTGCGCGAGGTCGCCGGCATCAAGAAGAAACCCTCGACCTCGGAATTCCTCGACTGGCTGAAACTCCTGCTGGCCGAGGACATCCCCTTCGATGCCCTGCGCGGCAAGGACGGCAAGGCCATCGTGCCGCCGCTGCACGGCGCCCTGCTCAAGAACGAGCAGGACGTGCACCTGTTCGAGCGCCTGGTCGCCATGGCACGCGCCAACCGATGAACGCGGTACTGCCTGCCACGCTGGAATTCAACGGCCTGCGCCTGGAGCCGCTCGCGCCCCAGCACGCGGAAGGGCTGCGCGCCGCCGCCAGCGACGGCGAACTGTGGACCCTGCGCGTGACCAGCGTACCGGCGCCGCACGAAACGGCCGCCTACATCGCGACCGCGCTCGCCGCGGGCGACCGGCTCGCCTTTGCCGTCATCGATGCACGCAGCGGCCAGGTACTGGGCAGCACCAGCTACCACGACATCCTGCCGGCCGTGGGCCGGCTCGAGATCGGCTATACCTGGTACGCGCGACGCGTCCAGCGCAGCCACGTGAATACCAGCTGCAAGCTGCTCCTGCTGTCGCACGCCTTCGATACCCTGGGCGCCGGCGTGGTGGGCCTGCGTACCGACTGCGAGAACCTCGCGTCGCAGGCCGCCATCGAGCGCCTTGGTGCGAAGAAGGACGGGATGCTGCGCCACCACGCGCTGCGGCGCGACGGCACGGTGCGCGACACCGTCATGTACAGCATCCTGCGCAGCGAGTGGCCCGCCATCAAGAGCGCGCTGCATGCGCGCCTGGAACGCCACGCCGGGGCCCGGGCATGCTGATCGGTTTCTTCTACGCCCTGCGTGACGCGAAAGTCCCGGTCACGATCAAGGAATTCCTGACCCTGCTCGAAGCCCTGCAGCGCGGCGTCGCGGCGCCCTCGCTCGACGAGTTCTATTACCTGGCGCGCCTGAGCCTGGTGAAGGACGAGGCCCATTTCGACCGCTTCGACCGTGCCTTCGGCGCGTTTTTCCACGGCGTGAACGCGGTATTCGACGAGAAGGCCGACATCCCGCTCGACTGGCTGCTCAAGCGTTTCGAGCGCGAGCTCACGCCGGAACAGCGCGCCGCGCTGGACAAGCTCGGCTACGACAAGCTGCAGCAGCGCCTGGAACAGCTGCTGAAGGAGCAGAAGGAGCGCCACGAAGGCGGCAGCAAGTGGATCGGTACCGGCGGCACCTCCCCCTTCGGCAATGGCGGCACCAATCCGGAAGGGATCCGCATCGGCGGCCAGGGCCGCAACCGCACGGCCGTGAAGGTGTGGGAACAGCGCAGCTACCGCGACTACGACGACGAACGCGAACTGGGCACCCGCAACATCAAGGTGGCGTTGCGCCGCCTGCGCCGCTTCGCCCGCACGGGCGCCGCCGAGGAACTGGCGCTGGACGACACCATCCGCGCCACCGCCAGCAATGCCGGCTACCTCGACATCCGCATGCAGCCCGAGCGCAGGAACCGGATCAAGGTGCTGATGCTGCTCGACGTGGGCGGCTCGATGGACGACCATATCGAGCGCGTGGAAGAGCTGTTCTCGGCCGCCAGGAGCGAATTCAAGAACATGGAGTTCTATTACTTCCATAACTGCGTCTACGACCACCTGTGGAAGAACAACCGGCGCCGCCACAGCGAACGCTTCCCGACCTGGGACCTGCTGCGCACCTATCCGCCCGACACCCGCGTCATCTTCGTGGGCGACGCCACCATGAGTCCCTACGAGGTGCTGGCCCCGGGCGGCTCGGTCGAGTACAACAACGAGGAGCCGGGCGCCGACTGGCTGGCGCGCTTCACCTCGACCTTTCCGAAATTCGCCTGGCTCAATCCCGAGCCCGAGCACCTGTGGCAGTACCGGCAGTCGATCGCCGTCATCCGCCAGATCATGAACAACCGCATGTTCCCGATCACCCTGGAAGGGCTGGAGCGGGCCATGCGGCTGCTGAGCAAGTAGGACGCTGCGCACGCCAATCGTGCGCGCCGGGGCATCTTGTAGAATTGCCAACAAATCGTAGGGGGGCGGGGCTCTCGCGCACCCTACGGTAAAGCGCCTAACAAGAGGGAAAAACGATGCCCGACCTGCTTCCCATCCTCACCAGCCTCGCCTGGCCGATCGCGCTCGCGCTGGCCTGGCTGGCCGGTGAATTCGGCCAGCGCTGGACCGGCCTGCCCCGCATCAGTTTCTATGGCCTGGCCGGCTTCGCGCTGGGCAGCGCGCAGATCGGCGTGCTGCCGGCGCCGGATGCCGGGCCGGTGGCCCTGCTGGCCGACATCGCCTTCGGCCTGATCCTGTTCGAGCTGGGCTACCGCTTCAACCTGCGCTGGCTGCGCCACAACCCCTGGCTGGGGGTGGCCGGGCTGGCCGAGAGCCTGCTTACTTTCGTCCTGGTCTACCTCGTGGCCCTGGCCTTCGGCAGCCCGCAGCTGGTGGCGCTGATGATGGCGGCGCTGTCGATGGGCACCTCGCCCGCCACCGTCGTGCGCATCATCAACGAGCAGCGCAGCTCGGGCCAGGTCACGGAGCGGGTGCTGCACCTGACGGCCCAGAACTGCGTACTGGCGGTATTCGCCTTCAATGCCATCGTCGGCTTCTGGATCTTCCGCACCTTCGACGCGGTGGGCGAGGCGCTGTGGCAAAGCCTGGTGGGGCTGGCCGGCTCGGCCCTGGTCGGCGCCCTGTTCGGCATGGCCGTCCCGGCCCTGCTGCGTGCCATCCGCAACCCGCGCCGGGACGGCACCGTCGCCTTCGCGCTGGCCACCATGCTGCTGGTGGCCCTGTGCGATGCCGGCACGCTCTCGCCCTATATCGCTACGCTGGCCTTCGGCCTCACCGCGCGCCACCGGCGTGTCGCCTTCAGCCAGGCGCAGCGCAACTTCGGTCCGCTGGGCGAAGTGCTGACGGTGCTGCTGTTCGTGTACGCCGCCTCCACCCTCGACTGGCGCCAGGTCGCGGCCGGCGCCGCGCTGGCGCTGAGCGTGGTGCTGGTGCGCCAGCTCGCCAAGACCGGGGCCGTGACCGCCTTCGCCCACCTGTCCGGCGTCTCCTGGCGCAAGGGCGCGCTCACCGGGCTCGGGCTGGCGCCGCTGTCGGTGTTCGTGATCCTGCTGATCGAGCATGCGCGCCACGCCGGCGTGCACGTGGTCGAGGAACTGCGCGCCATGGCGGCGGTGACCATGCTGCTGGAAGTGTTCGGTCCCCTGATCATCCAGCGCACCCTGGTCTGGGCGCGCGAATCGTCGGCCAATGCGCCGGAGGCTTCCCATGCCGCTTGACGCGTTCACTTCCTCGCAGCCGCTCACCTTCGGGGTCGAGCTGGAACTGCAGCTGGTCAGCCTGTCGGACTTCGACCTGACCGCGGCCAGCCCCGACCTGATGCACCTGCTCAAGCGCAAGCCCTTCCCCGGCAACGTGACGCCGGAGATCACCGAGAGCATGATCGAGATTAACTCGAGCGTGCACGCGTCCTATGGCCCGCTGCTGGCCGAGCTGCGCGAGATCCGCGACACCCTGGTGGCGGCCAGCGACGTGCTCAACATCGGCATCGCGGGCGGCGGCACCCATCCCTTCCAGCACTGGTCGGAACAGAAGATCTCGAGCAAGCCGCGCTACGAATACCTGTCGCAGCTGTACGGCTACCTGGCCAAGCAGTTCACCGTGTTCGGCCAGCACGTGCACATCGGCTGCGCCAACGGCGACGATGCGCTCTACCTGCTGCACGCGCTGAACCGCTACCTGCCGCACTTCATCGCGCTGTCCGCTTCTTCTCCCTTCGTGCAGGGGGTGGATTCCGGCTTCGATTCGGCGCGCCTGAATTCCGTGTTCGCCTTCCCGATGAGCGGGCGCGCGCCCTTCGTGCTGACCTGGCAGGCCTTCACCGACGAGTATTTCGCGAAGATGGAGCGCACCCACATCATCAAGAGCATGAAGGATTTCTACTGGGACCTGCGGCCCAAGCCGGAATACGGCACCATCGAGCTGCGCGTGTGCGACACCCCGCTCACGGTGGAACGGGCGGCGGCGCTGGCGGCCTACCTGCAGGCGCTGTGCCGCCACCTGCTGGCGCGCAGCGAGGCGCCGCCGGCCGAGGACGACTACCTGGTGTACAACTACAACCGCTTCCAGGCCTGCCGCTTCGGGCTGGAAGGCGCGCTCACCCATCCGAAGACCTACGACAGCGTGCCGCTGCGCGAGGACATCCTGGCCACGCTCGAGAAGATGATGCCGCACGCGGAAGCGCTGGGCAGCGTCGAGGCCCTGCAGCACCTGGCGGCCGCGGCGGCCGACGGCAGCGACGCCGCGCGCCTGCGCCGCTTCCATGAACGCGAAGGCAGCGTCGAAGGCATGGTCAATGCCGCGGTCCAGCTGTTCCGCGGCGAGCGCCGCATGCGGCCGGTGCGCTAGGCTGGCGCCCGCCGCATCGGCGCGGCATTACAGCCGGGTTTCGCGCGCCGCGCGCAGGAACTCGTCCAGCACCGGCGTGCAGTCCAGCAGTTCGGTGCCGCCGGCGCGGTGGAATTCCGGGTGCCACTGCAGGCCCATGACGAAGTCGGCCCGCTCATAGCGGATCGCCTCGACGATGCCGTCGGGTTCGGAATAGGCCTCGATGCGGATGTCGCGCCCCACTTCCTTCACCGCCTGGTGGTGGATCGAATTCACGATCGGATGGTGCACGTCGCGGAACATCTTGCCGAGCGAAGACCCTTCCGGGAAGCGGATCGCGTGGCGGTGCGCGTCGTAGATGTCGTGCACGTGGGCCAGCGCCTCCGGCACATTGGTGGCGACGTCCTGGTAGAGCGTGCCACCAAAGGCGACGTTGATCAGCTGGCAGCCGCGGCACACGCCCAGTACCGGCTTGCCGGCATCGACGAACTCGTGCAGCAGCTCGAGTTCGTACACGTCGCGCGCGCGGTCGCCGCTCCATTCGGGCCGGGTTGGCGCTTCGGAATAGGTTTGCGGCGCCACGTCCGCCCCGCCCTGCAGCACCAGGCCGTCGAGGTGGCGGGCGTAATGGCGCAGGGTGATATTGCTGGGATGGAGCAGCCCGTTGGTATTCACGGTCGGAATCATGAACACCAGCACGTCGCGCGACATCACCCATTGGGCGATCGACTCTTCGAGGTATTGCAGGTTCTTGCTGAGCAGGCCGCGCGCGCCCGGTTCGGGATGGAAGATGCGCGCCGACACCCCGATATGCAGGGTGCGGTGCATGAAGTCGCGGTTGAAGCGTTCGCGCAGCGCGCGCCAGCGCGAACTCAGCACCCGGCCAGCCAGCGCAAGCGGGGTGTCGCCGTCGCGCTGGTAGCGGGCATGGCCGCGCATTGCCGGGCCCTCGGTGGCGCGCCGGTCAGGCACCCGCACCGGGGTGTCGGGACGCTTGCCGACCGGGGGACCAGGCACCTCGTCGGGGGGATGTCGTTCGTCTTCCGCCATGTCGCCAATATAGCCCGGCCGCGCGCGCGCACGATTCGGAGTTGTTACAAAATCCACGCGCGTGCTGCCAGGGTGTCAACTTGCGGGGTTTGGATTTTTAGTGAATACTGTATGCAATTACAGTATTCTTGTCGGGACTAGTGCGGCAGCGCCAGCAGTTTTTCGAAGGTAGCCAGCAGGTGGCGGTCGGCTACCGGCTTGTCGAGCAGGCCGCGTACGCCGGCATCACGGGCGCGCAGGCTGTCGTACTTGAACGACTGCCCGACGAGAAACAGGACAGCGGTACGGCCCGCTCCGTCCTGCGACTTGATGGCGCTGCTCAGGCTGTACGGTTCGATGCCGGGCGCGCAGGTATTGATCATGACCAGCGATACCGGCGTTTCGTCGCACAGGCGTACGGCGGCGCGGCTGCTGTCGGTCCACTCGACCGGCCGCTCGATGCAGGAGGGGCTGGCGATGCCACCGGCGCTTTCCAGCTTGCCGCTGACGACGCGCGCCACG
Organism: Massilia hydrophila; assembly: GCF_020208145.1. Classification (NCBI taxonomy): domain Bacteria; kingdom Pseudomonadati; phylum Pseudomonadota; class Betaproteobacteria; order Burkholderiales; family Oxalobacteraceae; genus Massilia; species Massilia hydrophila. The sequence goes on along the minus strand of NZ_JAHYBX010000010.1, from coordinate 49,289 downwards.
TGGTCGCGGAAGGCGCCACCCTTGTCGATGATGAGCACGGCGCCGTCGGGTGGTCCCTGGCGCAGGTGATGGTAATAGGCTGGCGGTTCGGTATCCGGCGCCAGCCTCGGCCTTCGCCGGCGTTCCGGCAGGCTGCGTTCGCCGCGCGCGGCCAGCACCGCCAGCGCCTGCACGCGGGCGTCGAGCAGTTCGGCCAGGGCATCGAACAGGCGGACGGGATCGACCGGACGCGGCAGGCTGCGGCGTCCGTGTTCGCCGGCGCCGCGGTCGCCGCCGATGAGGAGGATGGGCTGCAGGGCGCCGGGCGGCAGGCAGGACAGGCGCGCCAGCGCGGCCGCGTTGCCGCCGTCGGCAATATACAGGTCGGGTTCTTGCAAACTGTCGTCGTGCAGGCAAAAATACGACGGCCCCGACAAGGGGGCATGCGCCAGCAGGCTTTCCAGTCCGGCGCATTCAGCCGGCGCGAACCCGACCAGGCGGATGGTGAACGGATATCTGGGTGCGTGCATCGCTGTTCCCGCCTTTCCTGACATCTCCCAGGCCACATCGTTTTAATCTAACACAATGGTCTGTACTAACAAGCACATTTGGCTTTGAAAACGCCAATGTTTTCCGCGTGACAAGATAGAATGCGCAAGCATTGAATTAACGAACCTCAGCATGGCTTCCAAGAAACCCGCATCCGACTACAGCGAATCCTCCATCCGCGTCCTGAAAGGACTCGAGCCCGTGAAACAGCGTCCGGGCATGTATACCCGGACTGAAAACCCGCTGCACATCATCCAGGAAGTGATCGACAACGCCTCCGACGAGGCGCTGGGCGGACACTGCAAGAACATCGCCGTCACCCTGAACACCGACGGTTCGGTCACGGTCGAGGACGACGGCCGCGGCATCCCGGTCGGTCTGCACCCGGAAGAAAACGTCCCTACCGTCGAGATCGTGTTTACCCGCCTGCACGCGGGCGGCAAGTTCGACAAGGGTTCGGGCGGCGCCTATGCCTTCTCGGGCGGCCTGCACGGGGTCGGCGTGTCGGTCACCAATGCGCTGTCCACGCGCCTGGAGATCACCGTCTGGCGCAAGGACGACGACGGCAACGGCGTGCATGATCTCGCCTTCGAGAACGGTGACCTGGTCGAGCCCCTGCGTTCGCGCCCGCTCGAGCGCGGCGGCAAGAAGAACGGCACCCGCGTCACCGCCCGCCCCGACCCGAAGTACTTCGATTCGCCGAACATCCCGCTGGGCGACATGCAGCGCCTGCTGCGCTCGAAGGCGGTGCTGCTGCCGGGCGTGACCGTCACGCTCACCAACGCGAAGACGGGCGACGTCCAGACCTGGCGCTACGACGAAGGCCTGCGCGGCTACCTGCTTGAAGCGCTGGCCCAGACCTCGGGCGGCCAGACGGTGATCCCCCTGTTCGAGGGCGCGCAGTACGCGGCCGCGGGCGACGAGGGCTTTGCCGAAGGCGAAGGCGCGGCCTGGGTCGTGGCCTGGACCGAAGAAGGCTCGGTGGTGCGCGAATCCTATGTGAACCTGATCCCGACCGTCAGCGGCGGCACCCACGAATCCGGCCTGCGCGAAGGCCTGTTCGGCGCCGTGAAGGGCTTCGTCGAGATGCATTCGCTGCTGCCGAAAGGCGTGAAACTGCTGCCGGAAGACGTGTTCGCGCGCGTCTCGTTCGTGCTGTCCGCGAAAGTGCTGGACCCGCAGTTCCAGGGCCAGACCAAGGAGCGCCTGAACTCGCGCGACGCGGTCAAGCTCGTCTCCACCTTCACCAAGCCGCCGCTCGAACTGTGGCTGAACCAGCACGTTGAATACGGCAAGAAGCTGGCCGAACTGGTCATCAAGCAGGCCCAATCGCGCCTGCGCTCGCTGCAGAAGGTCGAGAAGAAGAAGTCCTCGGGCGTGGCCGTGTTGCCAGGCAAGCTGACCGATTGCGAATCGACCGACATCACCCGCAACGAGCTGTTCCTGGTCGAGGGCGACTCGGCCGGCGGCTCGGCCAAGATGGGTCGCGACAAGGAATTCCAGGCCATCCTGCCGCTGCGCGGCAAGGTGCTGAACTCCTGGGAGACCGAGCGCGACCGCCTGTTCGCCAACAACGAGATCCACGACATCGCGGTGGCGATCGGGGTCGACCCGCACGGCGTGGACGACAACCCGGACCTGTCCGGCCTGCGCTACGGCAAGATCTGCATCCTGTCGGACGCGGACGTGGACGGCTCGCACATCCAGGTGCTGCTGCTGACCCTGTTCTTCAGGCACTTCCCTGCCCTGTTCAGGAGCGGCCATATCTGCGTGGCCCGTCCGCCCTTGTACCGCGTGGACGTACCGGCGCGCGGCAAGAAGCCGCTGCAAAAGCTCTATGCGCTGGACGATGGCGAACTGCTGGCGATCGAGGACAAGCTGAAAAAGGAAGGCCTGAAGGAAGGCGTGTGGAGCATTTCGCGCTTCAAGGGCCTGGGCGAGATGAACGCGGAACAGCTGTGGGAAACCACCATGAACCCGGACACCCGGCGCCTGCTGCCGGTCGCCTTCGGCCAATACAGCCTGCCTGAATCGGCCTCGCGCTTCAACATGTTGATGGGCAAGGGCGAAGCCGCCGCCCGCCGCGCCTGGCTGGAAGAACACGGGAACGAAACGGAAGCCGACATCTGAGCGCGCGGCTACCGAACAGAACGAATAGATCATGACGACCCAAGCAAGCCTTTTCGAACAACAACACGAGCCGTCCGACGACGTCGAGACGCTCACCCTGTCCACCTTCGCCGAGCGCGCCTATCTCGACTACGCCGTCTCGGTGGTCAAGGGCCGCGCGCTGCCGGACGTCTCGGACGGCCAGAAGCCGGTCCAGCGCCGCATCCTGTACTCGATGCACGAACTGGGCCTGGGCCACACCGCCAAGCCGCGCAAGTCCGCCACCGTGGTCGGCGACGTGCTGGGCAAGCTGCACCCCCACGGCGACCAGTCGGTGTACGACGCGCTGGTGCGCATGGCGCAGGACTTTTCGCTGCGCTACCCGCTGATCGACGGCCAGGGCAACTTCGGCTCGCGCGACGGCGACGGCGCCGCGGCGATGCGCTACACCGAAGCGCGCCTGACGCCGGTGTCGCGCCTGCTGCTCGACGAACTCGACATGGGCACGGTGGACTTCCAGCCGAACTACGACGGCTCCACCACCGAGCCACGCCAGCTGCCGGCGCGCCTGCCGATGGTGCTGCTCAACGGCGCCTCGGGCATCGCGGTCGGCATGGCCACCGAGATCCCGTCGCACAACCTGCGCGAAGTGGCGCAGGCTGCGGTGGCGCTGATCCGCAACCCGAAGATCACCCACGCCGAACTGATGACCCTGATCACCGGTCCGGACTTCCCGGGTGGCGGCCAGATCATCACCCCGGCCTCGAACATCGCCGACATGTACGCCACCGGCCGCGGCTCGATGAAGGTGCGCGCGCGCTGGAAGATCGAGGAGCTGGCGCGCGGCCAGTGGCAGGCGGTGGTCACCGAGCTGCCGCCGGGTACCTCGGCCCAGCGCGTGCTGGAAGAAATCGAAGAACTCACCAACCCGAAGATCAAGGCTGGCAAGAAGACCCTGCTGCCGGAACAGCTGGCGCTGAAGCAGACCATCCTCGGCGCGCTCGACACCGTGCGCGACGAATCCGGCCGCGAGGCCGCGGTGCGCATCGTGTTCGAGCCGAAGTCGAAGAACCAGGACCAGGGCGAGTTCATGCTGATGCTGCTCGCGCACACCTCGCTCGAGACCTCCAGTCCGATGAACCTGGTGATGATCGGCGGCGACGGCCGTCCGCGCCAGAAGGGCCTGATGGAGATCCTGCAGGAGTGGGTCGACTTCCGCTTCGTCACCGTGCGCCGCCGCACCGAGTTCAGGCTGGGCAAGGTCAACGACCGCATCCACATCCTGGAGGGCCGCGAGACCGTCCTGCTGAACATCGACGAAGTCATCGCCATCATCCGCAATGCGGACGAGCCGAAGGCGGCGCTGATCGAGCGTTTCCGCCTGTCGGAGCGCCAGGCCGAGGACATCCTCGAGATCCGCCTGCGCCAGCTGGCGCGCCTGGAAGCGATCAAGATCCAGCAGGAGCTGCTTGAACTGCGCACCGAAAAGGAAAAGCTGGAAGACATCCTGAACAATCCGTCTTCCATGAAGCGCCTGATCATCCGCGAGATCGAGCAGGACGCCAAGCAGTACGGCGACGAGCGCCGCACCCTGATCGAGGAAGCCGAGCGCGCCGTGGCCGAGCAGAAGGTCATCGACGAGCCGGTGACCGTGATCGTGTCCGAGAAAGGCTGGGTGCGCGCGCGCACCGGCATCGGCCACGACCCGGCGCAGTTCACCTTCAAGGCCGGCGACTCGCTGCTGCAGGCCTTCGAATGCCGCACGGTCGACTCCCTGATCGGCATCGGCAGCAACGGCAAGAGCTTCTCGGTGCCGGTGGCCGCGCTGCCGGGCGCGCGCGGCGACGGCGTGCCGATCACCACCCTGGTCGACCTGTCCGGCGGCGTGGCAGGACAGCCCGTGCGCATCCTGCACTACTTCGCGGGCAACCCGGACACGCGCCTGCTGCTGGCCTCGTCGAATGGCTTCGGCTTCATCGCCAAGGCCGGCGACATGATCAGCCGGCTGAAGGGCGGCAAGTCCTTCATCACCCTGGACGACGGCGCCGTGCCGCTGGCGCCGCGGATCGTGAGCGACACCGCCGGCGCGATCGCCTGCCTGTCCGAGAAGGGCCGCGTGCTGGTATTCGGCATCGACGAGATGAAGGTGCTGACCAATGGCGGGCGCGGCGTGACGCTGATGGAACTGGAGCCGAAGGAAACCCTGCTGGCGGCGCAGCCGATCAACCAGAAGGGCGTGAACGTGATCGGCACCTGGGCCGGCTCGAAGCCGCGCACGGTGGAACTGTTCGCGTCCGGCCTGGAGCCGCACTTCGGCAAGCGGGCGCGCAAGGGCAAGCCGCTGTCGGCCAAGCTCAAGGCGCAGGACCTGGCGATGCGGGCCACCGACACCGGCGCGTAATCGCTAGACCCGTCGGGCGGGCGGAACATCCGCCCACCCTATAAAAGCACAACGCCGGCTCGAAAGCCGGCGTTGTCGTTTGCAGGGGTCCGGCTCAGTGTTTCGCAGCCGCCTTGTGCACCTCGGCCGTCGCTTCGGCGCGCACCTGGTCGGTCTTGGCCGCCGCGGTGGCCTTGTCGGCCGCCGCCTCGACTTGCGTCTTGAGCAGCTTCTCGTCGGCCTTGATCATCTTCTTGTCGGCCTTCAGCTTCGCATCGGCGATCTTTTCCTCGGCCTTGGCCACCGCCTTGGCGCGGTCTTCCGGATCGGCCTTGGCGACCTTCTCGACCGCATCGGCGTGGACTTCGGCTGCCTTGTTGTACGCCTTGTCCTTCTTCTCGGTGGCGTCGGCCACGGCCTTGTTCACTTTCTTGTCGGCCTTTTCGGCGACCTTCATTTCCTTCTGTTCAGCCTTGGCGATGTCCTTCGTGGCCTCGGTCTCGGCCTTCACGACCGCCTTGGTAGCGGCAGCGCTGTTGGCTGCGGTGGTGGTCTGGGCGTGGGCGGCGGTGGCCAGCAGGCCGGCGATCAGGGTGGCGAGCAGTTTGTTCATGGTGTTTCCTTTCCGGTGAGTGGTCGCGCTGGCGGTCTGCGCTGCCTGCGCTGTGTTGTTGTTTGCCATGGGTCCAGAATACGGACTCCTCCACTCCCGGGTCTGTTAGCCAGGCCACTTAGAAAGTTATCGTTTTGTAAGCAAATCTTACTGCCGCGCCGGCCCCGCATACAGGTCGATAATGTCGTTGACCCCGTCGCGGCACACCGGGCAGAAGGCCTCGCTGCGGTCGAACATCAGGCACTGCATCGCCGGACGGTAGTAGCCGCTGGCTTCGTAGTTGGCGCCCTCGAAGGCCCCGACCGCGTGGCGGTAGGGCCGGCCGGCGAACAGCGCCCGGGTGGCGCGCAGGTCTTGGCGGAACAGCGCGTCCATCTCGCTTTCCGGCCGGTTGGCCGCGCGCAGCGCCGCCCGCTTCTTCTGGTAGGCACGCGACGCTTCCTCGTACGCGGCTTTCGGCCAGGGCGTGGGCAGCGGCGTGCCGGCCTGCACGTGGCGCTTCCACTTGAGGGTGGCCGGGTCGCGCAGCGCGGTGACGTTCGGCTCCCACGGTTCCGTGCGCGTGGCCGATGGCGCATACGCCACCGGCGAGGTGTAGTACTCGTCGGCCAGCCCGGCGAAGTGGTGGCCAAACTCGTGCACGAACAGGTAGTTGGCCCAGGCATTGCCGGCCGCCGCGGTGCTGAACTGGCCGAAGATGCCGCCGCCGCCATAGGTCTCGTTGTTCACCAGGATCTCGATGAACTCGTAGGGCGCATGCTGGGCGATGTCGCGCAGCGCGCGGTTGTCCAGCGTGAGCACGTAGCGCTCGCTGCCGAAGATGTCGTAGCGGGTGCCCAGCGCCGAAGCATGGTGCACCCCGGTCGACGGACGGCTGATGCCCGATTGCGCGGTGGGCACGGCGAGTGCCCAGACGTTGAAGTCGTTCGCGCGTTCCTTGAAGGGCGAGACCGAGAACAGGTACGCGCTCAGGCGCCGCGCGTCCGCCTCGAACTTCTTCAGTTCCGCGCCCGTATAGCCGTCGCCCATGATCAGCAGGTCGACCTTGTCGGCGGACGGTCCGCTGACGTGCACCGGAATCGGCTGCGCAGGCGGCGCCGGCTGCCGCTTCACGACCTCCTGCGCATCGGTGTCCACCTCGACGCTCCAGGCCACCGAAAAGGCGTTGCGCTCGTCGCGCTGGAGGATGCGCACGCGCACCGGGCGGTCCGGCTTGGGAAAGCGCACCGATTCCTGGAAGCTGCGGCTTAGCTTGCCCGCCTCCTCGGTCGTGCGCCACTCGCCGAAGATGGTCGAGAAGCCGCGCGAATACAGCAGATCGCCCGTCTTCGCATCCACCACCTCGACCCGGTTCTGGCCGCGGTTGGTGTCGTCGAGCGTGCGCGCCATGCTGCCCGGCCAGGGCAGCGGCTCGATCAGGACACGCTCGAGGGCGTACTGGTCGGACAGGGCATTGCCGCTGTGGGTGTAGTCGAGGCGGACCGTGGCCGGCTGCGGCGCCGCGCTGGCGAGGCCGGTGAACAATGCCAGGGCGGCGGCGAAGAAGCGGAATGGCAGGCAGAACATGTCGTCCTCGTTCGATGCGAAAACGGCATTGTAGAACGGCTGCCGGATTGTCAGGCATGCCAGTTGTATTCAGCGCAGGAGCAACCTAGAATCGTCGCGGTATCGATACTTGGAGACGCCATGCACTTCTTCGTACGCAGCATCCTGGCCGCGCTGGCCCTGGCGTCGCCGCTTGCGCAAGCGGCCGGGGCCACCGCCTGCAAGCCGGGGCAACCGATCCGCGACAGCGGCTACGTGAAGATCGGCGGGATCGCGCAGTGGATCTCGATCGACGGCGCCGACTGCGCCAAGCCGGCGCTGCTGCTGGTGCATGGCGGTCCGGGCAATCCGATCTCGATCTACGAGAACGATCCCTACGCGTCCTGGACCAGGGACTACGTCGTCGTCCACTGGGACCAGCGCGCCAGCGGCCTGACGTGGTCGCGCAACGCGCCCGCCGAAGACACGCCGCTCACGCTGGCCCAGATGCGCGACGACGGCATCGAACTGTCGCGCCACCTGCTGGCACGCCTGGGCAAGCGCAAGCTGGTGCTGCTTGGCAGCTCCTGGGGGTCGATCCTGGGCGGACACATGGCCGCGCACGGCCCGGAACTGTATTGCGCCTGGATGCCGGTGGCGCAGGTCGTCAACGGGGCCGACACCATGCGCGCCTCGCGCGAGATCATCCTGGCCCGCGCCCGCGCGGCAGGCGACCAGGCCACCGTCGAGAGAATCGCCGCGCTCGGGGCGCCGCGCTGGACCAACCCGCGCAACTTCGGCATCCTGCGCCGCGCGATCCGCAAGTACGAGGCGCTGGTATCCGATCCGGCCCCGGCCGCCTGGATGGAATGGAAGGCGGCGCGCAATACGCCCAAGGCGCGTGCCGACTACGAGGCGGCCGAGGACTACTCGTACATCCAGTTCATCGGCATGAAAGGCGACGGCATCGCCTCGACCGTGGACATGGCGGCGCAGGCGGCCAGCTTCGGGATGCCGGTCTACATGGTGCATGGAGACCAGGACCTGCTGGCGCCCAAGGAGATCGCGCAGCGCTACTTCGAAGGGATTTCGGCCCCGCGCAAGCAGCTGGTGGTGGTGGAACGCGCCGGGCACGACCCGAACATTCCCCTGATCGACGCGCAAGCGCGCCTGCTTGCCAGCGCGCTGGGCGGGCGCTGCGAATGAAGGCTCACCTGGCCGCGCCTACCCGGCCGCCGCCTGCCACGGCGTCGAGCCGCCAGTACTGGTACAAGGGGTGCTGCACGACGATGGGCCGGATATCGAGCCGCAGCTTGTACACCGAGTACTGCTCGGTGAGCGCGGACTGGTAGCCGACGCTGTCGGGGCTACGGGATAGCCGGAACTCGAAACCAAGCTCGGGCTGGACCGCATGCGGGCTGTCCAGCGACAGGCCGATGGCTTCGGGCTGGTCGCTGTCGATCAGCCTGGACATCAGTTCGACCACGGTACTGTGGCCGAGGATATCGGCCGAGAACAGGGGTTCGCGGTAGTACGGCCGGGCCGGGTCGATCCGGTTGTCGCGCTTGTCGGGCGCGGGCGTGAAGGCGTGCGTGCGCAGGTGGAAGCGGTCGCCATTGTCGAGGTAGCTCAGGCGCACATTGCTGAGCTCGAGCGGGCCGTCCTGGGCCACCGCCTTCGACAGGTCGACCAGCAGGGCACCGCGGTAGCCGATCACCTCGACTTCGCGGTTGGGCGCCACCACCATGGCGGTGTTCTCGTCGATTCCCAGGCCCAGCTGGTAGCCCTTCTTGAGCATGGCCGGCAGCATGCGCGCGAAGCGGCCGCGCACCAAGAGGTGCTGGTCGATGAACACCTCGTCGCCAATGAAGCCAAGGCCGGGCGCGATCTCGCCGCCTTCGCCGAGGCCGAGCTTGAGCGTGGCCAGCACCGGCTTCGGGTGGCCGAACATGGTGCTGCTCATGATGGCGGCGCCGGCGCTGGTGCCGCCGATCATGCCGCCGCCGCGGTACAGCTCCCACAAGGCGTCCAGGATACGGGTATTGCTGCCGTCGGGGCGGCGCAGCGCGCGCGTGATGCGGGCCTGGTCGCCGCCGGAGAAGAAGGCGCCGCCGGCCGCGCGCACCGCGGCCGCCAGGGCCGGGTCCTCGGCCGCCGCCTGGTAGTCGGTGCCGGCCAGGCGCGGCGCGACCGGCACGAAGAAGGCCTGGGCGCCGTAGTGCCTGAAGCGCTCGACCAGGGCCTGGCCGGTCTTGTCCGGGCTGGCCGAGGCGGAAGCGAACACGGCGATGCGGGCGCCCTTGCCGCCCGCCAGCTGGACCATGCGCTCCCACACGGCGGCATTGTCGCCGCGCAGCGCGCCGCCGATGATGACAAGCGAGCCCTTGGGCTGGGATGCGGAAATGGAGGAGTCGGGTGCTGCGGCAACGGCGGGCAGGCCGGTCCAGCAGGCACAGGCCAGCAGGCAGCGGAGCAGGAGACGAACGACAAGCTGGAAAGCGACAGATTGACACATACGGCTTCCTTCGAGGCTCGGGACAATCCTAAGCCTGATTCGAGAAGCCTGTCGCCGTCTTGCGTCTGCTCAGGACAAATATATGTTCGGAAAGTAACGTTCCATCAGCGTCTCCGGGCGTTGCGGCGCGGTGAATCCGAAGCGCTCGTACAGGCCATGCGCATCGGTCGTGGCCAGCATGAAGCGGCGCAGCTTTTGCAGGCTGGGATGGCGCAGGACCACGCCGACCAGCTGCTTGCCATAGCCACGGCCGCGGTATTCCGGCACCACGAACACGTCCACCAGGTTGGCGAAGGTGGCGAAGTCGGTGATCACGCGCGCGAAGGCGATCTGGCGCCCGTCGAGGTAGCCGCCGAAACACAGCGAATTCTCGATGGCGCGCTCGACGATCGGGCGCGAGATGCCCACCGCCCAGGTCGACTGCTCGCTGAGGAAGCGGTAGATCATCGGGATGTCCAGCTGCGTCTGGTCGGTGCTGACCTGAAAGCTCGAATCGTTGGTAATCATGGCGGTGAGTCTGGCATAAAAACCAATTCTAGCGCCGTTTGCCACATGCACAACACGCGATTGCGGTGGGCTCAGCCATTGCGCAGGTAGCGCTCGGGCAGCGGCAGCTTGGCGTCTTCCGCGCGCCAGACCAGGCTCAGCACGTACCAGCGCTTGCCATCATGGATGAGCTGGATGCTGTTGATGCCGCGTACGAAAGGCTGGGCGTCGTCCTTCGCGTGGCGCGCCTCGTAGGTACTGAACACATGGGCGATCTGGCCATAGGTCTCGACGGTGCGCGCCTTTTCGCTTTCGAAGAAGCCCATGGTGGCGAAGGCCTTGGTATTGCGCGCGATATAGTCGTCAGGGGTCATGGCGCGGAACACATAGCTGCCGTCCGGACGCGCGCCGACCGCGCCCATCCGCCCTTCCGGCGCGAACAGCGAACGCATGCGGTTCCAGTCGCGCGCGGCGCCGGCCGGGCCCGAGATGACGTCGTAGAGCGCGGCCACGATGGCGTCGATCGAGGCGACGTCGGCCGGGCGGGCGGCCGGCATGCCGGGTGCCGCCGGCGTGGGCGGCGCGGCGATGCCGGTGGGGGTGGCGGGCGCCGCCTGCTGTGCCAGCGCCGCTGGCGCGGCCAGGGCCAGCGTCACGGCGAGGCCGAGTGGAGCGAATCGGGTCATGGGGTCTCCCTGCGATTGTCATTGGTGAAGTAGTGGCTCCATGATCACGCATTTGCGCATGCTTGTCACCCGCCATGGGTGGGGGCGCCGGCCAGGCGGCGGGGGGACAGTTATAATTCGGCGCAGTCAACCGGACCTATGGATGAGGTCTGAACTGCCGAGCAGTTCGGCGGTCGAACCCCTGTCTCCCTCGACAGGAACCGATCATGCGCGCTCCCCGCTTCAAGAAGTGGTTCGCCCAGCTGCCCGCACTGAACGTGCCGCAGCGCCTGCAGACGCTCTCGGCCCTGCATCCGGCTGCCGGACTCGACCGCATCATCGCCCTCATTGCCCAGGTCAAGGAAGGCAAGCGCCGCTGTCCTGCTTGCGCTTGCGAGCGCTACTATCGGCATGGCCAGGCCAACGGCCTGCAGCGCTACCGCTGCCGTGAGTGCGGCCGCACCTATAACGACCTGAGCGGCACACCGACGGCGCACCTGCGGCTACGGGAGAAGTGGCTCGACTACCTGAACACGATGCTCGATTCGAAATCGGTGCGCAAGGCGGCCAGGGAGGTCGGCGTACACCGCAACACGGCCTTCCGGTGGCGCCACCGCTTTCTCGACCAGGCCAGGCACGATCGTCCCAAGACCTTGAGCGGCATCGCCGAAGCGGACGAGATGTTCATCCTCGAATCGCAAAAGGGGTCGCGCAAGCTGGACAGGCCGGCGCGCAAGCGCGGTGGTCGGGCACACAAGCGCGGAATTTCAAGCGAGCTCGACTGCATCCTGGTGGCGCGCGACCGTAGCGGACAAACGATCGATGCGGTCGTAGGCCGAGGTCCCTTGAAAGCCGGGCAGCTGGAGCGCCATCTGCTGCCCAAGCTCGACCACCAGGTGCTGCTGGTGAGCGATTCCCACGCTGCCTACCGCGCGTTCGCCCGCAAGCATCGCATTGCGCATGAGGCGGTCAACCTGCAGGCCGGCATACGGGTCCGTCGCCGAGCTGCCGGCGCCATCCACGTCCAGAACGTCAACGCCTATCACGCGCGCTTGAGGCAGTGGCTCAGCCACTTCCGCGGCGTGGCCTCACGCTACCTGCCCAACTATCTGGGCTGGCGCTGGGCGCTCGACGGAGAACGCATCACGACTGCAGAACAATTGCTGCGTATCGCGATCGAAGCCATCAACAGAAAACGGTGACAGCGCCTATAATTCTGCGATACCCAACCTGGATCCCACCATGACCGATCAATTTTCCAAGAAAGCCGAGGCCTGGTCCGCGCGCTTCACCGAACCCGTCTCCGACCTCGTCAAGCGCTACACCGCCTCGGTGTTCTTCGACAAGCGCCTGGCACCGTACGACATCCAGGGCTCGCTGGCCCATGCAGAGATGCTGGCCGCGCAAGGCATCATCAGCGAACAGGACCGCGCCGAGATCGAACGCGGCATGGCCCAGATCAAGGGCGAGATCGAGGCCGGCAGCTTCGAGTGGCTGCTCGACCTGGAAGACGTGCACCTGAACATCGAGAAGCGCCTGACCGAACTGGTGGGAGATGCCGGCAAGCGCCTGCATACGGGCCGCTCGCGCAACGACCAGGTCGCCACCGACATCCGCCTGTACGTGCGCGCGGCGATCGACGACATCCTCGGCCTGCTGGCCGCGCTGCGCGGCGCCCTGCTCGACCTGGCCGAGCGCCATGCCGACACCATCATGCCGGGCTTTACCCATTTGCAAGTGGCGCAACCCATCACGTTTGGACACCACATGCTGGCCTATGTCGAGATGTTCGGCCGCGACGCCGAGCGCATGCGCGATGCGCGCCGCCGCGTGAACCGCCTGCCGCTGGGCGCCGCCGCCCTGGCCGGCACCACCTTCCCGATCGACCGCCTGCGCGTGGCCAGGACCCTGGGCTTCGAGGATGTCTGCCACAACTCGCTGGACGCCGTGTCCGACCGCGACTTCGCGATCGAGTTCACCGCCGCCGCCGCGCTCGTCATGGTGCACGTGTCGCGTTTCTCGGAAGAGCTGGTTATGTGGATGAGCCCGCGCATCGGTTTCATCGACATCGCCGACCGCTTCTGCACCGGTTCCTCGATCATGCCGCAAAAGAAGAACCCGGACGTGCCGGAACTGGCGCGTGGCAAGACCGGCCGCGTGGTTGGCCACCTGAACGGTCTCCTGATGCTGATGAAAGGCCAGCCGCTGGCCTACAACAAGGACAACCAGGAAGACAAGGAGCCGCTGTTCGACACCATCGACACCCTGACCGACACGCTGCGCATCTTCGCCGACATGGCAGGCGGCATCACGGTGAAGGCAGGCAACATGCGCGCCGCCGCCCTGCAGGGCTATGCCACCGCCACCGACCTGGCCGACTACCTGGTCAAGAAGGGCCTGCCCTTCCGCGACGCGCACGAAGCCGTGGCGCACGCGGTGCGCGCCTGCGACGACGCCCAATGCGACCTGGCCGAGATGTCGCTCGAGCAGCTGCGCGCATTCTCGCCGCTGATCGAGCAGGACGTATTCGCGGTGCTGACCCTGGAAGGCTCGGTGGCGGCGCGCGACCACGTGGGCGGCACCGCGCCGAACCAGGTACGCCAGGCGATCGCCCGCGTGCGCCAGCAATTGGCGGAATAACCCGTAGGGTGGGCGGGGTGTTGCAGGCCAGTGGCCTGAAACACGAACGCCCACGCGTTCAGCTACACGATGAAATGACGCACATCGTCCATTTTGTCGTTGGTTGAACGCGTGGGCAGGAAATCTGCCTACCCTACGAAAACCATTACCCGCCGCGCTTGTCGCGACCGCGCTGCTTCGCTTCCTTCATCAACACCTTCCACTTCCCGCGCTCGGCGATCCGCTCCAGCGCCGTCTGCTCCGCCCGCCTTAGCTCGCGCAACAGCTTGCGATAGTTCTGCAGGCGATCCGCATCCACCACATCCCGCACCGCGCATCCCGGCTCGCTCTCGTGGCGGCAGTCGCGGAACTGGCACTGGTCCGCCAGCGCCGCGATATCGTCGAACGACCGCGCCAGCGCATCCTCGTCCGCATCCGGCTGCCAGGCGCGCAGGCCCGGGGTATCGATGATGCAGGCGCCGCCCGGACAGCGGTGCAGCGAACGCGCCGTGGTCGTATGGCGCCCGCGGTCGTCGCCATGGCGGGTGCCGCCGGTGGCCTGCAGGCTGCCGGTCAAGGCGTTGGTGAGCGTGGACTTGCCCACGCCCGAAGACCCGAGCAGCACCAGGGTCTGCCCTGCCCCCAGCCAGGGCGCCAGCACGCCGGTGTCAAGCTGCTGCGCCGGAATCAGCGACAGCAGCGGCACATCCCCGGGAATGCGCTGGCGCAGCTGCGCGCTCCTGCCCTCCACCTCGCTCCCGATGTCGGGCTTGGTCAGGACCATGACCGCTTCCACGCCACAAGCCCGCACCAGGGCGATGCAGCGCTCCATGCGACGTGGATTGAAATCATTGTCCAGGCCCATCAGCAGCAATGCGGTATCGACATTGCTGGCCAGGACCTGGCTGCCCGACGGGGTCCGGCGTGACAGCCGGGTGAAGGCATCGAGGGTGCAATCGATCCACCAGTCACCCTGACCAGGGGTGGCGAGCACCCAGTCGCCCACCACGGCCTGGCCAGTGGACACGAAGCGCGCGCAGCGCGCCGGGAACGACGCGCGCCCGTCATCGAGCGTGAACCCGTCGCGCTGGACCGAGGTCACGCGTGCGAGGCGGTGGCGCGGCATTGCCGCCGCGAGTTGCGAGACGAAATGTTGCTTGAAACCGATCCCATGCAGGGTCGGGAAGTCGAGGTCGATCATGACGATGTGTTTTCCAATTCAAGGGCGCACAGGCGTGCGCAGGCAGCCGCGTCGATGACGCGGCAGGAACAAGGAATGGAAGGTCGGCGCCTAGGAGTCTTGATGCGCCCCGGACATCGTCGGGAAGCGATCAGGCGGCCGACCGGAAGGCGGTATCAGGCTGATGCATACGGCGGCTCCTCGGATCGCTTGAATGGACGGGTAGTCTGGCAGCGCGGTCGCGAAAGGTCAAGCGCCTGGCGGCAGGCATGGGAGCGAAGGCAGGGGAGCGAAGGCAAGGCGCCGTTTGCGCTAAGCTGCACGATCATCCATCCAGGGAGATTGCACCCGTGACGCCCACCAACCCCTCCGTCCTGCCCACGCGCGAATACGCCGCCTTCCTGTTCGACATGGACGGCACCATCCTCACGTCGATCAAGTCCGCCGAGCGCGTCTGGAGCGCCTGGGCGCTCCGGCATGGACTCGATCCGGACACCTTCGTTCCGACCATCCATGGCAAGCGCACCGAGGACACCATCCGCAAGCTCGGCCTGCCCGGGGTCGATCCTGTAGCGGAGGCGCTGGGCATTGCACTGGCCGAGATCGAGGACGTGGCCGATATCGAAAAGATCGCCGGCGTGGGCCGCTTCCTGGCCAGCCTGCCGACCGGGCGCTGGGCCATCGTGACCTCGGCTTCGCGCCCCCTGGCCACGGCGCGCATCCGCGCGGCCGGGCTGCCGCTGCCACCGCTGCTGGTCTCGGCCGAGGACGTAAAACACGGCAAGCCCGCCCCCGACCCCTTCCTGCTGGGCGCGAAAAAACTGGGCGTGGCGCCCCAGGATTGCCTGGTGTTCGAGGACACGCCGATTGGCCTGGCGGCCGCGCACGCGGCAGGGATGGACAGCCTGATCGTGACGGCCACCCATATCCATCCGGTAGAGACACATGCCGCGCCGATTCCGGATTACACCGACCTGATGGTCGTTGGCACGGAGAACGGTGGCCTGCGGGTGCAAAGACGGATCGGCCGCCCCGACCAGGATAGTTTCATGGATTGAAACTCTTGTAGCCAATCTACAACTAGATTCCCGAAATTAATCTTTGTTGCTTACCTTCTCCGAAAGGCATTGATACACTGCGTTACATTGATTTACATAGATTTACGTAATGCCTGACGGGTAAATCTGCCCGTCGGCGCGTAGCCAGCCAGCCAGCCAGCCAGCATGTTGCCCTTCACTCCCGATCGTTCCCCTCCCGTGCAGGCAAACGCGCCTGCCCCACGCGTCACACTCAGGATGGGAATATCGCGCAGGCAAGGGCGCATTCCCTACGTGCGCGAGCTGCTCAAGCTGAAAGTGCGCTCACTGGCGTATCCGCATGCAACCCGCCGCTGGCTCAGGCTGCTCAATTCGCATCCGGCCTTTGCCGATTACGTCCGGCACTGCCCGCGCCTGCTCTACAAGATCTACCGTCCTTACATGACGCTGCATCTGCCGATCGAGGCCAGGCTGGACGCGCTCACCGTGCATTACCAGACGGTGTTCGAGCGTGGCATGGGCGAGCTGGTGACGCAGGCAGCGAGCGGCCCGGTGCCGCTGGTGTCCTTTGCGGGACGCGATGGCGGTGCGTACGACATTGCCCTGCGCGCGATCGGCCTGCTGGAGCGGGAGGGCGAGCTGGTCCTGCAGCTGCGCGCGGCCGGCACGCCGCTCTACGCGGTCGCCTTCACCTTCGCCCGGCGCGAGGGCCGGCTGGCGGTGAACGTCGGCTGTATCCAGGGGCCGCCGGTGACGACGCGCGCGATGCGATCCGGCGCGCCACCCGGCAGCTGCACGGCTTGCGCCCAAAGCAATTGCTGGTCAGCATAGTCAGCGTGCTGGGCTACGCGCTCGATTGTGGCGAGATGCGGCTGGTCGGCAATGCCAACCGGGTCGTACGCAGCGCCATCCGCAACGGCAGCGTCCATGCCGACTACGACCAGTTGTGGAACGAGATGGGCGCACGCCGCCTTGCCGACGGCGACTACAGTCTTCCCTGCGCCCCCCTGGCCGAACCGGATTTCACGGCCGTGGAGTCGAAGAAACGGGCGGAAGCGCGGCGCCGCCACGCGCTGCTGGGCTTCCTGTCGGGCGCCGTGGCCGGTCGCCTACAGCCGGTTCCGCTGGCGGCCTGACCGCCCATTCGGGCAGCATCGCGCGGCCGCATCTTGTGCCGCCGCGGACGATACCCACATACGCGATATCGGCCTATACCATGGAGGTGCCCATGCACCGCTATCGCAATACGAGCGGCGAATCCGGCGTCGTCGCCTACGACATCGACGCGGACTCGATTACCATCCGGTTCACCGGGGGCGACTGCTACCTGTACACGGCACGCAGTGCCGGGGCGGAGAACATCGCGAGGATGCAGGAGCTGGCGCGCGAGGGCCGCGGCCTGTCGACCTTCGTCAGCCGGCATATCCGCTCGCGCTACGCCCGCAAGCTGAACTGATGCGCTGCGCTATCCGCGCGGCGGATACGGCGTGCCATCCTTGTGCAGGTAGGTCCTGGTCTTGCCGTCGTAATGCAGGTCGATGTCGGGATAGGTCGCCGCGTCCTGCGCGATGCGCGAACCCACGCACAGGAACACGCCCTGCCCCCAGCTGCGGTTGATGAGGTGGTGCCCGTTCGGCTTTCCGGCCGGGAAGGCCGCGCAGTCGCCCGCGCGCATCAGTGTCTCGCCTTCGTCGGTGACGAGCACCAGTTCGCCCGAGACCACCATGACGAATTCGTCTTCATGCGAATGCCAGTGGCGCTGCGAGGATGCGGCGCCCGGCTGGAGCTCGACCAGGTTGACGCCGAACTGGGTCAGGCCGCCGGCCTCGCCCAGCGCCTGCTTGCTGCGCCCGTCCACCAGTTCGGCGAACGGCTCCGGATAGCCGGTGCCTTTCAGTACAGGAATACTGCTCAGGTCCAGTCTCGACATGCTCAAGGTCTCCATGGTGGGTGCCGGGACGGTGGGACCGCCCCGGCTCGCAGCCAGGCCGATCCTAGCCGCGCTTTTGTACCAGCGTCAGGATATCGTAACTCGCCACCAGTTCGTCGTGTTGATTCGTCACCTGGACATCCCAGGCCACCACGCCCTGGCCGCGTCCCTGCTCGTCCGTGCGGTTGCGGTCGACCTTGCGCTTGCAGGTGAGCCTTGCGCGGATGGTGTCGCCGATCGCCACGGGCGCCACGAAACGCAGGTTGTCCAGGCCGTAGTTGGCCAGCACCGGCCCTGGCGCCGGCGACACGAACAGGCCCGCCGCCGCCGACAGCACGAAGTAGCCGTGCGCGATGCGCTTGCCGAACTGGGTGTCCTTGGCCGCGATCTCGTCGAAGTGCATGTAGAAGTAGTCGCCCGAGACGCCGCCGAAGTTGACGATGTCGGCTTCGCTCACGGTGCGGCGGTGGGTCAGCAGCGAGTGGCCCACTTCCAGGTCTTCGAACCAGCGGCGGAACGGGTGGATGTCGGTTTCCTTGACCGCGCCGCCGCGCACGTATTCGCCGGTGACGGCGGTCAGCATGGTCGGCGAGCCCTGCACCGCCGCGCGCTGCAGGAAGTGCTTGACGGCGCGGATGCCTCCCAGCTCTTCGCCGCCACCGGCGCGGCCCGGGCCGCCGTGCTTGAGCTGCGGCAGCGGCGAGCCGTGGCCGGTGGAGTCCACCGCCGCTTCGCGCTCGAGGATGTGCACGCGGCCGTGCGAGGCGGCGGCCACCGGCACCGCATGGGCGGCGATCGCCGGATCCCTGGTCACCAGGGTCGTCACCAGGCTGCCCTTGCCGCGTGCGGCGAGCGCCAGGGCTTCGTCGATGTCCTTGTAGGTCATGACGGTGGACACCGGGCCGAAGGCCTCGATGTCGTGCACGGCGTCGTTGACCATCGCATTCCGGCACAGCAGCAGGGTCGGCGCGAAGAAGGCGCCGTTCGCGCACCCGTCTCCCACCGGATTGAAACCGTCGCGCGCGCTAAACAAGACTTCGTTGCCGCGCGCCAGCATCTCGACGCGCTCGGACACGTCGCGGTGCTGGTCCATCGAGGCCAGCGCCCCCATGCGCACGCCCTCGACCTTCGGGTTGCCGACGGTGATCCGGGCCAGGCGCTCGCGCAGGCGCTGGCCGACGGCGTCGGCATGCTGCTCGGGCACGATCACGCGCCGGATCGCGGTGCACTTCTGGCCGGCCTTGCCGGTCATCTCGCGCGCCACTTCCTTCACGAACAGGTCGAATTCCGGATCGTCCGGGCTAACGTCCGGCGCCAGGATGGCGCAGTTCAGCGAGTCGGCTTCGGCGGTGAACGGCACCGCTTCGCGGATCAGGTTCGGGTTGGCTTTCAGCTTGGCCGCGGTATCGGCCGAGCCGGTGAAGGTGACGGCGTCGAAGCCGCCCAGGCGGTCCAGCAGGTCGCCGGTCGAGCCGATCACCAGCTGCAGCGCGCCTTCCGGCAGCAGGCCTGACTCCATCATCATTTTCACGGTAACTTGGGTCAGGTAGCTGGTGGCGGTGGCCGGCTTGACGATGCACGGCATCGCGGCCAGGAAGCTCGGCGCGAATTTTTCCAGCATGCCCCAGATCGGGAAGTTGAAGGCATTGATGTGCACCGCGATGCCGCCCTTCGGTACCAGGATGTGGGTGCCGGCGAAGCCGCCGCGCTTGCCCAGGGCCAGCGCCGGGCCTTCGTGCAGCACGTTCGACGAAGGCAGTTCGCGCGAGCCCATGCTGGCATAGGCGAACAGGGTGCCGATACCGCCTTCGACGTCGACCCAGCTGTCCGGGCGGGTGGCGCCGGTCAGGTGCGAGATCTCGTACAGCTCTTCCTTGCGCTCCATCATGTACAGGGCCAGGGCCTTCAGGCGCTGGGCGCGCTGCTGGAAGTCGAGCGCCATCAGGGCCGGCACGCCGGTCTTGCGGCCGTAGGTGACGGCTTCGTCGAAGTCGATCTTTTCCGCGTGGGTATGGTAGATCAGCTGGTTGTCCAGCGCGCTGTGCAGCGGGGTATGCGCTTCCGAACCGTGCCAGCGGCCGGCGATCAGGCTTTGCAGGGTGGCGATATTGCCCATGTTCTCAGTCTCCTTCAGTTGTCTTGTCAAGCCTTGGGCTTGTGCCTGCCTTCGGGGTCGAATGCGATGCCCTGGCGGCCAGGCTCGGGTTCAGGCCAGGCATCCACTTCGCGCATGGTCTGCAGCGAGCGGATGTTCAGTTCGTGGTACTGGCGGGTGCCGAAGCTCTTCCACTTGACGTCCTCATCGGTGAGCGCGCGCATGACCTTGGCCGGCGTGCCCATCACCATGCTGCGCGGCGGGATGACCATCCCGGCCTTCACGAAGCTCATCGCGGCCACGATCGATTCCTCGCCGACCACCGCCTTGTCCATCACCACGGCGTTCATGCCCACCATGGCGTTCCTCTGGATGCGGCAGCCGTGCAGCACGGCGCCGTGGCCGATGTGGCCGTCCACTTCGACCACCGTGTCCTCGCCCGGGAAGCCGTGCATCACGCAGGTGTCCTGCAGGTTGGCGCCCTCTTCCAGGATCAGGCGGCCGAAGTCGCCGCGCAGCGAGGCCAGCGGGCCGACGTAGCAGTGCGGCCCGACGATCACGTCGCCGATCAGCACCGCGCTCGGGTGCACGTAGGCCGTGGGATGCACCACCGGCCGCACGCCGTCGATCTCGTAGACCTTGACCATGCCTTACACCCGCTCGACGATCAGGGCGATGCCCTGGCCGACCCCGATGCACATGGTGCACAGGGCGTAGCGCCCGCCGGTGCGGTGCAGCTGGTTCACGGCGCTCAATACCAGGCGCGCGCCGGAGGCGCCCAGCGGGTGGCCGAGGGCGATCGCGCCGCCGTTCGGATTCACATGAAGCGCATCGTCCGCCAGGCCAAGCTCGCGCATCACGGCCAGGCCCTGGGCGGCGAAGGCTTCGTTCAGCTCGATCACGTCCATCTGGTCGAGCCGCAGGCCGGTCTGGGCCAGCAGCTTCTTCACGGCCGGCGCCGGGCCGAAGCCCATGATGCGCGGTGCCAGGCCGGCGGTGGCCATGCCGACCACGCGTGCGCGCGGCGTCAAGCCGTGGCGTGCGGCGGCTTCGCCGGAGGCGAGCAGCAGCGCGCAGGCGCCATCGTTCAGGCTCGAGGCATTGCCGGCACTGACGGTCCCGTCGGGCCTCA
The DNA here is from genome assembly GCF_020208145.1 of Massilia hydrophila. NCBI lineage: Bacteria > Pseudomonadati > Pseudomonadota > Betaproteobacteria > Burkholderiales > Oxalobacteraceae > Massilia > Massilia hydrophila. The sequence continues at coordinate 28,476 of NZ_JAHYBX010000010.1, read as the reverse complement.
CGACGCCCTTGAGCTTTGCCAGCGCCTCCATGCTGGTCTCGCGCGGCTGCTCGTCGGTGTCGAACACGCGCGATTCGCCCTTCTTCCCATGGATGGTCACGGGCACGATCTCGTCCCTGAACACACCTTCCGCATTGGCGCGCGCCCAGCGCTGCTGGCTGCGCAGGGCGAAGGCATCCTGGTCCTCGCGGTTGATGTTGAATTCCAGCGCCACGTTCTCGGCCGTTTCCGGCATCGAATCGATGCCATATTTCGCCTTCATCAGCGGGTTGACGAAACGCCAGCCGAGGGTGGTGTCCTCGATCTTCGCGGCGCGCGAGAAGGCGCTGTCGGCCTTGGCCATCACGAAGGGCGCGCGGGTCATGCTCTCGACGCCGCCGGCGATGATCAGGTTCGCCTCGCCGGCCTTGATCGCGCGCGCGGCGCTGCCGACGGCGTCCATGCCCGAACCGCACAGGCGGTTGATGGTGTTGGCCGGCACTTCTTGCGGCAAGCCTGCCAGCAGCGCCGCCATGCGGCCGACGTTGCGGTTGTCTTCGCCGGCCTGGTTGGCGCAGCCGTAGAACAGGTCGTCGATGGCGGCCCAGTCCATGTCCTTGTTACGGGCGATGAGGGCCGCGATCGGCAGTGCGCCCAGGTCGTCGGCGCGCACGCTCGACAGCGAGCCGCCGTAGCGGCCGAAGGGGGTGCGGATGGCGTCGCAGATGAATGCGTCAGTCATGGTGTCTCCGAAGGTTCAGTGTTTTGGGCGGTTGTCGACCACGCGCCGGGCCTTGCCGGTCAGCGTGCGCTCGATCCCGCCGGGCAGCTTGAGGGTCACGCGCGTGGTCACGCCGACATTGGTCTTGATGCGGTGCTGCAGCTCGCGGCACAGGGCGTCCGCGTCTGCCGGCGACATCGCATCGTCGCGCAGTTCGCCCAGCACTTCCAGCGTGTCCAGGTGGCCGTTGCGCTCCACCACCAGCTGGTATTGCGGCGCCAGCGCAGGCATCTTCAGCATGATCTCTTCGATCTGGCTCGGGAACACGTTCACGCCGCGGATGATCAGCATGTCGTCCGAGCGGCCCGTGATGCGGCTAATTCTGCGCATCGAGCGCGAAGTGGGCGGCAGGAGCCGCGTCAGGTCGCGCGTGCGGTAGCGGATGATGGGCAGCGCTTCCTTCGACAGCGAGGTGAACACCAGTTCGCCCTCCTCGCCGTCGGACAGGACTTCGCCGGTTTCCGGGTTGATGATCTCGGGATAGAAATGGTCTTCCCAGATCACCGGACCGTCCTTGCTCTCGATGCACTCGCTGGCCACGCCCGGGCCCATCACTTCCGACAGGCCATAGATGTCGACCGCGTCGATGCCGGCGCGGGTTTCGATCTCCTGGCGCATGGCGTCGGTCCAGGGTTCGGCGCCGAAGATGCCGACCTTCAGCGAAGACGTGGCCGGATCGATCCCCTGGCGCGCGAACTCCTCGACGATGTTGAGCATGTAGGAAGGCGTGACCATGATGATCGAGGGCTTGAAATCCTGGATCAGCTGTACCTGCTTCTCGGTCTGGCCGCCGGACATCGGGATCACCGTGCAGCCCAGCTTTTCGGCGCCGTAGTGCGCGCCCAGGCCGCCCGTGAACAGGCCGTAGCCATAGGAGATGTGCACCATATCGCCCGCACGGCCGCCGGCGGCGCGGATCGAGCGCGCCACCACGCCGGCCCAGGTGTCGATGTCGCGCTGCGTGTAGCCGACCACGGTGGCCTTGCCGGTGGTGCCGGAGGACGCGTGCACGCGCACCACCTGCTCGCGCGGTACCGCGAACAGGCCGAACGGATAGTTGTCGCGCAGGGTCTTCTTGTCGGTGAAGGGGAACTTCGCCAGGTCGGCCAGCGTTTTCAGGTCGCTCGGGTGCACGCCGGCCGCGTCGAAGGCTGCGCGGTAGTGCGGCACGTTCTCGTAGGCTTGGTGCAGCGACCATTTCAGGCGCTCCAGCTGCAGGGCCTGCAGTTCGTCGCGGCTGGCGCATTCGATCGGCTCCAGCTCGCCCGGAGAAGGATTACGTTGGACCATCTCGGCCTCCTATCGTGTTGCAAAAAGCGTGTTGCAAAAGGCGTCTATTCCCCGACGTCGGCTACCATGCCGCTGACGCGGTGCGACTTCCCGCGAAACAGCGCCACCGTGCGCCCCTCCTGGTTGCAGACCTTGATGTCGTAGACGCCGGTCTTGCCCTGCAGGGCCTGCTCCACCGCCTCGGCCACCAGCAGGTCGCCCTCAAAGCCCGGCGCCAGGTAGTCGATCGTGCAGCCGGCGCCCACCGTGTTGAAGTTGTGCGAGTTGCAGGCGAAGGCGAAGGCGCTGTCGGCCAGCATGAAGATGTAGCCCCCATGGCAGGTGGCGTGCCCGTTGAGCATGTCGGCGCGCACGCGCATCGACATGCGCGCATAGCCGGGGCGGATGGCATCGAGCGTCATGCCCAGCGCCTGGCTGGCGGGGTCGCGTTCGTACATGGTCTTGCCGGCCAGTTCCGCCAGCGCCTGGGGATCGCTATGCATGAAAACGGGCTCCGTGCGGATTGGCGGCGATCTTGCGGCGCAGCAGGGGCGAGACGCGGTAACGGTCTTCGCCGTAGATGGTCGCCAGGTTGTCCAGCACCGCCACGATGTGTTCGAGTCCGACGCTGTCGGCCCAGGCCAGCGGTCCGCGCGGATAGTTGACGCCCTTCTGCATCGCGATGTCCACCGCGCTCGCGCTGCACACGCCCTGGTTGACGGCGTCGGCCGCTTCGTTGGCCAGCATGGCGACGGTGCGCATCACGGCCATGCCCGGCACGTCGTCCAGGCGCGTCACCGCGAAACCCGCCCCCTGGAACATGCCGACCACCGCGTTGTAGGCTTCCATGCTGCACTGGTCGGCTTTCGCCAGCGCGATGCGGGTGGCGCCGGCAGGGTCCAGCAGCAGGTCGTAGACGACGGTGTCGTCGTGCCAGCTTTCGGCGGCGCGCACGGTCGCGCTGCGGCCGTCGGTGAGATACACCGCGGCGCCCTGGCACACGAAGCCCGGCGTGCTGTCGAGGGTCTCTTCGCGGTGCAGCGCGTAGCCGGCAGCGCCGAGGCGCACGGCCAGTGCGGCGATCGCATCGGACTCGTTGCCGGTGATCGACACCGCCTCCGGCTGCGCTTGCGGGGCCTCCAGCTGCACCACGGGCTTCTCCGCGCCCTCGCCGTAGCGGTAGAAGCCGCGGCCGGTCTTGCGGCCCAGGAAGCCGGCGTTGACCAGCTCCTGCTGCAGGATCGATGGGGTAAAACGGGGGTCGCCGAAATAGGCGTCGTAGACCGAATTCGTGACCGAGAAGTTGACGTCGTGGCCGATCAGGTCCATCAGCTCGAAGGGCCCCATGCGGAAGCCGCCGCAGTCGCGCAGCACGGCGTCGATGGTGGCCGGCTCGCCGGCCTGCTCCAGCAGCAGGCGCAGGCTTTCCGCGTAGTACGGACGCGCCACGCGGTTGACGATGAAGCCCGGCGTCGATTTCGCATGCACCGGGTTCTTGCCCCAGGCTTCGGCGGTGGCGTAGACGGTGTCGGCCACTGCCTTGTCGGTGGCGATGCCTTCGACAACTTCCACCAGCGCCATCAAGGGCACCGGATTGAAGAAGTGCATGCCGACCAGGCGTTCCGGCCGGCGCAGCTGCGCGGCGATGGCGGTCACCGAGATCGAGGAGGTATTCGTGGCCAGGATGCAGTCTTCCGCCACGATGCTTTCCAGCTCGCCGAACAGGGCGCGCTTGACGTCCAGGTTCTCGACGATGGCTTCGACCACCAGCCTGGCCTGGCCCGCTTCCTGCAGGCTGCCGATGCGCCGCAGGCGCGCGCCCGCGGCGGCGGCCTCTTCCTGGCGCATGCGGCCCTTCTCGACCAGTTTTGTGTAGGTGGCCCGGATGCCGGCGATCGCCTTGTCGGCCGCGTCAAGCCGGGTATCGAACAGCAGGACCTGGTGGCCGGCGCTGGCCGCCACCTGGGCGATGCCGGAGCCCATGGCGCCGCTGCCGACGACGGCGACGACGCTGTCCTTTTCGAGTGCCTGCATGCCTACTCTCCCTTGAACTGCGCCGGGCGCTTGGCGATGAAGGCGGCCACGCCTTCGCGGTAGTCGTGGCTGTAGCCCAGCTCGCGCATCATCTCGCCTTCCAGCTTGAGCTGCTCCGGCAGGGTATTGGCCCAGCTGGTCTGCAAGGCCTTTTTCGTGAACGCCAGGCCCTTGGTCGGCGCGCTGGCGAAGTGCTCGGCCATGGCCATGGCCTGGTCCATCAGCGTTTCGTCCGGCACGCAGGCCCAGATCAGGCCCCATTCCTCGGCCTTCTCGGCGCTGAGCTTCTCGCCCAGCATGGCCAGGCCGGTAGCGCGCGCCTGGCCGATCAGGCGCGGCAGATGCCAGGTGCCGCCGGTGTCGGGAATCAGGCCCAGCTTGCAGAAGGCTTCGATGAAGCTGGCCGACTTCGCAGCCAGCACGATGTCGCAGGCCAGCGCCAGGTTGGCGCCGGCGCCGGCGGCCACGCCGTTCACGGCGCAGATCACCGGCATCGGCAGCGACTTCAGGGTCAGCACCAGGGGCGCATAGAACCTCTCGACCGATTCGCCGAGGTCGACGCCTGGCGCGCCCGGGGCCACGGCGCGGTCCTGCAGGTCCTGGCCGGCGCAGAAGCCGCGGCCGGCGCCGGTCAGCACCAGCACGCGCACCGACCTGTCGGCCTGCAGCCTGTCGAGCGCATCGCGCACTTCGAGGTGCATGGCCTGGGTGAAGCTGTTCAGGCGGTCGGGGCGGTTCAGGGTCAGGACGGCGATGCCGTTCTCGATGCCGAAGAGGATGGATTCGTAGTGCATGGGGTCTCCCGTATTCTTGTTGTCCGGCTTATTCCGCGATGTCGAAGTCGACCACCACCTTGTCGGTGATCGGGAAGCTCTGGCAGCTCAGCACGAAGCCGCGCGCCACTTCATAGTCCTCAAGGGCGTAGTTGACGTCCATCTCGACCTGGCCGTCGAGCACCTTGCAACGGCAGGTCGAGCACACGCCGCCCTTGCACGAGTAGCGCATGTCGATGCCGGCGCGCAGGCCGGCGTCCAGCAGCGACTCCTTGTCCTTGTCCATCGTGAAGCTGGCCGCGTTGCCGTCCATGATGACGGTGACTTCGGTCTGGTGCTGCGCGCCGGCGTCGATCTTGCGCGGCTTGTGCTCGTGCTTCGGGATGCTGGCGGCGAACAGCTCGATGCGGATCTTTTCCTTGGCCAGGCCGGCCGCCTGCAGCGAGCGCGAGACGCCGTGCATCATGTCTTCCGGGCCGCAGATGAAGGCTACGTCGATGTCGCGGATGTCGATCCAGTGCTTCAGGAAGTGGCCGCACTTCTCTTCGGTGATGCGGCCGTTGAAGAGTTCGATGTCCTGCTGCTCGCGGCTCATCACGTAGACCAGCTTGAGCCGGTCCATGTACTGGTCCTTCAGGTCGGTCAGCTCGTCGCGGAAGATCACGCTGGACGAGGCGCGGTTGCCGTACACGATGGTGAAGCGGCTGTTCGGCTCGGCCAGCAGGGTGGTCTTCACGATCGACAGGATCGGGGTGATGCCGCTGCCGGCGGCGAAGGCCAGGTAGTGGCGCTCGCTGTGCGGGTCGAGCGGCACGTTGAAGTGGCCCATGGGCGGCATCACGTCGAGCGTGCTGCCGGGTTTCAGGTGCTCGTTGGCCCAGGTGGAGAACTGGCCGCCGTTCACGCGCTTGATCGCCACGCGCAGGGTATCGTCCTGCACCGCCGAACAGATCGAATAGGAACGGCGCACGTCTTCGCCGTCGATCATGGCGCGCAGGGTCAGGTGCTGGCCCTGCTGGTAGGCGAACTGCGCTTTGAGCTCGGCCGGGACGTCGAAGGTGACGGCGATGGCGTCGCGGGTTTCATGCTTCACCTTGGCCACGCTCAGTGGATAGAATTTGCTCATCGGTCTCGGGGTGCCTTCAATGGCACTTGAAATAATCGAAAGGCTCGCGGCAGTCGAGGCACTTGTACAGGGCCTTGCAGGGCGTCGAGCCGAACTCGCTGGTGGGCTGGGTATGGCTGGAGCCGCAGTGCGGGCAGGCGACGACCGGCGCCGGGCGGCGCCGGATGCCGGCGTGCAGGCCGCTGATGTCGATCACCTGCTGGGCGGGCGGCGCGATGCCATAGCTGGTCAAGGCGGCCTTGCCGGCCTCGCTCATCCAGTCGGTGGTCCAGGCCGGCGACAGTCGGCTGGCGATGCGCACATCCTGCAAGCCATGCGCCTGCAGGGCGTCCTTCACCGCATCGGCGATCACCCCCATCGCCGGGCAGCCGGAATAGGTGGGGGTGATCGTCACCACACAGGTGTCGCCGTCGAACGCGACCTCGCGCACGATGCCGAGGTCCACCACCGAGATCACCGGGATCTCCGGATCGGCGACCTCGCCCAGCCAATCCCAGACCTGCCCGGTGGTGACGCCAGGCGCGCTCATTACCACTGCGCTCCCGGGTAGGCGCGCTGCAGGAACTGCATCTCGGCCAGGATGTAGCCGAGGCGCTCGCTGTGGCGGCCCTGCTTGCCGCCGCGCTGCATCCAGGCGTCCGGCGAAGGCATCGACAGCGTCGCTTCGGCGAAGACTTCCGCCATGTGCCCGAAGCAGGCCTGGCGCAGCGCATCGGCGGCCGGGGCCACGCCCTGCTCCACCATGGCTTCGTCGACGGCGTCGTAGAGGAACATCTCGCCGCTGTACATCCACAGCTCGTCCAGCGCCGCCTGCATCCTGGCGCGGCTGGCATCGGTGCCGTCGCCCAGGCGCACCACCAGGTCGCCGGAACGGCGCAGGTGGTAGGTCACTTCCTTGATCGACTTCTGCGCGATCTCGGCGATGCGCGCATCCTTGGCCCGGGCCAGTCCGTCCATCAGGAAGTAGTGCCAGGTATCGAACAGGAACTGGCGCACCATGACCTCGGCATAGCTGCCGTTGGGCTGCTCGACCAGCAGGCAGTTGCGGTACTCATGGGCGTCGCGGTGGAAGGCCAGGCGGTCTTCGTCTCGGCCACGGCCTTCCAGCTCGCCGGCATAGGTGAGCCACATGCGGGTCTGGCCCAGCAGGTCGAGGGCGACGTTGGACAGGGCCATGTCTTCTTCCAGGGCCGGGCCCTTGCCGACCAGCTGGCACAGCTGCTGGGACAGGATCAGGGCGTTGTCGCCCTGGCGCAGCAGGTACTCGATTTTCGCGTCCACGTTATTCAGCTCCAACTGCGCGCTCACAGGTTCTTGACTTCTTCCGGCATCGGGAAGAAGGTCGGGTGGCGGTAGACCTTGCTGTTGGCCGGCTCGAACAGCGCTTCCTTGTCGCTCGGGCTGCTGGCCACGATGTCCTGGGCGCGCACGACCCAGATCGATACGCCTTCGTTGCGGCGGGTGTAGACGTCGCGCGCGTTGTTGACCGCCATTTCGGCGTCAGGGGCGTGCAGGCTGCCGACGTGCTTGTGGGCCAGTCCGTGCTGGCTGCGGATGAAGACTTCCCACAGGGGCCATTCTTTGCTCATTTCTTTGTGTCTCCGTGTTGCGGGTGCGGTGGTGCGGGCGGTGGCTGGACGCGTTGGCGGAGCATCCGCCAACGCTGGGTCGCCATGCTCAGGCGGCGGCCTTGCGGGCGGCCTGCTTGTCGGCGTGGGCGACCAGGGCGTCGCGGAACCATTCGCCGTCTTCGTAGGCTTTCACGCGGGTGCGCAGGCGCTCGCGGTTGCAGGGGCCGTTGCCCTTCAGGACATTATGGAACTCGCTCCAGTCGATTTCGCCGAAGTCGTAGGAGCCGCGCTCCTCGTTCCATTTCAGGTCGGGGTCGGGAATGGTCAGGCCCAGGTATTCGGCCTGGGGCACGGTCTGGTCGACCATGCGCTGGCGCAGCTCGTCGTTCGAGAACAGCTTGATGCGCCAGGCGGTGGACTGGGCGCTGTTGACGGATTCGGCATCCGACGGGCCGAACATCATCAGGGACGGCCACCACCAGCGGTTCAGCGCATCCTGGGCCATCGCCTTCTGCTCCGGCGTGCCCCTGGCCAGCGCCATCATGATGTCGTAGCCCTGGCGCGCGTGGAAGGACTCTTCCTTGCAGACGCGCACCATGGCGCGCGCGTACGGACCGTACGAGCAGCGGCACAGCGGGATCTGGTTGATGATGGCCGAGCCGTCGACCAGCCAGCCGATGGCGCCCATGTCGGCCCAGCTCAGGGTCGGGTAATTGAAGATGCTCGAATACTTCGCCTTGCCGGCGTGCAGGGCCTGCAGCAGCTCGTCGCGCGACACGCCCAGCGTTTCGGCGGCGCTGTACAGGTAGAGACCGTGTCCGGCCTCGTCCTGGATCTTGGCCAGCAGCACCGACTTGCGCTGCAGGGTCGGGGCGCGCGTGACCCAGTTCCCTTCCGGGAGCTGGCCCACGATCTCGCTGTGCGCGTGCTGCGAAATCTGGCGGATCAGGGTCTTGCGATAGGCCTCGGGCATCCAGTCCTTGGGCTCGATCTTGATGCCGGCGTCGATGCGCGCCTGGAACGCCGCTTCATCAAGGCTCATGTCTTCCTCGGTACGAACTTTCTTGAGTCCGGTCTCCACCATTTGTGCGTACATGTCTGGTCTCCGTTGCAAACCTACTGAATCCATAATACGATACAAAAAATCGGATGTACACCAAAATTTTGAATCATATTGAGAAGATGGCACCATGACAATTTCTACCAGCGGTACGACAAGTGGCGAGTGGGTCGCCGGCTACCTGGCCAGCGATCCGCCGCGCCATAAATCGCTGGTGATGACCCTGTGCGGGGACGCCATCGCCCCGCATGGCGGCGCCTTCTGGCTGGGCAGCATGATCGAGCTGCTGGGCCCACTGGGCGTGTCCGACCGCCTGGTGCGCACCAGCGTGTTCCGCCTGGTGCAGGACGGCTGGCTGGTGGCCAGCCGCGAAGGCCGGCGCAGCCGCTACGCGCTGGAACCGGCGTCGCTGCCGCGCCTGGCGCGCGCCAACCGCCGCATCTATTCGCCCCCCAGGCTTGACTGGGACGGCCGCTGGACCTTCGTGCTGGCGCCCAGCGGCAGCATCGACGGCGAGCTGCGCGCGCAGCTGCGCAAGGAACTCGAATGGGAAGGCTTCGCGATGCTGGCCACCGGCGTGATGGCGCATCCGGCGCCGGAGCCGGATACGCTGCGCGACATCGTGGCGCGCAGCGGCGCGGCCGGCAGGGTGTACGCGTGCACGGCGGCCGAGCTGCCCGGCGTCGGGGCGCGTCCGCTGCCCGAGCTGGTGGGCGATGGCTGGGACCTGTCGGCCGTGGCCGCCGCCTACCGCCAGTTCATCGCCCGCTTCACGCCGCTGCTGGCGCTGCTGGAAGCGGACACCCCGCTTGCCCCCCACGATGCCTTCGCGGTCCGCAGCCTGCTGATCCACGCCTACCGCCGCGTGCAGCTGCATGATCCGATGCTGCCGGTGGCGCTGCTGCCCCAGCCCTGGCCCGGCACCGACGCCTATGCGCTGGCCAGGCGCATCTACCTGCTGACCTGGGCGCGCGCCGAGGAGCACGTGCTGGCCATGCTGCGCAGGGAAGACGACACGACGGCGCCGGCCGACGGCGATTTCTACCGGCGTTTCGGCGGACTGGCCTGAGTCCGCCGGCGCAGCGCGCGCCGGCCCAGCACCAGCGCCGTGGCCACGGCGGCAGCCGCCACGATGCCCACCAGCGGATTGTCCGCAATGCGCGACCCCAGCCAGAAGGCCAGCAGGCTCGCAACGATCGTCATGGTACGCATGGCTGCTCCTGTTCAGGGCGGCGCGCCGAAATCCGGCGGCGCCGCGGAAAACTAGTATGATCACCGTTTTCCGCATTTTCCAGACGACAGGATACCCATGTCTATCAAGATCAGCAGCCAGTTCGACGCTGGCGCCATCGAGGTCGTGAACGCCACCAGCGCGAACGCCATCGACCTGAACATCCGCAAGGACTCGCACGCCGACATCGTCCAGTGGTTCTACTTCCGCCTGCAGGGCGCGCAAGGCCAGGCCTGCACCATCCGCTTCCTGAATGCGGGCCAGGCCGCCTATCCGGCCGGCTGGGAAGGCTACCAGGCGATGGCGAGCTACGACCGCGTGAACTGGTTCCGCGTGCCGACCTCCTACGACGGCCAGGTGATGACGGTCGAGCACACCCCGGGCATGGACAGCGTCTACTACGCCTATTTCGAGCCGTATTCGTGGGAACGCCACCTGGAGCTGCTCGACCGCGCCCAGATGTCCGAGCACGTGCGCATGCTGGACCTCGGCACCACCGTCGACGGCCGCGACCTGAACATGCTGGTGATCGGCGAACCCGCGCCTGAAAAGAAGAAAGTGTGGGTGATCGCACGCCAGCACCCGGGCGAGACCATGGCCGAATGGTTCGTCGAAGGCATGCTCGACGCCCTGCTCGACCCGGCCCACCCGTTCGGGCGCCAGTTATTGAAAGAGTCGGTGTTCTACGTGGTGCCGAACATGAACCCGGACGGCTCGGTGCGCGGCAACCTGCGCACCAACGCGGCCGGCGCCAACCTGAACCGCGAGTGGATGAACCCGTCGATGGAGCGCAGCCCGGAAGTGTTCCTGGTACTCCGGAAGATGCATGAGACGGGCGTCGACCTGTGCCTGGACGTGCACGGCGACGAGGGCCTGCCCTACGTGTTCGTGGCCGGTAGCGAATCGCTCCCGACCTGGACCGAGGCCCAGGCGGCGCAGCAGAAGCGCTTCATCGAGGACTTCAAGATCGCCAGCCCGGACTTCCAGGACGTGCATGGCTACGGCGCCACGCCCTTCACCGACGAGACCCTGACCATGGGTTCGTCGCACGTCACGCATGCCTTCGGCTGCCTGTCCCTGACGCTGGAGCTGCCGTTCAAGGACAATGCCAACGACCCCGACCCGCAGGTGGGCTGGGACGGCGCCCGCAGCGCGCGCCTCGGCGCGGCGGTGCTGCAGCCGGTGCTCAACGCCGTGCGCGCACTGGGCGCGCAGCAGGAGTAAGCGATGAGCGTGTTCTCCGCGCCGGTGTTCGACGCCACCGTGGTGTTCGAAGGCCAGGAACTGTTCAAGGGCCGCGGCGCGGCCCAGACCTGGGCGGAAAAGGTGGCCAGGGAGCTGGAAACCCCGGTGGCGGTCGAGAAGATCGGCACCGGCTGGGCCCTGACGGCCACGGTCGACGGGGAGCCGGTGGCCTGGGGTATCTACGGCCAGCGCCTGAGCAGGATCGAGCAGGCCCGCTGAATCGCGTAGGGTGGGCGGCTCCATCCGGTACGCTGCATTGCCTGCAGCGGATGCGCCGCCCACGCGTTCAGCCAGCGTGGAAGCGGACGTCACGCCTGTTCATGCGCGAGTTGAACGCGTGGGCGGCGCATGCTTCCGTTGCCACGCATGTTCCACGGTGAAGCCGCCCACCCTACGGGTAGCGCGCCCGCGTCGCGGCGGCCGCCTCGGCCACCATCTGTTCCAGCACCCCCACGTCCACCTCGTCCAGCTTGCGCACATACAGGCAGGACTTGCCCATCTTGTGGCGCCCCAGGCGCGCGCGCAGCGCGTCGCCCGGCGGCAGCTCGCAGGACAAGTAGATGCTGATGTCGCCCTTGCGCGACGAGAAACCGGCTAGCGGCGCATCGCCTTCGCGCCCGCTGGCGTAGGTGTAGTGGTAGCTGTCGAAGCCGACGATGCCCGCGCCCCACATCACCGGCGGGGCGCCGGTCACGCGACGCATCATGTCGACCAGCGTCTCGCAATCCGCGCGCCGCGCGGCGTCGGGGATCGCATCGAGGTAGGCGCGCACGCCGGCCTCGGTGGGAAGCGTCTTGTTCGCGGCCATGACGGCCTCAGAGTTCGGCGCCCAGGTGCTTGCCGACCCAGGCATGGGCATCCTCGAGCGAATCGAAATGCAGGGTGGCGATGGTGGTCTTGTCGGGCGCCAGGAAGGTGGCGTAGGCCTTGCGCGCCTCGTTGCCCGAACTGAGCAGGTCCGAGGGCTGGGACAGCTCGACGGTGGCCACCAGGTCGAGGTTCAGCAGCACGCTTTTCTGGCTGTTTTCCTTGTCGATGCGAACGAACTTGCTCATGCCGTGTTCCCCTTTCAGCTGCCGGCGACGACCATCTTCTCGATCAGGATCGAGCCGGTCGACTTGTTGCCACGTGTGAGGACATCCTTGCCGACCGCCACGATCTGCGTGAACATCTCGCGCATGTTGCCGGCGATGGTGATCTCTTCCACCGGATACTGGATCACGCCGTTCTCGACCCAGTAGCCGGACGCGCCGCGCGAATAGTCGCCGGTGACGTAGTTGACGCCCTGTCCCATCAGTTCCGTGACCAGCAGGCCCGTGCCCATCTTGCGCAGCATGCCTTCGAAGTCGTCGGCGCGGCGGGTCTGCGAGGACACCAGCTCCAGGTTGTGCGAGCCGCCCGCATTGCCGGTGGTCTGCATGCCCAGCTTGCGCGCCGAGTACGAGGACAGGAAGTACCCCTGCAGCACGCCGTTCTCGACCACCTTGCGGCGCGTGGTACGCACGCCCTCTTCGTCGAAAGGCGCCGAGCCGACCGCGCCCACCAGGTGCGGATCCTCGACGATGCTGATGTGCTCCGGGAACACCTGCTTGCCAAGCGTATCGAGCAGGAACGTCGACTTGCGGTACAGCGCGCCGCCCGACACGGCCTGCGCGAAGGCGCCCAGCAGGCCCGCCGCCAGCGGCGCCTCGAACAGCACCGGGCAGGTGCGGGTATCGAGCTTGCGCGCGTTCAGGCGCGCCAGCGCGCGTTCGGCGGCGTAGCGGCCCACGGCTTCCGGCCTGGCCAGCTTCTTCGGATCGCGCGCCGAGGTGTACCAGTCGTCGCGCTGCATCTTGCTGCCCTTGCCGGCGATCGGGGCGACCGAGATCGTGTGGCGCGAGAACGGATAGCCGCCGATGAAGCCGCGCGAATTGGCGCCGACGAAATGCGACTGCTGCACGTAGACGCTGGCGCCTTCGCTGTTGGTGATGCGCGGGTCGACCTCGAACGCCGCGTTCTCGCAGCGCTGGGCCAGTTCGACCGCTTCCTCGGTGGCGATCTGCCACGGATAGAACAGGCGCAGGTCGCGCGGGTTCGTTTCCAGCAGCTCGGCGTCGGGCAGGCCGGCGCAATCGTCTTCGGCGGTGAAGCGGGCGATGTTCCAGGCCGCTTCCACGGTGTCCTTCAGCGACCGGGTCGAGAAGTCGGAGGTATTCGCATTGCCGCGCCGCTGGCCGTAGTAGACGGTGACGCCGATGCCCTTGTCGCGGTTCTGCTCGATGGTCTCGATCTTGCCTTTACGCACAGAAACCGACAGGCCGCTGCCTTCGCTGATCTCGACCGACGCATCGGTGGCGCCCTGCTCCCTGGCATAGGCCAGCACGTCGCGGGCGAGCTGTTTCAGCTGGTCCTGGGTATGGGTAAAAGCGGAGTCGTTCATGTCGTGTTTGTCGTGGCGGGCCCTAAAACAGTTATCATAGCAGCCGTTCACAGTTTTCACTGATCGGCCCAGCGCCAATCGGATCATCCTCATCATGCCTAATCCAAACCGCGGTTCCGTCGGCTTCCAGTCCAATGAATTCGACCAGGAATACGAACGCCCCTCCAAGTCCGAAGCCAAGCGCCAGTCGAACGAGCTGCAAAAGCTCGGCGAACAGCTGGTCGATGCGCCGCGCGACCGCGTCAAGCGCGTCGAGATGCCGGAAGACGTCAAGGAAGCCATTCTTGCCTGCCAGACCATCACCAACCACGAAGGCCGCCGCCGTGCGCTGCAGTTCGTGGGCAAGAAGATGCGCACGCTGGACGAGGAAGAAGTCGCCGTCATCCAGCGCACCATCGACAGCTGGAAAGGCGCCTCGAAAGCCGAGACCGCCGCGCTGCACGCCCTCGAGCGCCGCCGCGAGAAGCTCCTTAGCGACGACAAGGCCCTGACCCAGCTGCTGGAAGAAAATCCGGACCTGGACGTGCAGCACCTGCGCACCCTGATCCGCAACGCGCGCAAGGAACAGGCGGAGAACAAGCCGCCCAAGGCCTACCGCGAGATCTTCCAGATCCTGAAGGACCTGGGCAAGAAACCGAAGCAGAGCGACGAGGACGAGCAGGAAGAGAGCGGCGATGACGAGCCCGACGAGGAGTGACGTGGAACAGGCGCATCAAGCGCTGACGAATCAAGAGCTGACCATCGGCCTGGTGTCGGTCTCGGACCGCGCCAGCGGCGGCGTCTATGAGGACAAGGGCATTCCCGCCCTGACCGACTGGCTGGGGCAGGCGATCACCACCCCCTACCGTATCGAGACCCGCCTGATTCCCGACGAGCGCGCGGAAATCGAGCGCACCCTCGTCGAACTGGTCGACGTGGCGCGCTGCCACCTGGTGCTGACCACCGGCGGTACCGGCCCGGCGCGGCGCGACGTCACGCCCGAGGCCACGCTCGCCATCGGCACCCGCGAAATGCCTGGCTTCGGCGAACAGATGCGCCAGATCAGCCTGCGCTTCGTGCCGACCGCGATCCTGTCGCGCCAGACCGCGGTGATCCGCGAAACGGTAGATCACGCGGCCCTGGTCATGAACTTGCCGGGCCAGCCCAAGTCGATCAAGGAAACCCTGGAAGGCCTGAAGGACGATGCCGGCAAGGTGCTCGTCGGCGGCATTTTTGCCGCCGTACCCTACTGCATCGACCTGATCGGCGGTCCCTACATCGAAACCAATCCGGCAGTGAGCAAGACCTTCCGCCCGAAGTCGGCGCTGCGTCCGCCTGCCGCCTGAAGCACAAAGGAAGCCATGGAACTGCTGCAAAACATCGAGATCGAAACCGCGCCGAATCCGACCGTGGCCGTCATCTGGCTGCATGGCCTGGGCGCCGACGGCAACGACTTCGTGCCGCTCGTGAACGAACTGGACCTGTCCGGCCTGCCGGGCATCCGTTTCGTGTTCCCGCATGCGAAGACGATGCCGATCACGATCAACGGCGGCTACGTGATGCGCGCCTGGTACGACATCAGTGGCGCCGAACTGACCCGGCGCGAGGACGAAAGCGGCCTGCGCGCCTCGCAGCGCGACGTGGAAGCCCTGATCGCGCGCGAAAAGGCGCGCGGCATCCCCGCCTCGCGCATCATCCTGGCCGGCTTCTCGCAGGGCTGCGCCATGACCTTGCAGACCGGCATGCGCCATCCGGAAAAGCTGGCCGGCATGCTGTGCCTGTCGGGCTACCTGCCGCTGGCCGGCGCGGTCGCCGGCGAGCGCACCGAAGAAAGCCTGGCCACGCCGGTCTTCATGGCCCACGGCACCCACGACAATGTCGTGCCCTTCGCGCGTGCGCGCGAGTCGAAGGAGGCGCTGCTGGCGCTGGGCTATGGGGTGGAATGGCACGAGTACCCCATGCAGCACTCGCTGTGCCTGGAAGAGGTGCGCGATATCTCGGCCTGGATCAGGAAGGTGCTGGCCTAGGGCGGACGGCGTCGCCGTCCACCCGGCCCGCCCTTACTTCGGAAAGGCCACCACTTCCTGCTGCTGTTCGCCCAGGCCCGCGATTCCCAGCCTCAGCTTGTCGCCCTTCTTCAGGAAGCGCTGCGGCGAGCGCCCCATTCCCACGCCCGGCGGGGTGCCGGTGGTGATGATGTCGCCCGGCTCCAGGGTCATGAAGCGCGACACGTAGCTGACGATCTGCGCCACGCTGAAGATCATGCTCGACGTGTTCCCGCTCTGCATGCGCTTGCCGTTCACCTCCAGGTAGAGGTCGAGGTCCTGCACGTCGTGGATCTCGTCGCGCGTGACCAGGAAGGGGCCGACCGGACCGAAGGTATCGCAGCCCTTGCCCTTGTCCCACTGGCCGCCCATCTCGAACTGGTAGGCGCGCTCGGAGACGTCATTGACCACGCAGTAGCCGGCCACGTGGTTCAGGGCTTCCTCTTCCGTCACGTACTGCGCGCGGGTACCGATCACCACGCCCAGCTCGACTTCCCAGTCGGTCTTCTTCGAGCCCTTCGGCAGCTGCACCGGATCGTCCGGACCGGACAGGCTGCTGGTCGCCTTCAGGAAGAAGATCGGTTCCCTGGGCGGCTCGGCGCCCGTTTCCGCCGCGTGGTCGGCATAGTTCATGCCGATCCCGATGAACTTGCCGACGCCTTTCACCGGCACCCCGAAGCGCGGCGTGCCGCGCACCAGCGGCAGCGTCTTCGGATCGATCCTGGCCAGCTTGCGCAGGGCCTTGTCGCCCAGCGCGGCGGCGTCGATGTCGCCGATGATGGCGGACAGGTCGCGCACGCGGCCCTCCTCGTCGAACAGGCCCGGCTTTTCCTTGCCCGGGCGGCCATAGCGCACCAGTCTCATTGCTGTCTTCCCCTTGTGAACATGCCCGGATGGGCCAGCCGCGGATGATACCAAGGATCGGCGCGGCCGGTGGCTCAGTGGCTGAGCAGGTAGGCCGAGATGTCGAGCGCATCGCGCTCGCTCACGCCCATGTTGGGCATCGCGGTCTGTGGGTCGACCGACTGCGGGTCGCGGATCCAGCGCACCAGGCCGGCCTGGTCGCCGCGCAGGCCGCCGGCCAGCGTCTCGCGCCGCGCCATGTCTTCCAGGGGACGGCCGACGTACACCTTCGACCCCGGCACGCCGGGAATCTGGTGGCAGGATTGGCAGGCGTACTGCGTGACGGCGATCTTGCCGCGCGCCGGATCGCCGCGCACGCCGGCCGGCGGCCGGTCCGGCGCGCAGCCGGCCAGCGCCAGCGCCACGGTCAGTGCCAGCGCCCTCATGGCGCGGCTCCGGCGAGCGCCGGCGCTGCGCCGTCGGGCGCGCGGTCCGGAGCGACCCACTCCCTGAACTCCGGCGCGCCCAGCGAAGGCAGCAGGGTCACGAAGGCCACCACCGCCCATAACTCCTCTTCGCGCAAATGATATTCCCAGGCCGGCATGCCGCTCATCTTGATGCCGTGCCGGGTCACCCAGTACAGCTCGCGCGTTTTCCAGCGCTGGGTGGCATCCACCAGCGGTCCGGGAATCGGCTGCATGCTCATGCCGATGGTCGATTGCGCCACCCCGGGGCCGCCGTGGCACTGCAGGCATTTGTCGCGGTAGATCCGTGCGCCCAGGCGCAGCTGCTGCGGTTCGCCAAAGCCGGTGGCCGGCACCCGCACTGCGCCAGCATGGTGGCGCACCGACCGCGTCATGCCTTCCTCCAGCACCGCGTACACGAAGGGGACATGCTGGGCGGTGGCGCCGATGTTGTACCAGCCGCCGAACAGCAGCGCGAGGCCGGCCGCGCCGGCGCCGGCGCCCAGCACCAGCAGCGTGGCGAGCACGGTCTTCAGGATCAGCCTGTGGCGCGCAGAGGGCATGGTGCGGGTGCGTCCGATTGGATTCGTTAAAAAAAATGCATCATTCTTTGTGTATTATAAAAGCCACTTAACAATTGTGATTTCCCAAGCGTGCGCACCAGTCTCCCTCACGACCACGTTCGCCAGGCATGCCGGCGCGACGGCATGGCACTGGCCCGTCTGGCCCCGCTGGCCTCCCTGGCCTGCCTGGCCTGCCTAGTCCTGCTGGCCGGCTGCGCGGACGAAGGCAGTCCGCCCCGCGTACCGGGCGGCGACGCCCGGCAGGGCCTGCGCCTGGTGACCCAGTACCAGTGCGGCGCCTGCCATGCGATCCCCGGCGTGCAGGGCGCCGCCGGCCGCGCCGGTCCGGCGCTCGACACCATCGGCCGCCTGAGCTACATCGCCGGCCGCATCCCCAACCAGCCCGCCAACATGCAGCACTGGCTGCGCGCCCCGCACGCGCTCAAGCCCGGCACCGAAATGCCGCCGATGGGCCTCACGGAACAGGAAGCGCGCCACGTGGCGGCCTTCCTGTACACGCTGCGATGAGCGGCAGCCTGCATTCGGTGCTGGAGCCGGGCGGCTGGGACGCCGCCATCATCAGCGGGTTCGCCTGGGTGCTGTTCGGCGCCGGCACCGTGATCTTCCTGGCCGTGATGGCCCTGCTGCTGCTCAGCCTGCGGCGCCAGGGGCGCCCCGCGGGCGCGCTGCTGTGGATCGGCGGCGGCGGCATCGCCTTCCCGGTGCTGGTGCTGAGCGCGCTGCTGGGCTGGAGCACCTGGCGCAGCACCCAGCTGGCGCCGCAGTCCTCGCAGGGAGCGCTGAGCATCTCGGTGACCGGCAAGATGTGGTGGTGGGAAGTGCGCTACCGCGACCCTGCCAGCGGCCGCGAGATCGTCAGCGCCAACGAGATCCGCATTCCCACCGGGCGCGCGGTCTACCTGGGCTTGAGCTCGGCGGACGTGATCCACAGCCTGTGGCTGCCCTCGCTGGCGGGCAAGCGCGACATGGTGCCTGGCCGCGTCACCGGCCTGACCCTGCGCGCCGACAAGCCCGGCATCTACCGCGGCCAGTGCGCCGAATACTGCGGCGCCCAGCACGCGAAAATGGCGCTGCACGTGGTAGCGCTGGCACCGCAGGAATTCGACGCCTGGCTGGCCGGGCAGGGACAAGCCGCGCGGCCGGCCGACAGCCCGCTGCTGGAACGCGGGCGCGCCGCCTTCCTGCAGCAGCGCTGCCAGGCCTGCCACACGATCCGCGGCGTGGCCGAGGAAGCGCGCCTGGGACCGGACCTGACCCACGTCGGCGGCCGCATGCACATCGGCGCGGGTCTCCTGCGCACCCACCGCGACAGCCTGGCCGGCTGGATCGCCGATCCGCAAGCCGCCAAGCCGGGCGTGTTCATGCCCGGCTCGCAAGACCTCGACCAGGACACGCTGCACGCGCTGGCCACTTACCTGGAACACCTGAAATGACGCCGCCCACGCCAACCAGCACCAGCCTGCCCAATTCGCTGCCGCGGCCGGACGGCGAATTCGAGCGCCTGAAGGAAGTCTGGCGCACGCCCACCGGCTGGCGCTTCTTCACCTCGGTGAACAACACCAGCATCGGCCTGCTCTACATCGGCACCGCGCTGCTGTTCTTCATCCTGGCCGGCATCCTGGCCCTGGTGATGCGGGTGCAGCTGGCGGTGCCCGACAACACCCTGCTCTCGCCCGATACCTACAACCAGGTGTTCACCATGCACGGCACGGTGATGATGTTCCTGTTCGCGATTCCCATCGTCGAGGCGATCGCGGTCTACCTGCTGCCCAACATGCTGGGCGCGCGCGACCTGCCCTTCCCGCGCTTGTCGGCCTATGCCTACTGGGCCTATGCCTTCGGCGGCCTGGCCTTCTTCTGCACCATCTTCGTCGGGCTGGCGCCGGACGGCGGCTGGTTCATGTACCCGCCGTATACGGGCACCCAGTATTCGCCCGGCCTGAACGCCGACTTCTGGCTGCTGGGGATCGGCTTCATCGAGATCTCGGCGATCGCCGGCGCGATCGAGCTAATCATCGGCATCCTGTTCACGCGGGCGCCCGGCATGACGCTGCGCCGCATGCCGGTGTATGCCTGGGCCATGCTGGTGGTGGCGGTGATGATCGTGTTCGCCTTCCCGGCGGTGATCGCCGGCACCGCCCTGCTGGAACTGGAGCGCGCCTTCGACTGGCCCTTCTTCATCGCCGAGCGCGGCGGTGACCCGATCCTGTGGCAGCACCTGTTCTGGTTCTTCGGCCACCCCGAGGTCTACATCATCTTCCTGCCGGCGGCCGGCATGGTCTCGACCATGATCCCGACCATCGCCGGCACGCCCCTGGTCGGGCGGCGCGCCATCATCGTGGCGCTGGTCGGCGTCGGCTTCTTCAGCTTTGGCCTGTGGGCCCACCACATGTTCACGGCCGGCCTGGGCGTGCTCGAGATGAGCTTTATCTCGGCGGCCAGCATGGCGGTGGCGATCCCCACCGGCATCCAGGTATTCGCCTGGATCGCCACCCTGTGGAATGGGCGCGTGCGCATGCATGCGCCGGCGCTGTTCCTGATGGGCTTCATGTTCATCTTCGTGCTGGGCGGGCTGACCGGGGTGATGGTGGCCGTGGTTCCCTTCGACTGGCAGGTGCACGATACCTATTTCATCGTGGCCCACCTGCACTACGTCCTGATCGGCGGCATGGTGTTCCCGGTGTTCGCCGCGCTGTATTACTGGCTGCCGCTGGTGAAGGGCCAGCGCCTGTCGGAAAAGCTGGCGCGTCCCGTGTTCTGGATGATGTTCGGCGGCTTCAACCTGGCCTTCTTCCCGATGCACATCACCGGCCTGCAGGGCATGCCGCGCCGCGTGTACACCTATGACGCGCAGCTCGGCTGGAACCTGCTGAACATGCTCTCCACCGTGGGCGCCTTCGTGTTCGCATTCGGCGTGCTGCTGTTCATCGTCGACGCGGTGCGCACCTTGCGCCGGCCCGAAAAAGAAGTGGGCAACCCGTGGAACGCGCCCACGCTGGAGTGGCTCACCTCCGAATCCTACGGCAACCGCAGCATCCCGCGCGTGCACTCGTCCGACCCGCTGTGGGAGCAGCCCACGCTCAGCGAGGAAGTGGACCGCGGCCAGCACTACCTGCCGGGCACCGCCACCGGCCTGCGCGAGACCATCGCCACCAGCCCGGTGGGCGCCGAGCCACGCTACCTGATGGTGCTGCCGGGCGACAGCTGGCTGCCGGTCATCGCCGCCCTTGGCACGGCCGGCTTCTTCCTGCTGCTGACCGTGAAGGCGATGCTGCTGGCCTGGCTGTTCGGCCTGATGGCAGTGGCTGGCACCGTGGCCTGGCTATGGCAATCGGACCGCAAGCCGCCGGTATCGGAAGCGCGCGTGGCGGACGACCTGGTCTTGCCGGTGAATGCGAAGACGACGTCCTCGCAGTCCTGGTGGGGCACGATGGTGATGCTGGTGGTCGATGCCTGCATCTTCGCTTCCTTCGGCTACGCCTACGTGCACGTCTCGATGCGCCTGATGGTCTGTCCGCCGCCCGGCGCCGCCCTGCCCGCGTTGTCCTGGCAGCTGGCCTCGGCCGGCCTGCTGGTGGCCGGGTCGGTGCTGATCGTGCTGGCCGGCCGCGCGCTCGGCAAGCGGCGCCTGCCCTGGCTGGTGCTGGCGGCACTGGCCTGTACCTGCGCCGCCTTCCTGCTTGAGCTGCGCGGCCATGCCTTCGCCGGCCTGGAACCGAGTGCCAGCGCCTGGGGCGCCGCGATCGGCGCGCTGCTCGGCTACCAGGGCCTGCACGTGGTGGTGCTGGCGATCGCCGGTCCCTACCTGTGCCTGCGCGCCTGGCGCGGCCTGCTGGGCGCGCACAGCCGGGCGACGCTCGACAACGTCAGCCTGCTCTGGCACTACACGACGCTGCAGGGGCTGGCCGGCATGGCGCTGGTGCGCGGCCTGCCGCTGCTGATGGAGTAAAGCATGAACGACGGTTTCTTCGGCAAGCTCCTGCGCGGCACCCTGCCGCTGCTGGTCTGGGCCGCGCACTTCGCCCTCTGCTACGGGCTGGCGGCCGCGCAGTGCACGCCGGCGATGCTGCGCGCCGGCGGCCCGGACCGGGTGCTGCCCGGGATCGCGACGGCCATCGCGCTCGCCCTGTGCGCGTGGCTGCTGTGGCGCGAGCGCGGCATCCTGCGCCGCGCCCAGGACGCCGCGCTGCTCGACTGGGCGGCCGCGCTGGGCGCGCTGCTGGCCCTGGTCGGCATCGCCTGGACCGGGATGCCGCTGCTGCTGGTTTCCGGCTGCGCGTAGGGTGGGCGGGTTTCCCGCCCACGCGTTCAGCTCCGCTTGATTGGGTGGCAGCGCCGAGCATCCTACCCGCCACGCGGCGTCACGCGCCAGATCACGTTCCCGACATCGTCCGCCACCAGCAGCGCCCCCTGCCGGTCCACCGCCACCCCGACCGGCCGCCCATAGGCCTCGCCCTGCGCGCTGACGAAGCCGGACAGGATCTCGACCGGCTTCCCGGCCGGCATGCCGTCCCGGAACGGCACGAACACCACGTTGTAGCCCGACAGCGGCTTGCGGTTCCATGAGCCGTGCTGGCCGATGAAGGCCCCGTTCGCGTACTGCGCGGGCAGCAGCGTGCCGGTGTAGAAGGCCAGGCCGAGCGCGGCCACGTGGGCGCCGAGCGCGTAGTCCGGCACCAGGGCGCCCGCCACCAGGTCGGGCCGCTGCGGCTGGACGCGGGTGTCGACGTGGCGCCCGTAGTAGCTGTATGGCCAGCCGTAGAAGCCGCCCGCCTTCACCGAGGTCAGGTAGTCCGGCACCAGGTCGCTGCCCAGTTCATCGCGCTCGTTGACGACGGTCCACAGGGCCCCGCTGTGCGGGTTCCAGGCCAGGCCGTTCGGGTTGCGCAGGCCGGTGGCGAAGGGCCGCGTGCTGCCGCTAGCGAGGTCCACCTCGAGGATGGCGGCGCGGTCGGTTTCCTCCTGCATGCCGTGTTCGGCCACGTTGCTGTTCGAGCCCACGGTGGCGTACAGCCGGCGCCCGTCAGGGCTGGCGATGATGTTCTTGGTCCAGTGGTGGTTGCGCGGCCCGCCCGGCAGCGCCGCCACCGGCTGCGGCGGCGCCGTGACCTCGGTGGCGCCCGCCGTATAGGGAAAGCGCACGATGCCGTCGGTATTCGCCACGTACAAGGTATTGCCGACCAGCGCCATGCCGAAGGGCGAGTTCAGGCCGCGCAGGAAAGTGGTCCTGGTTTCCGCCACGCCGTCGCCGTCGACGTCGCGCAGCAGGGTGATCCGGTTCGCGCTCGGCACCGCGGCGCCGGCCCTGGCCATCACCTTGCCCATCACGTAGCCGCGGATGCCCTTGCGCTCCTCGGGACGTGGCGGCGCATTGGTCTCGGCCACCAGCACGTCGCCATTGGGCAGCACGTACAGCCAGCGCGGATGGTCCAGGCCGGCCGCGAACGCCCCGACCGCCAGGCCGGCGGCTGGCCGCGGCGCCACACCCTGCGGCCAGCCGCGCGCGGGGGCGATGTCGACAGTGGGAACCAGACGCCTGACCGGCGAGGCGATGGTGGGCTGGGTGCCGGTGTCGGCGCCCGGAGACAAGGTGGAGCGGTCGCCGCAGGCGGCCAGCAGCACCAGCATGGCGCCCGCCGTCAGGCGGGCCGGGAGGGCGGTGGGCATGGTCGTTCTCTCCGTGGATGGAAGACCGCGCCAGTATCGCATGCGCGCCCGACCGGCCGCGCCGGCTGGGCGCGGCACTGGCGAACCGGCGTGTCAGGCTGCCTTGCGGCGGCGCATGCCGGCCAGGCCAAGGGCGCCCAGCCCGAGCAGTGCCACCGAGGCCGGCTCCGGCACCTCGGCCGCGCCGTCCACGCGCCACACGTAGTTCACGAAATTGTCACCCAGGCCATCGGCGACGTAGGCCGAGTGTGCGGTATTGGCGCCGCCGGGTGCGTTGTAGCCGGGCGCACCAACGTCGAGCTTGTAGTTCTCGTCGAATTGCATGCCGCTGTGCTCGCCCCATCCGTCATACCAGCCGGTGTGGGTGATCGTCGTGTAATCCATCGAATCCAGGATGGAGATGAAATAATCCGACGCCGTGCCGCCGAAGAGCAGTGCAGCGGCTTCGGTCGCCGAATACACGGCCGGATTCGTGCCCCAATGTGGTCCCTGGTTGACTTTGTACGAGCCGACGAAGGTCGGTGCGGCCTGGGCAGCGAAGGAGAAGGTGGCCAGTGCCAGTGCTATAGCGAGCTTTTTCATGGAAATCCCTGTTATGTAAAAAATGTATTGACAGGGAAATAGCAAAAACAATGCCAGGCTGAAAATATTGCGTTAAATCAAATAGTTAGAATTTCATGCGCATTTACAATGTTAGTTACTGTAAAAATTTTCGACATGGAAATTGTTTCAAAGAATGAAACAATTTCCTTGCCGCTTCCGGGCGCCTGGCCCTGGGTGCTGGCAAGGACCGGGTTCATGGCTGCCGGCTGCGCATCCATTCCGCAAAGCGCTGGCCAACCAGCAGGTCGCCTTCATAGCTCAGGTGATTGTTATCGCGGTACATCAGGCGTCCATCGACCATGGCGTGGCACTGGTCCTTGTCGCACAGCACCTTACCCGCATCGAACCAGGCGATTTGCGGGAATTCGGCGGCCAGGCGCGCCGCGATCTCGCGGTGCTGCGCCATTTGCGCATCCCATTCGGCGCGCGGGATGGCGCACGGC
This sequence comes from Massilia hydrophila, assembly GCF_020208145.1. Classification (NCBI taxonomy): domain Bacteria; kingdom Pseudomonadati; phylum Pseudomonadota; class Betaproteobacteria; order Burkholderiales; family Oxalobacteraceae; genus Massilia; species Massilia hydrophila. The sequence goes on along the minus strand of NZ_JAHYBX010000010.1, from coordinate 4,357 downwards.
ACCCGGGTCGCCGACGAGGCGACGCCGGCGCGCTTGATGCAGGAACGCGGGTCGAAGCCGAGCAGCGGCACGTCGTGCATGAAGACCACCTGCTTGCCGGCCGCGAGCAGGCGGCGGAAGGTCTCGCGCGCCGCGTCCACGTAGACCTTCTGCTCGGGCACGGTGTAGAAGCGCAGGTGGGTCGAGAACACCACGGTCTTGACCGAGGGCGTGGCCAGTGCCAGCTCGAGCATCTGCTGGGTCGCCTGCTGGTAGGGATCGCCCTGCGGATCCAGGCCCCAGTACGGGTGGCGGGTGCCCAGCATCAAGAGGTTCTCGCCGATGCCGCCGTAGTACCTGGTCAGGCCGGCCACCACGTGGTAGGCATGGCTGTCGCCAACCAGGGCCACGGTCGGGTCCTTCGCCGGGTCGCCCAGCAGGCAGTATTCGTACATCGAGTCGAAGCCATAGCGCTTCTTGCAGGCCTCGGCGTTGGCGCGGTCCTCGACCAGTACCAGGGCCTTCTGGTTGGCGACGCTGTCCTCGATTGGCTTGCGGGTCGGCAGGCCGTCGTTCAGGTAGAGGTAGCCGCCGAAGGCGGCCATGCCCAGCATCAGCAGGGCCAGCACGGCCACCCGGGCACGCGCCTCGGCCCGGGTGGCGGCGGCGCGCAGCGGACGCTCGAGCACGCGCCAGGTCAGCCAGGCCAGCAGCAGCGCCGCCAGCAGCGCGCCGGCACGGATCGCGGGCGCCGGTTCGCGCGACTCGACGATCTGGGCAAACGACAGCAGCGGCCAGTGCCACAGGTACAGCGGGTAGCTGAGCAGGCCGATCCAGACCAGCAGCCGGTTCGCCAGGACGTGGCGGTTGAGCCAGGCCTGGGGCCCGGCGGCGATCAGGAGCAGCGCGCCGCCGGCCGGCAACAGCGCGCGCCAGCCTGGGAAGGGATCGTGGCGCGTGACCAGCGCCAGCCCGGCCGCGAGCAGCAATGCCCCGCTCCAGGACAGCAGCGCCGGCGTCCATGCCGGCAGGCGCGGCGCGGCTGCGGGCCTGCCGGCACGTTTGGCCTGCAGGCAGGCCAGGCCGGCGCCCAGCAGCAGTTCCCAGGCGCGGCTGGCGGGCGAATAAAAGGTGGCGCTGGCGTCATGGCCGATGCCGCCCAGGTTCAGGGCGAACGAGGCCAGCCCGAGCCCGGCGGCCACCAGCAGCGGATCGATGCGCCGGCGCCAGGCCAGCAGCAGGAACACCGGCCACAGGATGTAGAACTGTTCCTCGATGCCCAGCGACCACAGGTGCAGCAAGGGCTTGGTCTCGGCCGCCGTGTCGAAATAGCCGACCTGGGCCCAGTAGAAAAAGTTGGCGGCAAAGCTGGCGCCGCCCACCACGTGCTTGCCGAGCTGCTGGTATTCGTCGGGGAACAGGGCCATCCAGCCGAAGGCCAGGCAGGCCGCCAGCACCAGCAACAGGGCCGGGAAGATGCGGCGGATGCGGCGCGCATAAAAGCCGGCGAAGCTGAAGCTGCCCTGCTCCAGTTCGCGCAGCAGGATGCCCGTGATCAGGAAACCGGAAATCACGAAGAACACGTCGACGCCGATGAAGCCGCCGCGCAGCCAGGCCGGGAATGCGTGGAACAGCAGCACCGACAGCACGGCCACGGCGCGCAGGCCGTCGATATCCGGGCGGTAGGCGGGGTGGGCGGCGGCGTGGGGGGAAGCGTGGGCCGGCGCGGGCGGGTCCGCGAGCGGGATCTGTTTTTCCAGTTTCATGCTGAAGGACTCGGAGCGGCGCGACAAAGCGGACGATTTTACAGGACGAAATATGCATGGAACAATTTAACGCGTCCCAAAAGCAACAATTCTCTCGCCCCGGGCCGGGCTCTTCGTGCTTCCCGTCCCGCGCCGTCGTGCGCTTGAGCTAGCGCAATCCTCCTCTCTTCGTCCCTGGTACATTTGCCAATGCACTTCAGCAATATTTACCCATGGAACATTCCACTTGAGGAGTCCGTATGAAAGCCTTCGCCGCCGTCCTGACCGCCGCCACCCTGAGCGTGGCAGTCCTTGCCCCTGCCGCCGCCAACAGCCTCACCGAGAAGGACGCCATCGCGATGGTCGAACGCGGGGCAGCCTTGATGAAGGCCAAAGGCAAGGATGAACTGATCAAGCGCGTGAACGCGAAGGACCCGGAGTTCGTCCAGGGCGAGCTTTACCTGAGCATGCGCGACGCCAAGACCGGCATCGCGGTGGCGCATCCGTACAACCCCTCGATCATCGGCAAGGACCTGACCGATGTGCCGGACGCCAACGGCAAGAAATACCGGCGCGAGTTCATCGACGTCGCCGCCGCCAAGGGCAAGGGCTGGGTCGACTACATGTACAAGAATCCGACCACCGGCAAGATCGAACCGAAGACCACCTATGTGCAGCGGGTCGACGACCTGGTGCTCGAATCCGGCATCTACAAGAAATAAGCCGCCACGCCCGGAGTCAACGATGCTGAACAAACTGCGGATCGGCCCCAAACTCCTGCTGGCGCCCGGCCTCGTGCTGGCCCTGCTGACGCTGCTGTCGGCGGCCGCCTACTACGGCATGGTGCGCCAGAACGCCTCGCTGGAACACATGGTGCAGGTACGCGCCGCGCGCCTGCAGGCGGTGGCCGACGTGGCGGGCGAGGCGCGCTTCGCGCACGCCAACATCTACCAGTTGCTGGCCTGGGTCAACGGCAGCTTCGCCGCCAGCCGCCTGGCCGCCCTAACCGCCGACATCAACCGCAAGCACGCCGGCATCCACACCCGGCTGGGCGAACTGGCCAGCCTGGCCGAGCCTGCCGAGCGCGCCCCGATCGAGGCCTCGCTGACGGCGCTGGCGGCCTACCGCAAGCTGGTCGGCGAAACCATCGAGCTGGCCCAGGTCGACCAGTCGATCGCCACCAATTCGATGCAGAAGGCCGAGAAGCAGTTCGTCGCGCTCGATAGCGAGTTGCAGCGCCTGGCCAGCCTGGAAAAGAAGCTGAGCGTGGGAGCCCATGCCGCCGCCAAGGCCGAGTTCCGCCTGCTCGGCATCAGTATGGCGGGGCTGGTGCTGCTGTCGATCGCCTTGTCACTGGTGGTGACGATGCTGGTGCGGCGCGCGATGCTGGCCGACATCCGCGCCATCGCCGGGGTGGTGAACGAGCTGGCCGAAGGGCGCCTGCGCCGCGCCGGCACGCCGCCGGCCAGGCGCGACGAAATCGCCGACACCGCGCGCGCGCTCGACCACTCGATCGGCCGCCTGGACGGCGCCCTGCGCAGCATCATGGGCGCGGTGCACTCGATCGACACCGCCTCGCAGGAAATCGCCAGCGGCAACCTGGATCTGTCGACCCGTACCGAGATGCAGGCCGGCTCGCTCGAGCAGACCGCCAGCACGATGGAAGAACTGACCACCGCCGTGAAGGGCAATGCCGACAACGCGAAGCTGGCCTCCAGCCTGGCGGCCGAGGCGGCGCAGCTGGCCGCGAACGGCGGCCAGGCGGTGGGGCGCGCGGTGGCCACCATGGATTCGATCAAGGCCAGCTCGCGCAAGATCGTCGAGATCACCGGCGTCATCGACGGCATCTCCTTCCAGACCAACCTGCTGGCCCTGAACGCCGCGGTGGAAGCGGCACGCGCCGGCGAGCAGGGTCGCGGCTTCGCGGTGGTGGCGGCCGAAGTGCGCACGCTGGCGCAGCGCTCGGCGGCGGCGGCGCGCGAGATCAAGGCCCTGATCGCCGACTCGGCCAAGATCATCGAGGATGGCAGCGCCTCGGTGAGCGAGGCCGGCGCCAGCATGGACGACATCGTCGCCTCGGTGCGCCAGGTGAACGACATCATCGGCCGCATCAGCATCGCCAGCACCGAGCAGGCCAACGGCATCGTGGAAGTGAACATGGCGATCGGCCAGATGGACGGCATGACGCAGCAGAACGCGGCGCTGGTGGAACAGGCCGCGGCGGCCGCCGAAAGCCTGCACGAGCAGACCGTCAACCTGGCCAAGGCGGTATCGATCTTCAAGTTCGATGGCGACGCGGCAGCGTCCGCGCAGGCAGGCGAGGAGGAGGAAGACGAAGAAGCCGCGCAGGCGGAGGACCACGAAGACGGCTTCCACGGCCTGCCGGAACGGCGCGCCGCGGTCAGCCCGATGCGCGCACGTGCGGTGGCGGCGCTGCCGGTTCCCCCGGGGCGCGGCAGCGGCGCCAGGCCCGCGGGCCGGCCGGCGCGAGGCTAGAACTTCACAGCTAGGGTCTGTCTGACTGAGCGAAGGCGAAGAATGAGAGAATTAGATCGGGAGGGCTATGAAGATGAGCCGAACTGATCTAACCGAGAAGCAATGGCGGCGGTTGGAATCCCATCTGCCGCCAAATC
>NZ_JAHYBX010000109.1:0-234 GCF_020208145.1 Massilia hydrophila | reverse complement strand
GCACCGTCGTATGATGCGATGGGGGGACGGATCGCGGAAGGTTGTCCAGCTGTTGGAATAGCTGGTTTCTGGTTCATAGAAGGCGCTTAGGCAAATCCGGGCGCAGGATTCAAGGGACTGGGACGTGTACCCATGTGGTGCGAAGCAATCGGAAGTGGTTCCAAGAAAAGCCTCTAAGCTTCAGTCATACGAGACCGTACCGCAAACCGACACAGGTGGGCGAGATGAGTATTC
>NZ_JAHYBX010000108.1:0-243 GCF_020208145.1 Massilia hydrophila | reverse complement strand
ACAGGCTCATCCCATTTCGCTCGCCACTACTTTGGGAATCTCGGTTGATTTCTTTTCCTGCAGCTACTTAGATGTTTCAGTTCGCCGCGTTCGCTTTGCATGCCTATGTATTCAGCATGCAATGACCTAAAAGGCCGGGTTTCCCCATTCGGAAATCTGCGGATCAAAGTGTGTTTGCTCACTCCCCGCAGCTTATCGCAAGCTACTACGTCCTTCATCGCCTGTAATCGCCAAGGCATCCAC
>NZ_JAHYBX010000107.1:0-255 GCF_020208145.1 Massilia hydrophila | reverse complement strand
AAACGGTCAGCCTGAACCTGCCGGCCATCGTCACCACCGACCTGCGCCTGAACGAGCCGCGCTACGTGACGCTGCCGAACATCATGAAGGCCAAGAAGAAGCCGCTGGAAACCGTCAAGCCGGAAGACCTGGGCGTCGACGTGAGCCCGCGCCTGAAGACCCTGAAGGTCACCGAGCCGGCCAAGCGCTCGGCCGGCGTGAAAGTCCCGGACGTGGCGACCCTGGTGCAGAAGCTGCGCACCGAGGCCAAAGTCA
>NZ_JAHYBX010000106.1:0-255 GCF_020208145.1 Massilia hydrophila | reverse complement strand
AGCAAGCGAGGCGACAAGCATATGCGCCGTTTGCTCGTGCAATGCGCCCGGGCGTACATGCAGCGGCTGGATCGCCAGACCGACCACATGGCGCAGTGGGTACGATCCATGCTGACACGACGTCACTTGAACGTCGTTGCTTGCGCCTTGGCCAATAAATTGGCACGCACGGCCTGGGCAATTGCTGCGCACCATACGGAATTTAAACGACAAGAGGCCGTCATGGTGGCATGACAGCCTCTTGAGCTTGCTTAC
>NZ_JAHYBX010000105.1:0-255 GCF_020208145.1 Massilia hydrophila | reverse complement strand
CGTGATCGCCAAATACGGCCGCGAAGTCATCGACCGGGTCCGGGTCGATGAAGCGAACCGGCTGCGCGAAGACCGGCCCCAGCGCCAGGTGGTCAAGCGCGCCCGCTGGCTGTTGCTGCGAAACAGGCAGAATGTGCCGCTCGCCCAGCAAGGCAGGATGGACGAGTTGCTCGCCGCCAACCAGGCCCTCATGACGGTGTACGTGATGAAGGCCGCATTGAAGGAACTCTGGCAACCGTCGGGCGCATGGCAGTG
>NZ_JAHYBX010000104.1:0-255 GCF_020208145.1 Massilia hydrophila | reverse complement strand
CGAGTTCTCTCAAGCGCCTTAGAATACTCATCTCGCCCACCTGTGTCGGTTTGCGGTACGGTCTCGTATGACTGAAGCTTAGAGGCTTTTCTTGGAACCACTTCCGATTGCTTCGCACCACATGGGTGCACGTCCCAGTCCCTTGAATCCTGCGCCCGGATTTGCCTAAGCGCCTTCTATGAACCAGAAACCAGCTATTCCAACAGCTGGACAACCTTCCGCGATCCGTCCCCCCATCGCATCATACGACGGTGC
>NZ_JAHYBX010000103.1:0-255 GCF_020208145.1 Massilia hydrophila | reverse complement strand
TTCACGGTCCTGTTCGGGATGGGAAGGGGTGGGACCGACTTGCTATGGTCATCAGGCTTTGACTTGTCCAAGCTTCGCCTTGCAGCGTTGCTCGCAATCCGGGAAGAAGTAAGTTCTTGTTGTTCTTGGGGTAGCAGTATCAACAAACTGCAGCTGTATTCTTGACTCGTCTATAGCCTACCAAGGTTATAGGGACAAGCCGTACGGGCAATTAGTACTGGTTAGCTTAATGCATTACTGCACTTCCACACCCAG
>NZ_JAHYBX010000102.1:0-255 GCF_020208145.1 Massilia hydrophila | reverse complement strand
GAGAGATCTGGGAGTGCCCGAAAGGGAGCCTTCACACAGGTGCTGCATGGCTGTCGTCAGCTCGTGTCGTGAGATGTTGGGTTAAGTCCCGCAACGAGCGCAACCCTTGTCATTAGTTGCTACATTTAGTTGGGCACTCTAATGAGACTGCCGGTGACAAACCGGAGGAAGGTGGGGATGACGTCAAGTCCTCATGGCCCTTATGGGTAGGGCTTCACACGTCATACAATGGTACATACAGAGGGCCGCCAACCC
>NZ_JAHYBX010000101.1:0-255 GCF_020208145.1 Massilia hydrophila | reverse complement strand
CGGGTCTACACCCAGCGACTGTCGCCCTGTTCGGACTCGATTTCTCTACGGCTCCCCTATTCGGTTAACCTCGCCACTGAATGTAAGTCGCTGACCCATTATACAAAAGGTACGCCGTCACCCCATATAGAGGCTCCGACTGTTTGTATGCACACGGTTTCAGGATCTATTTCACTCCCCTCCCGGGGTTCTTTTCGCCTTTCCCTCACGGTACTGGTTCACTATCGGTCGATTACGAGTATTTAGCCTTGGAGG
>NZ_JAHYBX010000100.1:0-255 GCF_020208145.1 Massilia hydrophila | reverse complement strand
GGGTTGGCGGCCCTCTGTATGTACCATTGTATGACGTGTGAAGCCCTACCCATAAGGGCCATGAGGACTTGACGTCATCCCCACCTTCCTCCGGTTTGTCACCGGCAGTCTCATTAGAGTGCCCAACCAAATGTAGCAACTAATGACAAGGGTTGCGCTCGTTGCGGGACTTAACCCAACATCTCACGACACGAGCTGACGACAGCCATGCAGCACCTGTGTGAAGGCTCCCTTTCGGGCACTCCCAGATCTCTC